>JBFXAF010000004.1:0-436115 GCA_050184585.1 Rhizobiaceae bacterium | reverse complement strand
GCTTCAACAAGCTCAAGCATTTCAGACGCATCGCGACCCGCTTCGACCGGCTCGCCGTCCACTTCCTCGGCTTCCTGCAACTCGCCGCCGCAATACTGTGGATGCGCTGAATGTCGATTCAGCCTAGAGGTCTGTCCGAACATTCGGATATCGGCACCAGCCGTTGAAAAGCCGAATTTGCTTCGATGCAGATTCGGCACTCCGTTCTTGTTCACATCCCAGTCTTGCCGATAAAATGAAGCACGTCGGATTGGATTCAGGAGCGTTGCCGATTCCTCAGAATTCCGAAATTTTATCGACTTTATTGACATTGCCGGGCGCCCGTGCATTTCTTGGTTGACGCATTCCGTGCGTGGCCACTGAACGTGGCAGGGTGGAGGCTCAGGAGAACCTTGATGTTTGGATTGATGTCGCGCGCCGCGAAGGTCGGCGCGATTATTGCCGTTCTGACAACCGGCGCTGCCTATGCCGCGGACGAGGAGTTCGTCGTTGGCATGACGGCGCCGCTGACCGGTCCGCTGGCGGAGTTCGGCACGGCGTTCCAGAACGCCACGACGCTCGTGGTCGAAGAGGTCAACGCCGCCGGCGGCATCCCGACCAAGGATGGCAAGATCACGCTGGTGCTGAAGGTGCTCGACGATGCGAACAGCGCCGACCGAGGATTGGCCAACATCCGTCGGCTGGTGCAGCAGGACGGCGCCAAGGCGGCGCTCAGCCTCAGCGGCCCGGTTGCGCGGGCGATCGCGCCTTTCGCCGAGGATCGCAAGATCCCGCACCTCACGGCATCCTGGATGGTGCCCGATCCGGCATGGACGCACACCTTCCCGATCGTCGCGCCGCCGCCGCAGTTCTCGGAGGGTTGGGGCTGGGTCGCGCAGAACATGCCGGAGATCAAGCGCGTCGCGACCTTTGTACCGGATGACGCCGTCGGCCAATGGACCGAGGTGGCCTCGGGGACCAACGCGAAAAAGCACGGCCTCGAAGTCGTGGCACAGGAACGCTTCACGCGCGGCAGCACCGACCTGACCGCTCCGCTGCGCAAGCTGCTTGCGAGCGAGCCGCAGGCGATCGACTTCGGCGGCTCGGGCGCCGGCAACGTCGGCCTGGCCGTCCGTCAGCTCCGGGAACTCGGCTACAAGGGCACCTTCGCCGACTTTGGCGCGACCTCGACGGAAGTCGTCGCCAAGATCGCCGGCGGCGCCGACCAGATCGAGGGCTATGTCTCGGGCGGATACGCGCAGAGCGGGCTGCCGGAATCGGTGACGGCATGGGAAAAGAAGTTCACGGCGCGCTTCGGCCGCTACCAGCCGGAATCGTCGGATCGCGTGAACGCCATCCTGGCGCTCGAAGAAGCGCTGCGAAAGTCGGGTTCGGTCGATCCCCAGGTGCTGACCGAGACGATCAACGGACTGAAGTTCAACTCGATCTGGGGCGAGGCGGCCTTCGTGCCGATGCAGGGCGAGACGCCCGCGGTGATGATTACCTATCCGGTGCCGCTCTGCCAGGTAAGGGCGGGCGTCTGCGAACTGGTCGGCACCATCCCGACCGTCGAAAGCGTCATCAAGCCCTGAGTTCATCCGCGGGCGGAAGGTGCTTCCGCCCGCGTTTTCTCTTTTGTGTGACATGCTGATCGCGTCGAACCTGACCAAGAGATTTGCCGGCTTCACGGTGATCGACGACGCCTCCTTCTCGATCCCGAAGGGGGCGATAACCGCCTGCGTCGGCCCCAACGGCGCGGGGAAGTCGACGCTCGTGAACCTCCTGTCGGGTTCGTTGATGCCGGATACCGGCGCCATCGCCCTGGACGATGTCGAGATCACCCAGAGGCCTGCCTGGTTCAGGGCCGGTCGCGGGCTGAGGCGCACCTTCCAGAATACCACCGGCATCGGTGAGATGACGGTCCGGCAGAACCTCGAACTGGGGCTCTGGCGAACGAGCGCCTCGAAGGGGACGAGCACGGTGGAGGAAATCGTCTCTCTGCTCGTACTCGACGCCGTCGTCGACGCGCCGCTGAACACGCTGCCGCTGGGCGTGCAGCGCAAGGTTGGCATCGGCGTCGCCGTCATCGGCGGATCGACCTACCTGCTCCTCGACGAGCCGCTGGCGGGCACCGAGGCCGGCGACAGGGCGATGCTGCAGGATCTGTTCAAGGACCTTGCCGCCCGTGGGCTGGGCATCATGTGGATCGAGCACGATCTCACCTCGGTGCGGCGCACGGCGGAGTACCTCTTCGTTGTCGACAAGGGCAAGGTCATAGCAAGCGGCGCCGTGGAGGCCGTCGTGGCCGATCCGCGCGTTCAGGACGCGTATTGGGGCTCGGCGAAGGTTGGCTGACGGAGCGATGATCGTCGACGGGCTGGTTGCCCGCTACGGGCTCGCGCAGGCGGTGCGCGGCGTGAGTCTCTCGGTCGGGCCGGGCGAGATCGTCGGCGTCCTCGGCCGGAACGGTGCGGGAAAGAGCACGCTCCTGCGCGCCATCAACGGACTGCACCGGATATCGTCGGGCAGGGTCACCCTGGCGGGCGAGGACATCACGAACAGGCGGCCCGACCAGATCGCGCGGCGCGGCATCGCCCACGTGCTCGAGAACCGGGGCATCTTCACCGACCTGACCGTCCTGGAAAACCTCAGGTCCTCCTTCACGGGCGTCGGCGCCGGGGACGAGGACGCGCGGCTTAGCCAGGTGATGGGCTACTTTCCATGGCTCGCGGAGCGCCGCGACCAGCTCGGTGCGGGCCTCTCCGGCGGCCAGCAGCAGATGGTCGCCATATCGAGGGCCTTGCTGCGCAGACCACGCATGCTGCTACTCGACGAACCCTCGAAGGGTCTGGCTCCATCCATCGTCGCGCAGGTCGCCTCGATCCTGCGAGAAGCGGCCAGGGCGGGCGGCATGGGCATCCTTCTCGTCGAACAATCCTTCGACCTCCTGTGGGATCTCTCCGACCGCATCTGCGTGATGGCGGAAGGACGCATCACCATGTCCGCGAAAAAGGATGCGCTAACGCCCGACATCCTGAGGCAAGCCTATTTCGGCGATGTCGGCGCCGACGCTGGAGGACACGCGTGACGTTCTTCATCAACAGCCTCCTGTTCGGGCTCACCGCTGGCGCGACCTATGCGCTGGTGGCCGCCGGGCTGAGCTTCCTGTTCGGTGTCATGGGTGCGGCCTTCATGGCGCACGGCGCTGTCTTCGCGCTTGGCGCCTACGTCATGTACCTGCTGAATGCAGTCCATGCGGTCCCCGCGCCACTCGCGATCCTGATTGCGGGGGCAGTGGCGGCTCTCGTGGGCGTGATCGTCGAATTCGTCATGCACCGCCGCCTCTGGCACGATATCGACCTCGCGCTCGTCGCTTATGTGGGGCTGCTCTGGGCCATGGAAGGCGCCCTGCAGATCGTCTTCGGCCCGGATCCCAAGACCGTGCCGACTTTCGTCCCCGGTCAGGCCGAACTCGCGAACGGCGTGAGCATATCCATGCAGAGGCTGCTGCTTCTGCCGACCGCGCTGGTCGTCGTCGTGGGTATCTGGCTCGCGCTGCAACGAACGCGATTTGGGCTCTACGTCCGTGCCGTGAAATCCAATCGGGAAGCCTCGTCGACGCTCGGCATCAATACGCAACTGGTCAACTCGAGCGTCTTCGCCGTGTCGCTGGCGATCGCGGCGATTGCCGGTGCAATCACCTCCCCGCTGATCAACGTCACGCCCACCATGGGTTTCGATCCCCTCCTGAAGTCGTTCATCATCGTCATCCTCGGAGGCATGGGCAGCTTCGGCGCCACGGTGCTCGCGGCATTTGCGTTCGGTCTGCTGGAATCGGTGCTCGTCAGCCAGTTCGGGGCCGGCACCGGCCTTCTCATGGTCTTCCTCGGGGTCGCGGTGTTCCTGGTGATCCGACCCAAGGGCATAGCCGGCACATGAACAGGACCAGCCAAGACGTGGCGCCATCTCGGAGCGGTGACATCGTCGACCTGTTGTGGCGCCACGGCGCGCTCCTGCTGGTTGGCCTCTTCATTCTCGCCATCTTCGCGAATGGCCTCAACGGAGAGTACCAGCGCTTCGTCGGCATCCAAGTTCTTGTCTCGGCTCTGGTCGCGATCTCGTTCCGCGGCCTGTTCCGGATCGGCGTGTTCAGTCTCGCCGGACCCGGATTCATGGGGCTGGGCGCCTACGCATATGCCCTGCTCCAGCTGGAGGCAGGCGTCGCGCCGCCGCTCGCGCTCCTCGGCAGCCTTGCCGCCTGCCTCGCCATCGGCGTCGTCGCCGGGCCGATCGTATGGCGCGTCAACCGGATCTACCTCGCTCTGCTGACCCTGTCGCTCGTGGTCATATTGACGATGATCTACGGCGAGTTGCGTATCACGGGCGGCCATGGCGGCCGGTATGGCGTCGCCCCCGTGGTCAGCGCAGGAAGCGAAGGCTGGAACTGGTTTGCCTTCTGCCTCGCATTATCGGGTTTCATTCTGGCCGGCCTGGCGATCCTTGAGAAATCGCCGCTCGGCAGAGCGTGGCGGGCGATCGGCGTCGACACCGCATATGCCGAAAGCGTCGGCGTCAGGTCGAACGCGCATTCGTACTGGGCTTTCGTGCTCTACTCGCTGGTGGCGGCCTCGGCCGGCATCATGCTCGCCGGCAACAACGGGTACGTCTATCCCGAGGCGTTCGGCTTCGAACGCGTGGTCTTCATGCTCCTGTGCGTCTATGTCGGCGGGGTCGCGAGCTTCGCCGGCCCGCTGGTGGGCGCGCTGTTCGTCGGCTGGCTTCAGGAGAGCCTGTCCGCCTATGAGCAGTATACGATGTTCATCCTCGGCTCGACGCTCGTTCTGGTCGTGCTCGTGTTCCCCAATGGCATCGCCAGCATTCCGGGAATGGTCGTGCGCCAGTTCAAGCGCCGGGTCGATGCAACAGATCACTGACCGGCGTTCGCGAGAAACACCATGAACATAACCGACCTGGTTCTCAGGCACGCCTATCTCAAGGGCGACGAGGAGGCGCTGTCGGAGTTCCCGGCCGATCGGCGGCGGACCTTCGCTGAACTTGCCGACCGGGTGACACGGCTGGCCGCGGGGATGTCGGCCATGGGCCTCGCGCGGCATGACTCGATAGCGGTGCTTTCGCGCAACCGCATCGAGTTCATGGAGATCATGCTTGCCTCCGGTCTCACCGGCATCTGCGTGCAGGCCATGAACTGGCGCCTGTCGAAGGTGGAGCTGACCGAAATCCTGCGGGCATCGCCGCCGAAGGCGTTCTTCCACGATCCCGAATATCAGGCCGAAGCCGACCACCTGCGCGGCGAGGTGGAAATCGCGGACTGGATCGGCTGGAGCGAAGGGAGCGAGGACTCGGCCTACGAGGCATTGATCGCCCGACAAGAAAGCGCATCAGAACTCGGTGTTCCCGCCGAAAGCGCGGGCGACGACGATCCCTTCCTTGTCGTCTACACGGGCGGGACGACGGGCGTGTCCAAGGGCGCGGTCCACACCCACCGCTCGGCATTCGCCGCCATGACCAACAACGTGGTCGGCGAGAGGATCGTGCCGACCGACCGGTTCATGCTGATGGGGCAGATGTTCCACAGCCCGGTCCTCCTCGCCATCAACTACCTGACGCACGGGTGCCCGGTTGTGATGGTGAACTTCAAGCCGGAGATCGCACTCGCCTGTATCCAGGAGCGGAAGGTGACGGCGTCGATGGGCATTCCCACGATGTACCAGAACATGCTGGCTCTAATGGGGCCGGGAAAGTGGGACGTCAGCAGCTTGCGCAATCTGCAATATGGCGGAAGCCCGATCGGCCTCACCGTCATCCGGGAGATGCTCGATCTCTTCGGCTGCTCGCTGATCCAATGCTATGGACGCACCGAGGAACTGGCCATCACGTTCCTGTCGCAGGAGGACCATGTCCGGGCGGTCAATGGCATCGACGCGCACCGGCTGGAATCCTGCGGACGCGAGGCCTGGCTTGCCCGCGTGATGCTCATCGACCCTGACGGCAAGCGTATCCCCCGGGGGAGCGCGGAGGCCGGCGAAATCGTCGTGCGCTCTCCGGCGAGCATGATCGGCTATCTGGGTCGTCCCGACCTCACGGCGGAAGCGACCTACGCGCCGGGCTGGCTGAAGACCGGCGATGTCGCGAGCATGGACAAGGACGGCTACCTCTACGTCGTGGACCGCGCCAAGGAGCTGATCATTTCCGGCGGCGAGAACATCTACCCCGCGCAGGTCGAGCGTGCGATCCAGCGTCACGAGGACGTGCTGGAGGTCGCCGTGATCGGCGTGCCCGACCCATTGTGGGGCGAGTCGGTCAAGGCCTTCGTCGTCCGCAAGCCGGGTAGAACGGTGGATGAGAAGGCCATCGCCGACACGGCCGCGCGTTACCTCGCTTCCTACCAGAAGCCGAAGTTCGTCGAGTTTCTCGACGAGCTTCCAAAAACCTCCGCCGGCAAGATCGAAAAGCGCGCGTTGCGCAAGCGCGGTTTCCAGCCGACGGCTTGATGCGAGGTGGCCGCCGATGGACGCCGATATCACCTGTGATGTCCTGCTCGTCGGCGCCGGTGTCGGTTCCATGGCCGCAGCGATCGCGCTGAAGCGTCGGGGGCTGGAACCGTTCATCGTCGAGAAGACCGACAGGGTTGGTGGGGCAACGGCCTATTCGGGCGGCATCGTCTGGGCTCCGGACAATTTCCGCATGAGGGCGAAGGGCATCGCCGACTCCCCGGAGCAGGCGCTGACATACCTAGACCATGTCTCCGGCCAGCGTGGCGATCCCGCGATCGCGCGCGCCTATGTCGAGAACGTCAACCGCGTGGTCGAAGACCTGCAACGGGCCACCGCGCTGCGATGGGTGACCTATCCGGGTCTGCCGGACTACTTTTCCGAGTTTCCCGGAGGCGTTGCCGCCGGTCGCTACCTGCTCCCGCACGGCGATCTCGTCCGCGACGCGCTGGAAAAGGCGCGGTCCGAGCATCCGGAGATGGCGCAGATCAGGCCCGCGGTGCATCTCGGCGCGCGCCAAGACGAATGGGTCTGGGGCCGGGCACTCGCCGGCAGCCTCTGGGCAAGGATCCTGTACGATGCCATCCCTTACCGCCTGAACCATCGAGCGACGTCGTTCGTCACCGAAGGCGGCAGGGTCGTGGGTGCGGAACTCGGCAATGACGGCAGAGGCGTCGTGGTCCGCAGCCGGCTCGGCGTTCTCCTCGACACGGGCGGTTTCGAATGGGACGAAGACATGAGCCGGCGATACGTGCCGGGGCCGGCGCTCCATCCGCAGACGCCTCCGTCCAATGAAGGCGACGGCCATCGAATGGCCGCTCGGCTTGGCGCCGCGTTCGCATTGATGGACCAGACCATCGGAATGCCGAGCATCCGGGTTGCCGGAGAGGTGAACGACGGACGGCAACTCTACCGGATCCTGTTCCAGGAAATGGCGCTGCCGCACAGCCTGCTCGTCAACGCTGCCGGCAAACGCTTTGCCAACGAAACCTTCTTCGTCGATGTCGCCAGCGCGTGGGGCGTCGCCGATGACGCCGGCCGATTCGTCAATCTGCCCTGCTTTCTTGTTTTCGATGCCGAATATCTCAAGCGCTACGGCTTGCCGGGTGGGGTCGACGGATCACACATGCACCGCGCCGACACGCTCCCCGCGCTCGCGTCGGCGACCGGGGTCGATCCTCAGAACCTTGTAGCGTCCATCAATGCCTTCAACGCCGAAGCTCTGGCCGGACGCGCCGACTCGTTCGGACGTGGGCGCACCGCCTATCAGCGCGCTTTCGGAGATAAGGACGCGATCGGGAACCCGACGCTCGGCCCGGTCACCAGATCTCCTTTCTATTCGGTTCGGATCCATCCCGCGACGTCGGGCCATCGCGGCGGTGTCGTCATCGATCCAGCGGGCCGCGTGCTCGACAATGCCGGGCGCGCCATTTCCGGGCTCTATGCCTGTGGAACGGTCGCTGCTGGCACGCTGACGGGCGCAGCCTATTTCACCGGAACCGCCGTCGGCCACGCACTGGTGTTCGGAACGTTGGCTGCCGAAGCGATCGCAACCGGCTGGGCTGAACGACACATGACTCCGCAACCCGATGCGGACTGACGCGAGTTCGATGGAACAGGGCTTAGAGTAGTCAGCGCTCCGCGGGTCGGGCTCTTACTGCTCCAGGCTCCCTTGCAGCGCCGACAGCACGATGGCTGGTTACGTCGCTGGGCCGAGCCGGGTTGGGCGAGACTCGCTGAAGGTGGAAGGTAGCATCTCAAGTACGATCCAGATAAAGCTTCAATATTCCGCCTGCAAAAATTGAATCCACCTCCTTGGCCGTATCCACTCGGCACCGCACTGGGAATTTCAGAAGTTCTCCGCTGCTCCTTTTAACTGATACTTCCTGGATTCCCATTGGCCGCAAAGTTTGACGCGAAAAGACGAGATCGAATGTCTCCGACCCGTCTAGGCCCAGGCTATGCCTGTTCACGCCATCGACGAACTGCAGGGGCAGTATGCCCATCCCGACCAGGTTCGATCGGTGAATGCGTTCGAAGCTCTCGGCGATGACGGCCCGCACGCCGAGCAGAAATGGGCCTTTTGCTGCCCAGTCGCGTGACGAGCCGGTCCCGTACTCCTTGCCGGCGACGACGATCAGCGGCGTAGCATTCCGCCGATACAGGTCTGCCGCCTCGTGGATCGGCATGATGCGGCCAGACGGCTCGTGCCGCGTGACGCCGCCTTCCTCGCCACCCGCCATTTCGTTTCGTATGCGCGGATTGGCGAAGGCGCCACGGATCATCACGTCGTGGTTCACACGCCGGGCTGCGAAGGAGTTGAAGTCGATGGGCGCGACGCCCCGGTCCTGCAGGTACTTGCCCGCTGCCGATGCCGCGCCGATCCGGCCGACCGGGGAGATATGATCGGTGGTGAGCGAATCGCCGAACATCGCCAGCGCCCGAGCGCCGCGCCATGAGAAGTCTGCTTTTTCTCCCGGCTCCACGTCGGCAAAAAATGGAGGCTCCCTCAGATAGAGGCTGTCCTTGCTCCAGGGGAACGTTTCTCCCATTGGCGCGTCGAGGGCGTTCCATCGCTCGTCGCCCGCAAAAATATCCTTGTAGAGCTCGGCGTAGAGTCCGCTGGTGATCGCGGACTGCGCCGCGGCGATGTCTTCGTCGCTTGGCCACAGTTCGGCAAGCCGGACGGGTTGACCCATGCGATCTTCGCCGAGACTTTCCTCCAGAAGGTCGATACGCATGCTGCCGGCCAGCGCGTACGCAATCACCAGCGCCGGGGAGCAGAGATAGTTGAGGCGACAGTCCGGATGGACACGCCCCTCGAAGTTCCGGTTGCCGGAGAGTACCGACGCCGCGTGCACGGAGCGGTCGCGAACGGACTGCGACACGGCGGGATCGAGCGGTCCGGAATTGCCCATGCAGGTCATGCAACCGAAACCGACCACGTTGAAGCCGAGCCGGTCGAGATACGGCTGGAAGCCGCCCCTCGCGAGATAGGCTGCAACGACGCGCGAACCGGGCGCCAGGGACGTCTTCACCCAGGGCTTCACCGTCAGGCCACGCTGCACCGCCTTTTTGGCCAGAATGGCTGCGCCGAGCATCGCGGTCGGGTTCGAGGTGTTCGTGCAACTGGTGATGCTTGCGATCAGCACGTCGCCGTGGTCGAGCCCCTCGCTATCGGAAGTGACGACGGGAGACAACCGAGGCAGGCTCGGCGCGATCTGTTCCTCGAAATGCCGCTTCGCGTTCGCGAGTGCAATCCTGTCCTGCGGCCGCTTTGGCCCGGCGAGGCTGGGTTCCACCGCCGCAAGGTCGATCGTCACCGTCTCGCTGTAGTCGGGCTGCTCGCCGTCAGGCTCGTGCCATAGACCCTGCGCGATTGCGTAGCGCCTGACGAGGTCGAGATGCGATCCGCCCCTCGCGGTCTGCTCGAAGTAAGCCAGCGTTCGGTCATCGTACGGAAAGAAGCCGATGGTCGCGCCGTATTCCGGCGCCATGTTGGAGAGCGTCGCGCGGTCGGCGACCGTCAGGGAGCCGAGCCCCGGACCGAAGAATTCGACGAACGCACCCACGACGCCGTGGGCGCGCAGGCGTTCGGTCGCCGTCAGCACCAGATCGGCGGCGGTGACGCCAACGCCGAGGCGCCCGGTCAGCCTGCAGCCCACCACCTTCGGAATGGCCATCGACACCGGCTGCCCGAGCATCGCCGCGCCGGCTTCGATGCCGCCGACGCCCCATCCGACCACGCCAAGCGCGTTGACCATGGGTGTATGGCTGTCGGTGCCCAGCAGCAATTCAGGAAACGCGATGTCGATTCCCTCGCGCCGTTCCGCGACGATGCCGCGGGTGAGGTATTCGAGATTGATCTGGTGGCAGATGCCCTTGCCAGGCGGAACGACCCTGAAATTCGAGTAAGCGTTCTGTGCCCAGCGGATAAAGTGGTAGCGCTCTGCGTTGCGTTCATATTCCAGGTCGAGATTGGCGGCAAAGGCCGCATCGTCGGCATGCCGGTCCACCATGACCGAATGGTCGATCACGAGGTCGCAGTGGATCACAGGATTGATCCGTCGCGGGTCGATGCCACGGCGTGCCGCGGCCGAGCGCATCGACGTCAGGTCGGCCATCAGCGGAATGCCCGCCGAATCGTTGAGGAGGATGCGGGTCGGGAAAAGTGCGATCTCGCCAGTTGTCTTGCCGGCCACCGCGACGTGTGCGACGAAGTCCTCGATCATCGCGCGGCCGACGCCGTCCGACCGCTCGTTGCGCAGCAGGTTCTCCAGCAGCACCTTGTAGCAGCGCGGCATGCGGGCGACGCTCGGCAAGCCGGCTTCCGCGACAGCCGCGACGCTGTAGCAGGCGAAGCGTCCCGCCTCGGTTTCGAGCGAGCGTAGGAAGGACGTCTCGTCCGGAAAGCGCTGGCTCATCATCAGGCAGTCGTGGGGTCGCCCGATGCGTAACGGCTGCCCAGGGCGAGATAGTGCGCCGTGCGCACGAGATCCTCACGCTCCTTGTAGGTCGCCATGCGGTCCTGGAACGATCCGCTGTGGCCGTCTTCCAAGATGGTGCGAAGCACCTCCTTCATGGCGGTAATCGCCGCCCGCTGCAGGTCGCCGGGGATGATGACGATTGCGTAGCCGAGTTCGGCCAGCCGGGAGGCAGGCATCAGCGGAGTTTTGCCGCCCCAGAACATGTTGACGAGTTTTGGATAGGGCAGAAGACGCGCGATCTCCTCCACCTGCTCGACGCTGACCGGCGCCTCGACGAACACCATGTCGGCTCCGGCTTCCATGTAGAGGTGTGAGCGGTCGATCGCCGCCGAGAAGCCCTCGACCGCGATCGCGTCCGTCCTGGCGATGAGGTAGAGGTCGTCCCCTGCCTCGTCGCGCGCGGCCCTCATCTTCTGGCACATCTCGTCGGCCGCGATCAGGTGCTTGTCGTCGTAGTGGCCGCAGCGTTTCGGTTCGCGCTGGTCCTCGAGGTGCAGGGCGGCGACGCCGACCCGGCGAAAGGCGCGGACAGCGCGCCGCACGTTCAGTGCATTGCCATAGCCCGCATCAGCGTCTGCGATGACAGGCAGATCGACCGCGTCCACCATCGTCTCCAGCCGGGCGACGACCTCGGCCAGGCTGAGCAGGCCGAGGTCGGGCACGCCGGAGCTGCGGGCAATCGCGCCTCCGCTGGCATAGACGGACTCGAAGCCCGCCTGTTCGATGATCTGCGCGCTGAGGCCATCGAATGCGCCCGGCGCCACGATGGAATTGCCGGCCTCGACAAGTGCGCGAAGGCGTGTCGATTTCCCGCTCATGCGTTCCCCCGTCCTTCCCGATTGGCCGGAAGCCCGGCGAGCCAGGCGTCGTCGGATTGCACCGCGATCTGCGCGAAGCGCTTCAGCGCGACTATGGAAGCGTCGTGCTCTTCGGCGGTCGCCGCCGCGCAGCAGTCTTCGAGCACGATGCAGCGATAGTCGCGATCGTGGGCGTCGCGAACGGTGCTCTGAACCGCGGCGGTCGTGGAAACCCCGGAGACGACGATCGTGCTCACGCCCTTCGCGGCAAGGATAGGTTCCAGCGTGGTCCCGTAGAAGGCGCTCACCCGGTGCTTGACGATGTCGAAGTCGGCATCGGACTTACCGAGCTCGGGATGAATCTCCGTGCCCCACGATCCCAGCTTGAACAGGCCGTTCTCGCGTGCCGGAGCGAAGATCGCCGAGTGCCGCGGGCACTCGCGATAGTCCGGGGAAAAGCCTACACGGACGAAGGCCACCGGCGTTCCGGCCGCACGGGCCTTGTCGACCGCTTGCCTAGTCCTGGCCAGGATCTGTCGCTGGTGGACCGCGATGCCCAGCCCGGACTTCCCGTTGGGGCCGTCCGCGTGGACGAGATCGTTCTGCATGTCGAGCACGAGATAGAGCGATGTCATCTGCTGGAGTTCCTCCACGCCGAGCGCAACAACGGAACGTTGATTCCCCTGGTGAAAAATCTGCGCGGCATCATTCTGCGGCCACACGCTGCCCGCTCCCGCCTTCGTTCAGACGAAGCAGCGACGCGGCATTTTCGTAGAGGATCCGCTGGAGGTTGTCCGGCCTGATCGGCAGGTTTCGGAACCATGCGATGAAGTCCGCCACCGGCGCGAACGGAAAGGCACTGGCATAGAGGATGCGGTCGGCGAGCCATCCATCGGCGGCCTTCACGTAGTCGTCCATGCCCGGCAGGTTGGCCATGAGGTAGTCGGGCGAAAGGAAGAGGTTTGGCCGGCGGAAGGCCACATGCAGGATCTGATGCACCCAGGGCCAGCTGCCATGCGAGGCCACGACGTTGAGTTCGGGAAAGTCCGCGAGCACGCGGTCGATGTGGACCGGATCGGAGAAGGATACGTCAGGGCCTGCATTGCCGCCTGTCATCAGGATCACCGGGATCCCTCGGTCCTCGCAATGCGCGTAGATCGGATAGAGCTTGGGATCGTCGGCATGCATCGGCGGATTGGATCCGCCGGGCTCAATGTTGATGGCGCGGAATCCCATGCCCGAAACCCGGTCGATCTCGGCGATCGCCGCGCGCCGATTGCGCGGGTCGATCGATCCCACCGGGATGAACCGGCCAGGATGCAGGCCGCAGAACTCCTCGACCAAATCGTTGGACACTGAGCCGAGGGCGCCTGAGTTGCGGCCAACCACGACGCCGACATCGATGCCGCCCTGATCCATCTCCGCGAGGAGGCGTTGGACCGACCTGCTGCTTGCCGCCGGTGACGGCTCGAAGCCGATCGCCCGCGTGATGCGGTCGCGACGGGCCGCCTGCGCATACATCACGGTGTCGAGGAAGTCCTTGTAAGGTGGCCGAACCCGGAAATCGATAACGGTCATGGGTTCAGTCCATCCTGAGGCCGCCATTCACAGCGACCGATGTTCCGGTGATGAATGCCGCATCCCGGGACGCCAGAAAGGCGACGGCGCCGGCGATCTCTTCCGGCATTGCCGAGCGCCTGAGCGGCGTCGCGTCGACCATGGCCCGGAGCGCGGCAGGGTCGTTGGTCGCGAGCATCGGAGTCTCCACCCCGCCCGGCTCGACGCAGTTGACGGTGATCCGCCGCGGCGCAAGCTCGCGCGCAAGGGCTTTTGACAGTGTCGCGACGCCGCCTTTGGAAACGGCGTAGGCAGCGCCCGTCAGCCCGCCGCCGGTCTTCGCCGACAGCGAACCGAGCAGCACAATGCGAGCACCGTCGGCAAGCCAGTCGACGCCTTCCCGACAGCACAGGAAAGGTCCCGTCAGGTTGATGGCGAGAACCTCGTTCCACCGTTCGAGCGAGAGCCTGTCCGTCGATGTCTGGTCGACGATGCCGGTTGCGATGACGAGCAGGCCGAGTTCCGGCGACCGGTTGCGACCGGCCGCGAACGCGGTGCGAACCGAGCCCTGATCGCGCACGTCGATGTCGATGCCGTCGCCGAGGCTCATGCAAAGGACGGGCGACCAGCCGTCACGCTCCAGCCGCGCGACGATCGCCTTGCCTATGCCGCCGCTGGCGCCGACGACGCAGGCCGCACGGTTCATGCGATCTTTCTCGGCTTTGCCGGGCTGTTGTCGGCCAGCCCGGAGACCGCCGCGCGAGACTGCTCGGCGGCGTTCTTGTATGCGAGCGCGAGGATCTGCGTATCGATGCCGTAGCTGAAGAAGCGCATGCCGCGCTCATATCCCTGCGCGACCTGCTCGGGCGAGAAGACAAGGTTGCCGAGCCAGCAGGCGTTGCTGGACAGGACCGCGTCCGTCACCCTGGCGATCGCTTCCTTCACCAGCGGATGTCCGAGATCGCCCATGACGCCGAGCGAGCCGGAGAGGTCGGCCGGTCCGATCAATATGCCATCCACGCCCGAACGCGCGATCGCGTCGGCGTTCTCGACGCCAGCTCTGTCTTCGATCAGCGCGATAACCATCATCTCGTCATTCGCCGCCTGAGCGAAGTCGGCGAATTTGGGGATCGCCGTTCCGAAATTCGCCGCGCGCGTCGAGCGGCAGACGCCGCGGACGCCGTCCGGCGGGTATCGCGTCGCGGCGACCGCGCGCCTTGCGGTCTCCGCGTCGCCGACAAGCGGCACGATGATGCCCTGCGCCCCGGTCTCCAGCACCTGCAGGATGATCTTCTCGTCGGCGGAAGGCACACGGACGATGGCCGTCATGTCGTACAGTTCGGCTGCGAGCACCATCGACTCGACCAGCATCAGGTCCTTGGCGGAGTGTTCGAGGTCGATGATCACGAAGTCCAGTCCGGCATGGCCCGCGATCTCGACCGTCCAGGGCGACGGGAAATAGCTGAATGTTCCCAGCGCCATCTTGCCTTCACGCATCAGCCGCTTCGTCTTGTTCCGGCGCATGTGGGTTCTCCTGAGATCGAGCGGCAGGACGTCAGGCCTGCGAGAGCTGGTGATAGAGCACGCCCACCGGGAAACGCTCCGGGTGCTTCTTGCGCGCTTCCTCGTCCTGCAGGAGCTTGAAGTTCACGCCTTCGACCGAGGCGATGGCGATGGTGAAGTGAGAGATCTTGTAGAGCGACCTTACCAATGTGCCTTCTTCGAGATGTCCCATGATGGCGTAGTCGCCATTGGTCACGTCGATGTGGATATGCACGTAGGGCGA
This sequence comes from Rhizobiaceae bacterium, assembly GCA_050184585.1. Lineage (GTDB taxonomy): Bacteria > Pseudomonadota > Alphaproteobacteria > Rhizobiales > Rhizobiaceae > JBFXAF01. Next base: position 420,997 of record JBFXAF010000004.1, on the reverse strand, counting down.
GCCGTCCTCCTTCATCCCGATTACACCGTGGCCGCTAGCCTCCAGGGGTCCGGGGATATCGTAGAACTTGATCGCCGTCGTCTCGAGCGGCCCGGCATTCGGGAAATAGGACAGCCTTGCCTTGGCCAGGCCGCCGGTGATCGACATCACCACGCCGGCCTTGATCTGCCGCTCGACGACGACCTTCTTCACCCCGATCATCAGGTCTTCATTGGGCTCGAAGTGCGCGAAGACGATCTCTTTGATGTTCCCGGCGACGTGCGTCGGCATGGCGGCCTCCTCTTTGTTGCCTGGCGACCCGGCGCATGCGCGCGCCGGGTCCCGGTGACGAACCCGTTCCGCTCAGGAACAGGTCTGCCACTCAGCCGGTATCTCGACCGTCGACTTGATCTTGTCGATCAGGCTCGGATCGATGACCTGAGACATGTCGTACTTGTTCTTCAGCATGCCGACGCCGGAGTAGAAGTCGGCCGCGCCCTGGGTGGCGGTGACGAACGAGGAGTCCATGTCGAGGCTGTAGGTGTTGAGCGCCATTTCCTTCTCGCCGTTGGCCGGCTCGACCCGTACCTCCTTGGAGACGATCTCGGCGACCTCCTTGGCGTGGCACTTCATGTAGGCCTGGGCGAGGTAGAGGCCGCTCAGATAGGCCTCCACCGTGCGGGGGTTCTGCTGGTACCATTCGTCGGAAACGAACACGACGCCCCAGTTGTAGTAGACCCGGGCATCGCCCTCGGCGCCGGGGCGGTGCGAACGCTGACCGTCCTGCCAGAGTACCGCTCCGGCTTCGTCGACCGCCTTGCGGGTGAACGGTGGCCACAGCAGCATGGCGTCGGCCTGCTTGCTGAGGAAGGCGGCGTAGGCATCCGACGGCGCCGTGTTCTGCCACTTCACGCTCGCCGGATCGATGCCGTTCAGCTTCGTCCAGTTGAGCCAGAACATCTTCAGGACCGGGATGTCCGGGCCGACCAGGATCTTGCCGACCAGATCCTGCGGCGTCGCATTCGCGAGTTCCGGCTGGACGACGAGCGAGGTGCTGCGCGACCAGTCCGCGATCTGCGCGACGATCTTGACCTTGTGGCCCTGGTCCGCCGTGATCAGGGGATTGGCCAGTCCGCCGTGAGCGAGCACGATCGAGCCGCCGACCATGCCGGCCGGCACCTCGCTGGCGCTCTGGAAGTAACGGACGTCGACCTTGAGGCCGAACTTGTCGAAGAATCCCATGTTCTTCGCGGTGATTAGCTGGACCGGCGTATTGAACGAAGGCTCGGCGAAGACCGTGACCTCGGACTGCTCCGGTTTGTTGTCCTGCGCCGCGGCGAAGGTGACCGTTCCGGCCAGGGCGATAGCCCCGGCGAGCAGACCCGCCGCGAGGCGGGAAAGATGACTGTGGTATTGCCGGGCGCTCGCGCGCGGCCCTGCGACTTTGGCTGCCATGTCGTTTTCCTCCCTACAGACAATCCGTCAGGTTTCTGAGACCTGCGGTTTCCAGCGCAGCACCCATGCCTCGATGCGGCGCATGATGATGTCGACGATGAAGCCGAGCAGCCCGATGAGGAACGCGTCGAAAAGCATCGTGTCGACTTCGAAGTATTGGCGCGCCCACATGATCCGGTAGCCGATGCCGGCATTGGCGGCGATCAGCTCCGCTGCGATGAGCGCGAAGAAGGACATGCCTGCGCTGATGCGCAGTCCGGTCATCACCGAGGGCATCGCGCCCGGCAGGATGATCGAGCGGAAGATACGCATGCGCGACGCGCCGAGCGACTGGGCGGCGCGGATGAGGATCGGTTCGATCTGCCTCACGCCCAGCATGGCGTTCATGTAGGTGTAGAAGAACACCGTGTAGGCGATGAACATCACGCGCGATATCTCGTCGATCCCGAGATAGAGAACGAACATCGGCAGGAAGGCGAAGGGCGGGATCGAGCGGAATATCTGGACGATCGGATCCCAGAGCCGCTGGACGATCTTGAGGTAGCCGCTGGCGATCCCAAGCACGAGACCTGCCGAGGCCCCGATCACATAGCCCTTGGAGGCGGCGCTCAGGCTGGCGGCGATATCCTCGAGGAGGATGCCGTCCTCCCACTGGCGCATGAAGGTATGGCGAAGATCGAAAGGCGGCACCACGAACAGCGGGTTCAGCAACTTGACGTGCTGGTTGATCATCGCGAAGGCCTGCCAGACGCCGATGAACAGCGCGAGAGACAGGAGGCGCCAACCGACATCGGCGTTGAAGACGCCGGAGACGAGCCGCGTCGCCCAGCCGGGACTGGCGTCGTCGACGGCTCCCGCCGGCGAACCGCCTGCCCGTCCTTGAACGAGGCCGGCGTCGCTCATTGGACCGCCCCGTTGTCTCGCCGGTAGAGCAGCCCGCTGATCTGCTTCTTCAGCGCGATGAAGCCGGCGCTCAGATCGTCGCGCGGACGCGGCAGGTCGATGTCAACCGTCGTCAGCACCCGGCCGGGCTTCGTTCCCATGACGACGATCCGGTCGGACATGATGATCGCCTCGTCGATGCTGTGCGTCACCAGAAGAACGGTCTGGCCGGTGATCTGCCAGATGCGCAGAAATTCGTCGCGCAGACCCTGGCGGGTCTGTTCGTCGATGGCGCTGAAGGGCTCGTCCATCAGAAGGATCGAGGGATAGTTCGCCAGCGCCCGGCAGATCGCCACACGCTGGCGCATGCCGCCCGAAAGCTGGCTGGGAAACGCACTGGCGAAGTCGACCAGATTGACCAGTTTGAGAAGTTCGAGGGTCCGTTCCTCTCGCTCCTTCCTGGCGACCCCGTTGACGTCGAGGCCGAACCCGATGTTCTGGTTCACCGTCATCCATGGGAACAGCGCGTGTTCCTGGAAGATGACCCCGCGATCCTTGCCGGGCTTGCGTACCTTCTCGCCATCGACGGTCACCGTTCCGCCCGTCGGCGTCAGGAACCCTGCGACGATGTTGAGGAGCGTGGACTTGCCGCAGCCGCTCGGCCCCAGAAGCGAGACGAGCTCACGCTTCTCGACATGGACGTCGACGTCCTGCAACGCGCGCAGCTTGCGGCCCGCGACCACGTATTCGAGGCATACGGACTTGCATTCCAGCGCGGGCATCAGGCACCCGTCAGCTTGGCGTCGTAGGGATAGAGGCTGAGAATTTCGAACCCCGTCTCCGTGACGAGTAGGTTCTCCTCAAGGCGCACGCCATCCTTGCCCTCGCCGACGAAGGTCTCGATCGCCAGCACCATGTTCGGCTGGAGAATCGTCGGGTCGTATTTCGACATCAGCGTGATGTAGGGCGGCTCATGGACGGCAAGCCCGATGCCGTGCCCGAACTGCAGGGTGAACTCGGAGTAGTCCTCCGGCTCGTGCAGCTTCTCGGCAACTTCGACGGTCGAGACGCCCGGCTTCACGATGTCGATGGCCGAGTACATGTAGTCGTAGCAGGCCTTGTGCAGGTCCTTCTGCGTCTGGGTGGCGCGGTCGCCGACGAGGAAGGTGCGCACATAGTCCGACGGATAGCCGTTCAGCGTATGGATGCGGTCGATGATGACCAGATCGCCGGGCCTCAGCGCCCGATCGTTCAGCGTGCGCCGCCAGTAGGGGTTCGTATGGTCGCCGGAGGCGATGACGGCGTAGCCCTCCGCGCCATAGCGGCAGAGAATATCGGACATGGCTGCCTGGATGTCGCGCTCGCGCACGCCGGGCCGCATCATCGACTGGGCGATGTCGAAGCAGGGCTCCGCCAGTGCGATCGACTGCCGGCAGCATTCGATCTCGTCGATCGTCTTGATCATCCGCGCTTCGAAAAGCACGTGGGCCGCGTCCTTGAAGCGGATGCCGGCATGTTCGAGCGCCTGGGTCATCTTTGGCGTCGGCGCGTCGACGCCGACGAGCGGGTCATCGAGACCTTCGTCTTCGAGTACCCTTTTCAGGTCGATGGCCCATTGCTTGGCCACCTCCAGCGGCGCGAAGCGCAACGGAATTGCGTGGCGCACCCTGCCGTTCAGCCAGGGTGCCGAAACCAGTTCGCGACCGGCATCGCAGCCGATTTCCCAGACGATCGGGTCGTTGTCGCCGGGCAGGACGCAAAAGCGCGACCCCTGGGCGGAGATGCCGGCAACCGTGCTACTCGCGTAGCGGATGTTGGCGGGATCGTAAAGGAGTAGGGCATCGAAGCCGTGCTTCTTCATCATCGCGCGGGCCCGCTCGGTGCGCTCCCTGCGCATCCGCGGCATGTCCACGCCTGCGGTCCAGTCCTGGTTGTCGAGACCGAACGAGGTCATCAGCTGCATTCTCCTCCCTGGCATGCGGTGCTGGGTAGCCTTCGGGGCAATCGCGGACGGAATGCCGTCCAACCCTCCGAAAGCATCATAGGTGGGTCATCTTATTCATAAAAATAAAAAATCATGAACCTACTTGTTCAAGAGAATTTGAAGCTTTCCGGACGCGCAGCGCCCGCCTGAAGCCGCATGCCGACCCTGGAGACACCAGCATCGGCGCGGCGTGCAGAGGATGGTCATGCGAGCGCCGGCATGCCGGCGCTGAATGCATCGACGAAGTCATCCCGCAAGACTGGCCCGGAAGCCAGCAGACGTCGAGCGAGCATATGGTCGCGCGGCCGGTCGACCGATTCAACCGCGACCACACGGTCACCCCGCAGCCGCAACACCGAGAACCCGGCCTGTTCCTGAAGCGGCCCGCCGGCGAGGGCGTCGTCCCGGGCCATCGCCACGCCGGCGATCTGCAGGCGGATGCCTGACTGTTCGCTCCAGAACCAGGGCAGACGCCGGTAAGGCGCCGGCTCCCCGGTCAGCCGCGCTGCGACGCAGTTCGCCTGATCGACCGCGTTCTGGACCGACTCCAGCCTGGCCCGCCCACCCGCGAAGATCGAAGGGTGGCTGGCGCTGTCTCCGATGGCGGAGATCGAAGGGTCGGAGGTCCGCAGCGTTTCGTCCACGACGATGCCGTTGGCGGTCTCCAGGCCCGACGCGACAGCGAGGTCAGTATTGGGCACGACACCGATCGCACCGAGCACGAGGTTCGCGGGCATGAGTTCGCCGTCGACCGACACGCCGGTCACGGCGCCGCCACTCGCCTCAACGGCCAGTCGCGATATCCCGAACCGGAACGATACGCCCTGCGCGACAAGCCGCTGCCGGAAGTAATGGCCCACCGGCTCCGACACGACACGCGCCATGGCGCGCGGCATGGCCTCCAGCACGGTCACGGCTACGCCGAGCTTCGCGCAAGTCGAGGCCACTTCGAGACCGAGGAAACCCGCTCCGACAATGACCATCTCGCCGCCCTCGGACAACCCTTCACGCAGCGCGCGGACATCCCGGATTCCGCGGAGCGTGTGAAGACCCTTGAGGCGTCCGTAATCGGGAAGCAGGCGGTTGCTCGCCCCGCAGGCCAGCACCAGATGCTCGTAGTCGACATTGCCGCCGGAACCGAGCGTGACGCGCCGCGCCTGCCGGTCGACCTCCACCGCCCGGTCCTGGATCAGGTCTATAAGTTGGTCGGCATAAAACGCCGGCGGCACGAAGCAGAGGGCCTCCTCCTCCAGAAGGCCCGCGAGCAGGTCCTTCGAGAGCGGTGGCCGCTGGTAGGGAGGATGCGTCTCTTCCGCGATCAGCCGGATCGGTCCGGCATGGCCCTTCTGCCGCAATGCACGGACAAGCTGAAACCCCGCCTGCCCACCGCCGATTACAACGACGCCACGCTCCCCGCTCACGGCCAAGGCTCCAGGAGGCTCAACTGGCTGCCTGTCTAGTCGACCGCGATGGCGCGGGCAGGGCAGATACGCACCGCCATCTGGACGCCCTGCGACTCTTCGGCGGGCGGCGTCTCGTTGAGCAGGACGACGACGCCGTCTTCCTCCCGCTGCGCGAACACGGCGGGCGCGGCGTTCACGCACTGTCCCGCCCCCACGCATTTCGATTCATCGACGATCACGCGCATGCTGTGCTCTCCGTATTCATCCCAACCCTACCAGCCGACCTTCATCGTGCGGGGACCGAACGACAGGTTGGAAACGCCATAAGTAATCTCGTCGATGGGCTCGGCGAGCGCCAGGTTCGGGAACCGGCGCCACAGGGTTTCAAAGGCGATCTCCAGTTCCATGCGCGCCAGCGACTGACCAACGCATTGGTGGATGCCGTAGGAGAACGCCATGTGATTGCGCGCCGACCGTTCCACGTCGATGACATCCGGGTTCTGGAACACGGCGGGGTCGCGATTGGCGGCCGGCAGCGAGGCGATCACGCCCTCACCGGAGCGCACCACCTGGCCGCCGACTTCAATGTCCTCGGTGGCCGTTCGCATCGCGTGGAACTGCAGCACCGAGATGAAACGCAGGAGTTCGTCGACGGCGCCCGGCAGGCGTGTCCAGTCCGCCTTCAGTTTCGCCAATTGATCCTGCTTGCGCAGGAGGTTGAGAACGCCCATCGAGATCATGTTGGCGGATGTGTCGTGGCCCGCCACCAGCAGCTGGTAGAGGATCATGATGGCGTCCGTGCGGGTGATGTTGCCGGTCTGCACCTGCTCCCGCGCCAGCTTCGACGTGACGTCCTGACTGGGTTCTGCTTCTGCTTCTTTCAACGCCAGGTGAGCGTCCAGATAACCCCAGAGCTGCTTCGCCGCACGAAGCGGGACCGACGGGTCTGAACTCAGGTCGAAGCGCGCCTTCGCTGCCTCCAGGAAGACTTCGCTTTGCTCGACCGGCACCCCCACCATGTGGGCGATAACGTGTACGGGCAGTTCGAGCGCGAAGTCGTCGACCAGATCGGCCGGCGGCCCCTTCGCCTCCATGGCGTCGACGAGGTTGTCGACGAGCGACTGCACCAGCGGCCGCATGGCGCTGACCTTCTGCGCGAGAAATATCGGCGCCACGATGCGCCGGAACTTGGTGTGCTCGGGAGGGTCCATGAAGTTGATGTTCGGCCGCTCGCCGAGAAGCACGGCGCGCCGCGCCTCCGTCACGAACGGATAGCCCGGCCGCGTAGCCACCGGGCTGAAGCGCGGGTCCCCCAGGATTTCCCGAACATCGTCGTAGCGGGTGAACAGCCAGGCCCGCGAGCCGTCCCACAGGGTGACCCGCGAGACGGGCTCGCTCTCCCTGGCATTCCGATACGCATCGGGAGGATGAAACGGGCATTCGCGCTTGGGAGGGAACTGCATCAGCTTGGGAGTTTCCTGGCTTGCTGCTGGATCATGCTATCGCCGCGCCGGAACGGCATGGTCACCAGCGCCGACGACAACAGGTTTCCCCGCAGTCTATGGCAGCCGGTAGCTTCACAAAAATAAAAAATCATGAAGGCACTAGTTCATCAGGATTCAATATCGCCCCTGATATCATCGCGCGCCGGTCCACTTTCCCGGCGAAAGATTGAGTGTCGACGTAAGGCCGCCGTCGGCGACGATCTGCGAGCCGGTCACGAAACCAGCGGCGTCCGATGATATGAAGGCGATGAGTTCGGCGATCTCGGAAGCCTCCGCGACGCGCCCGACCGGAACCGCACGTTTAAGGTTATCCAGGCGGTCGGGATCTTCCTGCCACAGCTTCTCGGTCATGGGTGTCTTGACCGGTCCCGGAGCGACCACGTTGACGGTGATCCCATAGGGCGCAAGCTCTCGCGCCGCGGAACGGGCGAAGCCCGCAAGTGCCGCCTTGGACGCGCTGTATGCGGGATAGCCCATGCCGGTCACGCCCGAGGTCGATCCGAGGAAGACGATCCGACCGAAACCATTGCTGCGCATCAGTGCCTGGGCATGCTTCGCACAGAGGAACCCGCCGGTCAGGTTGATGTCGATGACGCGTCGCCAGTCTGCGACGGCGGTGTCGGCCATGCTCCGGTGGAGGTCGACTCCGGCGGCGGTCACCAGGATGTCCAGACGGCCATAGGCCTCGGCGATGGCCTCGTGGAGGGCGGCGACCGACTCCTCGCTGGTCACGTCGCAGGGCCGCACCAGATGATCTGCCCCGAGTTCGGTCAGTTCCGCCGATACGGCGCTCAATGCCGCCTCGTCCCGGTCCGCGACGACGACGCGATGGCCCGCCGCGGCGAAGTGCAGGGCGCTTTCGCGCCCGATCCCGGACGCTCCGCCGGTCACCAGTGCCACCCTCGATGTCGTCACCGCATGCCTCCAGATTCCTGTTCAGACCAGGCCGATCAACTGCCGCGCCTCGTCGGCGGACGCGATCTCGCCGCCCAGCGATTCGATGATCCAGCGCGCCTTGGAGACCGCCGCCAGCGGGAAACCCTTCGGGCCGGGTGAGTTCGGGCCAAATCCTTCGGCCTCCGGCTCGGCCGATGCATCGCATCGACCTTCGCCGAAGCCCTCGACCCTGGCCCGAAGTCCCTCCGGCAGAACGGTTCAATCTGATCGGACATTGCTCTAGATGAGTTCTTCCGTCCGGTCGTCGGTCTCGCCGAAACGGCGCATCGTAGCGGGCCTTGTGCCGGCATAGGCCGCTTCGATCTTCTCGGCGATCTTCGCGTTCTCCCGCTCGAACAGGCTGTTGCCGTCCAGATCGCTCTCGACGATGAACGGCCCGAAGTTCTCCACGTCCAGCACCCATACGGCCTGAGCGAGCCCCAGTTCCTTTTCCCAGTAGACGCCAGCCACCGATTTGATGCCTCGCCCGAGCAGAGCGCCGGTCCCGTAGCCCACGGTGGTCAGGTAGATCGCCTTGTTCGGCAGGAACAGGCTGCGATAGTGCTCCGACGTCATACCGGCCTTGCCGATGATGATGTTGCAACCCGACAGCTTGAACCAGCCGTCGAGCCATTTGGCGAAGCGGAAGGATGCCGTGGCCGTCACCGCGCCAACGGTGTGGGTTCCGTCAGGATTCTCGCGTGCGGCCGGCGAGCAATGGAAATTGGCGCTGCCCAGCATATCGGGTGCGGCGGGCATGCCGACGCCGTCCTCGATGGCGCGTTTGTAGGCGCCCTCGCGTGCGGTGAAGATGCGCCCGGAAAGATAGACCACGGTTCCGAGTTCCAGCCTGGCGAGATCCTCGGTCGAGACGGGCAGCTTGAGCTGCGCAGTCGGCAATGCGGTCATGACGCTACTCCGCCGCCTCGGCTACGGGCACGTCCCACTCGACCGTCGAGCGCCGCATGTAGTCCGTGAACCACATGGGATCGGTGCGGAACTCGACGCGTCCGTCCGCATGGATGCGTGCGCAGGAGCGGCGCGACGACAGGCAGAACATGTGGACGCTCATCGGCATGCCGCCCGTATGGCAGTATCCCACCTCGATGTGGCAATCGACGACCATCGAGCTTCCCATAAACCCCATCGCGCCCATGCCGATGCTGTTGCCAAGCTCCTTGAGCTCATCTTCCATCGCCGCGATCCGTGGATCGGGGTTGCGCGACCCCACGGTGCGCAGGCACGACGCCTGCTTGCCCAGCACCATGCAGATGTCCTTCGACCCTCCAAGGCCGATACCGACAATGGCCGGCTGGCAGGCGAGGCCGCGCTTGCCGAACGAGACCAGCGTGTCGAGGTAGAAGCGCTTGATCCCCTCGATCCCGTCGGCAGGGAAGAGCATGCGGTAATCGGACCCGAACAGGCCGCCCTTGTGAACAGTGGTCAGTTCGATCCAGTCCGCCTCAGGATGAAACGCATATTCGATCTCGGGCGCGCCGATGCCGCAATTGTTGTTGTGATCCGTGCGCCAGAGGGGATGCACGCGGTTGGGACGTAGCGGCACGGTGTCGGTTGCGCGTGCCGTCGCTCGCCTTAGCGCCGCTTCCAGAGCGATGGGGCCATCCTGCACCCGCGCTTCGTTGCCCATCTTGACGTACCAGCGTGGCACGCCCGTGTCACCGCACATGGCGCGACGGTCCTCCTTGGCCGCCTCGTAGTTGTCGAGCATGGCCCGGATGACGAAGGACGACAGGTCCGTCTTCTCGCTCGCGGCGCAGGTGCGCAGACCCTGTAAATAGTCCTCGGGAATCTCGATGGCGGCCTTGGCCATCAACTCTTCGGCCGTTCGCTGGAGCGTGTCGATCGCTATCATCGCGTCACCTATTCCGCTGCAAGTCGGTCACGCAGCAACGAGCCGCCCGGCTGGACATGCGTGAAGAGTACCGGTTCGTCATCGATCTTCACCCCCCGATCGGTTTGCGAGACGACGACATAGGTGGACGTGGCGAGATCGCCCGGTTCCTCGAAGTCGGACCGGTAATGCGCGCCCCGCGAGTTCTCGCGATGCCTTGCCGACAGCGCGATCAGCCGGCTGGTCTCGCAGAGCGAGCGCAGGTTGAGCCAATCGTTCCAGGTTACGTTGAAGGCCCGGCCGAGGTCGGGCACGCCGGTCGCCATCAGTTCCGCCTCGATCGCGTCGATGGCCGCGAGCCCGCGGTCGAGGCCGGCCCGGTCGCGGATGACGCCGACATCGTCCCACATCGTGTCCATCAGCCGCTCGCGCAGCATGTTCACGTCGCCCGGCTTGCAGCGGAACGGCTGCTCGGCCCGGTCGATCTCGGCGGCGAGCACATGCTCGTCCGGCGGACGATGGCCTCCCACCGCGGCGATCCGGCCGGGCATGACCTCGCCGGCGATGCCCCCGAACACCGTCGAATTGGCGACGCCGTTGCCGCCGAGCCTGTTGGCGCCGTGCATGCCGCTGGCGTCCTCGCCGGCGCAGAAGAGTCCCGGCAGGTCCGTGGAGGTATCCGGCGCGATCATGACGCCGCCCATGAAATAATGCGCCGTCGGCACCACCTCGACCAGCCCGCCAGCGAGGTCGAAGCCGCAATCGCGGCAGCGGTCGACCATGCCCTTGAACTGCTTAGCGACGGTCGCGGGACCGAGATGCGCCATGGTGATGTAGAGTCCGCCGCCAGGCGTGGTCCGTCCGGCCCGCATCTCGGCATACATGGCCCGGCTGACCACGTCGCGCGTCGCGCGCTCGAGCCTCGGGTCGTAGTCGCCCATGAAGCGCCGTTTGGAACCGTCGAGAAGATAGCCGCCGGCCCCGCGCAGGCCTTCCTCGAGCACGGTGCCCGTCATGCGGGTCTGCGCGCCTGCAAGCAGGCCGGTCGGATGGAACTGCACCATCTCCATGTCGCGTAGCCGCACCCCGGCGCGGAACGCCATCGCCAGCCCGTCCATGCTCTTGTCGCCGGACGGAGTATGGTAGCGGTACATGGTCGGCCCGCCGCCTGTGGCGAGCAGGACCGCGCGGGCCTGTATGAACCGGTACTGCCCAGTGCGGACGTCGACCATCAGAACGCCGGAAATCGACGCGCCGTCCCCGGACCTGATGAGGGCGAGGGCGCGGTGCTCCTCGAGCCTCCGGATTGCCGGGCGCGCCCAGACCTGCTCCATCAGCCGGTTCATGATCTCGATGCCGGTGAGGTCGCCCTTGTGAACCGTGCGATCGAATGTCTGTCCGGCAAAGGCCTTGCCATGCAGCGAGCCGTCGGGGTTGCGATCGAAGAAGCAGCCGATCTCATTCTCCAACTCGCGGACGCGCTCGACCGCCTTGGTGACCAGCGTCCACGCCAACTCCTGATGCGGCAGCCACTTGCCGCCCTCGATCGTGTCCATGAAATGACGTTCGACCGAGTCGCCCTGGTGCAGCGCGACGTTGTAGCCGCCCTGGACCATGCGCGTGCAGCCGGATTTTCCGAGCAGACCCTTGGTGGCGATGGTGATGTCGAGGTCCGGATCAGCTTGCAGGGCGTGAAGCGCTGCGAACAGGCCCGCCCCGCCGGAACCGAGGATCAGAACATCCGTCTGAGAACGTTCAAGCATCATGGAACGCCTCACAACGGGCTTGCCAGAAATGCGAACATCACCGCGGCGGCGGCGCCGACCGCTGCGAAGGCCATCTGTTTCTGGCGGCCGCGCCAGGGAAAGTTCTCGATGACGAGCAGCCGCACGCCACCGAGCATGTGCACAACGAGCAGGAACAGCAGCCCGCCTTCCGCCGCCTTGACCAACGGCATGTCCGTCCAGCGCAGAAAGCCCTCGAGCTCTGCCTCGCCGTCGATGGCGAGACCAAGCACGAGAAAATGCAGCGGCAGGAACAGCGCCAGTCCCAAGCCGGACAGCCGATGCAGCAGCGCGGCGAGCCAGAGCGGGCGCCGACGGCTTGCGAGGAAGGTGGCTCGCTGGGCATTCATGCGAGCACGACCGCCGCAACCGCCCGGAAACCGAGCACGATGAGCAGTGCGCCGATCGCAGCGGAGCCGACCGAGGCGAGGCGGGCCGGGGCCGGCGACCATTCAACCAGCACGTTCCGCACGCCGATGGCGCCGTGGATAGAGGCGGCGACGACGAACGTCCCGTAATACAGCCCCCAGCTCAGGCTCCCTCGTGTCCTTTCCAGTATCTCGGCCGCCGTCAGTCCATTCCGCGTGGCATAGAAGATCACCGCGACATGCACGATGATCATCGGCAGAAGGATCAGCGCCGTCACGCGCTGCAGTATGTAGAGCCGCACGCTCACGCGGGTATCTCGCCCTTGATCGCGGCCTGCGCCGAACGGCGCTTCAGCCCAGCGATCGACGCGGTCGGGTTGAGGGCCACCGGGCAGAATTCCTGGCAGGACTGATGCGAGTGACAGGAGTGGCAGCCACCGTCGCGGGAGACCGCAGTAAGGCGTTCGGCATTGCCTGCGTCCCGTACGTCGTTCACCAGCGTCCAGGCGCGATTGAGCTGCGCGGGGCCCAGATAGTCGGGGTTCCAGCGCACGGTATCGCAGGCGGCGTAGCAGACACCGCAATTGATGCATTCGATGGCCTTGTCCGCCGATATGCGCGCAGGGTCGTCGGGCCTGATCCTCTCGATCGGGTCCTCGCGCGTCAGTGACGGCTCGAAACGGCCCTTGGCATCCTGCCACTTCTCGAAGAAGGGACGCATGTCCACGACCAGGTCTTTGACGACAGGCAGGTTCTCGAGCGGCGCGATCTCGACGTGGCCGTCGCCCGCAACCGACGAGACGTGAGTCCGACATGTCCAACGGGGTCTGCCGTTGACCGTCATGGCGCAGGAACCGCACATGCCGACCCGGCAGGCGAACCGATATGAAAGTGTCGTATCGATGTTGCGCTGGATCCATGTGACGATGTCGAGCACCGTCTGGCTCACATACATCGGCACGTCATAGGAAACGAACTCGCCACTTTCTCCGCCGCGCCAAACCGATACGCTTACCTTGCGCTCAACGCTCGGCATTTTTATCCTTGCGCTACATCAGATATATTTCTTTTCGCTAAGTGAGGCCGTCCAACGACGCGACTGATCCAGACGAAGCGCATGCAAATTAGCAAGCGCCCCGCGTCAAAAAAAAACGAATAAGTATGAATATCTACTTCATTCGAGCTTAAGTTGACGACCTAACGAACGGTGGTTCACCTCTCTCTGCCGGGCCTAACTTCCCGTTCGGCCGCAAGGGCTGCGACGCGGCCAAGCGCGATCGCCGAAAGCAGGCCGCAACCTGAAGCGTAACCCAGTGGGCCTTGCCGGCCGCTGATACCTGCCGCTGCCCCACCGCCAGCGAATAGATTGCGGATGGGCGCGCCATCCGGCCGCAACACTCGGGCGTCGCGGTCGATTCGCAAGCCTCCCTGAGTGTTGAAGAGCCCGGCCACTACGCGGCAGGCAAACAGCCTACCTTCGAGTGGGGCAAGTCCGAAATCCTGCCGTCCGTGGACGTCTGGTCTCGTTCCGGTTGCGGCAGCGTGGTACTCGGCGAACGTCTCGGAGAAAGCCTGGGCATCGAGACCCATCTGAGCAGCGAGGCTGCGGGGGTCGCCGGCAGATTTGAATCCGCCCAGCCGACTCAATTCAGCAAACTCGTCCTCGAGAGCGACGATATCGAAGATGCGCTGGTCGAATACCGCATATGCCCACCTCGTCTTCGCCAGCATGAGACGTGCGAAGCCGGAATAGCCGAGACTTTCGTCGCCGAATCGCCGGCCGTCAGGCGCGACCATGAAGGCGCCCTTTTCGACGGTCGTCCAAGAGAGCAGGCTGCCGTGCGGGTCCGATACGGCCGCAAACGCCTGGTATGCGCCCATGTTCAGGAGCTCGGCGCCGAGCTTCTCGCCCCAGATCACCGCTTCGCCGGTCGAACCCTGAGCACCGAAGTAGGTTGCTTCGGCGATCTCGGGACAGAATCTGCGGACGAGGTCGCGATTGGCTCCGAAGCCGCTGACCGCGAGAAGCAACTTCCTCGCACGGACAGTCGCCGTCTCCCTGCCCACCCTTGTCCGGGCACCGACGATTGCCCCGCCGTCGGCTATCAGGTCAAGGACCTCATTACCAACGGCGACTGGGATGCCGCGAGCATCGATCGACACCAGGAGATCGTTGAGCAAATCGATGCCCCTGCGGGACGCCGGTGCGTGCAGTCGTGCCTGTGTATGCCCGATATGTTTGTACGTGGTAACCAGGTGCAACCGCGCCTTGACCGTGTCCACCAGCCACTCGACCGTTTCTGCAGAAATCTCCGTGACCCGGCGTACGAGGTCCGCGTCATCGGTGTCGGGTGCGATGCGCATCAGGTCAGAACAAAAGCGGCTGCCGCTGTCCTCAATCCTTGCCTCGCGCTGGAAACGCGTTCCGGCGCCCGCGATCGAACCTGTGGAAAGGGCCAGGTTTCCGCCCGGGCGAGGCATCTTCTCGAGAATCGCCACCGATAATCCGGCGTCGTGGGCTGCGATCGCGGCGGCCAGGCCACACGCGCCGGCCCCGACAATGAGGAAGTCGACGTCGTGATCCATGCCCGTATCCTGTCGCCGGGAGGGTCGTCGAGATCAATGCCTCGTGCCCACGCTACGGAGACATTTTCGGATTTGCCAAATATATGCTGTCCTGGATCGGATCTCGATCGAGAAGGACATGTGCAGGGTAGCAGGAACGCGTCGAAGGAAATAACGAAAACGGATGAATATCTATTTCATTTGTGCTTAAGCTTGGTGGGCTGGCGGCCGCGCGCCCTTTCCACCGAAACGGCCGTCCTGCGACCGTGACCCATGCTGATCGGCGGCGCGACGGCAGAATTGGCGAGGTTCTTGAGTTCGAGCAGAAGCGCTTCGGCAAGCGTCGCCTTCGGATGGCCGGTCGCTTGAACGAGGCCCACGACACGCTGCACGCTCGCGCCCTCGAAGGCCACGCGCCGTACCGGAAGCTCGATGGCGGATCCCGTGATGCGCAGCGGCACGATGGAGACGCCAAGGCCGTAGTGGACCATCGTGGTGATGGCCTCGAGCGTGTCGAGCATCATGGTTTCGTTGACCTGCAGCCGCCGGCGCTTGATGAAGCGGTCGATCAGTTCGCCGACCCAAGCCGCGCGCGTATAGCGGATGAAGGGATAGGCCGAGATCAGCTGCTCCGCCGGCAGGTCGGGAGCGTCGATAGGAGCAATGAGCACCAGCGGCTCCCGGACGAACGGCCACCATTGGAGACCCGACCTGCTCTCAAGGAGTTCGCTAACCACCGCGGCGTCGAGGGAGCCCTGCCTCAGTTGCTTCACCAGATCAGCCGAAAGGCCCATCGTCAGCTCGATGTGGAGTTCGGAATACTTGGATCTGAGCGCCACCAGCGCGCGCGGGATCAGACCGGTGATGGCGCTGGGAACCACGCCCAGACGCAGGTGTCCACCGATCGTCTGGTCGCCGACTTCCTCGAAGAGCCGTTCAAAGGCTTGGACGACGTCGCGCGCCTTTTCCGCGAAGGCGCGGCCTGCATCGTTGAGGATCGGCGGCCGTCGCGAGCGGTCGAACAGCTCCATGCCGAGACTGTCCTCCAGCGCCTTTACCTGCATCGTTACGGCTGATTGGGTTCGGTAAACGGCGCGCGCGGCGCTTGCGAATGAGCCCGTTTCGGCGATGGCCAGGAAGGTTTTGATGCTCTGGATGTTGGAGATAGTCATAGCTGCTCCAGCCGGTCTTGTTCCTCGCTGAGGCTGTGCGTCTCGATCTCGCGACCTTCAAGCCAGGGTGAATTAATAGTTCATCCTTTTTCAATTTTCTTCAAGACATGCCGAACCTATAAGCGTCTTGCCATCGCCTCGCCGGGCGTAAAGCATCACGATCATGAGTAGCACGAGCTCCGTTTCGATCATGGCCGAGCAAGGCGTCACCGGACGCGAGATCCGTGTCATAGACACCACCCTAAGGGACGCCCATCAATGTCTGTGGGCGACGCGTATGCGCACCGAGCACATGCTGCCGGTGCTGTCGAAGTTCGACAGGGTAGGTTTTGAGTCCGTCGACCTAATGGGTGCGATCCAGTTCGACGTGGCCGTTCGCTACTTGAAGGAAGACCCATGGGAGCGGGTGCGGCGCGTGCACGCCGGCGCGCCGAATACGAAGTTCCGTGCGTTGATCCGCAGCCGAAATCTCGCATCCTTCGATTTTCTTCCGGAGGACGTCATCGAGCTGTGGGTCGAAAGACTTTTCGCCAACGGCTTTCGCATCATCGGTTCCTTCGACGGGCTGAATGACATCGCCAACATCGCGGGCGGCTTGCGCCACGCAAAGGCGCTCGGCGCCTACACCTTCGGCGCTCTCTCTTTCTGCGAGAGCCCGCTGCACACCGACGCGCACTATGCGGAGACAGCGCGACAGCTGATCATGCAGGCTGATGTCGATTCCCTGATGATCAAGGACCCGGGCGGGCTCCTGACCGTCGACCGGATACGCAGCCTGGTGCCGGCGATTCGCGCCGTCTCAGGATCACGTCCGATCGAGTTGCACAGCCACTGCCTCACGGGACTTGCCCCGCTGGTCTATCTGGAGGGCGCGAAGCTCGGCTGCGATCAGCTCCACCTTTCGATCAAGCCGCTGGCGAACGGAGCAGCCCAGCCGGCAACGCAGACAGTCGTGCGCAATTTGCGCCAGCTCGGCTTTGTCGTGAACGTCGACGACAGCCTGATCGAGGAGGTGAGCGAGCATTTCAGCGCCATCGCCGAGCGTGAGGGCAAGCCGGTGGGGACTCCCGCGGAGTATGACGCCTTCCATTACGAGCATCAGATCCCCGGTGGCATGCTGAGCAATTTCCGCGAACAGCTGAAGGCTGCCGGCATCGCGCACAAGTTCGACGAGCTTCTGCAGGAGTGCGCTCGGGTCCGCCGCGATCTGGCCTGGCCGATCATGATCACGCCCTTCGCGCAGTTCGTCGGCACCCAGGCCGTGCTCAATGTCGTTCATGGCGAGCGATACCGCGTCGTGCCGAACGAGGTGAAGAAGTACGTGCTCGGCTATTTCGGCAAACTGCTCGGACCGGTCGACCAGAACGCGATGGACCGCATCGTCGAGAATGGCGCCCGTGACATACCGCTCGTCCCGCGGCCGATCGAGCCTGGTGTGGCGAAGCTTCGGGCCAAGTATCCGGGGATCGGCGACGACGAGCGCCTGCTTCGCATGATGCTTCCCGGCAAGAGTGTCGACGACATGATAGACGCTACGAAGAGCGGCAGCGGCGTCGTGGTTGGTTCGCCGGTCGTGGAGCTTGTCCGAGCCGTCGTCGGAGCGCGCAGGAAGGCTCGGGTGAGCATCAGCCGCGGCGACCTGTCGCTCTCCGTCACCACGCGCTGAAACGGCTGGAGGTATCGTGAGTTCTTCCGAACTAACCAAGCAGGAAGTCGAGGCGATCATCGAGATCATCACGGCCGCGACCGATGTCACCGACTTCTCGCTGAAGTACGGCATGACCGAAATCCGCATCTCGCGCGGGCAGGCGGGGAGCGCGCCCGCAGTGCCGTCCGCAGATGTGGTTGCACCGAAGCCGGTTGCTCTGGCTGCGCCGACTGTTCCGGTCGCTGTCCCGGCAGCGTCGCCTGCTGCGGCATCCTTCGCGGCCGACGAGTACGTCGTTCGGGCGCCGATGGTGGGGACCTTCTACCGGTCGCCCGCCCCGCTGGAGCCACCCTTTGTGGAAGTCGGCCAGAAGATCGTGCCAAACAAGGTGCTCTGCATCATCGAAGTGATGAAGCTGATGAACTCGATCCAGAGCGAACGCGGCGGCAGCGTCAGCCGCATCCTGGTCGAGGACGGGCAACCGGTCGAGTTCAACCAGCCGCTGATCGTGCTCAAGATCGATGGCTGACGCCCCCGGCCGCCGCCTCAAGCGGGTGCTTGTCGCCAATCGTGGCGAGATCGCCTTGCGGGTCATCCGTGCCTGCCGCGAACTGGGCATCGAGACGGTCGCGGTCTTTTCGGAAGCCGATCGTGGTTCGCTGCCCACCCGGCTGGCCGACCGGGCCGTGTGCATAGGGCATAGCGCCGCGGCGAAGAGCTATCTGAACGGCCCCGGCATCGTTGGGACGGCCGTCGCCTTCGGGGCCGATGCCATCCACCCCGGCTACGGATTCCTGTCCGAGAACGCGACGTTCGCGGCGCTTTGCGAAGAGCAGGGGATCGTATTCGTCGGTCCGCGTGCGGAAACGATCCGGCAGATGGGCGACAAGATCGCTGCCCGGGAAGCCGCCAAGGTTGCGGGTATTCCGACGACGCCGGGCTCGGATGGTGCCGTCGGTGACCCTTCGATGGCGGCGGATGTGGCCCGCGCGGTGGGCTTTCCCGTTCTGATCAAGGCGGCTGCAGGCGGGGGCGGCCGCGGCATGCGGGTGGTGCGCACCCGAGACGATCTGGCGAACATGGTCACGGAGGCGTCGCGCGAGGCGCTGGCCGCGTTTGGAGATGGCTCGATCTATGTCGAAAAATACATGGAGAACATCCGGCACGTCGAAGTGCAGGTGCTCGGCGACGGCAAGGACGTGATCCATCTCGGCGAACGCGACTGCACCGTGCAGCGGCGGAACCAGAAGCTGGTCGAGGAAGCGCCCTGCGTGGCGCTGGACAAGGGGTTGCGGAACGAACTGTGCGACGCGGCCGTGAGGCTATGCCGCAGCGTCGGCTACTCCAGCGCAGGCACCGTCGAGTTCATCTTCGATCAGGACGAGCGCAGGTTCTATTTCATCGAGATGAACACACGCATCCAGGTCGAGCATCCGGTGACGGAGATGATCACCGGCATCGATCTGGTGAAGCAGCAGTTGCGCATTGCCGCCGGCGAACCGCTCGGCCTGCGCCAGGAGGATGTGCGCTTTCGTGGCCACTCGGTCGAGTGCCGCATCAACGCCGAGAACCATCTCGAAGGCTTCAGGCCGGCCCCCGGCCAGGTCTCGGTCTACTCCGCGCCCGGCGGTCCGGGTGTGCGCGTCGACAGCCACCTGGAGACCGGCGCCACGGTGCCGCCTTTCTACGACGCCCTGCTCGCCAAGGTCGTCTGCTGGGGCGAAGATCGCGATGAAGCGCTGCGGCGGATCGACCGGGCGCTGCGCGAGATGCGGGTGGAAGGAGTGCACACCACGCTCCCCTTCCATCGTGATCTCGTCAACCATCCCGCCTTCGTCTCGGGCAGCTTCAGCACGCGCTTTGTTCACGACGTTCTCGGTTACTGAAGTGAGGTGATGAGCCGGGGCGTCGTCACCTGTGCCCGCGCGGAGGCCGCCGAGGCCGGTGCTGCCATCTTCCGCGCCGGAGGGAACGCCGCGGACGCCGCGGTGGCGGCGGCTTTCGCTTTGGCGGTAACCGACCCTGCCAACTGCGGCATCGGAGCCTATGGCGGCTACGCGGTTGTCGCGAATGGTTCGGGGGATGTTGCCCAGGTCGATTTCAACACCGCGCCGCCGCGCCGATTCGAAGCGAAGCGTCTGGCGGCCGCGCCTCGGAAGGGACCTTTCGTTCACGGCGGCATGTCGGTCACGATCCCGACGGTGGTACCCGGCCTGTGGGAGTTGAGCATGCGGTTCGGGCGCTTGCCGTGGGCCGATCTCCTGCTGCCCGCCACAGTGCTCGCCAGAGATGGTTTCGAGGCTGGTCCGGACCTGATCCGCGCGGTGCGTTGGGTCAGGCGTTTCAACACCGATCCGGGTTTCCGCTCACTTTTCGGGGCCTTGGACCATGACGGCGCAGTCGTTCGCCAACCCGCCCTGGCCGAAACGCTGGCCGTGCTCGCCGAAGATGGCGCCGATGCGATGAGAACAGGACCGATCCCGGAGGCCATTGCCCGAACGGTCGCTGTGCAGGGTGGCTCTTTGGCGAGCATTGACTTTGCAGACGCCAATGCCGAGGTCCGTCCGGCGCGATCCTTCACATTAGCCGGCGCCACGATCCATGGACCGGACGAGGAGCGCTCAGGCTTCGGGGTCTGCAAACAGGCTTCCTCCATTCTCGAAAACTTGCCTTGCGGCTGGGCGGACAGCGACGCGGTCCGCATCGACCGTCTGGAAACCGCGTTGCGCGAAGCTTGGTCGCGTCGCGACGCCGCAACTCGCGGCATCGTCGCGCCGGCGGGCACCGTCCAGCACACGACGCACCTGTGTACGTCGGATAGTGAAGGCGGCACCGTCTCGCTGACCTTCACACACGGACCGCTTTGGTTCGGCAGCGGGATGCTCGATTTCGAAACGGGTGTGTTGCTGAACTGCGGAGCGAACATTCTGGTCGCCCCCCGGACTGCCCAAGGGCCTGTGTTCGCTCAGGCAAACATCTGCCCGATCGTCATCACCGACCGGAGCCAGACCTGCGCCTTCGGATCGCCCGGCGGGCGGCGTATCCCTGGCCTTACTACGACCTTCATCGTTGACCTGCTTGTCCGCCGCCTGCGAGTCGGGAGCGCAATCGCCAGCCCGCGTGTCTCTGTGGCCATCGATGGCACGCTGGAGGTCGAGCGACCGCTGGACGAGTTGGTTCCTTCAGCGCGCGTGATTGAACGCGATGAATTCTACGGGCCGGCCTCCGCCGCGGTACGCCTCTCCGATGGAACATTGTCCGGCATCAGCGATCCACGCTTCAATGGCGCGGTGGCGGTTCCTGACGGTGAAGGGCCCGCGCCTTTGAACGAGGAACAGGCGTCGTCATGATGGGTCGCTGGTGGCGGCCACGTAGCCGGTAACGCTCCAGCCGCCATCAACAACCAGAGTGTGTCCGTTGAAGGCTGGCCGCATGGAAGAGCTTCAACTGCACCCCACCGTCAAGCCGGTGCAGATGATCGCCGATGCGATCAAGGACGTGTCGGCGCGGGGCGCGATCGTGCTCGACCTCTTCGGTGGTTCCGGCTCGACGCTGATTGCCGCGCACAAGACGGGTCGCCGCTGTTCCCTGGTCGAGCTTGATCCGGTCTACTGCGACCGGATTATCCGACGCTGGGAAGCTTATGCCAGGGACGATGCCGAACTGGTCGCCTGCGGCATCGAGACGGGCCCAGCTGCTATGTCGGCGAAGGCGGCCGAATGACCAGGCAAAGGTCGATGCTGCCGCCTGCGGTTCCCTATAAGGTCGGCTACGGCAGGCCTCCGGTCACCAGCCGCTTCCAGAAAGGGTCCTCCGGCAACCCCCGTGGACGACCGAAGGGAACAAGGACCGCCCGGGCGCTGCTTGAAATTGCCCTATCGGCGCCGGTCACGATCGTGGAAGGCGGCGAGCAAAAGGTGATCGAACAACGCCTGGCGCTGTTCAAGTCGCTCGTTGCCAAGGCCATCAAGGGCGATCCGCGGTCGATCGCGCTCGTCGTGAAGCTCATGGATCAGTTCGGCGTCAACGTCCCTGAGCGCCAGCCGATCACTAGGATCATTCGAACAATCGTCCATCCTCCGGCGCGAACCACGAACCCCGGTTCGGAACGGTAAGGTAGGTGGCGGTGCGCTAATACTGACGGTGCAACAGATGTGGATTGCCTCAGATCGATGGGAGACTTTGGGCTTTACGTGTGGACGCTAGCGCCCATTGACTGGGAATGGAGCCCGGCTACCTCCGGTTCGAATAGAGGTCGTTCGCCTTGCTGACCGGTTCGTAGCGCGGCGCCCGCTTCTCGCGGAAGGCGGCCAGCGCCTCCTTGGAATCGGGGAAGCCGGCCATGCGGACGGTCGCATCTTGTTCGAACTCGTATCCGGCCCGCAGATCCATCCACTCGATGCGGCCCAGCACCTGCTTGGCTACGCGGGCCGCCGTAGGGCTGAATGACGCGATCCGCCGGGCGAAGGCGAGCGCTTTTTCCATCAGTTCCCCGGGCTCGCAGACCACCACGCAGCCGCCCGCATTTTTGAAATCGGCCGCCAGAAGGTGCTCGCCCGTGAAGAACATGCGCCGGACCAGCGGTTCGGGCGCGATCCGGGCGAGATGGCGGGCGCCGCCCATGACGCCGACGGTCAGTTCCGGCAGGCCGAAGCGCGCCGTCGAGGCGGCCACGACGAAATCGCAGGAGCCGGCGATTGCGAGGCCGGTGCCAAGTGCCACGCCCTGCACGGCGCCCACCACCGGCACCTTGCACTCCGCGATCGCGAAAAAGGCCTCCCGCACGCGCCACATGCGCTCGACGCCGTTCTCTGGCGTCATGGTCGCGAACTCGTCGAGGTCGTTGCCCCCGCAGAAGTGCTTGCCTTCGCCCGCGAGCACCACCGCGCGCACGTCTCCGATCTGGTCAATGTCAGAGAAGAGTTCGGCGATCTCGATGTACATGTCGCGGTCGACTGCGTTGACCGGTGGCCTACCCAGCCGGACGACGGCGACGCCGTCGGCGCCCAGCTCGAACTTCAGGTCCTCGTATTTCCGTACGCTCATGATGTCCTCAGACTGCGAGATACTTGTTCTTGATGTCCGGGTCGGCGTCGAACTCGGCCCAGGTGCCGGAAAAGACCATGCGGCCCGTGTCGAGCACGCAGACCCGATCGGTGCATTGGCGGGAGAACCAGATGTTCTGTTCGCACAGGCAGAGCCCGCCGCCCTGCGCGACGATGTTGCGGACATGTTCGACAAGCGATTCCACGATGATCGGCGCGAGGCCCTCCGTCGGCTCGTCTAGCAGGAGCAGTTTCGGGCCGGCGGCATCGGCGCGCGCCAGCGCGAGAAGCTGTTGCTGGCCCCCCGAGAGCACACCGCCGAGGCGGTCGCGGATCGGAATCAGCATCTGATAGCGCGCGACGATGGAGGCAGCGGACTGCTTGCCCGCGTTGCCAGCGCCGCGCAGCGCCATCTCGATGTTCTCGATAACGGTGAGATCCGGCAGGATCTGCCGGTCCTCGGGAACGAGGCAGAGGCCGAGACGCGCACGCTTGTGGACTGGAAGCGCCGAAATATCCTGGCCGTCCCAGGCAATGGTACCTTTGGTTGTCGGACCGGCACCTAGGATGCTCTTGAGCAGCGTCGACTTGCCGGCGCCGTTGCGCCCGAGCACGGCGACGCGTCCCCCGGTGCCGATGGCGAGGTCGACGCCATGCAGCACGTGACTGTCGCCGTAGAAGGCGTCGAGGCCCTTCACCTCAAGCATGGAACGCTTCCTTGCCGAGGTAGATTTCCTTGACCGTTCTGTCTTCCTTGACCTCGAGCGGAAGGCCGTTGGCGACCACCTTGCCCTGGTTCATGACCATCAGCCGGTCGGCGAGGCGGAAGATGAAGTCCATGTCGTGCTCGGTGAGCACGATGGTCAGCCCGTAGTCCGCCTTGATGCGCTTGATCAGGTCGACGATCTGACGCCGCTCGTGCTGCGACATGCCCGCGGTTGGCTCGTCGAGGAACAGCATCACCGGCTCAAGCGCAAGCACCATCGCCAGTTCAAGCCGTTTCCGGTCGCCTAGCGAAAGGTGTCCGGCCTCCGACTTCCAGTGCGCGGCGAGGCCGAGCTGCTCGAGCCACATGACCGCTTCGTCGAGGACATCGCCCAACGGCTTCACGCTGAGGAGCCGGCCGCGTTGTCCACGGGAGCGCCGCCGGGCCTCGATGGCTACGACGACATTATCTAGGATGCTGAACTTGGAGAAGGTGCGAGCCACCTGGAAGGTGCGGCCGAGCCCGATGCCAACCCGCTGGTCGGCAGACATGGTCGAGATGTTCTCGCCACGGAAATAGCAGTGGCCGGCCGTGCTCTTGGTCTCGCCCGTGAGCACTTTGAACAGCGTCGTCTTGCCCGCGCCATTCGGCCCGATGATGGCAAAGACCCGGTCGGCCTCGACCTCGAAACTGACGTCCGAAAGCGCCTGGAAGCCGCCGAACTTCTTCTGGATGGCTTTCGCCTCGAGGATGGTCATCGCCGGTGTTCCGGTAGTGGGCTGACTGCTCATCGTCGCGACACCATGGCCGCGATGCGGCGGCCTGCCTCGGACAGCAGCCCGAGCAGGCCGGACGGTGCGAGCAGGACGATGAAGAGGAGGATCACGCCGGTTATGAATTCCGACATGCCGGCGAGCGTCCGCGTCGAATATTCGACCATCGAGAAGGCCAGCGCGCCGACGGCTGGTCCCCAGAACATCGAGGAACCGCCGAGCAGCGAATTCAGCATGGGGGCTGCGGACTTCGCGACGCCCATGCTCTCCGGCGTCACGATCTGCGTGAGCGGAGCCGCGAGGCCGCCGATCACGGCCGCGAGACCGCTCGCAGCGACGAATGCCATGAGCCTGTAGCGGTTGATGTTGACGCCGATGAAGGCCGCACGCTCAGGGTCCTGGTGGATCGAGCGAAGCGTCCGGCCGAAGGAGTTGTGCGTGATCAGCCACATCGCCGTCGCCAGCACCGCGAACGCGAAACAGAGGAACCAGTAGTAGGCCACATTGGAGCGCAGCGAGAGTTCGAAGAGGCCGAAGTCGATGACCGGCCGGGGTATCGCACCGATGCCTTCGTCATAGCCGAGCGCGCCGCTGTAGCTCACCAGGATGCGGAGGATTTCCGCCAGAGCCAGCGTCAGGATAGCGAGCTGCAGAACGCCGGAACGGCGAAGCGCCAGGAAGCCGACCAGAACCGCGATCAGCATGCCCGCGACGCCGGCGCCGGCGAGGCCGAGGAAGAACGGCACGCCGGTGTGCTCCTTCAGGAAGAACGCAAGCAAGTAGGCGCCTATGCCGAAGAACGCCGCATGACCGAACACGGCGAGCCCGGCATAGCCGAACAGCAGGTTCCACGACAGCGCGAACAGCGCCTCCACGAGCACGAAGCCGGCAATGAACATCAGCCCGTCATTGGCCCACCACGGCACGGTGACCGCGACCGCTGCGATCAGTACGCCGAAGGCGAGGGACGTGGTCGACCTGCCGATGTCGAGCCGCGCGCCCGCTCCCGGCTGGATCGCATGGATGGCGGCTGCTGCCCTGTCCAACGGCTTGCGGTCGGACTTCTTCGACAGCCAGTCGAAGAACCCGCCCTGCGGTGCGCTGGCCAGGATGACGCCGGTCTGGATGATGCCCTGCGGCCGGACCAGGAGGATGAGGATGATGGCGATGTAGAAGGCCATGCTCGGGAAGTAGAGCGAGCCAATCGATTCGGCGAAGCCGAGCACGAGCGAGGCGATGAAGGCGCCGCGGATGCTGCCAAGGCCGCCGACGATGACCACGGTGAAGGCCTGGATGATGATCGAGTTGCCCAGCGTCGGCTGGAGCGTCTGGTTGGGCACCAAGACCGCGCCCGCGAAACCCGCGAGGAAGAACGAGAGGCCGACCGCGAGCATGACGTATTTGCGCGTGTCGTAGCCGAACACGCTCATGATCCAGGCGTTCGAGGCCACCGAGCGCACGACCTTACCGAGCCACATGCGGGTCAAGAGCACTTCGAGCGCGATGAAGGTGAGTACCCCGACAGCGATCGCGAAGACCGAGAATTGGGGTACGATCAGCCGGCCGAGGAAGAACGCGCCGTCGAGTGAGGAGGGTGGGCTGATCGAAATGAAATTGGAGCCGAAGATCAGCTTCACCGCACCCTGAACGGCGATCATCAGCGCGAAAGTCGCGATCAGCGCGACCGCCTCGTCGACATGGCGCAATCTGCGGAAGACGAGGAAATCGATGGCAAGGCCGAGCAGGCCGATCGCGGCGCCGCCGACGAGCGCGATCAACAGGAAATAGCCCGGTCCGAACGCCGCCTGCGCGAGGAAGGTCGCTGCCACATAGGCGCCGAGCATGATGAAGGTGCCCTGCGCGAAGTTGAGGATGCGCAGCACGCCGAACAGCAGCGTAAGGCCTGCCGCGTTCAGGAACAGGGTCATGGCGATGGTGATGCCGCTGACGAACGTGGAGGCGATCTGTAGCGTCAACAACTTCCTCCCGTACCCGCCCCGCCCGGTTCAGTCGAACGTCCGGACGCCATCCCCGCGCAATCGACCGGCGGAGGTTAACTTATCGATTCCAGCATGATACGGCTTCCGCACCGCGGATATGTCACTAATTGAGGGGACCGAAGGCGAAGGGCCGAGGTGTAAGGATCGGCGACATGCGTTTCCTCCTGTAGCGCCTCTACATCCTTGAA
This sequence comes from Rhizobiaceae bacterium, assembly GCA_050184585.1. Classification (GTDB taxonomy): domain Bacteria; phylum Pseudomonadota; class Alphaproteobacteria; order Rhizobiales; family Rhizobiaceae; genus JBFXAF01. The sequence goes on along the minus strand of JBFXAF010000004.1, from coordinate 394,752 downwards.
GCCTTGCCTTGGCATTCTGACGAGACGACTGAATGAGAACTCTGGGATCCAGCCGGGACAAGACTTGGAAGACGATCAGGGAGAAGGGCATCGAGCTCCTTTCGCTGCACGGCTACGAGAAGATGAACATCCGCCTGCTGGCGCGAGAGGCTGGGTTGCAGGGCGGATCGCTCTACAACTACTTCAACAGCAAGGAAGATTTCCTTTCCATGATCGTCTGCGAGATCATGGAGAACCTGCTGGACTCGATCACGGCCGAACTCGAGCCGCTGTGCGATCCGGTGGAGCGTGCGTCGCGTTTCACGCATCTGATGGTGATCTGGCACACCGAGCACCGCAAGGAAGCCTTCGTCGCGCATATGGAAGTGCGCAACGTCTCCACGGAGCGCTACGAGGAATATGCGGAGCTGCGGCGCGCCTTCGGGACGATCCTCAAGAAGATCATCGACGACGGCAATGCGCGCGGCGACTTCAAGGTCGCCGACGTAGACACGACGTCGCTGGCCATCCTGACCATGCTGTCGGGCATCTCGAACTGGTATCGGGAGCATGGCCGCCGCAGCAAGGAAGAGCTGGCGCGGGAGCATGTGGCCATCGTGCTCAAGATCCTCGGCTGCAAGGCGGCGGTATTGAAGTCGCTCGAGCTCGCCGAGTAGGCCTGATCGCGCCGAATACGACTCGTGGAAAACTTCGAACGCATGTTCTCCACCGCCGGCAAGGTGGCGCTTGTCACCGGCGGGTCCGCCGGCATCGGATTCGCCATCGCCCACGCGCTCGCACATTCCGGCGCGCGCGTGCTGATCGCCTCGCGAAAGGAAGCCGTGTGTCGCGAGGCGGCGGACGCGATCAACGCCGAGGCACCGGCTGGCCGCGCAGAGGCGCTCCCCGGCGACGTCGCGACCGAGCAGGGCGTGGCCGACCTCATCGCCCGTGTGGGCAAGACGACCGACCGTCTTCACATCCTCGTCAACAATGCCGGCAAGACCTGGGGGGCGCCTCTGGAGACGTTTCCCTACAAGGCATGGGCCGAGGTGATGAACGTCAACGTCGCCGGCCCTTTCGCGCTGATCCAGGGGCTGCTCCCGCAACTCAAGGCCGCAGCCGATCCCGAAGATCCCGCGCGCGTCGTCAACATCGGCTCCATGGTTGGCGACCGGCCCGTTGCCGAATCGGCGTATTCCTACGCCGCCTCGAAGGCGGCGCTGCATCATCTGACCCGTATCCTCGCGCATGAACTGGCGGGGCAGGCCATCACCGTCAACGCCATCGCGCCGGGCATTTTCGAGAGCCGGATGACGGCCTTCGTCATGAAGGACGCGGAGCGCCATGCGAAGACGAGCGGGCATATCCCGATGAAGCGGATCGGCACCGACGCAGACATCGCCGGGCCAATAGCCCTGCTATGTGGACGCGCGGGCAGCTACATCACCGGCGCGGTCCTGCCGGTGGACGGCGGCCTCGGCATCCTGCCGTCGGCCGAACTCTTTTCCTGATTTCTCAGCCTGTCCGCTCGAAGCCGATCTGGCCGCCGCCGTCGATCGCGAGCACCTGTCCGGTGATCCAGCCGGCCTGGGCCGACGCGAGGAAGAGTGTCGCGGCCGCGATGTCCTCCGGCTTGCCGATCCTCTGGGTCGGATAACCTTTGGCCAGCTTCTTTCCTTCCGGATCATCGACGAAGAGAAGCTGGTTGAACGAAGTCTTCACAAGCCCCGGCGCGATGGCGTTGACCCGCACCTTGGGACCGAGTTCGGCAGCGAGCTGCTTCGTCAGGTGGTTCAGCGCGGCCTTGGAGATGTCGTAGGCGCCATGGTCGCGGCTGGTCCACAGGCCGCCAACGGAGCTGATGTTGACGATGGCGCAGCCTCCATCGGAGTCGCGCATGGAGCGAGTCCACGCATTCTGGCTCCATACCAGCGGCGCGGTCAAGTTGACCGTCAGGGTCTTCTGCCAGCGCGGCTGGTCGACATCGATGACGAGCCCGGCATAGGGGTTGGTGGCGGCATTGTTGACCAGCACGTCGATCCTGCCGAAGCGCGCGACGACATCCCCCGTCACCGCCGCCGCGCCCTCGTGGTCGCCGGTGTTGGCGCCATAGCCGACGCAGCCATGGCCGATCTCGGCCGCCGCTGCCTCGCACTTCGCCCCGTCGCGCGCGACGATCGCGACATGCGCGCCGGCCTTCGCGAAGGCTTCCGCGATACCGCGGCCGATGCCGCGCGAGCCGCCGGTGACGATGACGACCTTGCCGTCGAAGCTTCTTGGGCCGTCAGTCGCGGACATTGTCGAGGCTCTTCAGGTCGGAAATCGCCGTGGTGATGCGCCGGATCAACTCGTAGGTGAGTTCGTCGCGCTGCGAGTTCGGCTGGAATGGCGGGTGGCAGAGCGTCTGCGTCCACATGGTGAGCGCGTGGAGCATCTGCACCGAATACTGCCGCCACGACTCGTCCCAGTCAAGTTTCCGGCCGGTATGTTGCTCGATGCGCTCGATATAGCGCTGGAGAAGCTCGCGCTCCCACGCGCGGCGGTTCTCGATCGGCAGGCAGCTCGACAGGGCGTAGCTCACGTCGCGCGACCAGTGGCCGGTGTTGATGCACTGCCAGTCGAACAGGCCCATGCGGCCTTCCCCGGTGACGTACCAGTTGCCGATGTGTACGTCGGAATGGATCACCGTGCGCAGGCCTGATCGGTGGATCTCCAGAGCCTCCAGTGTCGCCGGCCACATCTCGGCGCGGCGCACCATCACGTCGGCCGGGATGACATGCGCAGCGGCGGTCAGAGCCTTGGCGTGATAGTGGTCGGTGCGGACGCGCTCGACGCCGATCGTGAACCAGTCGTGGTAGTTGACCAGCCATTTCAGGTCGGTCGACAGCCGCGCATCCTCGGTGAAGGTGCCGTGCAGGCTCGCCAGCAACTCCACCATGTCGAAGGCCTGTTCCTTCGTCAGCCGCGTCGTCTCGTCGGCGAAGGAAGCGGATTTCGACGCGACGAGGTCCTCGATGACGTGGATCGCGGCAAAGGTGCTCTTGTCCGAGGCCGAGTGATAGCAGACCGGCGTCTCGATCGAGACGTTGGGCCTGATCTGTTTGTAGAAGAGCATCTCGTAGCGGGCATGCCCCATGAAGCCGACCAGCATGCGGGTGGTCAGGCTGGGCAGCGTCTTGGTGAAGACGTGCGTCGGCAGTCCCGCGGCCTCGACGGGTTTGTCGTAGGTCACCGCGATGCGGCAGCGTTCGTGGGTGCCGAGCGTCCGATGCACGATGTCCAGTCCCGTGACACGCACGCCGGGTCGCGAGCCGCACAGCACGGCAGTCATCCACTCCGGCGTGATCTGCCGCGCCGAGCCGGGGATCTCCGTCAGCGCGGTCGGCCGCGTCCGCGCGATGCGGTCATAGGCGAGATTGCCGGCCACCCTGATCGCCGCCGCGACGGGGTTCCTCGACGTCTTCACGGTGCGGTTCCAGTTCGCTTTTTCGGATCGAAGACGTGGGCATGCAGGTCGCGGAGGACCTGCTTCTGCACCTTCCCGCCCACCGTCTCGGGCAGGGTGTCGACGATGATCACCGCCTTCGGCGTCTCGAAGCCGGCGAGATGCTTGCGGCAGTAGGCGACGATCTCGGCCTCCTCGCAGGAGGCGCCTGCTTCTGCGATGACGAAAGCCGTGACCGCCTCGCTCCAGCGCGGGTGCGGCAGGCCGACCACGGCCGACTTCCGGATCGCCGGATGCGCGTTGAGCACCGCCTCGACCCGGATGGTGGAGACGTTTTCGCCGCCGGTCTTGATCATGTCCTTGTAGCGGTCGATCAGCACCAGCAGGCCGTTGGGGTCGTACTGGCCGCAGTCGCCCGAGGCGAACCAGCCACCTTCGAAGGCGCGTCGGGTCGCGTCGGCGTCGTGGTAGTAGCCGGCGGTCACCGAAGGCGTGCGGTAGACGATCTCGCCGGTCACACCCGGCGTGTCCGGCCCGATGATCCGGCCGTCATCCGTCCGGATCGCCGTCGCCAGCAGCGGGTTCGGCACGCCGACATGGTTCTTCTTCAGGGCTTCGGCGCGATAGGTTTCCGGCCAACGATCCGGCCAGAAGCGCGTGGTCGAAAGAACTTCGGTCTGGCCGAGATGGCCGGTGATCATCACGCCGCCGCCGCAGAGCGACTTGAACATATCGGCGATCTCGGGATGGATCGGCGCCCATGTGTAGGTGATCGAGGTCAGGCTGGAGATGTCGAAGCGGTCGCGGTTCGCCGCGACATGCGTGGCGAATGCTTTCAGGAAGCCCGACGAGCCGCCGAACATGGCCGTCGCGCGCTCCTCGGTGACGAACCGGGCATTGTCTTCGGGATCGTTGCGCCGCGCGAGGAGAAGAGTGCCTCCGGCAAGGAACGCTGGAAAGGTGTGTGCCTGGTCGGAGGCGTGGTAGATCGCCGGGAACGGGCAGTACATGCGCAGATCAGCCTCGAAGCGAAGGCCCCGCGTATAGGTCATCGCCGAGGTGTAGGCTGCGAAATAGCCGTAGAGATGCGACTGCATGACCAGCTTGGGCATCGAGGTCGTGCCCGACGTCGGCAGGATCTGCCAGATGTCGTCGCCATGGATCTCGACGTCCGGCTCCATGTCGGAGGATTCGGACACGAAGGTTGCGAAGTCCTGCCGGCTGGAGGAGGCCGCGCGGCCGACCGGGATCGCCACGACCGGCATGTCGGTGCCGTCGAAAAGCGCCGCGATCGCCGGCTCGAACTCGGCATCGAAGAATGCGAAACGCGGCGTGAGCCGTTCGACGAGATTGCACTGCATGTCGGCGCCGAGACGCGGATTGACGGGTGCAGACACCAGCCCCGCCTTGGCGACGCCGATCTTGGCCACATAGGCCTCGACAGAGTTCTCGCAGAGGAACATGACCCGGTCGCCGCGCTCAAGGCCAAGGGCCAGGAGCGCGTTGGCGACTCGGTTCGCGAGACGATCGGCCTGCCGGTAAGTCAGGCGGCGGAATTCCGGCGCGGAGCACGCCGCGGCATCGCCGACGATGGCCTCCTTGTCGGGATAGCTCCAGCACACACGTTCGAGCAGGTCGCCGACCACGGTGCGTTCCCAGCGGGCTGTCGCCCGCCGCCCGTGCAGGCTGCCGACATCCGGGAAACCGTCTGGAAAATCTGGTCGGGACACTCTGGAATCCGGTTCCTGAAGTGAGCGCAGCGGCGTTTCCGCCGCTGCGCGATAGATGGCGCAGGAGTTTAGTGCGACTACTGGATCTCGTATTTGGCGCCCGGCGTCGCCGGCTCGATCAGATCCTTCGACGGGATCTTCACGGTCTCGATCAACTTCCAGCCGCCCTCGCTTACCGCATCCGAACCGAAGTTGAGATAGGTCAGTTCGCCGAGATAGGAATTGTCCTCCTTGCGGAAAACGATCGGGCCGCCAGCGCCCATCGGCGAGCCGCCGCGGATTGCCGCAGCAAGCGCCTTCGGATCTTCGGCACCCGCCGTCTTGATGCCTTCGGCGAAGGCGACCACCGCGTCATTGGCGTACTGGACGTAGCCGAACGGATACTTGGTGCCCAGCGCCGCCATGGACTTCTCGTTGAGGGTCTGCGCGATGGCGTTGTCGGCGTAGGCGCCGGCGTACCAGGGCGTGGGCGACCAGATGTTCTTCGGCAGGCCTTCGCCCAGCGCCTGCGCCATCTGCAACTCGCCGCCGAGGTCGACGACGACCTTGAACTTCTCGTCGAGGCCGAAGGCGCGCGCCTGCTTGTAGAAGGTGATGGCATCCGAGCCGATGAGGCCGACGACGAGGCCCGAGGCGTTTGTGTTGGCAAGCTGCGTCAGCTGGTTGCGGAAATCGCCCGCGCCACCCTTAACGACGATCTCCTCGTGGAAGACGACATCCTTGTTGTAGAGCGACTTGTAGTTCTTGGTCAGGCCGGTGGTCATGACCTTGGTGATGTCACGCACTGTCTGCGAGTCGCTGGAGATGACCGCCCAGTCGGTGATCGGTTCGTTGCGCTTCGCCACTTCCTGCACGAGGCCGCCGTGGTACGGAACCGTCGTGAACGACAGGCGGAAGGCCTGTGGCGTGTAGAGCTCGTGGGTCATCGACAGGTTGGTTGCGCCGGCGCTGATCATGACGACGCCGTCAGCCTCGACCAATGGGGTCAGCGCAACCGACGGGCCGGAAATCGGGCCGCTGATGATCAGCTTGATGCCGTCGCCGACGAGGTCGCGGTAGTGGGACACGGTGGTGTCGGTCTTGGCCGCGTCGTCGCGCACCACGAGTTCGAGCATCTTGCCGTTCACGCCGCCCGCGGCATTGATCGTCTCGATCGCGATCTCGGCGCCAGCCTTCGCCGCAAGGCCGTATGCCTGCGCGAAGCCGCTCATCTGCGTGATAAGTCCGATGCGGATGTTGCCGTCCTGAGCCCATGCAGGCTGCAGCGCGATCAGCGGCGAGAGCGCAAGGGCGCCAACCGCAGCTTTCAGAACAGTCCGTCTTCCAAGAGTCTTCATTTTATCTCCTCCAGATGGGGTTGCCGCGGCCGCCGGCCAATGTCGAGAACCGGGTTTGCCTCCATCTGAAATCCAATACCGGTGTCCCGCGAATGTCTGTCACTGCAAGGGGGTACATGTCCGTTGCGGCGCATAGCCACATGAGGCCGGCGCTGCTTTCCGGGCGTCGCGGCGTGGTGTCCAAGGGCGGAGGTAACCGGACGAGGGGACTGATTCCGCGACGGTCCTTGCTGCAATTGCGCCGAGCGGCGACCATGCTGGTCCGCGATGGCATTGGTGAATCAACGGAGCGGCCCGATGGCGAGCAAATACAGCGAAAACGATGTCCTCTTCGAGGTCGACGGCCCGGTCGGGCGCGTGATCCTCAACCGGCCGAAGCAGCTCAATGCGCTCACCGTCGGCATGATGGAGCAGATTTCGCGCACCTTCGCCGAGTGGGAGAGGCGCGACGACATCAAGGTCGTGATCCTGAAGGGCAACGGGGCGGCCTTCTGCTCCGGCATGGACCTGCCCGAGGTCGCCGACCAGCACCACGACGTCTCCGCCCATCAGGACCGCCGCGAGACGAACCGTCTCGGCTTCTGGTTCCAGCGAAATCTTTGGGAGTTCTCCAAGCCGACGATCCTGCAGCTCCACGGCTACTGCTATGCCGGCGCCGGCTACTTCCTCTCCTTCACCGACCTCGTCGTCGCGACCGACGAGACGATGATCGGCGCGCCGGAGAACCGCTCGTTCGGGCTGGAGCCCAGCCTCGGCATGTGGCCGATCACCATCGGCATGCGCTGGACGAAGGCGTTGGTGCTGACGGGGGACTCGATCGACGGCAAGACCGCGGAGCGGATCGGCATGATCACCAAGTCGGTACCGGCGGACGAGCTGGAAGAGTATGTCGAGTGGCTGGCGGCAAAGCTCTGCCGCAGCGAGGGCAAGCTGCTCTCCATGCACAAGCAGACGCTCAACATGGTGTTCGACATCATGGGCGTCTATCCCATGCTGAAGGCTGGGCTGATGTACGACCACATGGAGCACATGGACTCCAAGTTCAACGAACTGCTCGGCAAGGTGAAGACCGAAGGCCCGCGCAAGGCCTATGAGTGGGCGCACGGCTTGACCGGCGGGGTCCAGAAGACCGGAGACCCGTCCTTCCTCGACGGCCCGCCGAAGAAGGGCAAAAAGAAGAAGTGACGAAGGACGCGCGGGGAGGCGCTGTCGCCATGACGTCGACGAAGCTGACGATCGCCGAGCGCCGCGCGGCGATCGCCGCGCGCAATCCGGAATGGGTCGAGACGACGGTGTTCAGCCATCTGGTGCGCCAGGCGGCTGAGTTCGGCGAACGGCCCTTCCTGATGACTGACACCGAGACGGTCACCTATGCGCAGACCGTCTCGCGTGTGCGCACGCTCGGTCGGGCGCTCATGGCGCTCGGCGTGGAGCGCGGCGATCACGTCGCCATGATCATGCCGAACTGCCCGGAGTTCATCGTGCTGCGCTTCGCGCTCGCCGCGATCGGCGCGGCCGGCGTCCCGATCAATACGCTGCTGAAGACTACGGAGCTGGCCTACATCGTTCGCCAGTCGGGCTCGCGTCTCGTCGTCGCGATGGACACGTTCCGCGGGAGCGATTACCTCGCGACGCTTGACGGCGCCATGCCGGGCTGGGAAGACGGCAGCTTCGACGGCTTTCCGGAACTCAACCGTGTCGTCGTGTTCGAGACCGGCCAGGGCAGGCGCTCGACCAGGGCTTTCAAGTTCGCCGAACTCGACGCGCTGGCCGAAAAGATCAGCGAGAGCGACCTCGAGGCGCGCACGGCTTCCGTCGAGCCGCGCGACCTTCTCGATATCGTCTACACCTCCGGCACGACGGGTCTGCCCAAGGGCGTGATGCATACCCATGACGGCGTGCGCAGATGCAGCTTCACCGCAAGCCTCGCCCGTGCGCTGCCCGACGGCAACCGGCTGATGTTCGCCCTGCCGCTCTATCACAGCTACGCCTACATCGAGGGCCTGATGGCCAACACTTGGGCGGCCGGCTCGGTGGTCATGCACGACAAGTTCGACCCCGAGGCGATGATGGCCACGGTCGAGCGGCTTGAGGTCAACGAGCTGCTGCTGGTGCCGACCATGAGCATCGCGCTGCTCGAACACCCGAAGCTCAAGGCCTACAGCTTCGCCTCGCTTCACGCCGTCATGTCGGCCGCCGCGCAGGCGCCGGTGCGGCTCTGGCAGGACATATGCGACGCCTTCGGGGTGACGGAGGTCACGACCGCCTACGGCCAGACCGAGTTGACGTCGTCGGCCGCCTACAAGCGGCCCGAGGACCCGCTGGAGAAGCTGATCACCACGGTCGGCCGGCTGAAGCCGCGCAGCGTCGCCGGCACGCCGGAGACGGACGGGCGAGTCGCGCTCTACCGCGTCGCCGACCCGGAGACGGGCGAACTGCTGGAGCAGGGGAAGCCGGGCGAACTGATCGCCTACGGCCCCGAGATGATGCTCGGCTACTACAACAAGCCCGAGGAAAACGCTGCCGTCTTCCGCGCCGACGGCTGGATGCGCACGGGCGACCTCGGCTTCATCAACGATGACGGCTGCATCGTGCTGACCGGCCGCAGCAAGGAACTCTACAAATGCGGCGGCGAGCTCGTGTCGCCGAAGGAGATCGAGGATATCCTCACCGAGCGGCCCGAGGTCAGCCAGGCCTATGTCGTGGGCATTCCCGATGTCAGGATGTCCGAGGTCGGCGCAGCCTTCGTGGTCTCCAACGGAACCGCCGAGCTGAAGCCCGACGAGATCCTGGACCACCTCAAGGCGAACCTCGCCCGGTTCAAATGGCCGCGCCATGTCTTCGTGGTGGAGGCTGGCGAACTGCCCACCACGGCGACCGGTAAGGTGCAGAAGTTCCGCCTGCGCGACATCGCCGTGGAGAAGGCGGGACAGGGCGGCTGAAGCCCCGCCAGCATCAGTCCTTCCGCGTCACGCGCTCCGAGATTGGCCGGAAATATGCGCCGCGGACTCTGGGCTCCGCCGACATGGCCGGCGACATCGGCATCGCGTCCGTGCCGGCCACCTTGTCGATGTAGTCGATTACGGGCTGCACGCTGTCGGACTCGATCTCGTAGATGGCGAGGTATTTGAAGGGGTAAGGCGCGTTGTAGCGCTGCTCGTCGTCGAGCACGAAGCGCTGCGCGGCGACGATGCCCGGCGCCTTCACCACATCATGCAGGTGCTGGTTCGTATACCAGTCGTTGAACTCGTCGTCCCGCCCTTCGACGGCGTTGGTCATCGCGACCAGTATGTGTTTCGGCATCTCGCCTTCCTCCTTCTCGAACGCCGCGACAGCCTAGTCGCCGTTCCGGCGGCACTATGTCCCTCCGGGTGGTGACCCCGGCCGCAAGACCGCCTGATAGGATGACATCGTTTGGAAATGGAAGGTCGGGCATGCGCAGGATCGGCGTGGGGATCATCGGGCTGAGCGCCAAAGGCGGCTGGGCCGCGACGGCGCATCTCCCGGCGCTGCGCCGGTTTCCGGAAGCCGAAGTGGTCGCGCTTTCTGCGTCTTCGCCCGAATCGGCTGCGGCGGCTGGCGCCAAGCACGGCATCGCGCGGACCTATCATCTGCCGGAGGATCTGGCCGCCGATCCCGCGGTCGACCTCGTCGTGGTCGCGGTCAAGGTTCCCGAGCACGCCGCGCTGGTGAAGGCGACGATCGACCCCGGCAAGGCCGTCTATTGTGAATGGCCGCTCGGCCTCGACCTCGCCGAGGCGCAGCGCTTGCGCGACATGGCAGCGGCGGCCGGCGTGCGCACCTTCGTCGGCCTCCAGGCCCGCGCCGCGCCGCAAGTCAACTTCGTCAGGCATCTGGTCGCTTCGGGTCATGTCGGCGAGGTCCTGTCGACGACGCTGATCGGCTCCGGCTCGCGCTGGGGCGCGACGATACCGTCCGGCAGCCTCTATCTGACCGACGCCGCCAACGGTGCGACCATGCTCACCATTCCCTTCGCCCACACGCTCGACGCGGTGGAGCACGTGCTCGGTCCTCTCGGCGAGTTGAACGCCACCATCTCCAACCGCCGAACCTCCGTGAAGATCGAGGAGACGGGCGAAATGGTCGCGGTCTCCGCCCCGGATCAGGTGCTGGTGTCGGGCCGGCTCACGAGCGGCGCGACGATCGCGGCACACTATCGCGGCGGTCTCTCGACCGGCACCAACTTCCACTGGGAGATCAACGGCACGGACGGCGACATTCTCGTCACCGGCCCCAACGGCCATCTTCAATATGGCCAGGTGCGAATCCAGAGCGCCACGGGTGGAGCGAAGGTTCTTTCCGACCTCGAAACACCTGCTTCCTTCGAGCGCTTTCCGTTCAAGGCCGGCGATTTCTCCTACACCGTCGCGCACGCGTATGCGGCCGTCCTCGACGATCTCGCCACCGGCGGGCGCACCGCCCCGGATTTCGATACCGCCGTCGCCCGCCACAACTCGATCGATCGGATCATGGAGGCGGCGCGTACGGGCGGGCGGGTCAGCCTCCAGCCCGCCTGACCGGGATCACCCCGCCTTCTCTTCGCGCCTCGGCTGCTGCCCGAGCTTGCGGCGCTGCAGCCACCAGCCCGACTGCCCCGGCCAGTCGGCGAAGCGCCGTTCCGGCAGCAGTGCCAGCCGTGCATGCAGTGGCCAGTTCGGATTGTAGAGCGCCTCGCGGCCGAGCGCGATCAGGTCGGCGTGCCCGGCGGCGAGGATGTCCTCCGCCTGCTGCGCATCGGTGATCAGCCCGACCGCCGCCGTCGGCATGTCGGCCTTGTACTTCACGTGGTCGGCGAAGGAGACCTGGAAGCCGGGTCCGCGCGGGATGACCGAATAGTCGCCGCCGATGCCGCCCGACGAGCAGTCGATCAGGTCGACGCCTTCCGCCTTCAATGCGGCGGCGAGCGTCGCCGAATCGTCAATGCTCCAGGCGCCCTTGGCGGCATCGACCGCCGAGATCCGGAAGAACAGCGGCAGGTGCGCCGGCCATTCGGAGCGGACCGCGCGCGCAGTCTCGATGGCGAAGCGCATCCGGCCCTCGAGGCTGCCGCCATAGGCGTCCGTGCGCGTGTTGGACAGCGGCGAGAGGAAAGAGTGGGTCAGGTATCCGTGCGCGCCGTGGATCTCTACGACCTCGAAACCTGCATCGCGGGCCCGCCGAGCCGACGCGGCCCATTCGCGCATCAGTTTCGTGATGTCGTCGAGGCCGAGCTCGCGCGGCGAGACATGGCCCTCTCCGGCGGCTTCGGCCGTCACCGATTCAAGAGGCCATTGGGCCTCGCCACGCTCGTCGAGATCGCCCTGGCCCAGCGGGCCGTTGCCGTGCCAGGGACGTTGTGTGCAGGCCTTGCGGCCTGCATGCGCGATCTGGATGGCGGGAACGGAGCCCTCGCTCTTCAGGAACGCGGCGATGCGGGCGAGCGCCGGAACATGGTCGTCGCTCCAGATCCCGAGGTCGCCATAGCTCAGCCGGCCCTGGGGCACGATCGACGTCGCCTCGATCATCACGAGGCCGGCGCCGCCCATGGCGAGACGCCCGTAATGGGCGAGATGCCAGTCGGTCGCGAAGCCATCCGCCTTCGCCGAATACTGGCACATCGGCGAGATCATCACGCGGTTCGGGATGGTCACGTCGCGGATGCGGAAGGGATCGAAAAGGAGCGCCATGGAGCCTGCCGGGTAGTCGCGTTTCGGGGTTGCCAAAGATAAAAACAAACGTTTGTATTTTTCCGTGGGATCATATCTAATGCGCCATCATAGTCAATTCCGGCGGAGGCGTTATGGGCGAGGCGTTCATCGTGGGTGCGGTGCGGACCGCTGGCGGCCGTCGCAAGGGCGCGCTGAAGGACTGGCACCCGGCGGATCTCGGCGGCCTGGTCATCGATGCCTTGCTGGACCGCACCGGCGCCGATCCCGAAGTCGTCGACGACGTCATTTTCGGCTGCGTGCAGCAGGTCGGCCAGCAATCGCAGAACGTGGCGCGCACGGCCGTGCTCTCCTCGCGCCTGCCGCAGTCGACGCCGGGCGTCACCATCGACCGTCAGTGCGGCTCCTCGCAGCAGGCTGTGCATTTCGCCGCCCAGGCCGTGATGTCGGGGACGATGGACGTGGTCGTCGCCGGCGGCGTCGAGAACATGACGCGGGTTCCGATGCTCGTCGCCTCGACGCTCCCCGAGGCGAACGGCATGGGCCATTATCGCGGCCGCCGCTTCGACGAGCGTTACGCCGCCGAGCCGAGCCAGTTCGACGGAGCCGAGATGCTGGCCGCGAAATACGGGCTCGATCGCGATACGCTCGACCGTTTCGCGCTCGCCAGCCATCACAAGGCGGCAGCCGCAACGCAGGAAAACCGTTTCGCCGACGAGATCGTCGCCGTGCCGGTCACGCTCGCCGATGGAACCGAAGCCAGCCACGTTCGCGACGAGGGCGTCCGTCCAGACGCCAGCCTCGAAGCGATCGGCCAGGTGAAGACCCTGAAGGAAGGCGGCCGCATCAGCGCAGCCAACGCCAGCCAGATCTGCGACGGCGCGGCCTCCCTGATGGTGGTCAACGAACGGGGACTGAAGCGGCTCGGGCTCGCGCCGCTCGCACGCATCCACCAGTTGGCCGTCTGCGGTTCGGACCCCGTGCTGATGCTCGACGGGCCGATCCCCGCGACCCGCATGGCGCTGAAGAAGGCCGGCATGGCCATGGGCGACATCGACCTCTTCGAGGTCAACGAGGCCTTCGCCTCCGTGCCGCTTGCCTGGATGAACGAACTGGACGCCGACCCCGAAAGGCTCAACGTCCATGGCGGCGCCATCGCGCTTGGCCATCCGCTCGGCGCTTCGGGCGCGCGCATCATGACGACGCTGATCGCCGCACTTCGCCAGCGCGGAAAGCGTTACGGCCTGCAGACCATGTGCGAGGGCGGCGGCATGGCCAACGCGACGATCATCGAGCGGCTGTAGGAACGACTGAAAGAAAGCCAGGCGTTGCTGAGCACTCTCCCTTCTCCCTTGTGGAAGACGTTGTCTGAGCGAAGCGAAGGCGGATGAGAGTTGCTGGACGAAGCGCCAGCGCCTCACGTCTTCCAGTACCCCTCATCCGACCTCACGACCCTTCGACAAGCTCAGGGTCGGCTCGGCCACCTTCTCTCACAAGGGGAGAAGGGAAAGCGCCGGCCTCGGCCGGCGGACAAAATCTCCACCCACCCTCAACGATTCCAATCGTTTCCACGATTTCTTCGCTCGTTTTGTCCCCGCTTTGCGGACAGCACATACAATGGGCCCGTCGTCTCCACCGGGATCGGTGTTCGCGACGGTGGCCAGCGGGAGACGACCGGCGCCTCCGGTGACGGGTCGTAACCGTCGCCCGGGGAGGCTCCGCCGAAGGTTCCCCTGCGGGCATTACGACCCGTGCGTGCCGGACGGTTGCACTTAACCCTCCGGAGTTGGCGAAAGTCAGCGAAGGAGGGGAAGCGGATCGGGCGGGCGCCAAAAGTCGCCGGCGGGGCGCGGGGATCGCGCCACGTAAATCTATTCGGAAGGCTCGGCCCTCGCGCCCCGCTTCCCGACTACCCATGACGCCCGACCGGCCAAGCCGGGTCGGAAAGCGAGTCATGGGCGCTCAAAAACCAATGGCGAGACCGGAAACGGAGCGTGGCGAGGACGAAGTGTGCCCTACCGATAGTGCTTCAGCGTTTCCTTGCTGATGATCAGCTTCTGGATCTCGCTGGTTCCGGCGCCGATCTCGTGGTGCTTGGCGTCGCGGTAGAGGCGCGCGGCCGGATACTCTTCCATCAGTCCCGCGCCGCCGAGAATCTGCACCGCCTCGCGCGAATTCTCGACCGCCATCTCGGCCGAGTAGAGCTTCAGCATCGCCGCTTCGCTGTTGACGTTGATGCCGCGTTCGCAGGCGCGGACAAGGCTGTAGAACATGGTCCGCGAGATTTCGACGCCGGCCGCCATGCGCGCGATCTTGTCCTGGATCATCTGGTAGTCGGAGATCGGCGAGCCGAACACCTTGCGTTCCAGCGCGTAGGGCACCGCCACGTCGAGGCAGGCCTGGCCGATGCCGGTGTTGCTCGCGCCTTCGAAGACGCGCTCGAGATCGAGCCCGTCGAGCAGGATCGAGAAGCCGTTGTCGACCTCGCCGAGGATGTGCTCGTCGGTCACCCGCACGTTGTCGAAGAAGACCTCCGCCGTCGGCGACGACCTCAGGCTCAGCTTGTCGAACGGCTGCCCGATGCTCAGGCCCGGCATGCCGCGCTCGACGATGAAGCACGTGCCGCCGTGCATCCTGCGGTCCTCGCCGCTGGTGCGTGCGAAGACGAGGAAGAAGGACGCGATGGGCGAATTGGTGATGTAGGTCTTGTGGCCCTTGACCACCCATTCGTTGCCGTCCCTGCGGCCGGTGGTCTTGGGCGAGAGCGCGTTGGAGCCGCCCTGCGGCTCGGTGATGCAGATCGAGGCCGAGATTTCGCCCATCGCCAGCGGGCGGAGGTATTTCTCCTTCTGCGCCGGCGTTCCGTATTTCGCGAGATGCCGCGCCACCAAGCTGATGTTGACGAACAGCACCGCGTCGAGACCGGCATTGGTGCGCGCGGTCTCTTCGGCCACGATGGCGCGGGTCATCAGCGACGCGCCCGCGCCGCCATATTCTTCCGGCAGGAACGTGCCGAGCAGCCCAGCGTCGCCCATGCGCTTGAGCAGGCCCTCGGGCGGCGTGCCGTCCTTCTCCATCTTCGGGACGAGGGGCTCCACCTCGTCGCGCATGAAGCGCCGGACGACGTCGCGGAAAGCCAGTTCCTCCTCGGTGAGGAACATCGTCGCTGCGAGCGGAACTCTTTCCATGATCCCGTTTCCCGTCTTTTCTCAGATCTGCACTGGGAACTGCGCCTTGACACGCGCCGTGTCGGCGACGTCCTGGAGTTCGGTAAGGCCGACGCGGCTGGTCACCGGGAAGCCGCCCTTGGTCGTGAGCTCCACCCGCATTTCCAGCGTCTTCAGCCCTATGGTGAGCACGTCGAACACCGGCACGCCGAGGCCGGGGATCTGGGTGAAGGCGGCGGCCGCGCCGATGCAACTCAGGCCGGCGCTCGCGAGGATCACCGAGTTTGCGCCCTCATCGACGAGGCGCCGCGCCTGCTTTTCGATGTCGGCGATTACACCGGAGGAATCGACGAAGCCCTGGGTGAAGGCGATCTTCGACGGCGTCTCGATGCTGCGGATGCCGCTGCAGCGCGAACGCATGCCGTTGGCGTCGACGATCGTGTGGACAGCCTCCAGCCATGGCCGGTCCTCGACGGTGACGACGCCAAACTTCAGGCCGTATTCGCAGGCGAGATGCATCGCCGCCGCGAATGGGCCGACGACGGGTATCTTCGAGACCGATCGGCCCTGGATGACGCCGGGATCGCCCGAGCAGGCCACCATCACGCCGTCGAAACCGTCATTGCTCGCTTCGTGGAAGCGATGAACCACGTCGAGCGAGTTGATGTAGTACGGATAGGCATAGATCGTGTCCGACGCGCGCTTCAGCCGGGCGTAGCGATGGGTGATCTCGGTGCCGGGCTGCTTTACCCGGTTGAAGACGCCGTCGATGAGCGCGGTGTAGACCTCCGAGCCATTCTTGCCGTTGATGTGGATCACGCAGAGCTTCATTTGATTTCTCCGTGGTCTGCCGGCCGACCTTATTGGCCCGTGAACGCGGCGGGGCGGCGTGACAGGAAGGCTTCGATGCCTTCGCGATGGTCGGCGCTGTCGAAAAGCGCCGCGAACAGTTCGACCTCGCGCCGGTGACCCTCGTCGAGCGAGTGGTCGAGCCCGTAGTTGGCGGACTTCTTTGCCGCCGCGACCGCCAGCGGTCCGGCGGCGTTGATTCTTTCGGCCAGCGCCTTCGCCGCGGCGAGCGACTGACCCTCCGGCACGACCTGGTCGACCAGCCCGATCGCAAGGGCTTCCGCGGCCTTGATCTTGTCGCCGGTGAAAAGCAGCCGCTTGGCGGTGCCGCGCGGCACCATGCGGCAGAGCATGCGTGTGCCGCCGGCGCCCGGGATCAGGCCGAGTTTGACTTCCGTCAGGCCGAGCGTCGCCTGTTCTTCCGCGATGGCGATATCGCAGGCCATCGTCAGTTCGAGGCCGCCGCCGAGCGCATGACCGTTCAGCGCGACGATGACCGGCACACGAAGTTCGTGCAGTGCGGCCTGCATCGTCTGCACCGACAGCGCCATCTCGGCGGCGGTGCGCTTGTCCAGGCTGGTGAAATACTTGATGTCGCCGCCGGCGACGAAGCAGCGGCCGGTGCCTGTCAGGATGAAGGATCGCACCGAGCGATCCCGCTCGGCCTCGCGCACCACCTCCAGGATCGAGTTCGACACGTCGGGATGCAGCGCATTGACCGGGGGGTTGTCGATGATGGCGATCAGCGTGTGACCGTCGCGCTCGACGCGGACGAAAGGTGCCGTCATCGCCATCCCCGCCCCGAGAAGGTTGGCTGCCCGTCAATCCGATTATCTCGTGAAGTCAATGGCATGGCGATCTTCGTCTTCGCCACGCCAAGCCGCTTGGGAGGATGCGGGCCGAGCCTGACGGGCAGTTCGGGTCATGCTTCCTTGCCTAAGGAGTGTCCCGTTTTGCCGCATGTCCCTGCATCGGGGACGATCACCGCATTCCCGCCTCGACGGTCAGGATCAGAGGCAGAAGCCGCCGTCGACCACCAGTGTCTGGCCGGTGACGAAACTGGCCCTGTCGGACGCGAGGAAGAGCACCGCCTCGCCGATGTCCGACGGCTGTCCGAAGCGGCGCAGCGGCGTTTCCTTGCGCTGCCGGTCCCACACGTCGGGCGTGTAGAGTTCGTCCATGAACTTCTTGCCGAGACCGGCCTCGATGAAGCCGGGCGCCACGCAGTTGAAGCGGATGCCAAACCGCCCTTCTTCCTTGGCGAAACCCCGGCACAGCATCTCGACGCCCGACTTCGGCAACCCGCCGAGGATGTCCTTGGGCGGGAAGCGGTGGACGGCGATCGAACTCAGCGCGACGATGCTGCCGCCGCCGCGCTCTTTCAGGATCGGAATGGATTTCTGGGCGAGGGTGAGGAAACCGATCACATCTGCCTCGAAAGCCTCCCGCGCCGCCTCCATCGACAGCTTGGACACATATTCCTGACCGACGCTCGGGCCGGACGCGAGAACGACCGCGCCGATGTCGCCGAACGCATCCTTGGCGGCGGCGAGCGCTGAATCGACCGTGTCTGGCTTAGTGAGGTCGCATTGCGCGATGATCGCCCGCCCGCCGGTCTCATTGATCTCTTTGGAGACGTTCTCGGCCGCCGCTTTTCCTGAGCGGTATGTGACCAGCACCGGAACGCCTGCTGCCGCGAAGCTTCGGCAGATCCCCTGTCCGATGCCGCCGGAACCTCCGACGATCACGGCCGCGCCTTTGAGCATGGTGTCCTCCACAATGTTCCGCGCGTGACGCGCATGATGGCCGCAACACCTACGACGTGCCCGTTGCGGACCAAAGTCCCTCGATGCGGGGACGGGCTGCTGCAACGGAAATGGAAAAGCCTGTTGACCTGAAATTAAAAAAACGTACGTTAGTATTTATTCCGAGAGACGCGACGCCGATCCGTCGATAGCGGACCAGTCAGAATGCGGAGGAGCATCATGTCCACCTGCGAGATACTGAGAATCGAAGCCATCGACGTCGGCCGCTCCTCGATCCAGCACATGCTGATCGACTCCATCGGCACAGAGTCTTTCGAGGAGCAGTTGTCCTCCCTCCTGATGGAGGCGGTGGGCGCAGAAGAATGCCGGATGTACAAGGTGCTCGACGATTGCGTCGAACTCGTCCGCTCCCGCGACGGAGTAGAGGCGACCGGCCTCGCCGCGTCGCTCGGCACCATGGAAGACCACTGGATCGACCATCCTTCGGTCGCCGAGGCGCTGGCCGGCGGCATGACGCGCCGCCCTCTGCTGATCCGCATCGATCCGAGCCGCATCGACGATTTGCGCCTTCACGACCGCCTGTCCCGGCGCGCCCGTATCATGGACCTCGTCATGGTCTGGGGCGATTGCGGCGGCGAGCGCTACGGTCTGACCGTGACACGCTCGGTGAAGAGTGGCGCCTTCCAGGAAAAGGACATCGCGGGCATTGCCACGCTGGCGCGCTCGCTCATCTCGCTCATCGCCAAACATGCCCAGATCATCGACCGCATGCGCACGCCTTTCCTCGGGCTGAAGTCGCTCGGACACATCGAGGAGATTCTCTCGATGGCCGACGTGAAGCTGCCGCGCCGCGAGTTGGAGGTGTGTTCGCATATCCTCTACGGCATCTCGATTGCGGGCATTGCCTCCACGCTCGGTATCGCCGAGGAAAGCGTCGTCACCTACCGCAAGCGCGCTTATCAGCGGCTCGGCATCGGCTCCCGCCACGAACTCCTTCTCTGGTACCTGTCACTTGCGTCGGTGCGCCGCCTGGAAGTCCGGCCGCAGCCCGCTCGGCGGCCTGCCATATCGGCGGGTCAGTTCGCATAAGAGACGCAGCCAGCGATCATCCTCGCGCGGAGATCAAGTCGTGAAGCTACCCGAACATATCGGCATGCTGCAGGACTCGCTGCGGCGTTTCGTCGACACGCACATGCCGCGCCAGAAGGCGCAGGAGTGGGACAGGAAGAACCACTTCCCGCGCGACGTGTTCGACGAGCTCGGTCGTATGGGCGTGATGGGCCTCACCATATCCGAGGAGTATGGCGGCGCGGGCCGCGACATCCTCGCTACGCTCGTCGTGATCGAGGAACTGTCCCGACGCTCGATGGCGGTCGCCATCCCCTACATCATGTCGGCCTGCTATGCCGGCATGAACGTCGTCGACTGCGGCTCGGAAGAGCAGAAGCGGGAACTACTGCCGAAGATCGCGGCCGGCGAGATCATGTTCGCCTACGGCTGGACCGAGCCGGACGTCGGCGCTGACCTCGCCAGCGTCAAGACGACCCTGGAACGCGACGGCGACGAGCTGGTGATCAACGGCTCGAAGCGCTTCTGCTCGGGCGCCGACATCTGCGACTACATCTACACGCTTGCCTGCTCCGACCGCGCCGGAAAGCGATATTCCAACCTCTCCATGGTGCTGGTGCCGCGCGGCGCGAAGGGCGTGACGATCACGCCGATCGACGGAATGGGCCTGAAGGGCGCCGCCACGACGGACGTGAATTTCGACAACGTAAGGGTGCCGATCGCCAACCTCGTCGGCGGCAAGGACGGCTGGAACCGGGGCTGGCAGATGATCGCCGGCATAGGGCTCGACGTGGAGAAGCTGGAGGTCGCCGCAATGGCGCTAGGCATCGCGTCGGCCGCCTTCGAGGATGCCTGGGCCTACAGCACCGAGCGCAAGCAGTTCGGCAAGCCGATCGCGACGCTCCAGTCGGTCCGCCACAAGCTCGCCGACATGAAGACACAGCTGCACGCGGCGCGGCTGCTCACCTACCATGCCGCCTCGCTCGCCGATCAGCAAATCCCGTCGGGCGTCGAGACGTCGATGACCAAACTGTTCGTCACCGAGGCCGCCAAGGCGATCGTGCTCGAAAGCCAGACGATCTTCGGCGCCTATGGCTATGTGAAGGACTTCGACATAGAGCGCTATGTTCGCGACGTGCTCGTCATGCCGATCATCGGCGGCTCGTCGGCGATCCAGCGCAACAACATCGCCAACTGGTCCGGCCTGCCGCGCTGAGCCGGGCCATCACGCAGGACAGACCATGCAGGGCCTCGATCTCGGACTGAACGAAACCACGCGCATGCTGGTCGAGACCACGGGCCGCTTCGCCCGCGAGGAGATCGCGCCGAACGTCGTTGCGCATGACCGCGAGGACCGCTTCCACGCCTACGCTTGGCCGAAGTTCGGCGAGGCCGGCCTGCTCGGCGTCATCGCCGACGAGGCCGACGGGGGCTTCGGCTTCGGCTATGTCGAGCACTGCGCGGTGCTCTCCGAACTCGCCCGCACTAGCGCGGCCGTCGCCATGTGCTACGGCGTCCATTCGAGCCTGATGATCGACCAGTTCCGCCGCAATGCCACGCCGGACCAGAAGGCGCGCTATTATCCGGGACTTCTCTCCGGAGCGCTCATCGGCGCGATCGCGATGACGGAGGCCGAGGCTGGCTCGGACATCGTGTCGATGCGCACCGCGGCGACGCTCAAGGGCGACCACTACCTGCTCAACGGCTCGAAGATGTGGATCACCAACGGTTCGAATACCAACCTCGCGCTGGTCTACGCCAAGACCGATCCCTCCGCGGGCAAGCGCGGCATCACCGCCTTCCTCGTCGACGGCAGTTGCGAAGGCTTCTCCGTCGGCCGCAAGCTCGACCTCTGGGGCATGCGCGCGTCAGGTTCGGCCGAACTCATCTTCGACAACTGCCGGGTTCCCGTCGAGAATGTGCTCGGCAAGGTGAACGGCGGCGTGCGCGTCTTGATGGGCGGGCTCGACTTCGAGCGCGTCATCGCGTCCAGCCAGTGCCTCGGGATCATGCAGGCGGCGGTTGACCTCGTCGCGCCCTACCTGCACGAGCGGCGACAGTTCGGGCAGCCGATCGGCGAGTTCCAGCTGATGCAGGGCAAGATCGCCGACATGTACGCGACGCTCAGCGCCTGCCAGAGCTATGTCTTCATGGCCGCAGCCGCCGCCGACCGCGGCACCATCACGCGCAAGGACGCCGCGTCGGTCTATCTCTTCGTCGCCGAGCGCACGACGCAGGTCGCGCTCCAGGCCATGCAGGCGCTCGGCGCCAACGGCTACAGCAACGAGACCAGCGCGCAGCGGCTCGTACGGGACGCCAAGCTCTACGAGATCGGCGGCGGCACCACCGAGATACGGCGCATGCTGATCGGACGCGAAATCTTCGCCGAGACGGCGTGATCATCCGCCGGCTTGTGCCCGGCTGCTTCCTCGGCGCTCTCCACCCGCCGCACGTCCACTGGGATGGCCGTCATGTGAGGCATCGCGTTGATCGTCTCGACGTGACGTGTCGTGTCCGTAAGCTGATTGACTGACGTGCCCAACGTGGCGAGCTCGCTCTCGTCGCCGGGAAGACCTCCCCAGCCATGGGCGATGGACACGACCCCGGCTCGCAGTTTGGGGTCGGCGGCGGCGATCGCCACGACGGTCCCATGCGCCGTTTCCAGCACGACGCGGTCGCCTTCGCCGAGACCCAGCGCGTCCATGTCCGCCGGACTAAGATAGGCCGGGTTGTATGGATTGCGGGCGCGGATCCCGTCGATGTGCACGCCGGTGGAATTGAAAAAGTCGCGCATCCGCCGAACGGCCAACAGATGCGAGAACCGGCGGCCGTCGCGTTCGAAATGACTCGCCCCGACATGGTTGCGGAAATACGCCTCGCACTCCTCCGCGACGTCGCACGGCATGACGTCGAACTTAGCGCCGCCTTCGCCTGCGGGCAGGACCGTAGTGCCGGCCGGATCGAGCGAGAACCCGTGTGGCCGCCGCCGCAGTTCGTCGAGCGCCACATGCGTGCCGCGCGTCTGCAGGTCCAGCAGGCCCTCGGTCGTCGGGGCCTCGTCGAGAGACAGCTCGTGGCCGGCATAGCGGATGGTGCGGCCGAGCTGCGCCGCAATGGCCCAGAACATGAACCAGTCGTCGGCGACATCCGCGTCCTCGGGCGGCGTCACGGCCGGCAGCGTGAACTGTGCCCAGGCGCCCGGCCAGACCGAACGTCCGTCGAGGCGGAAAGAGAGGTCGGCGCGCTCGTACTGCATCTTCGGCGGCAGCACGTAATGCGCTAGCCTCGACGTCGGCGTTGGCCAGGGCTCTATGGCGACCAGCAGGTCGAGCGAACCGAGCGCCTCCAGCGCCCTGGTGCGGTCCGGCAACGAGGTCGCCGGGTCGCCGCCATCGACGAACAGCGCGCGGATACGGCCTTCGCCCGGCGTGAGTATCTCGTCGGACAGGGTTCCGCTGAGCCGTTCGCCATAGATCGCGCCGGCGCCTCGGATACGGCTCGGAGCCTGCGATTCCCATGGGCGGTCAGCGCCGAGCACCTCCGCCCGTATGTCGCGCGGGGCGTCGAGGACGTTGACCCGCTTGACGGGGTCGCCTTCCCGCAGGAAGCGGCCGCACACGACGTTGAGGCAGTCGATGAGATGCTGGGCGAGGTTCGATGCCGGGCCCATGTCGGGGCCGGTCGCGCCATAGGCGCAGCCGATGCGTGCGTCGCGCGCGAACATCGTGGCGGCAGCGGCGATCTGCCCGCGTTCGAGGCCAGCGCTCGTCTCGACCGCTTCGGCGGCGAAGGGCTTAACCGCCCGGCGCAGCGACGCCAGGCGATCGGCACCGACATGCTTCTGGCAGAAGGTTTCGTCATGCCAGCCGTTCGTCAGGATGAGT
Source organism: Rhizobiaceae bacterium (assembly GCA_050184585.1). GTDB lineage: Bacteria > Pseudomonadota > Alphaproteobacteria > Rhizobiales > Rhizobiaceae > JBFXAF01. The sequence continues at coordinate 371,858 of JBFXAF010000004.1, read as the reverse complement.
CGCAGCATGGCAGCCGCAATCGCCGCGTCCTGTCCGGGGAACGGCTGCAGCAGCAGGTCGGCAAAGGTCGCGGTCTCCGATTTTCGCGGGTCGACGACGATCAGCCTGAGCCCGTTCTCCTTTGCCGCCTTCAGCCGCTTCACGGGATCGGCGTTGAGCACGCCGGTGCCGGCGTGGGAGACAAGCGGGTTGGCGCCGAAGACGAGCAGCACCTGCATGTCTTCCAGTTCCGGGATGCCGGCGCCCCAGCCGCCGAGCCGGCCGCGCGACACCATCTTCGCGGACTGGTCGATGGTCAGGGTGGAGAAGTACTGCCGAGAGCCGATGGCCGCGAGAAACGCTTTCTGCATGGGGACGGCGGTTGAGTTGAGGATGGCGCCGTTGCCGCAGAACACCGCGACCGAATCGGGCCCGCTGGTGCCGATCAGTTGGCCGACCTCTGCCGCGATCTCGTCGAGCGCCTGCTGAAGCGGAATGTCCCGGTAGCTGCCGTCGGGCATGCGTTTCAGCGGCCGTGTCAGTCGCTTTTCGCTGCGATGGGCGGCGGGCGACTGCAATCCCTTGAAGCATGCATAGCCATTGGAGAGCGGGTTCTCGCGGTCGCCTGTGATGCGTTCGATTTTGCCGCCGGACGCGATGTCGAGCTTGACCCCGCAGCCCCCCGTGCAGATGCGGCAGAAGGAGATCGCCTGCCGCGCCGGTACCTCAGACCCGCTCATGCATCCACACTCCATCGTCGATAGTCCGTTTGATGCGGCGTTGCGCGACCAGCGTGTTCAGACGCGCCGCCTTTTCGGCCAGCAGCAGCCGCAGAGCGCGCAGTTCCGGCGGATGGGTCGCAACGCGATTGACGAGATTCCGGATGGATGTGGGTGTGATGCAGGCGTCGCAAATGGCCTGCAGGTCGTCGCGATAGAACGCCTCGAGCGCATCGATCTGCGCATGCAGCCCGGTGAATGGCGTGCCATGACCCGGCAGGACGAGCGTATCCGGCGAGAGCGTCCGGAATTTCGAAAGCGAGCCGAGATAGTCGCCCAGCGCGTCCGCTTCCGGCTCGAACGGGCTCGCGCCGACGGTCGGAACGATGCGCGGGAGGATGTGGTCGCCGGCGATGAGAACCTTCAGCTCGTCGCTGTAGAGGCAGATATGCTCGGGGCAATGCCCGCCGGCGGTAATCACGCGCCATGGCGACCCGTCGATCTCGATCCTGTCGCCGTCGGCGAGCCGCCGGTAGATGGTCGGCATGGTCTCGATGTAGCGGTAGCTGGGATCGCCCGACATCAGTGCGACGAAGTCGTCCCCGTCGACATCGCAGAGCCTGTAGAAGGCGGCGTTGCGCTCCTCGATCGCCGGCTGGATTTCCTGTCCGTACATGGTTGCAAGCAGCCAGTCGGCGCGCGACATCAGGAGCGACGCGCCGAACGACCGGCAGAACCAGCCTGCGGAGCCGCAGTGGTCGGGATGCGCGTGCGAGACGAGCAGCCTAACCGGTGCGCTCGGCGCGCCGAGTTCGCGCATCACGCCGCGCCAGCATTCCAGCGCTTCCTCCATGAAAGCGCCGGTGTCGACGATCAGCCAGCCGTCTCCGTCCCGGAGTGCCCAGCAGTTCACCGCGAAGGGCGAGAAGGGAAGGGGGATCCGGATCCACCGGATGCCGCGCGCCACCTCCCGAACGAGACCCAGCTGTCTGGTCCGCTCGAATTTCACAGCGATGGACAAGGGGCCGCGCTCGCCATTGTCCTGGAGGTCAGACGAAAGCGCCGATGGACGCGCCGCCGCATACGTAGAGGGTCTGGCCGGTGATGAAGCTCGCCTCCCGCGAGCCGAGGAACCGGTAGCACTCGGCGATTTCGCGCGGCTCGCCGGCGCGCCGCATGGGTGTGCGGTCGAGCATGTGGTTGCGCTGCTTCTCGGGCTGCTGGCGATAGAGGCCTACATCCACGATGCCAGGCGCCACGCAGTTCACGGTGATCCCGTGGGATGCGAGTTCGATGGCTGCGGAGCGCATCATGCCTTCGATCGCACCCTTTGCCGCTGCATAGCTGGTGCCCCCGACGGTCCCCAGCGCCGCGACCGAGCTGGTGACCACGATCCGCCCGTAGCCACGCTCCTTCATTGGCGGAACGACCGCGCGGACGAAGTTCAAGGTGCCCGTGGCGTGGGTCGACATGGTGAGATCGAAGTCCTCGGGCGTCACGGCAGGCAGCTTGGCGTTCCGCACGACTCCCGCGAGGCAGAACAGGGCGTCGATGCGGCCCTTCGATCGCGCGGTTGAGAAGATGAATGCGTCGACTTCGTCGCGGGAGGTGACATCTAGCCCCACCGCCTCGACCTTCAGCCCGACCTCCGCAAGCGTGGTCGCGCCGGCGGCCGCCGCCGCTGGCAAATCGATGAGGTAAACCGAGGCACCGGCACCTGCGAGCAGGGCACACACCTCGCGCCCTATGCCCCCACCACCCCCTGTTACCAAGCAAACGTTCCCGTCCATTGCCACGGCTCCACACGAACGGAAGCTAAAGAAACAAACTGACGTTTGTTTGTCAACGATCGGCCGCTCGGCGGTACGGTGGAGGACACCCTGTGCGGAAGCGCTGGCGACGGGCAGCAGAAAAGGTGCTTGAGTTCGAAGGTCAATCGAACCTCAGGGAACCTGCCACTGAACTGTCATCCAGCGGCGATTAGAGCCCCGACGTTTGTGTTACGCCGTAGGGCGCGGGTTGGGCAACCGGTGGAGACGCGAAACCCTCATCGAGCGAAGCGTCGGAGCCGGTTGTGGCGAGGGTTCCGGCGAAGGCCGCCGGGGTCTGGTAGCCGAGCGAGGAATGCGGCCTCGCGGTGTTGAAGTCCTGGCTCCATTCGGCGATGGCGCTGCGGGCGTGGTCGAGACCGAAGAACAGGCTCTCATTCAGGAGTTCATCGCGCATCCGGCCGTTGAAGGATTCGATGTAGCCATTCTGCATCGGCTTGCCCGGCGCGATGTAGTGCCATTCGACGCGAAGCGCGCCGGCTCTAAAACACAAAAATTCCAATGAGTTCAATGGTTTAGTAAGAAGTCTGGCTGGGGAACCTGGATTCGAACCAGGACTAACGGAGTCAGAGTCCGTGGGTCTACCGTTAACCTATTCCCCAACGCTCGCACGGTGTGCGTTTCGCGGACGACAAAACCACTCGGCCCAAATGAGCGCCGACCGTGTCGCGCCGCCTTCTACCACATCAGCCAAGTCGATCAAGGCCCGGCGTCGTTGGGCTTGCGCGGCGCCTGTCGCCTCAGCCTGAGCCGGTCGGCGAGCTGGCGCCTCTCGAACACGACGACGATCACCAGGGCGATCAGCAGGGGCGCGATGTAGTAGTAGAGCCGGAACACCAGCAGTGCGGCGAGCACGCCGGCGGTGTCCATGTCGGACAGACCGGTCAGCATGGCCACCTCGAAGACGCCGAGTCCGCCCGGAGCATGCGTGCTGGTCGCCAGCGAGAACGCGACGACGAAGACGCCGAGCACGACGAAGTAGCCCGGATTGCCCGCGTCCGGCAGCGCGAAGAAGACGATCGCGGCCGCCGCCATGATTTCGACCGGGCCGATCAGCAGCTGCTGCGCCACGAGGGCGGGCCGGGGGTATTCGAGCGTCGCGCCGCCGATCCTGAAGGGCCTGAGATGGAGGAGCGATCCCGCGATGTAGATCGCGATCCACAGCAGGATGAGGACGCCGGTGGCCTTGGACAGCTTGACCGGCATGCCAGGCAGGTCGACGAATCGGTCGATCACCGAGGGTTCGAACAGGAACACGATCCCCATCAGGAGAGCGGCGGCGAGTACGAAGGTGACGAAGCAGAAGGCGACGAGAATCCCGACTTCCTGACCGGTCAACCCCTGGGTTCCGTAGGCGCGGTAGCGGATCACGGCCCCGGAGACCACCGAGCCGCCGATGTTGTGGGACAGCGCATAGGTGGTGAAGGAGCAGAGCGACACGAAGAGCCAAGACACCCGCTTGCCGATGTGCTGCAGCGCCATGTGATCGTAGATGGCGAGCGCCGCATAGGCGACGATCGCCCCGGCGGCGGCCAGGAGCCAGCCGGTGACGGGAATGGCCCCAAGGCTGTCCTTGACGTCTTCGAGGGAAATGCCTCGCACTTCGTGATAGAGGAGCCAGACCGCGACCGCGACGGCCGCCAAGCCGACCGCGGCCCAGAAATAGTCCCTCCAGGTCATGCCGGCTGCATGCTCCGCCCCTTTTCCATCGTCCCCGCGACCGCGCCGCGCGCCCGCCAGGGAGGGAACCCGAAAACCGCGGCACCCGCAACCCGGGAACGGATTCCGTGGGGTCAACGCGGATTGGCCTGAATGGCGGCACTTGGTGATCGCGACTTCCACTGCTAACCTGTGCGGAACCGACATTGCGCGCCTGCTGCGTCCGCGAGGTTCGCGCCGCGCTGAGAGGACGACACCGTGAAGAACCCGGAGTCCGGCGAAAGATCGCCGGAGGAGGGGGCATCCCCGACGGCTGCCGAGACCCTGGTCCCGGACGTTGGCGAGCGGAGCAACCACCCGTCTCCCGCGGGTGGTCCACGCCCCGAGAACGCCCGCCCTGGCGGACGGCGGCGCAAGCGTCGCCGCGGCCGCAAGGTTTTCGCGCGCGCCCCAGACGCGACCGCGCGGCAGCCAGAGCTGGACGCCGCGCCTCCGTTCTCCGCGCCGGCGCCGCCGATTGCGCCGCAGCCCTCGCCTCCGCGCTTTCGGAGCGATCCGGTCTTCGCCGCGCTCGACCTCGGCACCAACAACTGCCGGCTGCTGGTCGCCGCGCCGGGCCGGCCGGGACAGTTCCGCGTCGTCGACGCCTTCTCGCGCATCGTTCGCCTGGGTGAGGGGTTGAGTGCATCCGGGCGCCTCGGCGAGGCGGCGATGGACCGCGCCGTCGATGCGCTGCGAATCTGCGCCGACAAGCTGCGCGCGCGACCCATTCGCCGCTCCCGGCTGATCGCCACCGAAGCCTGTCGCGCCGCGGGCAACGGCGCCGAGTTCCTGGCGCGCGTCGAGCGAGAGACAGGCATTGCCCTCCAGATCATCGACCGCCGCACGGAGGCGCGGCTTGCCGTATCGGGCTGCGGCTCGCTGGTCGAGCGCGACACGGCCGGGGTCGTGCTCTTCGACATTGGCGGCGGCTCATCCGAGGTCGCGCTCGTCGACCTTTCGCGCCACCGCACGCCGCGCCTTGCCGAACACATCGTCGCGTGGACCTCGTTGCCGGTCGGCGTCGTTTCGCTGGCGGAGCGCTTCGGTGGACGCGATGTCTCGCGCGACACCTTCGCGGCGATGGTCTCCGAGGTGGTGGGACATCTCGAAAAGTTCGAGGGCCGCACCCGCCTCGATTCGGTCCGTCACGGCACGCGCTTCCACCTGCTCGGCACGTCCGGCACAGTCACGACGCTGGCTGGCGTGCATCTCGGGCTGGAGCGCTACGATCGCCGCCGCGTCGATGGGCTCTGGATGGATCGCGCCAGCGTCGACGCGATGGTCGAAAAGCTGGTCGGCTGGGATTTCGCCGAGCGCGTGGCCAACCCCTGCATCGGACCCGACCGCGCCGATCTCGTGCTCGCCGGCTGCGCCATCCTCGAGGCGATACGCAAGGTCTGGCCAGCGGAGCGGCTGCGCGTCGCCGATCGCGGCCTGCGCGAGGGCATCCTGACCGAACTCATGGCCGAGGAGGGGGTGTGGCGCAGGCCTCGCCCCGACGACCGCCGGTGAGCGGTCGTTCCGGGGGGCCGCGCGTTCTCAAGGCCAAGCTCACCAAGAAGCGCGGCCTGAAGGACTCCTCGCGCCGCTGGCTCGAGCGTCATCTGAACGATCCCTACGTGCAACGTTCCAAGGCCGAGGGCTACCGGTCTCGGGCGGCATACAAGTTGATCGAGATCGACGATCGCTACCGGCTCCTCAAGAAGGGCGCTCGTGTCATAGATCTCGGCGCCGCTCCCGGCGGCTGGTGTCAGGTCGCCGCGGAGCGCGTCGGATCGCGCGACGAAAAGGCGCTGGTCGTCGGCATCGACTATCTCGACATGGACCCGGTGCCAGGCGCCATCCTCCTCAAGAAGGATTTTCTTGACGCCGACGCCCCGGCGCTGCTGCTCGAGACGCTGGGAGGAGAGCCCGACGTCGTGCTCTCCGACATGGCCGCGCCCACAACCGGCCACCGCCGCACCGACCACCTGCGGACCATGCATCTGTGCGAAGTCGCGGCCGACTTCGCCATGAAGGTGCTGAAGCCAGGCGGCCATTTCCTGGCCAAGACGTTCCAGGGCGGAACGGAGAACGACCTCCTGTCGATGCTCAAGAAGAGCTTCAGGTCCGTTCATCACGTGAAGCCGCCGGCTTCGCGCGACGCGTCGGTCGAACTCTACTTGCTGGCGCGCGGCTTCAAGGGACGCCAGGTCGAATAGCGGCAGTCCGGCGTTCACGATCTACAGCGGCTGCGTTGGGTCGCCATCCGCGCCCCGCGCGGGAATATGTCCCGACACGGAACTTCCCGCATCGCCAGACAGCGACAAGAACGGAAGCGCGGCCAGCGCGCAGATCGCCGCGATCGACAGGAAGGCCGCGGAGAACGCCGCCGGGCTGGTCGCGGCATGCCCGAACAATGTGGCTCCCTCAAGGACGCCGCCGGCGATCGCCACGCCGAGCGCGATGCTGATCTGCTGCGATACCGCCGCGATCGCCGTCGCCTGGCCCATCTCGGCGGGCTCGATGTCGGCGAAAACCAGTGCGTTGACCGAGGTGAAGAACAGCGAACGCACGAAACCGGCCATGATCAGTATCGCCACGATCAGGCCGGCCGGGGTCGCCTCCGTGAAGGTGGCATTGAGGGCGATCAGCGAGGCCCCCAGCAGCGAGGCCAGCACCAACACCCGGCGGAAGCCCCCCGTACGCAAGGTGAAGGGTGCGAAGAACTTCATCGCCAGAGCGCCGAAGGCGGCGACGAAGGTGAGCATTCCGGACGCGAATGGCGTCAGCCCGAAGCCGACCTGGAGCATCAGCGGGAGAAGGAAGGGGACCGCACCATTGCCGATGCGGAAGATCATTCCGCCGATTACCGCCGCCCGGAACGTGGGGTTGGCGAACAGTTTCGGGTCCAGCAGCGGTTGCGGCGTCCGGCGGGCATGCAAGAGATACGCGATGCCGCCCAGGGCGCCGAGCGCCAGCGTCGCCGCTCCGACCGCCGACGGCAGGGCGGGCAGGCTCACGACCGAAAGCCCGAACACGATCCCCGCGGCGGTGACCGCCGCCAGGGCGAAGCCTCGCAGGTCGAGAGGCGGCAGTTCCGCAGGTTCGATTTCGGGCAGGACGCGGCTTGCGACCCAGATGCCGGCGAGGCCTATCGGCACGTTGATGAGGAAGATCCAGTGCCAGGAGACGAAGGTGGTGATGAAGCCGCCGACCGGCGGTCCGACCAACGGACCCATCAGGGCCGGTATGGTGAGCCACGCCATTGCCGAGACGAGTTCGGACTTCGGCGTCGCCCGCACCAGCACCAGCCGCGCCACCGGCGTCATCATCGCCCCGCCCATTCCTTCCAGGAACCTCGCCCCCACGAAGGCGATGAGCGAGCCGGCCAGCGCGCAGCACACCGATCCGACGACGAAGACGGCGATCGCCACCGTGAAGACGCGCTTGGCGCCGAACCGGTCCGCCATCCACGAACTGACGGGTATGAAGATGGCGAGGGACACGAGATAGGAGGTCAGCGCGAGTTTCAGCGTCACCGGACTGGAGCCGATGTCGGCCGCGATCGCGGGCAGGGCCGTGGCGATCACGGTCGAATCCATCTGCTCCATGAAGAGCGCGACGGCAAGGATGAGGGGGACGGAGCGATTCAACTGACTGGCGGTCTGTGGTCAGGCGCGGGGTAGCATGGCGTTCGCGGCAAGTCTCAGAGAATATCGCGCGGAACGTGCAATGCCTCAGGGAGCGCCGGCAACTTCCTCGGCGTAGCGTTTGGTGTCCTCGATGCGCTCCGGCGTCGCCGGATGCGTCGACAGGAAGTCGTTCTCGGACGTGTCGCCGAAGCGGTCGCGCAGGAGTTCGAAGAACCGCGCGATGGCCGCGGGGTCCCGGCCCGCCTCGTACATGAGTTCGACGGAAAAGCGGTCGGCTTCGCGTTCGGCCGTACGGGTGTGGGAAAGCGTCAGCAAGCCGGCGCCCTGCACCAGTATGTCCTCCGTTCCCGCACCAATGTCGCCGGCGACCAGCATGATGAGCGCGGTCACGCCGGCTGCACGGTAGAGCTGGCGCAGGCTGTGGTCGTGGTCGACATGGCCGATCTCGTGGGCGAGCACGCCAAGCACCATCTCGTCGTCCTGGGCGAGCTCCACCAGTTCGTCGGTGAGCACGATGGTTCCATCCGGCAGGGCGAATGCGTTGGCGCCGATCGCCTCGCCTTTGCGGAAATTCAGAGTGTAGGCCGATTGTCCGGAGCTTGCCGCCACGCTGCCGCGCGCGGTCAGGGCGGACATGGCGTCGAAGCCGTCGCTGATCGCCTTCTGCCGCTCCAACGGCAGTTCTGTCGGCGCGAACACGACGCCGTCGAGCGATCGAAACACGCTTTGGCTGATCAGTTGCGGCACAACGGGAGGCGTGACGGCGATCGCCACCTCGACCATGACCGGAAGCGCGAAGCGGTAGATTGCGTAGGCGAGGGCGAAGACGGCGCCGACGATCACAGCAAGACGGGGATGAAAACGCTCGAGGCTGGCTATCCGGCTGGTGATGCCGAGGATGCGGTCGACGCCATCATTGTCCCCGGTCTCGAACTGGCTGCCGTCCGGGAAATCGATGCGCCGGGGTATCGATCCCAGCCGGTCCGATGTCACCAGGGCGGATGCGACGACCTCCGCGATGCGGCGTCCGCCGGCTGCCTCGCACAAGATGGCGACGCGATCCGTATCGACCCAGAGACGCGCCTCGACCCCTCGCGCGGCCCCCGGCGGCCGCCAGCGGCCTTCCACCGCTTGTGGCACGGCCTCAGAAACCAAAGTCGAACCCTTCCACATCCATGTATTCGGAGCCCACGGCCGCACCCTCGTCGCGCAGCGTGCCGACATACTCGTCGAGCGATGTCGTGGCGTCGAGCGCGGTCACCGACGCCGTGTAGCGCGCCATCCTGACTGCCGCCCACGGGCGCGCGAGGCCGAGGCTGCCCAAGGTGGCGAGGATGTTGGTGAAGGCGATCCAGACATAGCGGCCACGATGGATGGATGAGGCGAGCAGATGCCGTCCATCGACCACCGTCTCGTTGAAGGCGACGTTGCGCGTGCCGGCTCGATAGATGAGGCCTGCAAAGAAGTAGAGGATGAGGAAAGGCACCAGAACGAGATAGACCGCGATCAGGATGAGATATGGCGACGGGCCTCCGGCCTCCGGCTCGAACATGTCCGGGTTGGCATGGAGAAAGGCGACGACCGCCGCGACCATGACAGTCCCGACCACGATCAGGCCGACGACCAGCACGATCGCGGGCAGCAACAGCTGGCCGAAGAGTTTCTCCAGCCTTGGATCGCATTTGATGGGCCGGTCGCCGTAGCGCAGGTTTCCGAGCGTGTAGCTCCACATCCATTGCGACGCGAGCGGGGCCAGGATGCCTGCCGAACCGTAGATCAAGGCACCGCCCAGCACGTAGGCGAGGAAGGCGCCGCCGTAACCGCCGGTGAAGTCGAAGCGGACGTTCCTGTAGCTCGTCACCCGGGCGTTGAAGCGCAGGCCGCGCATGATGAACCAGGGCAGGGCGAACAGGAAGGCGATGGCTATCAGTCCACCGACCAGCGGCATGAACTCGACGGCGAGGTTGTAGGCCACGAGAATGATCACGACGACGATGCGGCCGAACAGGATCGGCATCGGGCGGGCGTGGTACTCGAAGCTGGCGTCCGCGAGCCAGGTATTGCCGTAGAAATATCGCTGGCGCCGCACCTTGGCCCAAGCCGAATAGATGCCGAGCGTCACGATCGTCAGAAGCACGTTGACGATCCATATCCCGAAATATTCGCGCGCCGTGCCGCGGAACTCGAACTTCTCGCGCCGCCAACCTGCGAGGGGCGACGAGGGCGTTGCGGGCTGGACCGCGACCGTGTCGTTCATGACTAGAGCAATGTTCGACCAGATTGAACCGGTTCTGTTTCCCCGATGGCGAGGCGATCCGGCAGGAGAGACGCGACGGGCGATGGGGTTCCATCGTCCGAGCGGCTCGACGAACCGGGCGCCCGCCAGCGGGAAACCACCCGTTGGTTTGCTTTGCAAACCAACAAAGCGTCCTGGGGGGCCGGGTCAATTCGGGCCAGATCCTTCGGGCTCCGGCTCGGCCGATGCACCACATCGACCGTCGCCGAAGCCCTCGACTCTGGCCCGAATTCCCTCCGGCAGAACGATTCAATCCAGTCGAACATTGCTCTAGGCTCCCGCCGTCCGCTCGGCGCCGGTTGGACCTTTGCCCGGGCCCGGGCCCGCTGGCAAGCGCCGCCTGAATGTCGCCTTTTCTTGCGGCGAAGGACGTGTTACCAGCCGCCGCCAATCCTGAAAGGGACGGAACCGAGTCGCGATGGGCGCCAGCCCGTTGCCCGTCCGTCGTATCGCGAAGCGCGGGAGTGGCAATGGCCAGGATCATCGAGACGGCGACCGGAGCCCTGGCGCTCACTTTCGACGATGTGCTCCTGCAACCGGCGCATTCGCAGGTCATGCCGGGCCAGACCGACGTGCGCACGACGATCGCCGGCGACATCGAGCTCAACGTCCCCATCCTTTCGGCGGCGATGGACACGGTCACAGAATCCCGCCTCGCGATCGCCATGGCGCAGGCTGGCGGCATTGGCGTCATCCATCGCAATTTCACGCCTACCGAGCAGGCAGAGCAGGTCCGGCAGGTGAAGCGGTTCGAATCCGGCATCGTCGTCAATCCGGTCACCATCGGACCGGAGGCAACCCTCGCCGACGCGCGTGCGCTGATGCGCGCGAACGGCATTTCTGGAATCCCCGTCGTCGCCAATGGCGGCCTCGGTGGCCAGATCAAGGGACTGCTGGTCGGGATCCTGACCAACCGTGATGTCCGGTTCGCGTCCGACCTGTCGCAGACGGTCAGCGAACTGATGACCCGCGAGAACCTCGTGACCGTGAGGGAGAGCGTCGACCAGGCCGAGGCCAAGCGCCTGCTCCATCGCCATCGCATCGAAAAGCTTCTGGTGGTCGACGACGATGGCAGCTGTGTGGGCCTGATCACGGTCAAGGACATCGAGAAGGCGCAGCTCAACCCTCATGCCGCGAAGGATACGCAGGGGCGGCTGCGCGTCGCTGCGGCGACCACGGTCGGCGACGACGGGTACGAGCGCGCGGAACGGCTGATCGACGCCGGCGTCGATCTGCTGATCGTCGACACTGCGCACGGTCATTCGCAACGCGTGCTGGACGCGGTCACGCGCGTGAAGCGGCTGTCGAACTCTGTTCGCATCATGGCCGGCAATGTCGCCACGGCGGATGGCACCAGGGCCCTCATTGACGCCGGCGCGGACGCGGTGAAGGTCGGCATCGGTCCGGGCTCGATCTGTACGACCCGAATCGTGGCCGGTGTAGGCATGCCTCAACTGTCGGCGATCATGTCGGCCGTCGAGGCGGCCGACGCCGCCGGAGTCTCCGTCATCGCCGACGGCGGCATCAAGTATTCAGGCGATCTCGCCAAGGCGCTCGCGGCTGGTGCGCGCGGGGCCATGATCGGCTCGTTGCTCGCGGGCACGGACGAGAGCCCAGGCGAGGTCTATCTGCATCAGGGCCGCTCCTTCAAGGCGTATCGCGGCATGGGCTCGGTAGGCGCGATGGCGCGGGGCTCGGCCGATCGGTACTTCCAGGCCGAGGTGCGCGACACGCTGAAGCTGGTTCCCGAAGGCATCGAGGGACAGGTGCCCTACAAGGGACCTGTAGCCGGTGTGCTCCATCAGCTCGCGGGTGGGTTGAAGGCTGCGATGGGCTATGTCGGCGCGGCAAACCTGGACGAACTGCGGGAGCGCGCCACCTTCGTGCGCATCTCCAATGCCGGTCTGCGCGAGAGCCACGCGCACGACGTGACCATCACCCGCGAGAGCCCGAACTATCCAGGCGGGGCGTAGATTTCGATCAGTCCAAGACTGCCATAGTGATCGCGATGTCCGGCAGTTCAGCCGGTGCAACAGGCTTTTCAGCCTCGAATCGCGAAATGCTGCCCCAGTGGCCGTCAGGCTGAGGCAGCCTGTGCACCCATGTGACCCTCGTGTCGGCATCGACCACCCACAATTCGCGCACTCCGTGCTTCGCCAGGATGCGTGCCTTGAGCCCTCTGTCGTAGCCGAGGGAAGCGCCAGCGACCTCAATGGCGAGCATGACGTCGGTTCCCCGCACGTCTTCCGGCATCAACGTCTTGCGATAGAGGCAAAGGTCGGGTTCGACGAAAGTGCGGTCGTCCAGATAGACCGAGGTCTCCACGCCGAGCCGGAGATCGTCCGGGGCCGACCGGGCCAGAATGCGGGTTAATGCGGATTTCAAGACCTCGTGCTGATTGCCCTTGGATGCCATCGGCACCAGCTCCCCTTCGATCAGCTCGAAGTTCTCGTCTTCCGCAATGATGCCGGCTTTCACCATGTCGCGAATCTCGGCGACAGTGAATGACCGGCGGGGCAGACCTTCGGCTGCGCGAGTGACGACGACGTTCATGCGGCTATCATAGCCGATCCGCGACCAGGTTTGTAGCGCGGTTCGACCGGCCGACTGCAATCACAACAGCCGCGATTGCCACGGACGACCGAAGTCTGGCACGGTCGGTCGAACGCCGCAGCGTGCCGGCCGTGGGGAGAGGAACCGAATGAACCAGACCGCAATCTTCTGGCCCATGCTCGCGCATGTGGTGCTCGTCTACATCGTCTACGTCGTACTGGGCATTCGCCGCCGCGACGTCGTGGTCACCGGCAAGGCCAAGGCGCAGGCCTACAAGCAGCGAGCGACAGAGCCGGAAGGCTCGATGAACACCGCCAACAACCTGATGAACCAGTTCGAGGCGCCGGTCCTTTTCCACATTTGCTGCCTGGCGCTGCACGCGACCGCCGGCGTGGGCTACTTCATCCTCGCGCTTGCGTGGCTCTTCGCCCTATCGCGGTATCTTCACGCCTATGTGCATCTCACAACCAACAAGCTCAAGCATCGCAACTACGCCTTCCGTTTCGGTCTCGCCGTGCTCGCCCTGATGTGGATCTGGTTGGCGCTACATCTGGCCGGCGTGGTCTGATCCGCGCTTGCCTACCTCGGCGATGAGATCGCCGAGGTAGCGGCTTTCGTTCTGGCGACCGCCGTTCTTACGCCAGGCGAGGCAGATGGAGCGGGAAGGCACGGGATCGGCGAAGGGAACGACGGCGACGTCCGGACCCGCCGCATCCGATCCGGTCGCCATCTCCGGAATGAGCGTCACGCCGTGTCCGTGCGCCACCATGTGCAGCAGCGTTGTCAGACTGGTCGCCCCGTAATTGGCCATTGCGGCGGGCCGCACGCGCCCGCAGACATCAAGCGCCTGCTCGCGCAGGCAGTGCCCTTCCTCGAGCAGCATCAATCGTTCCAGCGCCGGGCTCTCTGGCGCGACCGGCGGATCGACGAAGCCGGGGTCGTCCTTCGGCACAGCGAGAAAGAAGCGATCGGAGAACAGCTCCCGAGCCGTCAGCCGGCCATCGGCGATCGGCATCGCCGCGACGAAGGCGTCAAGCCGTCCGGCGGCCGTTTCCTCGACCAGCGCTCCGGTCACGGCCTCCCTGAGTTCCACCGCCAGCCCTGGAAAGCGGGTGCGGACGAACGGCAGCAGCCGTGGCAGCAGGTAGGGTGCGACGGTCGGGATGATGCCCAGTCGGAACCGCCCTTCCATCGGGCCGCGGCTGCGATGCGCCGTGTTCTCGATGTAGCGTAGTTCGCCAAGGATGCGTTCGATGCGCGGCCTCATCGCTTCGGCGTCGACGGTGAGCGACACGGTCCGTCCACCGCGCTCGAACAACTGGCAGCCGAGCCGTTGCTCCATCTCGGCGACTTGTGCCGACAGTGCCGGCTGGGTCACGCCCGCCAGCTTGGCGGCGCGGCCGAAATGCAGCGTTTCGGCAAGCGCCTCGAAATACTCCATCTGGCGTATCGTCAGCCGTATCATAATCCCTAATTATCATGATGAACAGAAATCGCAATTGGAGCTTATGCTGTCCGACGACTAGTCTGGAACAATTCCAGACTGGATATATCGTCGCGACCACCAAGAACCGCGAAGCCTTCAGACAGGATCGGAGAATCTCATGGGTGTGGACAAGGAAACCGAGGGCGGCAAATGCCCCGTCGCGCATGGGAACAAGCGCCGCGGCAATCGCGACTGGTGGCCCGATCAGCTTGACCTGCAGGTGCTCCACACGCGGTCCACTCTGTCCAACCCGCTCGGCGATGGCTTCGACTACGCGAAGGAGTTCGAAAACCTCGATCTCGATGCGGTCGTCAGGGACCTCCATGCCCTGATGACCGATTCGCAGGACTGGTGGCCGGCCGATTTCGGCCACTATGGTGGCCTGTTCATCCGCATGGCCTGGCATTCGGCCGGCACCTATCGCATCACCGACGGCCGCGGCGGCGCCGGCGCGGGGCAGCAGCGCTTCGCCCCCCTGAACTCCTGGCCCGACAACGCCAATCTTGATAAGGCGCGCCGGCTGCTCTGGCCGATCAAGCAAAAATACGGGCAGCGCATCTCCTGGGCCGATCTCATGATCCTGGCCGGCAACGTGGCGCTGGAATCGATGGGCTTCAAGACCTTCGGCTTCGCCGGCGGCCGTGCCGACGTGTGGGAACCCGAGGAGCTCTACTGGGGTCCCGAGGGATCGTGGCTGGGCGACGAGCGTTACAGCGGCGAGCGTCAGCTCGCGGAGCCGCTCGGCGCAGTGCAGATGGGCCTGATCTATGTCAATCCTGAGGGCCCCAATGGCAATCCCGACCCCCTGGCGTCGGCGCGGGACATCCGCGAGACCTTCTTCCGCATGGCGATGAACGACGAGGAGACAGTCGCTCTCATCGCTGGCGGTCATTCGTTCGGCAAGACGCACGGCGCCGGCGATCCATCCCTGATCGGTCCTGACCCAGAGGGCGGCGAGATCGAGGACCAGGGGCTCGGCTGGAAGAGCGCCCACGGTACCGGCTCCGGCGCCGACACCATCACCGGCGGCCCGGAGGTCACCTGGACCCAGACGCCGACCAGATGGAGTAATCTCTTCTTCAAGAACCTCTTCGAGAACGAATGGGAGCTTGCGAAGAGCCCGGCCGGCGCGAAACAGTGGGTGGCCAAGAATGCCGCGGCCGACGTTCCAGACGCCTTCGACTCCTCGAAGAAACACCGCCCGACCATGCTGACCACCGATCTCGCCCTGAGGTTCGACCCGGCCTACGAGAAGATCTCCCGGCGCTTCCACCAGAACCCTGACCAGTTCGCCGACGCCTTCGCCCGCGCATGGTTCAAGCTTACCCACCGCGACATGGGTCCGCGCGTCCGCTATCGTGGCAAGCTGGCGCCCACGGAGACGCTGATCTGGCAGGATCCGGTGCCTGCCGTCGACCATCCACTGATCGACGAGCGCGACGTCGCGGCGCTCAAGGCGAAGGTGCTGGCATCAGGCCTGTCGGTGTCCCAGCTCGTCTCCACCGCCTGGGCGTCGGCCTCGACGTTTCGTGGCTCCGACAAGCGGGGTGGAGCGAATGGCGCTCGCATCCGTCTCTCCCCCCAGAAGGATTGGGAGGTGAACCAGCCGGCCGAACTCGCCCGGGTGCTGGAGAAGCTGGATGCGATCGCAAAGGACTTCAACGCGTCGCAGGCCAGCGGCAAGAAGGTCTCGATTGCCGATCTGATCGTGCTCGCAGGTTCGGCCGCGATCGAGAAGGCCGCGAAGGCCGCCGGCGTTGACGTGACGGTTCCCTTCACGCCGGGGCGCGCGGACGCCTCGCAGGACCAGACCGACGTGCAGTCCTTCGCCCCGCTGGAACCACGCGCCGACGGGTTCCGCAACTACGTCAACGCCGGCAGACACCAGTTCATGTCGCCGGAAGAGGCCATGGTCGACCGCGCCCAGCTGCTCACGCTCACGGCGCCCGAGATGACGGTGCTGGTCGGGGGGTTGCGCGTGCTTGGCGCCAATGTCGGCCAGTCGACGCATGGGGTCTTTACCGACCGGCCGGAGACACTCACCAACGACTTCTTCGTCAATCTGCTCGACATGAAGACCGCGTGGAGCCCGTCCCCGGCGATCGAAGGCGTCTACGATGGCCGCGACCGCGAGACCGGCGAGCTACGTTGGACCGGCACCCGTGTCGATCTGATCTTCGGCTCGCACTCGCAGTTGCGCGCGCTGGCCGAGGTCTATGGCAGCGCGGACGCCGGAGCGAAGTTCGCCAGGAATTTCGCCGCTGCCTGGACCAAGGTCATGAATGCCGACAGGTTCGATATCGCCTGATGAGTTCGGGCGCCGGGACGTTTCGGCGCCCGATCGTTGCCACGACCGGCGCAATGGCCCCGGAGCGCGGGCCAGGGGATGACCTGATGCTGGAGACTGCCCTTGGTCGCCTGACCTCGCCGTTCCGCTGCGCCGCGAGCCTGCTTTTCCGCATCGCGACTTCGCTCATCTTCATCGTCGGTGGCCTTGGCCACTTTTTCAGGAGCGACGAGATGGTGGCGAGAATGCATGGTTCGCCTTCGCTGCCGTGGATCGAGTTCGTTGGTGACCCGCTCCTCCTGCTTCAGCTGAGTGGCGGCGTCTTTGTCGTTGCCGGGCTCCTGTTGGTTGTCGGCTGGTCGACGCGCCTGGCAGCGGCGGCGCTTTTCGTGACGCTTATACCGATCACGATCACGATTCATGTAGCGCCGGGTCACGAGGGTCCATTGTTCAAGAATGTCGCGATCCTCGGATCGCTCCTCTTCCTGGTCGCCAACGGCGCCGGGTGCATTGCCCTCGATCGCCTCCGAACGCGGGTTGCAATGTCGTCACCAGCGTCCTAGCTCTCCGCCCGATCGGGTTCACCGACGCGGGACGACCGAAGATGCGACTGGGCGGGCGGCTGGCTGCCGCGATCGAGGTTCTGGACGACATCGAGCGGCGGCGGCGGCCGGCGGCTGACGCGCTCAAGGATTGGGGCCTGTCGCACCGCTTTGCCGGCGCCGGCGACCGCGGCGCCATCGGCAACATCGTCTATGGTGCGCTCAGGCGAAAACGTTCCGCCCATTGGCTATTCGATGCCGAAACGCCACGCGCGGCCGCGATAGGCGCTCTGCTCCTTGAATGGAACCTCACCGCGCGCGCGCTGAACGCGACGCTGGAGGGCGATCGGTTCGCTCCCGCGCCGCTGCATGTCGGCGAGATCGCGAGCATCGAAGCACAGGATGCGGCTCTGGCGCCGGATGTGGTCCGCGCCGACTGCCCCGACTGGTGTGAACCGCTGCTCCGCGCATCATTCGGCGACGGCTGGGTGGAAGAGGGCAGGGCGCTTTCCGGGCGGCCGCCGCTCGACCTGCGCGCCAACACATTGCTGTCGGATCGCCACGCCGTCATGGCTGAACTGACCGGTATGCAAGCCTCCGCGTCGCGGCTGGCCCCCGACGGAATTCGCATACCGCCCATCGATGGCGCCGGCAGGCATCCGAACGTGCAGGCCGAACCGGCCTTCCAAAAGGGCTGGTTCGAGGTTCAGGACGAAGGCTCGCAGCTCGTCGCGCTGTTGGCGGGGGCCGAAGCCGGCATGCAGGTGCTCGACTTCTGCGCCGGTGCTGGCGGCAAGACGCTCGCGATGGCAGCATCGATGCGCAACAGCGGGCAAATCTTCGCCTTCGACAGCGAGAAAGCGCGGCTCGCGCCGATCTTCGACAGGATTCGCCGAGGCGGATGCCGCAACGTTCAGGTCGTCGCGAAGCCTGGCGAACTCACGGCACTCGAAGGCCGGATGGATCTGGTGCTCGTCGATGCCCCATGTACCGGATCGGGGACCTGGCGCCGCCGCCCCGACGCAAAATGGCGGTTGTCGGCCCGCCAACTCGAGGTACGCCGGGCGGAGCAGTCGAAGATCCTCGACCATGCATCCCGCTTTGTGAAGCCGGGCGGCAGGTTGGCCTACGTCACCTGCTCGGTGTTCCGGGAAGAGAACCAGGACCAGGTGGACGTCTTCCTCGCCCGCGATGGCGGGTTCACGGCGGAGGCCCCGGGCAATGTCTGGCGGCACGCGCAATTGCCGTTCCCCGCGCCGGTATCCGGTGACGGAATCGTGCTCACTCCGCATAACACCGGCACGGATGGTTTCTTCTTTGCGGCGCTGCGCCGGACGGTTTGACGTTCCCCGCGCGAACCGGCGCAGGCTTGGCGCGTTGTACGGCGTCTTCGAGGATCACGCTCATGAAACGGCCACTGCTTCTACTCTCCCTTCTCCTCCTTTGCGTCGGTGGCGGCTCGCTGATCGGCCTCTCGTTCACGCCCGACGGCTGGTACGACGGCCTCGCCAAGCCGGACTTCAATCCTCCCGACTGGCTTTTCGGGCCGGTCTGGACGCTGCTCTACATCTTCATCGCCGTGGCCGGCTGGCGCGTCTGGAGCGCCGGCGGTGATCACGCCGCGGCGAAGCGCGCGTGGATCGCGCAACTCCTTTTCAACTTCGCCTGGTCGCCGGTGTTCTTCGGCATGCACCAGATCGGCGCCGCGCTCCTCGTTGCGCTCGCGATGCTCGCGTCGATCATTGCATTCGTGGTCGTTTCCTGGCGGGCCGAGCGGAGCGCGGCCCTCCTGTTTCTGCCTTACGGGGCATGGGTCGCCTTTGCCGCCGTCCTCAACGCCGCGATCCTCTCACTCAACTGATCCTATTGCAGCGCAGCATCGCAGTTGCGCGCCTCGCCCACCTTTGTCATAAGCGGTCGGAACGAGGATTTCGCCATGGCCACCGTGATGGCCCCGGATGCCGACTATGAGGAGCGCGTGCGAACCTCGTTTGCGCGACAGGCGGCGATGACGACCATAGGCGCCGAGTTGACGCTCGTCCGGCCTGGTACGGTCGAGATCGAGATGCCGCACTCGCAGGGGCTCACCCAACAGCACGGCTTTCTCCACGCGGGAATTCTCTCCACCGCTCTGGATTCAGCCTGCGGCTACGCGGCGTTCTCGCTGATGCCGGTGGGCGCGGCCGTGCTCACCATAGAGTTCAAGGTCAACCTGCTCGCGCCCGGCCGGGGCGAGCGCTTCCTGTTCCGGGGCTCGGTGACCAAGCCGGGCCGCACGATCATCGTTGCCGACGGCCAGGCCTATGCCTTCGCCAGCGATGGCGAGGCCAAGCTGATCGCGACGATGACGGGCACCATGATGACGGTCCAGGGCCGTGAGGGAATGGAGGGGTGAGACTCCCTGTCGCCTCTCGCTGACCGAACCCTCTGGGAGGGGATGAGGCGACCTGCGCCCGCGAGGCTCAACCGGCGATGCGTGGTCTCGGTGACGACAGCAGGAATCTGGCGCGATCCACCTGCCTTGCTGCCGCAACGAGACTCGCCTAAGGGCTCGCAATGGCGACCGCTCATCCCGACAGCATCCTCATCATCGACTTCGGCAGCCAGGTCACCCAGCTGATCGCGAGGCGGGTGCGCGAGGCCGGCGTCTACTCCGAGATCGTGCCTTTTCAGAACGCGGCCGATGCCTTCGCGCGGCTGAATCCCAAAGGCGTCATCTTTTCCGGCGGCCCAGCATCGGTGACGGAATCTGGCAGTCCACGCGCGCCGCAGGCAGTGTTCGACGCGGGCGTGCCAATCCTTGCGATATGCTACGGCCAGCAGACGCTCTGTACCCAGCTTGGCGGTGAGGTCGAGGGCGGACACGCCGCCGAGTTCGGCCGCGCCGAGATCGATATCCGGAAGGCAAGTCCGCTGTTCGACGGCTTCTGGACAGTCGGCAACCGCTACCCGGTGTGGATGAGCCACGGCGACCGGGTGACCAAGCTTCCGGACGGTTTCGAGGTGGTCGCGACGTCGGAGAACGCGCCCTTCGCCATCGCGGTGGACGAGGCGCGCCGGTACTACACCACGATGTTCCATCCGGAGGTGGTCCACACCCCTGATGGCGCCCGGCTCCTGTCCAACTTCGTCCACCGTATCGTCGGGCTGAAATCCGACTGGACGATGTCGGCCTATCGTGCGGCCATGATCCAGAAGATCAGGGATCAGGTCGGCAGCGAGAGGGTGCTCTGCGGCCTTTCGGGCGGCGTCGATTCGTCGGTCGCGGCGGTCCTCATCCACGAGGCGGTCGGCGACCAGCTCGCCTGCGTATTCGTCGACCATGGGCTGATGCGCCAGGGCGAGGCCGACCAGGTCGTCACCATGTTCCGCGACCACTACAACATCCCCCTGGTGCATGTGGACGCGTCGGAACTGTTTCTCGGCGAGCTTGCCGGCGTCTCCGACCCCGAAGTCAAGCGCAAGACGATCGGTCGCCTGTTCATCGACGTGTTCGAGGCCGAGGCAAGGAAGATCGCCGAGGACGGGAAGGGCGCTCCGGCCTTCCTCGCCCAGGGCACGCTCTACCCCGACGTGATCGAGAGCGTCTCCTTCTCCGGCGGCCCGTCGGTCACCATCAAGTCGCACCACAATGTCGGCGGGTTGCCCGACCGCATGCGGATGAAGCTGGTCGAGCCGCTGCGCGAACTCTTCAAGGACGAGGTGAGGGCGCTGGGGCGCGAACTCGGCCTGCCGGAGAGTTTCGTCGGCCGGCATCCGTTTCCCGGTCCGGGTCTGGCCATCCGCTGCCCAGGAGGCGTCACTCGCGAGAAGCTGGACATCCTACGCAAGGCCGACGCGATCTATCTCGACGAGATCCGCAAGGCCGGCCTCTACGACAAAATCTGGCAGGCCTTTGCGGTTCTGCTGCCAGTCCAGACCGTGGGAGTCATGGGCGACCACCGCACCTACGACTTCGTCTGTGCGTTGCGCGCCGTCACCTCGGTCGACGGCATGACCGCCGACTTCTACCCCTACGACATGGCCTTCCTCGGCAGCACCGCCACCCGCATCATCAACGAGGTACGCGGCATCAACCGGGTGGTCTACGACGTGACCTCCAAGCCGCCGGGAACCATCGAGTGGGAATGAGCGCTCAGAAGCTGATCTTCACCGACGCTGCACTGCGCTCGGCCTTCCCATGGAAGACCGCCTCGATGTTGTTGCCGTCGGGGTCGAGCAGGAACGCCGCGTAGTAGCCGGGGTGGTAGGGACGTTCGCCCGGCGGGCCGTTGTCCCGGCCGCCGGCCTTGAGGCCGGCCTCGTGAAAGGCGTCGACGGTGGCGCGGTCCCTGGCCTGGAAGGCGATGTGCGTCCGTCCGGTGAGCTTGCCGTCGGCCGCCTCGCTGTCGGCGCTTGTAATGCCAAGCTCGTCGTAGAAGAAGAAGCCGTCCATTTCACCACCAAGCGGAATGCCCAGCGGCTTCATCACCGCTTCGTAGAAACGCCGGCTCGCCCCGAGGTCCCTGACGACGAGCTGGATGTGATCGATCAGTCGTCCGCGATGCAGTTCCATGATCCGGGCTCCTCGGCCTGCTTCGGTAAGAATGTCCGGCTGGCCAGACCGTTCCGAAGCGTTCATACAGTGCCGCTTATCCAGGATCTGTCAGGAGCCTCCGATGCCCGTCACCCTCTATGGCTTCAAGAGCTGCGACATGGTCAGGAACGCCCGCAAGTGGCTGGATGCCCATGGTGTCGCCCACGACTTCTTCGACTATCGCGTCGAAAAGCTGGACCCAAAGATCGTCGACGGCTGGTTCGAGCGGGCGGGATGGGAGACGGTCTTCAACCGCAACTCCACGACCTTCAAGGAACTGCCGGATAGCCGCAAGGAAGGCATCGATCGCAACAAGGCGAAGGCGATGATCCTTGCCGAGACCAACCTGATCAAGCGGCCGGTTCTGGACACCGGCAACAGGCTGCTGTTCGGCTTCAAGGCCGACGCCTATGCGAGCGCGTTGGCGAAATAATCGCCCGTCGGACGACGGCTGTCCGCCGGCCGTCCAAGGTGCTCAGACCCACTCGCCCTTGCGCATCACCGGCGTGCGCGAACCGTCCGCCGCGACGCCGTCTACGTCGATTTCGCCCGAGCCGATCATCCAGTCGATGTGGATCAGGCTCTTGTTGCCGCCGCGTGCCGCCACCTCATCCGGCGTCAGCGACGAACCGTTGACGAAGCACTTCGAATAGCACTGGCCGAGCGCTATGTGGGAGGCGGCATTCTCGTCGAACAGCGTGTTGTAGAAAAGCAGCCCGCTCTTCGAGATCGGCGAGGAGTGCGGCACGAGCGCCACTTCGCCCAGGCGGCGCGCGCCCTCGTCGGTGTCGAGCACCTTGATCAGCACCTCCTCGCCGCGCGTGGCCTTCGCCTCGACGATGCGGCCCGCCTCGAAGCGCACCGCGATGTCGGTGATCAGCGTGCCCTGGTGCGACAGCGGCTTGGTGCTGCGCACATGGCCGTCGACCCGCAGCGCATGCGGCGTGGTGAAGACCTCCTCGGTGGGGATGTTAGGATTGCAGGTGATGCCGTTCTTGGCGCTGGAAGCGCCGCCCATCCATTCGTGATCGTCTGCCAGCCCGACCGTCAGGTCGGTGCCCGGCCCGGAAAAGTGGAGGGCGCTGAAGCGATGCGCGTTCATCCATTGGGTGCGCGTCGAAAGCGCGGCATTGTGTGCGTCCCACGCCGCGACCGCGCCGTCTCGGTCGACCCGCGACGCGGCGAAGATCGCCTCCGCGAGCCTGGCGACGGCGACGTCTTCGTCCTCGCCGGGGAATACCTGGCGCGCCCAGCTGGGATTCGGGTACGCGACGATGTTCCAGTTGATGTCGAAGCCGGCGATCTTTTCCAGCGCCGGCTGGTAGGCCATCGAGTTGGCCTTGTTCGCCCGCGCTACCTTGGTCGGATCCTCCCCCGAGAGCAGCATCGGATTGTCGCCCGCAACCGCGAGCCGCGCAGTATTGGCGGAGAAGGCCTTCGCCATCCCCTCGTAGAGCCAGCCGGCGGCGCGGTCGAAGCTCTCGTCGGGCGCGTTGCGATAACGGGCGAGCGTCAGTTCCTCGTCAGCGAAGAACGGGGTGACCAGCCCCGCGCCCGCCTTGTAGGCATGGGCGGCGATGCGGCGAACGAGCGGCAGCGCGGCGACGGGCGCGGTGAGCAGGAGGTCCTGGCCGGGCTGGAGTCGCAGGCCGACCTTGACGGCGACTTCGGCGAGACGGTCGAGCTTGACGGGATCGACGGCGGGGATGTTCTGCGGGTAGGTCATGGAGACTCGCTGGATTGTCTTCGGCCTGGATTGTCTTTGGCAGGAGAAATAGGGCGTCGCGTGAGGCTGCGCCATTCAGTCGAAAAAAATTCGGTTTTGGCCTTACGAATGGCTGGACTGGCCCGTTGCGGAGGCGATGGGGACATTCTAGGTCGAACCAGATGTTCTCCGATTCTTCCGTTCGCGCAACTCTGGGAGGCGCCCTCGCCATGACGGCGGCGATGGGTATCGGCCGTTTCGTCTACACTCCGATCCTGCCGGGCATGATGCAGGAGATTCCTCTCGGCGCGGGCCAGGCCGGGTTGATCGCGTCCGCCAACTTCGTGGGCTATCTCGTCGGCGCGCTCGCGGCGGCCGGTAGCTGGGCGCAGGGCCGCGAACTGATCATCCTGCGCGCGTCGCTGCTCGCAAACGCGCTGCTGCTCCTGGCGATGGGACTGACGGAGAGCGTCGCGGTCTTCTCGCTTATCCGGTTTGCCGCAGGCATCGTCAGCGCCTTTGTCATCGTGTTCGTGTCGTCGATCCTCTTCGCCCGTTTGACCACCAGCGGTCGGCATGGTCTGCAGAGCCTGCATTTCCTGGGCGTCGGCCTTGGCATCGTCCTTTCGGCGCTGATGACGGGAGGCCTGTACCTCTCGGGCGCGCCCTGGGCCGACGGATGGTACATGGCCGGCGCGTTCGCGATCGTGGTGTTTCTGGCGTCGTTCGGACTCATCGAGAAGGGACCGGCCCTCACGTCCCGGCCGCCGGCCGAGCCGCGTCTGCCTCCAAGCCGCGCGCTCACCCGGATCATCCTCGCCTACGGGCTGTTCGGCTTCGGCTATGTGGTGACGGCGACTTTCCTGATCGCAATCGTGCGCGCGAACCAGGGAGGATACTTGCTCGAAACGGCCGTCTGGCTGGCAGCCGGCGTCGCCGCCATGCCATCGGTTCACATCCTGATCGCCGTCGCCCGTCGGATCGGTCTGGCGCAGGCCTATTCGATTGCGTTCCTCGTCCAGGCTGCAGGCGTCGTGGCGAGCATTGCCTTGCCGGGCATGGCCGGGCCACTGATCGCGGCCGTGCTCGTCGGCGGGACGATGGTTTCGATCACGGCGGTCGGCATCCAGGTCGGCCGGTTCTTCGCGCCGCTGGCGCCGCGCAGATCGTTTGCGCTGATGACGGCCGCGTTCGGCGTCGGCCAGATCATTGGCCCCCTCGCGGGGGGCTATCTCGCCGAGTGGACCGGCAGTTTCGTCGTCCCGTCCCTGCTGGCCGCCGTCGTGCTGCTGACTGGTTGCGCGATGACATGGACGATCGACACGACGCCAAAAACGCCATGATCGGGGCGTGAGGAATAGCCTGGCGGCGCGCGTTCCCTTTGCCGATGATTTGTGACTTTATGCCGGCCGGCCAGCGCAGCCCTCGCGCAACAAGGATGTTCCCCAGGTGTTCGTCTCCTTCTTTCCCCAGCCGAAGCTCTTCTTCATCTCCTCGGTCGCATGGAGCATTGTGCTCGTGCTGTCCTGGTTCTTCGGCGGGGAGGCGGCAGGAGCCTGGTTCGGACTGCCGCCGCTTGGACCTGAGGACCCGCCGATCATCGGTGTATCGGTATTCTGGTCCGCGCCGAATATCTGGTTCTACATGTACTTCGCCGCCGGGGTCGCGGCCTTCTACCTGTTCTGGCGTACGGTCGCACCGCATCCCTGGCAGAACTGGTCGATCCTCGGCTCCGCGCTGATCCTGTTCGCTACATACTTCCAGGTGCAGGTCTCGGTCGCCATCAACGACTGGTACGGCCCGTTCTACGACCTGATCCAGGCGGCGCTGGCCAAGTCGCGTCCGGTCACGCTCGACGAATTCTACGGCTTCCTGGTGAGTTTCGCGGGCATTGCCTTCGTCGCCGTCGCAGTGGCGGTCCTCACGCGCTTCTATGTCAGCCACTACGTGTTCCGCTGGCGCACTGCGATGAACAGCTACTACATGGCCAACTGGCCGCGCCTGCGGCACATTGAAGGCGCCTCCCAGCGTGTCCAGGAAGACACCATGCGCTTCGCCACGATCACGGAGACGCTGGGCGTCAGTCTCATCGATTCCGTGATGACCATCATCGCCTTCCTGCCTGTGCTGCTGCGCCTGTCGGCCAATGTGACCGAACTGCCTCTCGTGGGTGAAGTCCCCCACTCGCTGGTGGTGGTCGCCATCTTCTGGTCGCTGTTCGGCACCGCTTTCCTCGCGCTGGTGGGCATCAAGCTGCCGGGGCTGGAGTTCCGCAACCAGCGCGTCGAGGCGGCCTACCGCAAGGAACTCGTCTATGGCGAGGACGACGCGGCGCGCGCCGATCCCCCGACGGTCGCGGAACTCTTCGACAACGTGCGGAGGAATTATTTCCGGCTCTATTTCCACTACATGTATTTCAACGTCGCCCGCATCTTCTACCTGCAGACCGACAACATATTCCCCTACATCGTGCTGGCCCCGACCATCGTCGCCGGGAAGATAACGCTCGGCGCAATGAACCAGATCCTCAACGCCTTCGGGCAGGTGCGCTCGTCATTCCAGTATCTGGTCAATTCCTGGACGACGATCGTCGAGCTCCTGTCGATCTACAAGCGCCTGCGCGCATTCGAGGCGACGATCTTCGGCGAGCCGCTGCCTGACATCGATCAGCGGTATCTCGAGCGCGAGAAGGTTGTCGGCGAAGAGGCGGCCGTAGCCGAGACCTGACCCAGTCAGCCGCCGACGTCGGCGGCCTTCGGGTCGTGCGACGTCGTGCGTCGGAGGTAGTCGGCGTAACTCGTGCAGACGACCTGTGGCTTGCCGCAGGTCTCCCCTGCGAAGCGTTCCAGCGCGCGCCAGTAGGCGCCGCCGTTCATCAGCGTGAAGTGGAAACCGAGTTGCAGGGGGATGCGCTCCCCTTCGTACTGTTCGCGGAACGCCGCCGTGAACGCATCGTAGGTTCGCCGCTCGAACGCTCCGTCCTCGTCTGTGCGTTCGATACCGGCGCTGTGGCGGACGAAGAGGTTGTAGTCCATGGCGATCACCCCGCGGCGGTTCGGCCCTTCCGGAATCTGCGGCAGCGCGAACCGTTCGACGCCGTCCACCAGTTCGGCCGTCGCGGGCCCACTCGAAACGCCGCTTGCGTCATAGGCGAACCCGCGCTCGGCAAGTGCGCGAAACAGGCCAGCGCCGGTCGCCAGATAGGGGGCGCGGAAGCCGGTGATCTCCTCGCTGACGAAGGTGCGCCAGCCGTCTGGCGCCGGGCCGTCGCCATAGCGCGACCATGCGTCCCCGATGATTGTCGAGAACGCGTCGAATTCGGACCGCCAGCTCGCTACGGTCCAGGCCGAGCCGTCGAAATGGCCGCAGCCGTGGCTGGCCATTTCGTGGCCCTCCTGGCGCGCCGTCCATATCTCGGTCAGGCGTGCGGCCACCTCGCTGCGGTCGTGGGCGAAGCCCACATTGGATTTTCCTGTTCCCTGACCCGGCGCGACATAGGCCGCGCGGTCCGCCTTCGTCACCAGGAACACGCAGGACAGGAAGTAGGTGAAGCGGGCGCCGGTGCGCTCGGCAAGAGCACGGCTGCGCTTCCATTGAGCGACGTCGTGCGCCCCGTCGAAGGACACGATCACGTATTGCGGATGGAGCGGCAGGGCACCTGCCAGCGCCGTTGCCGGCATCGCAGCCAACGCGGACAACAAGATACTCACGCCTCTGACCACCAACATCGACCTGCTTTTCACGCGAACCGGTGCGGCCCCGGTTAACGTCGGAATGTGGCGTCGATTGGATGCGCGGGACTCGAGGAAGACGCGGTTTGCGCCGCCGCCCCTTTCGCCTAGCCAAAATTTCGCTAAAAGGGCGGCTCATTCGGTTCAGGAGCCGCCGCGCCGTCGCGCGGCTCACGGTCAGGGTCTTCGATGTCCGACGACAGCTTTATCCGGGAAGTCAACGAGGAACTCCGCCAGGATCAGGCGAAGGCGCTGTGGGATCGCTATGGACCTTACATAATTGGCCTCGCGGTGCTGATCGTGCTGACGACCGCTGGTTACGTCGCGTGGGATTACTGGACGACCAGCCGGGCCAATCGGTCGGGCGATGCCTTCTCCGAGGCGCTGGAACTCGCCAATGGCGGCAAGCCTGACGAGGCGCTCGCCGCACTGAAGGCGCTCGAGGAGGACGGCTACGGCGCCTACCCGCTGCTGGCGAGGCTGCGCGCGGCGACCGTGCTCGCCGACAAGGGCGATCTGGCAGGCGCGGTCGCTGGTTTCGACGCGGTCGCGGCGGACACGTCGATCCCGGGTTCGATCCGCGACATGGCCCGCCTGCGCGCCGGCTATCTTTTGGTCGACGGCGGCAGCTACGAGGATGTGGCGACCCGCGTCGAAGTCCTGACCCACGAGAGCAACGCGTTGCGGCATTCCGCGCTGGAGGCCCTTGGTCTCGCGGCCTGGAAGGATCGGCGCGCCGTCGATGCGCTCGGATTCTTCGACCGGATCGCAGGCGACGAACAGGCGGCGCGCAACACGCGGGAACGTGCGACCATGATGGGCGAACTGATCCGCGGCTCCGGCGGCTCGTCGTAACGTCCAGATGTCATTTCGCGCCGCCATCATCGGCCGGCCGAATGTCGGCAAGTCGACCCTCTTCAACCGCCTTGTCGGGCGCAAGCTCGCTCTGGTCGACGACACGCCCGGCGTGACACGCGATCGTCGGGTCCACCAGGCCAAGCTGCTCGATCTCCGCTTCGACGTCATCGATACGGCCGGTTTCGAGGTGGCCGGCCCGGAGACGCTTGCCGGCCGCATGCGCGCCCAGACCGAGATCGCCATCGCCGAGGCGGACGTCATCCTGTTCCTGATGGACGCGCGCGCCGGCCTGTTGCCGGATGACAAGACCTTCGCGCAGATCGTTCGTCGGTCCGGCAAGCCGGTGGTCCTTGTGGCCAACAAGTCCGAGGGAAGGGGAGCAGATGCAGGGCTCGCCGAGGCCTGGGAGGTTGGTTTGGGCGAGCCCATCCCGGTCTCGGCCGAACACGGGTTGGGCATGGCCGACCTGCGCGACGCCATCGTCGCGGCGCTCGGCGACGAGCGTGCGCTGGAACCCGAGGACGAGGTCGGCGAGGAGCCGCCGCTGGTCGGCGAAGACGTCGGCGACCCGGACGCAGAACCGGCCTATGACGATACCAAGCCGCTCCGGATCGCCGTTGTCGGACGCCCCAATGCGGGCAAGTCGACGCTGATCAATGCGCTGATCGGCGAGGACAGGCTACTCACCGGCCCCGAGGCCGGCATCACGCGTGATTCCATTTCGGTCGACTGGGAGTGGCGCGGCCGCCGCATCAAGCTGTTCGACACGGCGGGCATGCGCCGCAAGGCCAAGGTGCAGGAGAAGCTCGAGAAGCTGTCGGTCGCCGACGGGCTCAGGGCAATCCGCTTCGCCGAGGTGGTCATCGTGGTGCTCGACGCGACGATTCCGTTCGAGAAACAGGATCTGCAGATCGCCGACCTGATCCTACGCGAGGGCAGGGCGCTGGTGCTGGCATTTTCCAAATGGGACCTGATCGACGGACCACAGGCGGTGCTGGCGGCCCTGCGCGAGAAGACCGACCGCCTCCTGCCGCAGGCGCGCGGTCTGCAGGCGGTGCCGATCTCCGCCGAGACGGGTCGTGGCCTCGACCGCCTCATGGAAGCGATCATCAAGACGCACCAGGTCTGGAACCGGCGTGTCTCCACCGGCCGGCTGAACCGCTGGCTCGAGGGCGTTGTCGCGCGACACCCTCCGCCGGCCGTATCGGGGCGTCGGCTGAAAATCAAATACGTCACCCAGGCGAAGACGCGTCCACCGGGCTTCGTCGTCTCGTGCTCGCGCCCCGATGCGGTGCCCGAATCCTATGTGCGCTACCTCGTCAACAGCCTGCGGGACAGCTTCGACATGCCCGGCGTGCCGATCCGCGTGGCCTTGCGCACATCCGAGAACCCTTACGCGCCGAAGACACGGAAGTCCTGATCGCCGGAAGGCTCTGATGCTCGCTGACCGCGTCGCACTGCCGCGGCCGGTGCCCGATTTCGGCCACCACGCTGCCGCTCCCGTGCCGTTAACCCGGCCTCAAGGTTAATCGACCATTGTCTTTTTTGTTGGTTCCGAGTGCGCCTGGAGGGGTATCCGTGCAGCGTCTTCGAGTTAGGCGACAGTCCGTCGCCGCGTTTTCCACGCATCCCCTCCTTCCCCCCGTGCTTCTCGGCCTCGCCATCTGGATCGGGTTTCCGACCGTCGCAGCCTATCAGGACATGGCAAGCATGGTGTCTGGCGCGGAGACCGCCGCGACACGCTGGAATGCGGTCGTCGAGCGCTCGGTCGCGGGGTCGGTTCACGCCGCCGAAATGCCATTCGTCGATGCCGACACGACGGGCTCGATTTCCGGCGCGGGGATGGACGCGCCTGGCGTCGGCAGCGTCGCCTTCCGCGCCAAGCACGCCTCCGACATCGCTCCCGACGAAGATCGCGTCGTGCGTTCCGCCAAGCGGGGACGCGTCATGAAGGTCACCCCCGTCGCGCCGCCCAAGGCCTTCAACGCGGGCTCCGTCCTCGACCGCACCAGCTTCCTGACTGGCCCCGGCCTCGACGGCGAACTCCGCATGGCGTTCGTGGTGCCGGAGATCAAGGGCAAGGAGATAGAGATCGCCACCGCGTTCTACGTGCGCGGCGAAAAGCGGGCCGATCCCGGCGTGCCTGCTATCCTGGCGAGCCTCGTGACCAACGACAAGGCCGATATCCTGGCGACCGCCTATGGGCCGGCCGAGCCGGACTATGCCGAGGCGTCGCCTTTCGCCAGCCTGCTCAATGACGGCATCGAGATGGCCGGAAAGGGCCGCTTCATCCCGCCGCTTATCAAGGGCGACCACGCCTGGATGGCGCAGCCACTGCCCGCCCACGTCTTCAGCTCGGCCGAACAGGCCTGCCTTGCAAACGGCATCTATTTCGAGGCGCGCGGCGAGGATCTGAAGGGCCAAGCGGCCGTCGCCCAGGTCATCCTCAACCGGGTCCGCAATCCGACCTATCCAAACACCATCTGCGGCGTCGTCTATCAGAATGACGGCTGGCGCAACCGCTGCCAGTTCTCGTTCGCCTGCGACGGCAAGAAGGACAGGATCACCAGCCCGGCCAACTATCGGGTCGCCAAGGACATCGCCATGGCGGTGACCGCCGGCAAGGTCTTCATTCCCGAGGTTGGCTCGTCGACCCACTACCACGCGACCTACGTCAATCCACGCTGGTCGCACACGATGAAGAAGATGAAGAAGATCGGCCTGCACGTCTTCTACCGTACCTATGGCGGCGGCTGGAGCTAGCGGCGGAGATTCGCGGCGCCCATCGGGCCATCAGTCGCGGCGCAAGTTGTCGCACTGTGATAACTCATTGAAATATAATCACTTAATACTAGCTTGGCGCACCGCGAACGCGGCTTGACGCGCCAACGGCCCCTAACTATGTTGCGCGCGACTTGAAGCGGGCGGCGATTGCCGGCCGGGTGGGAGGCTGCGATGGCCAAGCCGACGCGGCCGAACCGATCCGGAAGTTCCGGACCCGGGGGTTCGACGGGGAGCGACGCCAGCGACGAGGACCTGGAACGCCGCCGCAAACAGCTGGGAGCGACGCTCGCGACCAGGCTGCCTGACCGGCAGCAAGGGAAAGAAGTCACCGGCAACGGTGGGGCGTCCGGATACGGGCAGGCGCTGAAGCTATCCAGCGAGTTCGTGGCTGGAATCGCGGTGGGCGTAGGCATCGGCTGGATCGTCGATCGCTTCGCGGGAACGTCGCCGTGGGGCCTGATCCTGTTCCTGCTTCTGGGTTTCGCGGCCGGCGTATTGAACGTGCTGCGTTCGGTTGGCGCGGTGTCCGGCGCGGGGATACGTCCGCCGGAGACCCCGGACCGGACGGACAAGACATAAGGCCCGGCGGGCAAGACAGGCGAGAGGGTGCCAGGTGGCGAACGATCCAATCCATCAGTTCCACATCGCCAAATGGATTCCGATCGAGATCGGCGGCCTCGACTTTTCGTTCACCAATTCCTCGGCCTTCATGGTGGCGACCGTCGTTTCGGCGAGCGCCTTCCTCTATCTGACCACCTCGAGCCGCGGTCTGATCCCGAGCCGTCTCCAATCGGTTTCGGAGATGTCCTATGAGTTCGTCGCCGGGATGCTGCGCGACGCCGCCGGCTCACAGGGCATGAAGTTCTTCCCGATGGTCTTCTCGCTCTTCATGTTCGTGCTGGTCGCGAACCTTCTCGGGATGTTTCCCTATTTCTTCACCGTGACCAGCCACATCATCGTCACCTTCGCGCTGGCGCTCCTCGTCATCGGCACCGTCATCGTCTACGGGCTGATGAAGAACGGCCTCGGCTTCTTCAAGCTGTTCGTGCCGCATGGCGTGCCGATCTATCTCATTCCCTTGGTGGCTCTGATCGAGGTGATCTCGTTCCTGTCACGACCGATCAGCCTGTCGGTCCGCCTCTTCGCCAACATGCTGGCCGGCCACATCACGCTGAAGGTATTCGCCGGCTTCGTCACCTCGCTGAGCGCCTTCGGGGCGATCGGCATCGCCGGCGCCATACTGCCGCTGGCCATGGCCGTGGCGATCACGGCGCTCGAGTTCCTGGTCGCTTTCCTGCAGGCGTACGTCTTCGCGGTTCTAACCTGCATGTATTTGAACGACGCCATCCACCCCGGCCATTAGGCCGCGAGACGACAGTCCATTCATTCGGGATCCACAAGGAGAATTACCATGGAAGCAGAAGCAGCAAGGGCAATCGGTGCGGGCATCGCCTGCCTCGGCATGGGCGGCGCCGGTATCGGCGTGGGCACCATTTTCGGCAACTACCTCGCCGGCGCCCTGCGCAACCCATCGGCCGCGGACGGCCAGTTCGGCCGCCTGATCTTCGGCTTCGCCGTGACCGAGGCGCTCGGCATCTTCTCGCTGCTCGTCGCGCTGCTGCTGCTCTTCGCTTAACGGCGACGTGCTTGCCCCGGCCGCGATATGTGCGGCCGGAACGGCTGACAGGGGAAGACGATGTTCGTGACACAGGGATATGCGGCCGAGGAACCGGCGGCGGAAGGCGGCGCCCACACCGAGCAAGGTGGCGAGGGTGGACGTCCCTCGTTCCCGCCCTTCGACAGTGCGACCTTCCCGTCGCAACTGCTCTGGCTCGCGATCACGTTCGGGCTGTTCTACCTCTTCCTGAAGAAGGTCGTGCTGCCCCGCATCGGCTCGATCCTCGAAGTGCGGCGCGACCGCATCGCCCAGGACCTCGACCAGGCGGCGCGGATGAAGGAAGAGGCCGACGCCGCGATCGTGGCCTACGAGCGTGACCTCGCGGAGGCTCGCACCAAGGCGGGCGGCATCGCCCAGTCGGCCCGCGACGACGCCAAGTTCGAAGCCGAGGCAAAGCGAAAGGTCGTGGAGGCGGAACTCGAGGAAAAACTTGCCGCCGCCGAGCGTCGCATCGCCGGGATCAAGACCGCGGCCATGAAGGAAGTCGGCTCGATCGCCGAGCAGACCGCCGCCGCGATCATTCAGGAACTTGTCGGCGGCAAGGCGGACAAGGTCGCGGTCGCGGCCGCGGTTGCGGCGGCGCGGAAATAGGAGGCATCGATGGACGCCACATTCTGGGCATTCATCGCCCTCGTCATTTTCATCGCCATCATCGTCTACCTGAAGGTGCCGGCGACCATCGGAGCGTCTCTCGACGGACGCGCCGACCGGATTCGCGCTGAACTCGAGGAAGCGCGGCGTCTTCGCGAGGAAGCCCAGCAGCTGCTGGCGGAGTACCAGCGCAAGCGCAAGGAAGCCGAGAAAGACGCGGCCGACATCCTGGCGGCTGCACGTCGCGAGGCGTCGCAGCTGGTCGAGGAGGCCCACGCCCGCACCGAAGAGTATGTGGCGCGCCGCGCCGCTCTGGCCGAACAGAAAATCGCTCAGGCTGAACGCGAGGCGGTCAACGAGGTGCGCGCAAACGCCGTCGAGATCGCGGTCGAGGCGGCGCGCAAGATCATTGGCGACACCGTCGACGCCAAGTCCGACGCGGCCCTGTTCTCAGCCTCCGTCCAGGACGTGAAGGCGAATCTGAACTGACGGCGCCCGGCAGGGCCGTTTCCCGTGCGGGGCGCGTTGGCGCCCCGTCTCGTTTCAGACCAGTGTTTCCGCCGCGGCGACAGCATCCGCCTCGACCGTCACCTCCAGGCGAAACGGTGCAAACGAGATGCGGTGGAGCCGCATGCGCGGCCCGTGGCTTTCGATCGCCTCGCGGTGGCGCGCGGTCGCGTAGCCCATATGCTGTTCGAACCCGTAGCGCGGGTCGGCATGGCCGCAGCGCTGCATCATACGGTCGCGGATGACCTTGGCGACGATCGACGCGGCCGCGATCGATTGTGAGCGCTGGTCGCCGCGCACCACGGCGCGGCCTTCGCAGGGCAGACCCGGCGGCACGTCGCGGCCGTCGGCAAGCGCCAGCAACGGGCTGACGGGCAGCGCCGCCACGGCTCTCCGCATCGCTTCGAGGCTTGCCCTGAGGATGTTGATTCGGTCGATGCCCTCGGCCGACACGGATGCGAAACTGACCGCCGCGGCGTTCTTCAGGACGAGGTGGAACAGGCCGGCGCGCTCGTTGGCTGTCAGCCGTTTCGAATCGTCGAGCCCCCTAGGGATGCGCTTCGGGTCGAGGATCACCGCGGCGGCGACCACGGGACCGGCGAGCGGTCCCCGGCCGGCCTCGTCCAGGCCGACTACCGGCCACTGCCCGGCGGCTATGGCCTTCCGTTCGATCGAGAAATCGGGCTTTTCCACCCATTCGAAGAGGGGCGGAGAATCGGAGCGCGCGCGAGCCATGATGGCGGCAAGGCTGGCATCGCCTCCGATTCTCCGCAAGTCCTCCCGACCGATTGGGGCGGCGGTCGGGAGGCTCCGTCGGCGGGTCGGGGAAACAGGCCGGACGGGAGTTCTGGTGCGTCCCGCGGTGCAAACCGCGCGACGCCGGAAGTCAGATCAGGACGAGCTGCTTCTCCGCGGCTTTCGGCGCGACGAACAGATCGGTTCTCAGGCGCGTCCGCTCGGCGTTGAGGCCGAGGCGGCGGGCAGCGATCTCGAAGCGGCGGCCGATCTGCCATGCATAGGGTCCACCGCCACGCATGCGCTTCCCCCACTCCGAATCGTAGTCCTTGCCGTCGCGCATGGAGCGCACCAGCGACATCACGTGCCGGTAGCGGTCCGGGTAATGGCGCAACAGCCAGTCCTTGAAGATCGGACTGACCTCCAGCGGCAGCCTCAGGATGACGTAGCCCGCGTCCCGCGCGCCGGCAGCCTTGGCGGCATCGAGGATACGCTCGATCTCGGCATCCGTCAGACCGGGCACGATCGGTGCGACCATCACCGAGACCGGTATGCCGGCCGCGCTCAACACGCGCATGGCCTCCAGACGCTTCGTCGGCGTCGCGGCGCGAGGCTCCATCGTGCGCGCCAACGTGCGGTCGAGCGTGGTCAGCGACAACGCGACCTTGGCGAGCCCCCTCTCTGCCATGCGCGACAGGATGTCTATGTCGCGCGTCACGAGCGCCGATTTCGTCACGACGCCGACCGGATGGTTGCGCGCCTCGAGCACCTCGAGGATTTCTCGCATGATCCGATATTGCTTCTCGATAGGCTGATAGGGGTCGGTGTTGGTGCCGATGGCGATCGTGCGCGGCTCGTAGTCCGGCCTCGAAAGCTCCCGGTCGAGGAGCTTCGCCGCCTCGGGCTTGGCGAACAGCCTCGACTCGAAGTCGAGGCCTGGCGACAGACCCATATAGGCGTGGGTCGGCCGCGCGAAGCAATACACGCAACCATGCTCGCAGCCACGATACGGGTTGATCGAGCGGTCGAAGGAGATGTCGGGTGACTGGTTGCGGGTAATGATGACTCGGGGTTTATCGACCTGAACCTCGGTCTTGAAGGGAGGCAGTTCCTCAAGCGATTCCCAGCCATCGTCGAAGACATGGCGTGTGACAGGTTCGAACCGGCCTGTAGGATTGATCCCGGCGGAGCGGCCGCGCCGCCGCTCGCCATGCACCCGAACGCCGCTTTCGTCGATCATCGCATTGGCCATAGCCGCGGAACCGCCTTTCCTGAAGGCGGCAACATCCGCGCGTGCGATGGGTTCCACCCTGGCGCGCCGCAACGCTTCCATGACGCTGACTCCGAAGTTCCCTGACCAGTCCGAATCGGACGGTTTCGATGAAAAGATTCCTATTCAACTGGATAGAACAAAGCAAGAACAATCGTGTGTGCGCCGCAACATCTGGCGTCGACTGGCGCTTTCCGCTATTCGGCTGGCGATGCTGAGCGTCATCATCGAGACCCGCAACAGCGAGGAGAGCCTAGCACGCACGCTGGCGTCGCTGGTGCCGAGCGCCGTCGACGGCACGGTACGCGAGGTGATCGTCTGCGACCGCGGCTCGATCGACCAGACGCATCGGGTAGCGGACCATGCCGGTTGTCGCTTCATAGCCCAAGGAGGCATCTCGGCGGCAATCCGGGAGGCGCGCAGCGAGTGGCTGCTCTTGCTGGAGCCGGGCGCGCGTCTCACCGAACGCTGGTCGGAAGAGGTGGCGGCGCACATTGCCTGCCAGACCATGGCTGCCCGGTTCTCGAGGTCCCGAGCCCACCGGGCGCCTTTCCTCTCGCGCGTTTTCTCGTCGCGCCGGGCACTCGCGGAGGGGCTGGTGATCAGCAGGCGACAGGCGCTGTCCCTCTCAAAGTCAGCCATGGATGCCGAGGCGCTGGCGCGTGGGCTCGCCGTCAAGCGCCTGCCGGCCGAGATCGTCGTGGCGTCGCCTGGCTGAGGCGTCCGCGGTCAGGCGACGGTGCCTGCCCCGCGCCTCAGATGCTCGTCGAGTCGCGGCATGATCTCCACGAAGTTGCAGGGCATGTGTCGGTAGTCGAGCTGTGCCTTGAGTATGCCGTCCCAAGCGTCGCGGCATGCGCCCGGCGAGCCCGGGAGGACGAAGACGAAGGTTGCGTTCACGACGCCTGCGGTCGCGCGGCTCTGGATCGTCGATGTGCCGATCTTGTCGTAGGAGATGCGGTGGAAGACGACGGAGAAGCCTTCCATGCGCTTCTCGAACAGCGGCTCGAGAGCCTCCGGAGTGATGTCACGGCCGGTGAAGCCTGTGCCCCCCGTCGTGATCACCACGTCGATGGCCGGGTCGGAAATCCAGCCGCGCACGACGGCGCGGATCTTGTCCACGTCGTCGGTGACGATGTCGCGGGCGACGAGGCGGTGGCCGGCCTCGGCGATGCGTTCCGCCAGCGTAAGCCCCGACTTGTCGTCGGCGGGGCCGCGCGTATCCGAGACGGTCAGCACGGCGATGCCGACGGGGATGAAGGCGCGACTCTCGTCAATCCGGTTCACGGGCTTTTCCTTCGCTGGCCATGCTTCTGGTCGCGGCGACGAACCAGTCCGGATGACGGGTCCGAATGGCGATCGCCGCCCGCTTGGCCACATTGCCGGTTTCGAACAGCCCAAAACAGGTCGCACCAGAACCCGACATTCGCGCTAGGCGCGCGCCGGCATGCCTTAGGGCGGAGAGCGCGCCATCGATCGCCGGCGCGATGGCGCGGGCTGCCGGTTCGAGATCGTTGCGGCTCATCTCCAGCCATGTGCCCAAGGTGTGGACATCGAAGCGCGAGGGCAGGGGCGGCAATGGCGCACCGTCGTGGCTCTCGAGCGCGGCGAAGACGGTCGCGGTCGAGACCGCTATGCCCGGATTGACCAGCACGAGCGGGAGGACCGGAAATCTTCCAAGCGGTTCGAGCGACTCGCCAATGCCGCGCGCGATCAGCGGACGCGCGGCAAGGCACATCGGCACGTCGGCCCCGAGAGACACGGCAAGTTCGCCAAGCGCCCGCTCGGAGACGTTCAGTTGCCAGATGGCGTCCAAGGCGCGAAGCGAGGCCGCCGCGTCGCTCGACCCGCCGCCGACGCCCGAACTCACGGGGAGGTTCTTTTCGAGCGTGATCGCGACCGAGGGAAGGTCGCGGCCAGGAAAGGCGTTGCGCAACCCATCGCGGGCTTTCAGGACGAGATTGGTGTCGTCATCAGGTACGTCCGGGGCATAGCGGCCGGCGACCCGCAATCCGTCCGCGTCGGATAGGCTTGCCTCCAGCCGGTCGCCAAATCGGGCAAAGACGACCAGGGTTTCCAGCAGATGGAGGCCATCGGGCCTGCGCCCTGTCACATGCAGCGCGAGATTGATCTTTGCCGGTGCGGGCTCCGCCACGGTGGCAGGCGGCGATGCCAAGCCTGCTAGTCCTTGGCGAGGCGGTACTCGCCGGTCTTGGGATCCTTGACCAGGGTCCCGTTGGCGCCGGTGCGACCCTCGTCGCGCGAACGGCGCACCTTCGCGGTAACGCGCTCGGCCTCGCGGAGGAAGGCGCGGTAACCCACCCAGGCGACGATCGCCACGATTGCGAAGAAGATCAGTTGCGGCATGTCCGGCTCCTCGCTCGAGAGCGATCCGTGGACGGCGAGCATAACCGTCCGGCGGCAGAAATCAAAGTCCGAAGCGACCCCACAGGGTGCGGTCCTCGATCGCAGCGAGCAGACCCGACGCGGCCCGCTCCGCGAGGTGTTCGGATGCCTCGCTTGTGCCGAACAGGTTGAGTCGCCGCCCGAACAGGCCCCGAGGCGCGGTCACCAGCTTCAGCCGCGTCTTCGCGCCATAGCGGTCCTTGAGCACCGAACGCATGTCGCCCAGTTCGTCGACCAGCCCCAGTTCGATGCCGCGTTTCGCCGTCCAGAACAGGCCGGTGAACAGATCCGGATTATCCTTGAGTCTGGCGCCGCGCCGCTCCCTGACGAGATCGATGAAGGTCTGGTGCACCTCGAGCTGGAGCGCCTTCAGCCGCTCGACGTCCTCTTTCCTTTCGGGCTTGAAGGGATCGAGCACCGACTTGTTGGAACCGGCGGAGTGAACGCGCCGCTCGACGCCGATCTTCTTCAGGAGCTCGGGAAAGCCGAACGAGGCGGAGACGACGCCGATCGAGCCCACGATCGACGACGGATCGGCGACGATCTCGTCGCCCGCCACCGCGATCATGTATCCGCCGGACGCTGCGACGTCCTCGACGAACATGAAGACGTGCTTGTTCTTCTCTTCGGCCAGGTCGCGGATGCGCTTGTAGATGAGCCGCGACTGCACCGGCGAACCGCCGGGCGAATTGATGGAAAACGCTATCGCCGGCGCATCGGCGAAGGCAAAGGCCTTCTCGATGAGGGCGGCGGTCGAAGCGAGCGAAAGGTTCTGCCGCAACGCCCCGCCACCGGAGAGGATCGTACCGTGGAGGCGAACGACTGGGATCGTCACGGCCGTCGATCGCATGGAGGCGGGAAGCAGGCGGTTGAAGAGCCGTCTCAAGCGGGATGTCTCCGATATCTCCGTCAGATGTAGTAATTCCCCCACCGCGTGCAATGGCAGGAAGGTCCGAGATCAATCGGCGAACAGTGTCGCCCGGCCGTTGTTGATCAGGTCTG
Source organism: Rhizobiaceae bacterium (assembly GCA_050184585.1). Classification (GTDB taxonomy): domain Bacteria; phylum Pseudomonadota; class Alphaproteobacteria; order Rhizobiales; family Rhizobiaceae; genus JBFXAF01. The sequence continues at coordinate 332,988 of JBFXAF010000004.1, read as the reverse complement.
CATGCGCGCCGAACCGATCGCTCCCCGGTTCATGCAGATACAATGGGGGAAGAAGTGCCGGCGCCGCGCGGGAGCCTCGCACGGCTCGGGCGACAACGCGGATCGCCGCTGCGCCTTCGCGCGGATGGACCGGCATGATCTGAACGGCTCCGAAGCGCCCGGCGAGCGCGGAAAGCAGCGGGCCTAGCGAGTCCGGGCGAACGATCGCGGCAATGCGCCCGCCGGGGCGCAGAACGGCGGCTGCACTGCGGATCCAGTCCTCCAGCACGGCGCCGTCCATGACATGAGCCTCGCTTCGCAGCGCATCCGGCGAACGCCGGTCGCCGGACGCGTTGAAGGGAGGATTCATGACCACGAAGTCGAACGACCGCTCCGCCAGTCCCGCGGCTGTCCGCTCCTTGCCGCGGAGCGCGACGTCGGCCGGCAGGACGGCCACCCTGGAGGCCAGGCGCGCATTGGCCGGCAGGGCCAGCGAGCGCATCGCGCAGTGGACCATGTCCGGAGATCGCTCGACCAGGGTGACGGTGGCGGCGGGGCAGCGCGAGGCGACCGCGAGGCCGGCCGCTCCCGCTCCCGATCCGAAGTCCGCGACGGCACCGTCAAAGCCGGAGGGAACCGCCGCGGCAAGCACCATGGAGTCCATGCCCGCCCTGTGACCGCGAGCCCGAAGTTGCACGAGGAAGAAATCGCCGCGATGGAACGCGTCGACGGTGTAGTCGGCCTCCAGCGCGTCGGCGACGACCTGATCGATCACGGCTGGCGGATCTCGGCGCCGATCCCGGCGTCGGTCAGCAGTTGACGAGCCAGTTCCGCGTCGTCCTCATCGACGAGAATCCGCCTGGGCAGAATGCCGATCGACCCGTCGAGGACGCTCATGTTCTGATCGGCGACCATACATGCGATGCCCGCGTCGCGCAGCAGCGCCTCGACGAAGGAAATGACGACGGCGTCGTTGGTGCGTACGAGTTCGATCATCCGTCGAAGGTAGGCGGCCTCGCTGCCTTGCGCAAATCGACACCGGACGGGCGCGCCAAAACGCCGCTTGCCGCAATACGCGGCGACGCCCTAGAGTCCCGTGGGACGCGGCGGTGCCGCCGGGAGTAACGGGAGTTGTACATTGGGTGTCGTGCTCAACCTTGACGGAGGCAAACGCGAGGCGCGCTCGATCCGTCGGCTGATCGACCTGACGGCGGCCGACATGGGGCGCGTGAATGAACTCATCCTGTCCAAGGCTGGCTCCGACGTCGAGATGATCCCGGAGGTGGCGAACCATCTCATATCCTCGGGCGGCAAGCGGTTGAGGCCGATGCTGACGCTCGCGGCGGCCCAGATGTTCGGCTATGCGGGCGAGGACCACGTCAAGCTGGCGACCAGCGTCGAATTCATGCACACGGCGACGCTCCTCCATGACGACGTGGTCGATGAGAGCGATCTGCGCCGCGGCCGCAAGACGGCGCGCATGATCTGGGGCAACCAGGCAAGCGTTCTGGTTGGCGACTTCCTGCTCGGACAGGCCTTCAGGATGATGGTCGAGACCGGTTCGCTCGACGCACTGGACACGCTTTCGGCCGCTGCGACGGTGATAGCCGAGGGCGAAGTCATGCAGCTTTCGGCCGCCAAGAACCTCGAGACCACCGAGGATGAGTACTTCGCCGTTATCAAGGCGAAGACGGCCGCGCTCTTTTCGGCTGCCGCCGAGGTGGGTCCGATCGTTGCCGGGGCCGGTCGAACCGACCGCGCCGCGCTGCGATCCTACGGGATGAACCTCGGGCTCGCGTTCCAGTTGGTCGACGACGCGCTGGACTACGGCGGATCGAGCAGCGACCTCGGCAAGAACGTGGGCGACGATTTCCGGGAGGGCAAGGTGACCCTGCCGGTGATCCTGAGTTATCGCCGCGGCTCGACCGAGGAACGCGCTTTCTGGAAGGGCGCGATCGAGGACGCCGCCACCGATGACGCCGCGCTCGAAAAGGCGATCGGCTTGATGACCCGCCACGGCGCTATCGCCGACACCATCGGACGCGCAAGGCATTTCGGCGAGATCGCCCGAGACGCACTCGCCCCGCTCGAGGCGAGACCTCAAAAGCGGGCGCTGGTCGAGGTCATCGACTTCTGCATCAGCCGGGTATCCTGAGCCGGCGGTGGTCCCCCGTGACCCGATCGTGAACGGCTTGCGATTGAACCGCGACCCCAAAAAGGCCATTCTTGGGAAGCATTCCCGCGCCGAGTCCCGCGCTGCGGGAAGGCTGCGGCAGGAAGGGAACGGATGCGGTTTTCGCTGAGGTACTGGCTGGCCGGCGTTGCCGCCGGAACGCTGCTCGCTGTGGCGGTCGTTCCGTCCGCCGCCAAGGAAGCGAACCAGATCGTCGACATCGGCTCCTATTCCGGCGCCTATCTGGCTGCGCGGGTCGCGGAGGTCGACAACGATCTCGGCAGCGCCATCGCCTACTATCAGAGGGCGCTGGTCTTCGACCCTGATAACAAGGCATTGCAGCAGAGCCTGATGCTCGCGCTCATCGCCGACGGCGAGTTCGACGCCGCGCTGCCTTACGCCGAGAAACTCAAGACGGAACCGGAGGTGGAACGCTTCTCGCGCCTCGCTTTGGCCACCGAGGCTTTCCGCAAGCGCGACTATGAGGGCGCGCAGCATTGGCTGAAGCTCGCGCTCGAGTCCGACCTGGACCGGCTCATCGTCAGCCTGATGGCCGGCTGGGCCAAGGCGGGCGCCGGCGACGGCGCCGGGGCCATCGCGCATATCGAAGGCCTTCAGGGTCCGGACTGGTACCGCCTGTTCGTAACCTACCAGACTGCGCTGGTCGCCGACGACGCCGGCGATGCGGCGAAGGCCGAAACCGCGTTCGCCGCGACGATCGAGAACATCGCGGCCGGAAGCGCCGCGCCCGAGGTATGGCTTCGCGCGGCGGAGGCATATGCGGGATTCCTGGCGCGGCGAGGCGAGAAGGACAAGGCGCTCGACGTCCTGCGAAAGGCGGAAGAGTTCGCTCCCGCCCGCGCGCCCATCGTCGCTCTGCGTGGCGCCATCGAGGCGGGCACGCCGGTGCCGCCGCTGGTTTCCGGGCCGAACGAAGGTGCGACGGAAGTGCTGCTAAGCCTTGCGACCGCGCTGAACCGGGGAGGCGGCGAAGCGTTTGTTCGTCTCTATCTCCAGTATGCCCTGGCGCTGAATTCACAGAGCGACGCAGTGCTGATCCAGCTTGCCGGCGTCGCTGAGCAGCAGGATCAGGCAGAACTCGCCATCGACTACTACCGGCGTATTCCGGACACGTCGCCGCTCAAGCACCTGTCGGAACTGCAGCTCGGGCTCAATCTTGCCGATCTCGACCGCCAGGACGAAGCGATCAAGCATCTCGCGGCGCTCGTGGAAGCCAACCCCGACGACATGCGCGCCCATCTGGCGCTTGGAAGCGTCTATTCGGCCAAGGAAGACTATCGCGCCGCCGCCGCCGTCTACGATCGGGCCGTGGTTCGCATCGGCACGCCGAAAGGCTCCGACTGGAACATCTTCTACCAGCGCGGCATCGCCTACGAGCGACTGAAGGAATGGCCCAAGGCCGAGCCGAACTTCCGCAAGGCGCTGGAACTCTACCCGGAACAGCCGCAGGTGCTGAACTACCTCGGCTACTCGTGGGTCGACATGAACATGAACCTCGAGGAAGGCCTCGAGATGATCCAGCGCGCGGTCGACTTGAGGCCGAGTGACGGATACATCGTGGATTCGCTCGGTTGGGCCTTCTACAGGCTTGGGCGCTTCGACGACGCCGTTCGCGAACTGGAGCGGGCAGTGTCGCTGAAGCCCGACGACGCAGTCCTCAACGACCACCTGGGCGATGCCTATTGGCGAGTTGGACGCAAGCTGGAAGCCACCTTCCAATGGAGCCACGCTCGGGACATGAAACCTGACGCGGACGTGCTGGCGCAGGTTCAGAAGAAGCTGGCCGAGGGGCTGCCGCCGATCGCGGACCCGGCGACGGCGGGCGAACGGACGCCGGAACCGACGCCCGTGGCGCCGACCGAGGCGCCCGACGCCGGCGACCAGCGCACCGAGACCGTCCCGTCCGAAGAGACCCCTGACGCGGCCAATCAACAGACCGATCCGTCGTTGTCGGGGCAGACGGCGCAGTTGATCCCCGCCGGCTATACCGTGCTGCCTGGGCAGTCGCTGTGGTCGATCGCCGCCGAGCGGCTCGGCGCCGGCAGCCGTTATCTGGAAATACTCGAACTCAATCCGGAACTGCGCGAGAACCCCGGTCGCTTGATGCCGGGGCAGGAGCTCAGGCTTCCCGACGTCGGCAACTGATGCCTTGTCGTCCGGAGCCGGTCAGTTGCCGTAGCGCGGCTTGACAGGGCAGGAGACCCACTGGCCTCCCTGCTTCGTCGAACAGGTCAGCTTCAGCCGGCTCAGACGCATCTCGGCCGGGTTGTTCTTCGTGCAGATGCAGTCGCTGTTCGGCAGCCTGACCACGTCGCAGGTCCCCGTAACGCAGAGATAGCCGGTCACGGGATCGTGGGTGTAGCCACTCTCGCCATTGCTTGGCCAATCCTGTGCGATCGCGCCCCCGGCAAACGACAACAGCATTGCTGTCAGGACTAGACGCAGCGTCTTCGAAACATATGTCGACATCGCGATCCTCCTAGATCGGCCGGTCTAACGCCGGACCGCATTGGAAACAACGACCGAGCATGAAGTTCCACGCCAGTAACGACGATCACGATTGCGCGACCGGTCTGCTTGCTTGACGCTTCCAGACCGCGCCACTACGACAACTCCGCCTTCAGTCCCCGCGTCCAGGATCCTTTCGTGACCGCCCGCCCGACTGCCCATATCGATCCCAGCCGCTCCTTCCAGGGTCTCATTCTGACGCTACACGACTATTGGGCGCGCTATGGCTGCGTCATCCTCCAGCCCTACGACATGGAGGTTGGCGCGGGCACGTTTCACCCGGCCACCACGTTGCGCGCGCTCGGGCCGCGGCCTTGGAACGCGGCATACGTCCAGCCATCGCGCCGCCCCAAGGACGGCCGCTACGGCGAAAACCCCAACCGTCTCCAGCACTACTATCAGTACCAGGTTATCCTGAAGCCGAACCCGCCTGACCTGCAGGAACTCTATCTGGGGTCGCTGAAAGCCATCGGGATCGACCCGCTGCTGCACGATGTGCGTTTCGTCGAGGACGACTGGGAAAGCCCGACCCTGGGCGCATGGGGCCTCGGCTGGGAGTGTTGGTGCGACGGCATGGAGGTCTCGCAGTTCACCTACTTCCAGCAGGTATGCGGCATCGAGTGCGCGCCGGTTTCGGGAGAACTGACCTACGGGCTGGAACGGCTCGCCATGTATGTGCAGGGCGTCGACAACGTCTACGATCTGAACTTCAACGGCGGGGAGGGGGACAACAAGGTCACCTACGGGGATGTGTTCCTCCAGGCCGAGAAGGAGTACTCGCGCCACAACTTCGAACATGCCGACACGTCGATCCTGCTCCGCCACTTCGAGGATGCGGAGAAGGAGTGCCGGGCCCTGCTGGCGGCCGGCGCGCCGCCCGAGGGCGAGAACCCGCCAGTCCACAGAATGGTGCTGCCCGCCTACGACCAGTGCATCAAGGCCAGCCACGCCTTCAACCTGCTCGATGCGCGGGGAGTCATCTCCGTGACCGAACGGCAGAGCTACATCCTCAGGGTAAGGGAACTCGCCAAGGCATGCGGCGAGGCTTTTCGGACGACCGAGGCGGGTGGCGTCGCGGCCTGATAGGGCGGAGCGTCAATCGGTGGCGCCGGGCTGTGCTGCAAGGGTGCGCACCAACTTTGTAGGATCGGCAATCGACTCGATTGCCCGCCTCATGCCGACCATCGGCAGATCGTTCGCCGGTTGGGCCTGGACGGCGAGACACGCGGTCAATGCAATGAGGTGTATGAGAGATCGTGGGCGGCGCATGACGGAGTTCTCGAGCGGTTGCCCGTCTGTCGCCACGATCGCGGAAAAGGTTCACGAGGCTGATGCCTTGCGTGCGCCGCGCAGGCCGATAGCATCGCCCATCGGGGTGGAAATGCCATGAAAAGGGTGATCCTGCTTCTTTCCTTGCTCTGTGTCGCGGCCGGAGTGGTCCACGCCCAGACGAGGAACGGCGTCACGCTCTCCAGCGCGTTCTGCAAGACCGCCTGGAAGCAATTGGAGTCGAGGCCGACATACAAGGCGATGGCCGTATCGAGCGACGGCAAGACCTGCCATTCGTCATGGGGTTACGAGAGCCAGAAACAGGCGAACAAGATGGCCCGTGACAATTGCGAGGAGAATGGCGAGCGCAAGTGTGTGATTTTCCGGTGAGGCCGCACGGCGGCATCCCGGGATGAGTGGCATCGTCATCACCGCGATCGTCACGGGAGCGATCGCCATCGCCGGCGGCGGTCTGCTGCTGTGGCGTCTGTCCAAGCCAGGCGAGCGCGACGTCCTGGTTATCGCGGCCATCCTCATGATCCCGCTTCAGCCGCTGGCCTTCTACTTCGTTCGCCTGCCGATTGACGGCGTCGTGCGACAAGCGCTGGGCGAGGGCCCTGCCTACGCCTTCGCAGCCACCTTCTATGCGCCGTTGACCGAGGAGCCCGCGAAATGGCTGGTGCTGCTGATCCCGGCGGTGCTGAAGGCGCTGACCCCCGTCCGGGCCGTGCCGATCGCGCTGGCCACCGGACTGGGTTTCGGCCTGGGCGAGATCGGCTTCCTGGCCGAGCAGATTGCCGGCATTCCGGGCCTGGCCGACCTGCCCGCCGGGGAGTTCGGCGGCTTCGTTCTGGAGCGGCTCCTCGTCTGCTTTGTCCACGGCGCCATGCTGCTGTTCGCCTTCCGCTGGTTCGCCGAGGGACAGCCGTTCTGGAAAGGGGCGTCCGTGGGCGTCGTCGCCCATTATCTGCTCAACTTCCCCATCTACGTCGCCGGCCTCGACATCTTGCCGATCTCACCGGACATCTGGCAGGCGGCGATCACCGTCTATCTCATCGTCTTCACGCTGCTCTTCGCCGCGGTCGTCAACCACATGGTCGTCGGGCCGCGCCCGCCGCGCGGGGGCGGGTGACAATCAGGCGAGGGCTTGCTAGGGCCTGCGCGCCAGTGAAAGACCCGCCCGATGCCCGACCTTCTGCTTGAACTCCGCTCCGAGGAAATCCCTGCCCGCATGCAGCGCAAGGCGGCGGGCGATTTGCGCAAGATGGTGACGGACGGTCTGGTCGAGGCAGGGCTGACCTACGAGGCCGCCCGCGAATACTGGACCCCACGGAGGCTCACGCTCGACATCCGCGGCCTGACGGCGCGCTCGAAGGATGTGCACGAGGAGATCAAGGGCCCGTCGACCAAGGCGCCCGAGCAAGCGATCCAAGGCTTTCTGCGCAAGGCGAGACTGACCGACGTTTCCCAGGCGCATGTGCATTCCGACCCGAAGAAGGGCGACTTCTACGTCGCCCATGTCTCCAAGCCCGGCCGCGCGGCGGAAGAGGTGATCGCCGGACTCGTCCCGGCGGTCGTGCGCACCTTCCCCTGGCCGAAGTCCATGCGCTGGGGCAAGGCGTCGGCGGAACCAGGCTCGTTGCGCTGGGTGCGGCCGCTTCAGTCGATCGTGGCGCTGTTCGGGCCGGAGATCGGCGAGACCGTCGTGGTCGACTTCGAGGTGGACGGCATCCGCTCCGGCGCCGTGACCTTCGGGCACCGCTTCCATGCGCCGGACGCCATCACGGTGCGCCGCTTCGACGACTATGTGGCGAAGCTGGAGGCCGCGAAGGTGATCCTCGACGCCGAACGGCGCAAGGAGATCATTCTTTCCGACGCGAAGAACCTTGCCTTTGCCGGCGGGCTGGAGCTGGTCGAGGACGATGGGCTGCTGGAAGAAGTGTCCGGGCTTGTCGAATGGCCGGTGGTGCTGATGGGGGATTTCGAGGAGAGCTTTCTCGACATTCCGGCGGAGGTGATCCGGCTGACCATCCGCGCCAACCAGAAGTGTTTTGTCACCCGGCCGGGAGCTGAAGGCGATCGTCTGTCCAACCGCTTCATCCTCACCGCCAACATCGAGGCGAAGGACGGCGGCGTCGAGATCGCGCATGGCAACGGCAAGGTGGTGCGGGCGCGGCTCTCCGACGCCGTGCATTTCTGGAAGACCGACCAGGCCGACCTGCCGGATCTCGATACGCTGGCCGAGTCCGCCAGAAAATTGAATCTCGACCTGAAGAAGCCGCTCGACCAGCGCATGGCCCGCCTCGACCATCTGGGCGTCACCTTCCATGCGAAACTCGGCACGCAGGGCGAACGCGTCGAGCGCATCGCGCGACTAGCCGAGGAACTGGCGCCGATCGCGGGAGCGGACCCGGCGCTGGCGCGGCGCGCCGCCGTGCTCGCCAAGGCCGACTTGCAGACCGAGGTGGTCGGCGAATTCCCGGAGCTGCAGGGTGCGATGGGGCAGAAATACGCGCTGCTCCAGGGCGAAAATCCTTCGGTCGCAGCGGCGCTCGAGGAACATTACAAGCCGCAGGGGCCGTCCGACCGCGTGCCGACCGATCCCGTGTCGATCGCCGTGGCGCTGGCCGACAAGCTGGACACGCTGGTCGGCTTCTGGGCGATCGACGAGAAGCCGACGGGGAGCAAGGACCCCTATGCGCTGCGGCGAGCGGCGCTGGGCGTGATCAGGATCGTGGTCGAGAATGGGGTGCGGGTTCCGCTTTCACTCGGATTGGGACGCGGTTGGGTCGAGCTAATTAAGCCTCATATTGAGTTCGATGAAGATTTTCTGACCTGGCCATATCAAAGTGACGAATCAGGAACCCCGTGTCCAATACACGACGCCCGTTACGGCATTGAAATTCCACCAAGAATGCCTAGTGGAACCCCCATTGTTGTTCACCCCAAAGCTATTACTTTGGATATTTCACGTCCGGTGACGGTGCATTACTCCAAACAGCACAAAGGCAACTTTGGTTTTGTTGAAGCCATCGACCTCGTTTGCGACAATGACCCTCTAGCGACATTGTCGCCGATTGTGGCGGGGGGAGGGGGCCTTCTCTCCTTCTTCCATGATCGCCTGAAGGTCTTCCTCCGCGACCAGGGTGCGCGACATGACCTGATCGACGCCGTGCTGGCGGTGGGTGGTGACGCGCCAATCTCCCCCACGAGGGGGGAGATTGGCCAATCGTCCAACGACGATCTCCTCGCCATCGTGCGCCGCGTCGAGGCGCTGGGACAGTTCCTCGACAGCGAGGATGGCAGGAACCTGCTGGCCGGGACCAAGCGCGCGGCGAACATCCTCGCCGCTGAGGAGAAGAAGGCCACGCGGGTCGCGGACAAGGTCGATCCGGCGCTGTTCCGCGAGGAAATCGAGCGCTCGCTTGGTGGGGCGGTCGAGGCGGCGGAGGCCGGCGCGGCCGATGCCGTGGCGAACGAGGACTACGAGGGCGCCATGCGTGCGCTGTCGGCGCTGCGTGCGCCGGTGGACGCGTTCTTCGACAAGGTGCTGGTCAACGACCCCGACGAGGCCGTTCGGGCGAACCGGCTGGCGCTGCTGTCACGCATCCGCGCCGCCACCGGAACGGTCGCGGATTTTTCGAAGATCGCGGGATAGCATCCATGCGCCGGGCGAGCCGGCGCGCTATCTTGCGTCGCCGTCAGTACCCGAGAACCTCGACACGCACGCTGTTGGCGAAGACGTCGACCTTGACTATCGGCTCCCCGCCGGCGATCGCCTTGCGGGTGGCGGCGTTCATCGCGCCACTCTTGTTGAGCAGCTTTTCGAAGCGCGCCCGCGCGTTGGCCGTGCCGAACCACGGGTCGTCGTCGTCCTCGGCGTCGACCCAGCCGAACTTGTGCACGTTGGCGCGATCCTGGCGGACCATCTGCGCCGCCGTGTCGAGCAGATATCCGTCGCTGGCGTGGTGGTCGCGGTCGGAAATGCGCGCCACGTAGGTGCCCAGCAGTTGGTCGGCTTGCGACTGGCCAGCGGCCAGCGCGAGCAGCGATGCCGCAAGCGCGGTCTTCACGAACGTCTTCATGCGAGAGCCCCCAATCGGGTGAATGCCTGAGCGAGCATTGTCTGCTCCCTTGTCCGAATTCGGGCAAGGGGTCGTGGACTATTCCGGCGCGCGCGTCGCCGGCGCGGGGGCGACGGCGGCTGGCGGCGGAGCGGGCTGCTCCGGCTGGCGCGGCGCATCGGGCCGGCGACTGGCCTGTCCGCTTGCGGCGTCCTCGGGCGACGAGGCGGCTGCGGGCGACTCGCCTTCCAGCGACGGGGCTTGCGAATCCGGGAAGGCGTCGCCGACGATGCCGCCACGCATGACGACGGGCATCGAGAAGGGAGGGCGCGGCGTCGGCCTGGGGCCAGCGCCGCCGATTGCTGCCACCTTGTCATAGGAAATGGCGGGTGTGCCCATGGCGACGATGGAGGCGCTGACGACAAAGGGTTCCGGTTCGATTGGCGCCAGCACGACGGTCGGCGATTCCTCGGGATAGGGATAGGACAGCGGCGCCTCCGCCACCGGAACCGGGGCGAAGGGCCGGCTCGCGGCGACAGGGCGAGGCTCGCCCAGGATGACGATCGACGGCCCGACATTGTCCTTCATCGGCGCGAGTACCAGGAAGGACGAGGCTTGCGCCGCGCCCGTCGACAGTACCGACCCGATGAGGAGGCAGACAATGCGCATGGTCGGTCCGGCGAGGCACCCTTTCCTGTTACGCTGCACACCCTGCGGGAGGGCTGATGCCGGTTCGCCCGCTAGAGCAATGTTCGACCAGATTGAACCAGTTCTGTTTCCTCGATGGCGAGGCGATCCGGCAGGAGAGACGCGACGGGCGATGGGGTTCCATCGTCCGAGCGGCTCGACGAACCGGGTGCCCGCCAGCGGGAAACCCTTCGGGCCGGGTCAATTCGGGCCAAACCCTTCGGGCTCCGGCTCGGCCGATGCACCACATCGACCTTCGCCGAAGCCCTCGACCCTGGCCCGAATTCCCTCCGGCAGAACGGTTCAATCCGGTCGAACATTGCTCTAGATTAGCTGGGCAAGAATTAAGAACCCGTCACGGCGCTCGCCTTGCCGCAGACTGGAGCCTGCGATACCCAGCCAGCTGATCATGGAGATTTGAGGGCGTTTGGCCGAGACCGTTTCCGTTGCCGATGGATTGGCGCCCGCGCTGGCCCTGCTGAGGGCGGGCGAGGCGGTGGTCGTACCGACCGAAACGGTCTACGGCCTCGCAGGCGATGCGACGAGCGGCGAGGCGGTCGCCCGCATCTTCGAGATTAAGGGCCGGCCACGCTTCAACCCGCTGATCGTGCATGTTGCCGACACCGCGATGGCCGAACGGATCGGACGCTTCGACCCGGTATCGAGGGCGCTGGCCGAGCGTTTCTGGCCGGGACCGCTTACGCTGGTGGTGCCGCTGGTGCCGCAGGCATCTGTCCACGCGCTGGCGACGGTCGGCCTCGACACGGTGGCGCTCCGAATGCCTCGCGGGTTCGGCCGGGACCTGATCAGGGCGTTTGGGAAACCGCTCGCGGCGCCTAGCGCCAACTCGTCCGGCGGCATTACAGGCACGACAGCGGAGGCTGTCGATGCCGATCTCGGGAGCAAGGTGAGGCTGATCGTCGACGGCGGCCCCGCCCCGGTCGGTGTGGAATCGACGATCGTGAAGGCGGGAGGCGGTAGCATCGTTCTCCTGCGTCCGGGCGGCGTGACAGCGGACGAGATCGAGGCGGTTGCAAAGCTGCCGGTCGAGCGGGGAATGGGCGGAGCGGTCGTCGCGCCGGGCATGCTTGCCTCGCACTATGCGCCTGGTGCGGCGGTGCGGCTCAACGCAACCGCGGTCGAGCCGGGTGAGGCATTGATCGCCTTCGGACCCGACCGAATAGCTGGCGCGGCCAAGGCTATCGCGGTCGCCAACCTCTCGGAGGCCGGTGATCTGCGCGAGGCTGCGGCGAACCTGTTTTCCTCGCTGCATCGCCTGGACCGTAGCGGGGCCTCGGTGATCGCCGTGGAGCCGATCCCGGCCCATGGTATCGGCGAGGCGATCATGGACCGGCTTGCGCGCGCCGCCGCGCCGCGGCTGGTGGAGGCGCCGACATGATCGGCGCGGAAATCCTCGACCGTTTCGCTGCCATCGTCGGCGAGGGCAACGCCCTGCGCGAACCGGCGGATATCGCGCCATACGTCATGGAACGGCGGGGTCTGCATCCCGGCCTGTCGCCGCTGGTGCTGCGGCCCGGCGCGGTATCGGAGGTGAGCGCGATCCTCAAGCTGGCGACGGAAACCCGCTCGGCCGTCGTGCCCCAGGGCGGCAATACCGGGCTCGTCGGCGGGCAGGTGCCCGACAGGTCCGGCAGCCAGATCGTTCTTTCGCTCGCACGCCTCAACCGGGTCCGCGAGTTGGACACGGTTTCGAACACGGTGACGGCCGAGGCCGGCGTTGTCCTCCAGACCCTGCGCGATGCGGCGGATGCAGCCGACCGGCTGTTTCCCCTATCGCTCGCCGCGCAGGGCAGCGCCCAGATCGGCGGCAACCTTTCGACGAATGCCGGTGGCACCGGCGTGCTTTCCTATGGCGGCGCACGCGAACTCTGCCTCGGCGTCGAGGTCGTGCTCCCGACCGGCGACGTGTTTGACGACTTGCGGAAGCTGAAGAAGGACAATACGGGCTACGATCTGAAGAACCTGTTTGTCGGCGCCGAGGGCACGCTCGGCGTCATCACCGCAGCGGTCATGAAGCTATTCCCCAGGCCCAAGGGCCGGCAGGTCGCGTGGGCGGTGACGCCGTCGCCAAAGGCCGCGCTAGACCTGTTCGGGTTGGCGTCGGATCGAGCGGGAGGGGCGCTGACGGCTTTCGAACTCATTGCCGCGATCGCGATCAAGTTCGCCGAACGCCATGTCCCCGGCGTCGCGCAACCGGTGACAGGCGACCACCCCTGGCACGTACTCCTGGAGATTTCCTCGGGCCGCTCGCCCGAGGACGCGCGCGGGCTTATGGAGAATGTGCTCTCCGAGGGCATGGCGGCGGGCTGCGTCGCCGACGCCGTCATGACTGACAGCCTTGCCCAGGCCGCCGCGCTCTGGCGGATAAGGGAGAGTCTGTCCGACGCGCAGCGTCCGGAAGGCGTGTCCCTAAAGCACGACCTCTCGGTGCCCGTGGCGACGATACCCGAGTTCATCGACCGCGCAGCGGCGGCGGTGGAGCGCGTCGCGCCCGGCGCACGCATCGTCTGCTTCGGCCACATGGGCGACGGCAACCTGCACTACAACATCTCCCAGCCGGTGGGGGCCGATCCTGCTGCCTTCGCGGCGCTCAGGCACGAGATGAACGCCGCCGTGCACGGGCTCGTGCGCCAGTTCGAGGGGTCGATTTCCGCCGAGCACGGCATCGGCGCACTCAAGCGCGACGAGTTGCTGGCAACCGCGCCGCCGGTTGCCATCGACCTGATGCACAGGATCAAGCTGGCCTTCGACCCGGCCGGCATCATGAATCCCGGCAAGGTGGTCTGACGGCGGAACCAAAGGCGGGGCGGCGTTGCCTCCCGATCTTTGAGGGAACCGTCATGTTCAGGAAGCTCGTTTCCGCCGTCGCCCAGCTTTTCGATGCTTGGCCGCCCGAGACAGCGGACTTCCGCCCGATACGGAAACAGAAGCCATGAGACTTCTCTTGCTCGCCGCGGTCGGGATCGCCGCTTACTACGTCAGTCGCGAATGGACCGAGACGGGACCCGCCAGGCCATCGCCTGCGCGCCGCCAGCGTCCGGCTCGACCTGCCACTTCGAGGGCTGCCTCGACCACGCGCAAGGACGCCAGGTGACATGAATTCGGCCAACGGTCGGATTCCGCTAACCAATTCCCGGATCAGCAAAATTTAACCCAGTTCCTAAGGGCGGCGGTAAGCGGCCCGCGCTATCTTGCGACCCATAAGAAGCCGGCTCCAACCGGTTCGGAGAAGACCGGAAAACCGGCTCTCGGGAGTTACAGGAAGGCTCGCAAGATGAACACCGGACTGAAGCCAGTCTGGGCGGGGCGCAACATGCGCCTCGACCCCCTCCGCCTGCCTCAGGCGGTGACCTATGCGACGCGCGACGACATCTCCGATGTCGTATTCACCATCGATCATCGCGGCGCGGTTATCCGGCGCACGCTGGCGCACAGCGGCCTGCCGGTGACGATCGCACTTCCCTCGCGCGTATTCCGTGGCGTGGCTGCCCGGGCTCTCGAGGATTCGGACGGCAACGTGACCGTGACGCTCGAACTTCTTCATTCGGACCCCTCGCTATCCATCCCGCTCCTTGTCGCCGACGACCTCGACGACGTCGCGGCGGACTGGCGTGCGTGGGCTGAGGCCTATCGGCTTCCTATGCTGCTCATCGAAGCCGACGGCGTGGCCCGCACGCTGGAGGAATCGCTTGGAGAGTGCATCAAGACCCTGCCTGCGCAGGAACGCCGATCGCGCCGCATGGCCGTGAGCCGCCGGCCGCGTTTCCTGGCGCGCCGCAAGTGCGGTGACCTTGGCCTTCGCCTCGTCGTCTCTGGCGAGGAAATCATCGCTCGGGGCTGATCGTCAGACGAGCGGCTTGAAGGCGGTCCAGACACCGGATCCGACGAGCCCGAGGAAGATCAGCCAGCCGACGGTCTTGTTCGAGTGGAAGAGCCTGAGGCACTGGGCCGGATCGTCGATGTCCAGCGTTGCGATCTGGCGCGTCATGTGGACGGCCGCCGCCAGCAGACCGGCGAATGCCGGTATCGGGACTTCGGCAGATGAAAACGCCGAGGCGAACAGGATCAGCGCCCCGATATAGAGGCCTGCAAGCCATGATTTCGTCGCGTCGCCGAACAGCCGCGCGGTCGAGCGGACACCGACCAGTGCGTCGTCCTCCTTGTCCTGATGGGCATAGATCGTGTCGTAGCCGATGACCCAGAAAACCGAGCCGAAGTAGAGCTGCAGCGCGGGTGCGTCTATGTCCGCGAAGAGCGCGGCCCAGCCCATCAGCGCGCCCCAGGAGAATGCGAAGCCGAGGACGAGCTGAGGCCAGTTGGTGAACCGCTTCATGAACGGATAGACCGCGACGATCGCCAGCGAGGCGATGCCGAGGAGGATCGTGAAGCTGTTGAACTGGACCAGCACCAGAAACCCCACCATCGCCTGCGCGAAAATGAAGGCCCACGCCTGTCGCCGCGTGACCTTGCCGGCCGGCAATGGACGCGAGCGGGTGCGCTCGACCTTGGCATCGATGCCCTCGTCGACGAGGTCGTTGTAGGTGCATCCGGCGCCGCGCATCGCGATGGCACCGATCAGGAAGAGCAGCAGGTGCCAGAGGCTGGGCAGCAGGGTGGACAGCGGCTCTCCGGGGGCGGCATAGGCGACGGCCGCGAGCGTCGCAGACCACAGGCATGGGAAGAGGAGCAGCCACCAGCCGATCGGCCGGTCCCAGCGCGCGAGCTGGGCATAGGGCCAGACTGCGCGGGGAAGGGCGCGATAGACCCAATGGCCGCTTGGCGCGTCGGCGACGCGCCCCTGCGCGTCCCTTGTCTGGATGCGATCCATGGAGGCGGAGTGGCAGGAGCGTCGAAGGTCGTCAAGGTCCGGATAACCGCGCCGGCTGGCAACTCCGGTCTTGACCAGTCACCGGGTGGACCCTAGCGGGGGAGCATGAATGTCCTGCTGATCGGTTCCGGCGGTCGCGAGCATGCGCTTGCCTGGAAACTCGCTGCGTCGCCATTGCTGACGAAGCTCTATGCCGCCCCCGGCAACCCCGGTATAGCCGAGGAGGCGGAGTGTGTCGCGCTTGACCCATTTGACCACGGGGAGGCGGTGGCGTTCTGCCGCGACAAGGCGATCGACCTCGTGGTAGTCGGCCCCGAGGTGCCGCTCGTCGAAGGGCTCGCCGACAGCCTGCGCTCCGCCGGCTTCCGCGTCTTCGGCCCATCGAAGGGCGCGGCGCGGCTGGAAGGTTCCAAGGGGTTCACGAAGGATCTCTGCGCGCGCCAGAAAATTCCGACGGCGGCCTATCGTCGCTTCTCCGCTCCGAACGAGGCGAAGGCGTACATATGCGCGCAGGGCGCGCCGATCGTGGTCAAGATGGATGGGCTGGCCGCCGGCAAGGGCGTCACCGTGGCCGAAACCGTCGATGCGGCGCTCGCCGCGATCGACGCCTGTTTCGATGACGCTCCGGACGGCACGGAGGTCGTGGTCGAGGAATGCCTTGTCGGCGAGGAAGCCAGTTTCTTCTGTCTGTGCGACGGCAGGACGGCGTTGCCCTTCGGTACCGCGCAGGACCACAAACGTGTAGGCGAGGGCGACACCGGTCCGAACACCGGCGGCATGGGCGCATATTCGCCTGCCGCGATCATGACGCCGGAGCTAGTGACACGCACGATGCGCGAGATCGTGGAACCCACGCTTGAAGGCATGGCGGAGATGGGGTCGCCATTCGTCGGGGTTCTGTTTGCAGGGCTGATGCTGACGACCGACGGTCCGAAGCTCATCGAGTACAACGTCCGCTTCGGCGATCCCGAATGTCAGGTGCTGATGATGCGCCTGAAGGACGATCTGCTCGTGCTTCTTTCGGCTGCAGCCGACGGCCAGCTCGGCCATATGTCGGTTCGTTGGCGCGACGATCCTTCGCTGACGGTGGTGATTGCGGCCGATGGCTATCCCGGCAACCCACGCAAGGGAACGGTGGTTTCCGGTTTGGCCGAGGCGGCGGCCACCGGCGCCAAGATTTTCCACGCAGGAACCGCGTGGCAAGGCCGCTTGCTGGTCGCCAATGGCGGGCGGGTGCTCAACGTTACGGCGATGGGAAGCACGGTTGGTGAGGCTCGGGACAAGGCCTACGCCGCGGTCGACCGCATCGATTGGCCGGAAGGCTTCTGCCGCCGCGACGTCGGCTGGCGTGCGGTCGAGCGAGAGCGCGGCTCGTGATCCGATTCCGAAGTTCGCTCACGACCTTGAGGTCGGATATCAAGCGAACCTCGACATCATGATGCTAACGCCTGAGGAAATACTCGATCTCGAACGGGCTCGAGGCGGGTTCGGTCGGTAGTGTCCCCTCGGACGCGCGTCGCCTCGTATGCGACAGTGAACATCGCGGCGAGCAGAGGATGCCGCGGTCGGACCAGTAGGCGGGGCCGTCCTCGATCCTGCCGTGATAGCAGTGGAATCCCGGCTCGCCATAAGCGAGGCCACATTCAACGCAACGATGTTTCTCGGGTCTGGCGAGCATGGTCGTTTTCCGGCGAGTCAATGTCCAAGGTTAGCGCGAATTGACGCTTACGTAAAAAGGCACTAGCCACAAGACAAGCCCGACGGCCGACAGCGGCCGCGAGGAGAGCCGATGTATCGCGCGCCCGTCGACGAGATCGCCTTCACGTTGAAACATGTGGCCGGGCTTTCATCGGCGATTCAGGCCGGCCTCGTGGGCGATCTCTCCGAGGACCTTGCGGACGCCATCCTGGCCGAGGCGGGACGTTTCGCCACCGAGGAGGTGGCTCCGCTTCACACGGTGGGCGACAAGACCGGTGCGATGCTCGACGCCGGGGCCGTGACGATGCCGCCCGGCTGGAAGGATCTCTATCGGCGCTGGATCGATGCCGGCTGGAATGCACTTTCGGGACCTGAGGATTTCGGCGGGCAGGGCCTGCCGACCATGCTCGCCACTGCCGCTCTCGAGATGTGGAACTCCGGTTCGATGGCCTTCGGCATCGGCCCGACGTTGACCATGGGCGCCGTCGAAGCACTGGAGAAGCACGCCTCGGAGGACTTGAAGCGTACCTATCTCGCCAAGCTCGTCTCCGGTGAGTGGATGGGAACGATGAACCTCACCGAGCCGCAGGCGGGATCGGATCTGGCTGCTTTGCGCGCCCGCGCCGAGCCGGCCGATGACGGCACCTACCGCATCTTCGGCCAGAAGATATTCATCACCTATGGCGAGCATGATTTCACGGACAATATCGTGCATCTGGTGCTGGCGCGGCTTCCAGATGCACCGGCCGGGACCCGTGGGGTCTCGCTGTTCCTGGTGCCGAAGTTCCTTGTGAACGCGGACGGCAGCCTCGGGGCACGCAACGACGTGTTCTGTTCAGCGATAGAGCACAAGCTGGGCATCCATGCCTCGCCGACATGCACGATGATCTATGGCGACGGTTTCGCGAGGGACAGGTCGCCGGGCGCGGTCGGGTGGCTGGTCGGCGATGAGAACAACGGCCTCGCCTGCATGTTCACCATGATGAACAACGCGCGTCTGTCGGTCGGCATCCAGGGGGTGGCGGTGGCGGAAACGGCGTTCCAGAAAGCGCTCGCCTTCGCCAACGAGCGTCGGCAGGGCAAGGCGCGGTCCTATGCCGGCGAGGGCATGACGCCGATCGTGCACCATCCCGATGTCCAGCGCACCTTGCTGACCATGCAGGCGATGACTCGCGCCGCCCGTGCGATCGCCTACTCCTGTGCGCAGGCGATCGACATGGCGCGCGCGGGTGGCGATAGGGCCGGTCACTGGCGCGACCGCGCCAATCTGCTCACCCCGCTGGCGAAGGCCTTCCCGACGGATGTCGGGGTCGAGGTCGCGTCGCTTGGCATTCAGGCTCACGGTGGAATGGGTTTCATCGAGGAGACCGGCGCGGCGGCTTTGCTGCGCGATGCCCGTATCGCCCCTATCTACGAGGGCACCAACGGAATCCAGGCGATCGATCTGGTTACCCGGAAGCTGCCGCTGGATGGCGGCGGGCATGTCCACGGCTGTATCGCGGAGCTGAGGCAGATCGCGGCGGACGTTGCTTCATCCAACCGGGCAGGTTTCGGCGACAGCGCAACGATCCTGCATGCGGCGCTCGCAGATCTCGGGTCGGTCACCGATGCGCTTCAGGCGATGCTGTCCGACGGGCGAATCGACGACGCACTTGCGGCCGCGACGCCCTACTTGCGCCTCTTCGCGCTCGCGGCGGGCGGCGCCTATCTCGCGAAAGCCGCGCTTGCCGACGAGAGCGGCTCGAGGACGGCGCTATGCCGGTTCTTCGCCGAAAACCATCTGCCGGAGACGCGCGCTCTTTCGCTCCGCTGCGTCGAGGGTGGGACGAGCCTGCGCGAAGCAGCAGCGTCGCTCGTGGTGTGAACGAACAGAGGGGAGAACAGCGTGTCCACCGAACACATCGTCGTCGAGCGCCGTGGAGCCGTCCAGGTGATCCGCATGAACCGGCCGGAAAAGAAGAATGCAATCACGCGGGCGATGTATGGCGCGATGGCGAAGGCGCTGGCGGAGGGTGACGCCGATCCGGCTGTTCGCTGCCACGTCTTCCTCGGCGTTCCGGGGGCCTTCTCCGCCGGCAACGACATGGCCGATTTCATGGTGATCGCCATGGGCGGCGAGGGCGGAACCGAGGTCATGGACTTCCTGATGGGGCTCGTACGCGCTCGGAAACCGATGGTTTCGGGGGCGGACGGGATCGCCGTCGGCATCGGCGCGACGCTTCACCTCAACTGCGACTTGACCTTCGCCACGCCGCGCACCGTCTTCCACATGCCGTTCGTCGACCTCGGCATCACGCCGGAAGCCGGCTCGAGCCTCCTCGCGCCGGCGCTCATCGGCCGCCAGCAGGCATTCGCGCTGTTGGCTTTGGCAGAGGGCTTTCCGGCGGAAAAGGCGAAGGCCCTCGGCATGATTTACGACGTTGTTCCAGAAAATGAACTCGAAGCGGCGGTCTTGCGCACCGCCGAACGCGTGGCGGCGAAGCCGCCCGAGGCTCTGAAGATCGCCCGCGACCTGATGCGCGGCAACCGCGACGAACTCGCCGAGCGCGTCAAGCAGGAGGGGCTGCTCTTTCGCGAGCGCCTCCGTTCAGACGAGGCGAAGCAGGCATTGATGGCCTTCATGAGCCGCAAGAAGGCGGGTTGACCTCTCAGGGGTAGAGCCGCGTCTTCTCCCAGGCGTCGCCGGCTCGCGAGAAGACGAGCCGGTCGTGGAGCCGGAACGGTCTGTCGTGCCAGAATTCGATCGTGGCGGGCAGGATCCGGAAGCCGGACCAGTGCCTCGGCCTCGGTATGTCGCCAACCGGGTATCGAGCGGTATACTTCGCCACGGCCGTCTCCAGCGCGAAACGGCTTTCCAGCGGCCGCGACTGCTTCGAGGCCCAGGCGCCGATGCGGCTGCCACGGGGACGGCTGGCGTAGTAGGCATCCGCCTCTTCGTCCGACACGACCTCGACCACCCCGCGCACCCGCACTTGGCGCCTCAACGACTTCCAGTGGAAGCACATCGCCGCCTTCATCGAGGCGATGATCTCGCGGCCCTTGGCGCTCTCCAGATTGGTGTAGAATACGAAGCCGCGAGCATCGAAGTCCTTGAGCAGCACCATGCGCACGTCGGGCAGTCCGTCGGCGTCGACGCTGGCGAGCGCGACCGCGTTCGGGTCGTTGGGCTCCGAGCGGGTAGCGTCGGCAAGCCAGGTTGCGAAGAGAGCCAGCGGCTCGCCTGCCTCGGTGAAGTCACCGCCCGTTAACTCTGGCGCGGACATACTCATCCTTCATGGACGTCGGGTCCCCAGGGGAGATCGCGCATTGCTGCGGGAAGCGCAAGCGTCATCGGGCTGCGTCGCGCTGCCGGGAGGCCGCGCCGCTCGCATTCTGCTGGTCGTCCTCTCGGTCGCTGCTCTGGCTTCCTGTGCGTCCGGAGGCCTCGATCTTTCGTCGCAGGCGGTCGACGACACCATCAAGACCGCATCGATTCCGCCGATTGCCGCTCGTGCGGCCGATGGCGCGCGCCTTTCCGACGAAGCCACGATCCACAACGCGGTGACATCCGCCGACATCGACGCTTTCGAATCCAAAGGACTGTCCTGGGCGAATGCCGACACGGGCTCGCGCGGCGCGATCACCGGTCTGACGGAGCGGAAGCGAGGGAAGGGGGTCTGCCGGCGTTTCAACGCATCGCGCGAGAGCTTTGACGGTGTAGCCCTATTCCAGGGCGAGACCTGTCTCGGTGGCGCAGGCTGGCAGGTCCTGTCGTTCGACGAAATCTGAGCCCGAGCCGCCGGTCGCTCTGGAATTTCTTCCTAGGCGGTCGCATATAGCAGCTAAGTTCCGCTCACCAGTCGAACCGGTCAACCAATGCGCGATCCCTACGAGGTGCTGGGTGTTGCCAAGGGCGCCCCGGCCAAGGATATCAAGGCGGCCTACCGCAAACTCGCCAAGAAGTATCATCCTGACCAGAATCGGGACGATCCGAAGGCGAAGGAGCGCTTTGCAGCCGTCAACCAGGCCTATGAGATTGTCGGCGACGAGAAAAAGCGCTCGGCCTTCGATCGCGGCGAAATCGACGCCGAGGGCAAGCAGCGCTTTCAGGGCTTCGAGTCCACGGGCGGTGATCCGTTCGCCGGTTTCGGACGCCAGGGCAAGGCCGGTCCCGGTGGCGCGCATTGGGAATTTCGCGGCGGAGGCGGGGGTGGAGCTGGGCTGGACGGCGACATCTTCTCCGAGCTTTTCGGCCAGGCCTTCTCGCATCGCCCCGGCGGGGGACAACCGGGAAGCGGTCGCGCCGGCCCGGATCTTAGCGTCAATCTCGATGTATCGGTGGAGGAGGCCGCGACGGGTGCGCGTGTCAACGCGCTCTTCCCCGATGGCCGCCGCATCGCCGTCAAGCTGCCAGACTATCTGGAGGACGGTCAGGTGATCCGGCTCAAGGGTCAAGGAGAGCCGGGTCCCTACGCGGTGCCGGGAGATGCGCTCGTCAAGGTGCGCATCCGTCGCCACCCGCGCTACACGATCGACGGCCGCGACCTGCACGCAGACCTCGAAGTGCCGCTTGCCGATGCCGTCCTGGGCGCCAAGACCCCAGTGGAAACGCCAACCGGCCGCCTTGCGGTCAACGTTCCTTCGATGTCGAGTTCGGATCGCACACTCAGGGTAAGGGGCAAGGGCCTGCCGACAAAGGGAGGCGGTCACGGCGACCTCTACGTGCACGTCCGGGTCATGCTGCCGGAGGGACACAGCGCCGAACTCGAGGCGCTGGCCCGCAAGCTGAAGGGCTGACCCCGACACTCCCGTGCGCTTGAAGCGCCCGGGTGCCTGTGCGATAGGCACCCGGCACGGACAGACGGAGTGGCTTCACGATGGCGGGTGGAAACGGGCTCATGGCCGGCAAGCGCGGCCTCATCCTGGGCGTCGCCAACAACCGGTCGATCGCCTGGGGTATCGCCAAGGCTTGTGTCGATCAGGGCGCCGAAGTGGCCTTGACCTACCAGGGCGACGCTTTCAGGAAGCGGGTCGAACCGCTCGCAGCAGAACTCGGCGCGCACATCGCCGGCCACTGTGACGTGACCGATCTGGCGAGTCTCGACGCGGTGTTCGAGAATGTTGCCGCCAAGTGGGGCAAGATCGACTTCCTTGTCCATGCCATCGCGTTCTCCGACAAGGACGAACTCGACGGCCGTTATGTCGAGACGACGCGCGACAACTTCCTGCGCACCATGGACATCTCGGTCTACTCGTTTACGGCTGTCGCCAAGCGCGCCGAGCCTGTCATGAACGACGGCGGTTCGATGATCACGCTCACCTACTATGGCGCCGAAAAGGTGATGCCGCATTACAACGTCATGGGTGTCGCCAAGGCTGCACTCGAGGCGAGCGTGCGCTATCTCGCCGTCGACCTCGGCGGTCGCGGCATCCGCGTCAACGCGATCTCGGCAGGTCCGATCAAGACACTCGCCGCGTCAGGAATTGGCGACTTCCGCTACATCCTGAAATGGAACGAATACAATTCGCCTCTGAAGCGTGTCGTTTCGATCGAGGATGTCGGAGGCGCCGGGGTTTACCTGCTCTCGGACCTGTCACGCGGCGTGACAGGTGAGGTGCATCACGTCGACGCGGGCTACCACGTCGTCGGCATGAAGGCCGTCGACGCGCCGGACATCTCGACGATCTCGGACTGAACCCGCTCGAACCCGTCCCGACTGGTAGGACAGACAGACGATCCATGTCGCCGGACCGCCCGCTCGTCTACGTCATCCGTCACGGCCAGACCGACTGGAACGTCGAAGGCCGTCTGCAGGGTCAGGCGGACACCCCTATCAATCAACGCGGTCGGAACCAGGCTGCTGAAAATGGCCGTCGTCTGGCGCTGGCAATCGGTTCTCCGGCAGATTTCCACTTCGTTGCGAGCCCGCTCTGGCGAACACGCGAGACCATGGAACTTTTGCGCCAGGGCATGGGGCTGACGGCCGGAGGATATGCAACCGATCCCGCGCTCATGGAGGTCCATTTCGGCGACTGGCAGGGCGCGACGCTCTCTGAGGTCGAGGCGCATGCCCCGGGCTCGATCGCCGCGCGCGGCGCAGACAAGTGGACCTTCCGCCCACCGGGTGACGCCGCGGAGAGCTACGCCATGCTCTGCGAGCGCGTGCGGCCCTGGTTCGAGGCGATCGACCGGCCCACGGTCTGCGTCACGCATGGAGGGGTCATGCGATGCCTTTTCGCCATGCACGGCACACCGGGTGAAACCGCCGCGTCCCTGGATATTCCACAGGACAAGGTCCTGCGCTGGCAGGGCGGCCGATTGTTCTGGATGTAGGCCGGCCGCTGCCTACTCCGAGAACTCCATGTCGGTGATCAGGTTCTCGCCGGCGACCACGTCGTAGGCAAGCAGGATCTCCATCCCTTCCTTGAGCGCCTCGAGATCGAACTCGCCAGGCAGCTTGTAGGACTTCCCGTTGTCCAGCGTGATCGTCAGGTTGTCCTTGTCGATCGCAGTGATCTGGCCTTCCGCTTCCGCCGCGAATGCGGCCGTCGAGATGAGAAGCGCGGCGACGGCGCCGATCAAGGTACGCATGGTTTTCCTCTTCCGTTTCGTTTCTTCTTGGCTGGGCAGGCTGGCTGGGCCGAAGCTAAGCAGAAACACGCGGATTGTGTCAAAACTGGATCGTCGGTGCGTTTGACCGACGCGCCGATCGCCCATAAAAGCCCGCAGGCTCGAACCACCGGCGCCGGGAAGCCATGTCGCACAACACCTTCGGCCATCTGTTTCGCGTCACCACCTGGGGCGAAAGTCACGGCCCGGCGCTGGGCTGCGTCGTCGACGGGTGCCCGCCCGGCATCCGCTTCGCCCTTGCCGACATCCAGGAGCGCCTCGATCGCCGCCGGCCGGGCCAGTCGCGATTCGTCACCCAGCGGCGCGAGCCCGATGCGGTCAAGATACTGTCCGGTGTGATGGAGGACGGCGAGGGGCTGGTGACGACAGGCACGCCGGTCTCGATGATCATCGAGAATGTCGACCAGCGGTCGAAAGACTACGGCGACATCGCCGCGCAATACCGGCCGGGCCACGCCGACTACAGCTACGAGGCGAAGTACGGACTGCGCGACCATCGCGGCGGCGGCCGGTCATCAGCCCGCGAGACGGCCGCGCGCGTCGCAGCGGGCGCCCTGGCGCTCAAAGTGGTGCCCGGGCTCGTCGTGCGAGGCGCGCTGCTATCGATGGGTGACAAGGATATAGATCGCGCGAACTGGGACTGGGACTTCGTCTCCGATCCGGAAAACCCGTTCTTCACCCCCGACAGGGCATCGGTGCCCGTCTTCGCCGACTACCTCGATGGCATCCGCAAGGGTGGTTCCTCCGTCGGCGCCGTGATCGAGGTGGTGGCCGATGGCGTGCCGGTGGGGCTCGGGGCGCCGCTCTATGGCAAGCTCGATCAGGACATTGCCGCCAACCTGATGTCGATCAATGCGGTCAAGGGCGTCGAGATCGGCCGGGGCTTCGAGGCGGCCCGCATCCGTGGCGAAGAGAATGCCGACGAGATGCGCATGGGCAATGACGGCCGTCCCGTCTTCTTGTCCAACAATGCCGGCGGGATCCTCGGCGGCATCTCCACCGGCCAGCCGGTCGTGTCCCGTTTCGCGGTCAAGCCGACCTCCTCCATCCTCACCCCGCGTCGCTCCGTCGATCGGCTCGGACGGGAGATCGAGATCGTCACCAAGGGTCGCCATGATCCCTGTGTCGGCATTCGCGCCGTGCCGGTCGGCGAGGCAATGGTTGCCTGCGCGATCGCCGATCACTACCTGCGGCATCGCGGCCAGACAGGCCGAGCCTGAGCATCGGGGAAATATGCCCTACGATCAGAAGAATGTCGTCGAGGCCCTGCGCGCCTTCGAGCGCGGCGAGATCGTCGTCGTCATGGATGACGACGGACGCGAGAACGAGGGCGACCTCATCGTTGCTGCCGTTCATTGCACACCGGAAAAGATGGCCTTCATCGTCAGGCACACCTCCGGCATCGTCTGCGCGCCGATGACCCGCGAGGACGCCAAGCGGCTGAGCCTCGCTCCGATGGTCGCCGACAACGACGCGCCGCATTCGACGGCCTTCACGGTCAGCGTCGACTTCAAGCACGGCACGACCACAGGCATCTCCGCCGACGACCGCACGCTGACGGTCCGCAACCTCGCCAACGGCAATGTCGGCGCATCGGACTTCGTTCGGCCGGGGCACATCTTTCCGCTGATAGCGCGAGAAGGCGGCGTGCTGATGCGTTCGGGCCATACGGAAGCCGCCGTGGACCTCTGCAAGCTCGCCGGATTGCCGCCGGTTGGCGTCATCTGCGAATTGGTCAATGACGACGGATCGGTGATGCGCGGCCCGCAGGTATCGGGCTTTGCCGACAAGAACGGCCTGAAGCAGGTTTCGGTGGCCGACCTGATCGCCTACCGGCAGCGGCAGGAAACGCTCATTGAGCGCATCGACTGCTTCGATGTCGACACACCGGGCGGCAAGGCGAAAGCCTATGCGTACACGCTGCCGTGGGACCCGATGCAGCATCTGGCGATCGTCTTCGGTGACATCCGCGACGGGGAGGATGTTCCTGTCCGGCTGCATCCGGAGGACGTGGTGGTCGACGTCTTTGGCGCCGGGCAGCGGCTAGACACCGTGATGACGGCGATGGCGGAGCGCCGGCGCGGTGTCATCGTCTATCTTCGCGAGGGCTCGGTCGGCGTCGGCCACAGGCAACGCAGCAGACCCACAGGCCATGATGCCGAATCGCACGACGAAGCGCGTCGGCGCGAGAGCGAATGGCGTGAAATCGGCCTCGGCGCGCAGATTCTCAAGGATCTGGGCATCTCCTCCATCCGTCTCATCGCCTCGCGAGAGCGCCACTATGTCGGCCTCGAGGGCTTCGGCATCCGCATTGCGTCGACCGAGATCGTCTGACCGCGCGAAGGGCGGGATTTCAGTCCTGATCCCTGCTAATGTCGGACCTGGATCGGAGGGGCTCCAGCATGTGGGATTTCGAGATCGGCCGCACTTTGTCGATCATGGCCAGGACATGGCCGTTCATCGTCCTGCGCATGGTGGTCTATTTTGGGATCACCGTCGCCTATATCGTGGCGACCGGCGCAGGCGCTGGCGTGGGTTATGGCGTCGGCCACGTTTTCGCTGACGGCGGACCGGAATCGTTCGCGCTTTGGGGGGGCCTGATCGGCGTCGGCGCTGTCTCCGTGGTCGTTTACTGGGTCCGCGAATACATCCTCTATGTCGTCAAGGCGGGGCACGTCGCCGTCATGGTGCATCTGATCGACGGGCGCGAGGTGCCGGGCGGGCAGGGGCAGATCGCATATGCGCGCCAGGCGGTCACCGAGCGCTTCGCCGAGGCAAACATACTCTTTGTGGTGGATCAGCTCGTCAAGGGCGCCATCCGCGCCGTGACCGGCCTGATCGGAGGCATCGCGGCCTTCCTGCCTGGGCTCGACGGCATCGCCCGTTTCGTCAACACGGTGATCCGTATTGCGGTCACCTATGTCGATGAGATCATCCTCGGCTACAACATTCGCGTGAATTCGACGACGCCGTTCGAGACCGCCCGCCAGGGCGTCGTCCTTTATGCCCAGAATGGCTGGACGATGGTGAGGAACGCCATCTGGCTGGCGGTTTTCATGTGGCTCCTGACGCTGGTCATCTTCCTTGTGATGCTCGCGCCCGCCGCCGCGGTCATCTATTTCATGCCCGGCCAACTCGCAGGCTGGTCCTTCGTGCTGGCGATCGTGTTCGCCTGGGCGTTCAAGGCCGCCTTCATCGAGCCCTTCGCGATCTGCGCGCTGATGACGGTCTATTTCCGGGTCATCGAAGGTCAGCAGCCGAATGCCGACTGGGACCGGCGCCTGACCGAGGCTTCGTCCAAGTTCCGCGAACTCAAGGACAAGGCACTGGCGTCGATAGGCGGCTCCAGCTGGGCTGCGAGGAACGGCCAAACGGCGTGAATCTGTTGACGAGGCGGGGCCGCGCAGGCGACCGCATGGCCAAGACGGGCATGCGCGCCTATATCGGGGCATGGTCACCCGGCTCTATTCCCATCCGGTCTACCTTGAGCACCTGACCCCGCCGGGCCATCCCGAGCGGCCGGACAGGTTGCGCGCCGTGGCGAGGGTCCTCGACGACGAGCGCTTCGCCTCGCTGGACCGGGTCCAATCGCCCGAAGGCAGCCGCGAATCGGTCCTGCTCGCGCATCCGGCCGCGCATTTCGACCGGATCGAGGCCATCATTCCTGGCGAGGGCATGGTGCGCATCGACGCCGACACGTCGGTCAGCCCCAAGAGCTTCGCCGCCGCGATGACCGCAGTGGGTGCGGCAACGGCAGCGGTCGATGATGTCTTCTCGGGCGAGGCAGACAACGTCTTCGTTGCCGCCCGCCCGCCGGGCCATCATGCCGAACGCGCCACGGCTATGGGCTTCTGCCTGTTCAACACCGCCGCGATCGCCGCCCGCCACGCCCAGCGTCTTCACGGAGCGGAACGTGTCGCCATCGTCGACTGGGATGTCCACCACGGCAACGGCACGCAGGACATCTTCTGGAGCGACCCCTCCGTGCTCTATGCCTCGACGCACCAGATGCCGCTTTTCCCGGGCACGGGAGGGAAGAACGAGACCGGCGCCGGCAACATCGTCAACGCGCCGCTGGCGGCGAACGACGGAGGCGGCGAGTTCCGCGACGCGTTCGTCTCCCGCGTGCTCCCGGCGATCGACGATTTTCGTCCCGACCTGATCATCGTCTCGGCCGGGTTCGATGCACATCATCGCGATCCCCTGGGGCAGATCAACCTCGCCGAGACCGACTTCGACTGGGCGACGGCCGAGTTGATGGAACGCGCCGACCGCTTCTCGAAGGGCAGGCTGGTGAGCCTGCTGGAAGGCGGCTACGACCTCCAGGGCCTTGCGCTGTCGGTCGCGGCGCATGTGAAGAGACTGATGAAGGGGTGAGCCGTGGCCGAAGCAGCCGACGACATCAAGGCGATGAGTTTCGAGCAGGCGCTGGCTGCGCTGGAGAAGATCGTCGACGACCTCGAGAAAGGCGATGTGCCGCTCGACCAATCGATCAGGATCTATGAACGCGGCGAGGCGCTCAAGGCGCATTGCGACCGGCTTCTGAAGGCGGCCGAGGACAAGGTCGAGAAGATCAGGCTGTCGCGCGACGGCAAGCCGGCGGGCGCCGAGCCGCTGGACGGGGAGTGAGGTTCGGTGAGTTTCTTCCCAGGCAACGACCCGGAGCCCGGCGACGCCTTCGCCTGCGACCAGATCGAGTTGATGGTGGTCGCCAACGCCAAGGACATCGACGGATTTCAAGTGAGACGGGCGCTGCCGACGGCCAAGCGCCGGCTCGTCGGCCCGTTCATCTTCTTCGATCGCATGGGACCGGCAGTGCTGCGCGCCGGGCAGGGATTGGATGTGCGCCCGCATCCACATATAGGTCTCGCCACGGTGACCTATCTCTTCGACGGCAGGATCAGGCATCGCGATTCCCTTGGCACCGAGATGGTGATCGCGCCCGGCGATGTGAACCTGATGACCGCCGGCCGCGGCATCGTGCACTCCGAGCGCTCGCCGGAGGAATCGCGCGGTTCACCGATGGCCGTTTCCGGTCTCCAGACCTGGCTGGCGCTGCCTGACAGAGGCGAGGAGGTCGCGCCGCTGTTCGAGAACACGGCCGGGGAAACCCTGCCGACATTCGCGGCTGGCGGCGTCAATGGCCGCGTTGTCATCGGTGCGCTGGAAGGCATGCGCTCGCCCGTCAGGAGCGCGTCGGAGACGCTCTATGCCGACATCCGGCTCGACGCGGGCGCCGGTTTCTGCATTCCCGCCGAATCCGAGGAGCGGGCGATCTATATCCTCGACGGTGAGGTCGAGATCGAGCGGGACACCTTTCCGTCCGACAGGCTTCTGGTCTTCAAGCCGGGTTCCGAGATCGTCGTCTCCTCGCAACGCGGGGCCCACTTCATGCTGTTCGGCGGCGCCTCGCTCGGTTCGAAGCGTTACATCTGGTGGAACTTCGTTTCCTCGTCGAAGGAGCGGATCGAGCAGGCAAAGGAAGAGTGGCGCACGGGCCGCTTCGACATCGTGCCGGGCGACGAGGAGGAGTTCATCCCGCTTC
Organism: Rhizobiaceae bacterium; assembly: GCA_050184585.1. Lineage (GTDB taxonomy): Bacteria > Pseudomonadota > Alphaproteobacteria > Rhizobiales > Rhizobiaceae > JBFXAF01. The sequence continues at coordinate 303,585 of JBFXAF010000004.1, read as the reverse complement.
CGGCGGGTTGAGCGCCGTGTAGAGGCGCATTTACTTCGACTGCCGGAGACCCTAAGTCCAAGAGAGCCAGGCAAGGATCCGCAATTGGCCCCGAATACCCCGCTGCTCGACAAGGTCCGCTTCCCCGCGGACTTGCGCGCGCTCCCCGAAAGCGACCTGCCGCAAGTCGCGGAGGAGTTGCGCGCGGAGTTGATCGACGCCGTGTCGCTGACGGGTGGCCACCTCGGCGCGGGTCTTGGCGTGGTCGAACTGACAGTGGCGCTCCACTACGTGTTCAACACGCCGGACGACCGCCTGATCTGGGACGTCGGCCATCAGGCCTATCCGCACAAGATACTCACCGGCCGCCGCGACCGCATCCGCACGCTGAGGCAGGAAGGCGGGCTATCCGGTTTCACGAAGCGCGCGGAGAGCGAATACGATCCGTTCGGCGCAGCGCATTCCTCGACGTCGATTTCCGCCGGGCTCGGCATGGCGGTCGCGCGTGAACTCACCGGCGGACGCAACAATGTCATCGCCGTCATCGGCGACGGGGCGATGTCGGCGGGCATGGCCTACGAGGCGATGAACAATGCCGGCGCGCTCGATGCCAGGCTGATCGTCATTCTCAACGACAACGACATGTCCATCGCCCAGCCGACGGGCGCGATGAGCGCCTACCTTGCCCGGTTGGCGTCAGGCCCGACCTATCTGGGCTTCCGCGACTTCGGCAAGAAGCTGACCGCCTATCTCGGCAAGCGCGTAGACCGCGCGATCACGCGCGCCGTCGAGCATGCGCGAGGATACGTGACGGGCGGTACGCTTTTCGAGGAACTCGGTTTTTATCACATCGGTCCGATCGACGGTCACAACATCGAGCACCTGGTGCCGGTGCTGAGGAACGTCCGCGACCATGGCGACGGCCCGGTCCTGATCCACGTCGTGACAAAGAAGGGCAAGGGATATGGGCCGGCTGAGGCGTCCGTCGACAAATACCATGGCGTCAACAAGTTCGACGTGATCACCGGCGCCCAGGCCAAGGCGCCCGCCAACGCCCCAAGCTACACACACGTCTTCGCCGAGAGCCTGGTGCAGGAGGCGCGTGAGGATGATCGCGTGGTGGCCATCACGGCGGCCATGCCATCGGGGACTGGTCTCGATCTCTTCGGCGAGGCTTTCCCGGCGCGTACCTTCGACGTTGGCATCGCCGAGCAGCATGCCGTTACTTTCGCCGCGGGCCTGGCCAGCGAGGGGTTGAAGCCGTTCTGCGCGATCTATTCGACCTTCCTTCAGCGCGCCTACGATCAGGTCGTCCACGACGTGGCCATCCAGGCCCTCCCCGTGCGGTTTGCGATCGACCGCGCCGGTTTCGTGGGCGCCGATGGCCCCACCCATTGCGGAGCTTTCGACACCTCTTTTCTTTCCGTATTGCCCGGCATGGTCGTCATGGCGGCCGCCGACGAGGCCGAGTTGAAGCATATGGTCCGTACCGCCGTCGCCTATGACGACGGTCCGATCGCCTTCAGATACCCACGCGGCAATGGTGTCGGCGTCGAGATGCCCGAGCGTGGCCAGGTGCTGGAGATCGGCAGGGGCCGGGTCCTCAAGGAGGGAAGCAAGGTCGCGCTGCTCTCCTTCGGCACGCGGCTCGCGGACTGTCTGGCGGCGGCGGAGGAACTCGACGCGTCGGGTCTGTCGACAACCGTCGCGGACGCGCGGTTCGCGAGGCCGCTGGACGAGGCGCTGGTCACCAGGCTTGCTCGCTCGCACGAGGTCCTGGTCACGGTCGAGGAAGGATCCGTCGGCGGCTTCTCGAGCCAGGTCATGCACTTGCTGGCGCATCGCGGCATTTTCGACACCGGTTTGAAAACCCGGCCACTGATCCTGCCGGATCGCTTCGCCGACCAAGCCAAGCCCGAGAAGATGTATGCCGACGCCGGGCTCGACGCGACCGGCATCATTCGCACGGTCTTTGCCGCCCTGGGTTCGGCGGCCAGTGCCGCGCGCGCCTGACAAGCTTCGATAACCTTCTGTTTACGCTAGCATTTGGGCATTTCCTAACCCTGTCCCTTGGACCTTCCTTAGCGGCGACGCGATAGAACGCCCGCAAGGGACAGGGAGAACCACGATGAGGACGCTGCTCGTCGGTGCGCTGCTCGCGGCCGGCATTGCCAATGCCGCAGCCGAACAGCGCTACGATCGGACGCTGGAGCGCGCGGTGGCGAACATCGTCGCGGCGAAGCTGGGCGACCTGCGCGGCGGACTTATCGGATCGAAGGCGTCCCTCGCGTCCGGATCCCGCGATGGCTTGAAGCCAGCCACGGCCGGTCTGGGGTTCAAGCCGCTGGACGTGGGCGGCTGGAAGAATGGCATCGCGCCAGCGATGGAACGGCGCATCGCCGAAGAGGTCTATCGCTGACTTGCGCACCGGTCCGCCCTCCGTCAAGGAAGGCCGGTGCCCGATCGCGACAAACCCGAAAACCTGCGGCTGGACGAACTGCTCGTCCTGCGCGGCCTGTTCGTTTCCCGCTCGCGCGCCCGCGATGCGATCATGCGGGGTACGGTCCGTGTCGACGGTGTGGAAGCGGCCAAGCCGGGCATCGCAGTGTCGGAAGCGGCGGCCATCGAGGTCGATGATCCAGCCCGTGGGTTCGTGGCGCGGTCCGCGTTGAAGCTGTTGGCCGGCCTTGACCAATTCGGCTTCGATCCCGACGGGCGCAGCGTACTGGACATGGGCGCATCGACCGGGGGCTTCACCCAGGTGCTGCTCCAGCGTGGTGCACGGTGCGTCTTCGCCGTCGATGTAGGGCATGGCCAGCTTCATTCCGGGTTGGCGTCCGATCAACGGGTGATTGTACTGGAGGGATTGAATGCGCGCGATCTCGTCGCGTCGCACCTCGACGGGATAGCCCCCGAGGCGATCGTGGCCGATATGAGCTTCATCTCGCTGAAACTCGCCCTGCCGCCGGCGCTTTGCTTGGCGGCGCCGGGCGCGTGGGCCGCGCTGCTCGTCAAGCCGCAGTTCGAGGCGGGACGCGAGGCGATCGGCAAGGGCGGACTTTTGCGCCGCCCGGAGGAAGGCCCGCGGGTCGCCGCCGACCTGCGCGAGTGGCTGGATATCCAACCGGGCTGGCGCGCAATCGATCTCGTGCCGTCGCCGATTCATGGCGGGGACGGCAATCGCGAGTTCCTGCTCGGAGGCGTGAAGGATCGATGATCGAAACGCTTCGCATCGACCGCTTGGGCGCGCAGGGAGACGGCATCGCTGAAACGCCAGGCGGACCGGTCTACGTGCCGTTCACGCTCCCGGGCGAGACGGTGGAACTCGACCGCAGCGGCGGCCGTACGCGACCGGTATCCATACTGGAAGCCTCGACAGATCGGGTTCCTCCGCCATGCCGGCATTTCGGCGATTGCGGCGGCTGTTCTTTGCAGCACATGGAGGCCGCCGCTTACCTTGCTTTCAAGCGCGAGCGCGTCGTGGAGGCACTGCGCTCCCGCGGCATCGACACGCCAGTCGAGCCGACCGTCGCCTGCCGTCCCGCTACGCGTCGTCGCGTCGTTCTCTCGGCGCGGCGAGTTGAGTCGGCCATGGTGCTCGGGTTCAACCGGGCGATGTCTCACGACGTCGTCGACTTGCTGGAATGCCGTGTGGCGAAGCCGGCGATCGAGGCCGCCCTTCCGTTGCTCCGTGATCTTGTCGCGGCCGTCGGTTTGGGAGCGAAGGACGCCCATGTGGCGGTGGTCGTTTCGGATGCGGGCATGGACATCGCCGTCACCCAGGCAGGACGCATTCGCGAAGAGGCGCGTCTCGCGGCGAGCCGTATCGCAACCGCCAAGAAGGTCGCGCGCCTGTCGGTCAACGGTGAGGTGCTGTTGGAATCGGCCAGGCCAACCGTTCGCTTCGGCAGGGCCGTCGTTACGCCACCGCCGGGCGGATTCATGCAAGCTGTCGAAGACGCCGAATCGGTGATCGCCGAACTGGTAACCGCGCATCTTGCTCCGGCGAAACGCGTCGCCGACCTGTTCAGCGGCAGCGGCGCCTTCGCGTTGCGGCTGGCGGAGAAGGCTGAACTTCATGCCGTCGAGTCGGATTCGGCCGCGCTCGCGGCGCTCGATCGTGGCTTTCGCGAGTCCGTCGGACTTCGGCGCGTGACGACGGAGAGGCGTGACCTGTTCCGCCGGCCGTTGACCACGACGGAACTCGGGCGGTTCGATGGGCTGGTTTTCGACCCGCCCCGCGCCGGAGCGGAAGCACAGGCGACCCAGATCGCACGGTCGGACGTGCCGCTTGTCGCCGCCGTCTCGTGCAATCCCGCGACTCTGGGGCGGGATCTGCGCACACTGCTCGACGGAGGCTATCGGATCGAGCGCGTGACGCCGGTCGATCAGTTCCTCTGGTCGGCTCATGTCGAAGCCGTGGCGCTGTTGTCGAAGCCGAAGCGCCGCCGCTAGGCGCAGCGCAGCAGCCGCTCGATGAAAGCCGGAACGATCTCGCTGGCCCGCCCATGATGCGCTTCTTCGAACAGCCGCGCACCCTGCGATGGCTCCAGGTTGAGCTCGACGGTGTGGGCCCCTGCCGCACGCGCCTCTGCGACGAAGCCGGCCGCCGGATAGACGTTGCCGCTGGTGCCGATCGAGACGAACAGGTCGCAGGCCGCGAGCGCGCGTTCGATGCGATCCATCTGGTAGGGCATCTCGCCGAACCAGACGACGTCGGGCCGCAGGGTCCCTACCGATCCGCAGTTCGGACACGCCGAGGCGAGATCCATGTCGCCCGGCCAGTCGCAGCGCAGTTCGCAGGCCGTGCAGAGGCCGCGCGCCAGTTCGCCATGCATATGCAAGACGTTCGTCGATCCACCGCGCTCGTGCAGGTCGTCGATGTTCTGGGTGATCAGGAGGAAATCCCCGTGGAACCCGCGCTCGAGCCCCGCGAGCGCAAAATGCGCGGCGTTCGGCTTTACGCTCGGCAGCCCGCGCCGTCGCTGGTTGTAGAAGGCGTGCACCCTGGCGGGATCGCGGGCATAGCCCTGCGGAGTCGCCACGTCGCGATAGTCGACCTTGGACCAGATGCCGTCTTTGTCCCGGAACGTGTCGACGCCGGACTCTGCCGAGATACCGGCGCCGGTGAGGACGACGATCGAGGCGAAGGGTTCGCTGCCGATCACACCCGCGTGCCGCCGACGGTCATCTGGTTCATCCGCAGATGCGGCTGCCCCACGCCCACAGGTACGCCCTGGCCGCCCTTGCCGCACATTCCGATGCCTGTGTCGAGCTTCATGTCGTTGCCGACCATGGTAACCCGATGCATCGCGTCCGGGCCGTTGCCGATCAGCATCGCCCCCTTGATCGGACGTGTGACCTTGCCGTCCTCGATCATGTACGCCTCGGTGCAGCCGAAAACAAACTTGCCGCTTGTGATGTCGACCTGCCCCCCGCCGAACGAGACGGCGTAGATGCCGTTCTTCACCGACGCGATGATCTCTTCCGGCGCCATGTCGCCGGCGGTCATGAAAGTGTTGGTCATGCGCGGCATGGGCTGGTGGGCATAACTCTCGCGCCTGCCGTTTCCGGTCGCCTTCATCCCCGTCAGTCGGGCGTTCTGGCGGTCCTGCATGTAGCCCACCAGTCGGCCGTCCTCGATCAGTACCGTGCGGTTGGTCGGTGTACCCTCGTCGTCGATGTTGAGCGAGCCGCGCCGCTCGGCGATTGTCCCGTCGTCGACGACGGTGACGCCCTTGGCCGCGACCTGCTGGCCCATGAGACCCGAGAATGCCGACATTTTCTTCCGGTTGAAATCGCCCTCGAGTCCGTGGCCGACCGCCTCGTGCAGCATCACGCCGGGCCAGCCCGAGGAAAGCACGATATCGAATGTTCCGGCTGGCGCTGGATCGGCAGCGAGGTTGACCAGCGCTTGGCGCAACGCTTCCTTCGCGGCGAACCTCCAGCTTTCTTCGACCAGGAACTCGCCGAATCCCTTCCGCCCGCCCATGCCGAAGGAGCCACTTTCCTGCCTGTCGCCTTCACCCACGACCACCGCGACGTTGACGCGAACCAGAGGTCGGATATCGCGCGCCACCTGGCCGTCCGCACGCAGGATTTCAACCTGTTGCCATGATGCGGCTAGCGATGCCGTCACCTGCCGGACGCGTGGATCCTCGGCGCGTAGCCACGCGTCGATCTCCTGCAGGAGCTTCGCCTTCTCGGCGAAGGCGGGATCGCTGATCGGATTTTCGTCCCCATAGAGCTGGCGGTTCGTCCGCGGGGGGGCGTCGGCGAGGGTCCCCGCATAGCCGCTCCTTATGGCTGACACTGCATCTGCGGCACGCGTCAGCGCCGAGCCAGAAAGGTCTCCCGAATGTGCGAATCCGGTCGCCTCTCCGGCTACCGCACGAAGCCCGAACCCCTGGTCGGTGCTGAAATTCGCAGTTTTCAGCCGCCCGTTGTCGAACATCAGCGCTTCCGACTGGCTGCGCTCGAGATAGAGTTCGCCGTCATCGGTGCCGGCGATCGTGTCGGCTACGACCCGCCGAACCTCCTCGGCCGAAATGTCAAACTGATCGATGATGCTTTCCAACGTCACGCCCTCGCACAGACCTCGATTCCCGTGCCCATGTAGGGGCACGGGGCGGCGTGGGCAATCACCCGGCTGGGGAGGTCACTCGGCCACGAAGTTCTTGATGTCGGCGACAAAGGACTCCCAGGTTGCGAACTGGGCGTCCACATGGTCGCGCGTCACACCGCCGGCGAAGTCCACGTCCATCTTGAAGTTCGAGCCATCCTGCGACGACGCGCGGATCCAGCGGTACTTGATGTTCCACTCATTGGCACGCTCGGTCGAGAACTGGTCGGTGTAGCCGGCCGAGAACTGAATCGAGCGGCAGTTGGCGCCATCCTTGCAACCGTAGAAGAAGATGGCGTACTTCAACCCCTCCATTCGACCGGACACCATGGGATCGCCGCCGCTGTCCTTGGTCAATTCCGCCGAGCCGAAACCCTTCGCGATCTCGAGCACCATCTCGGGGTCGGGGCTGGTCAAGATGTCCTGGGCACCTGCAGGGAGCGCGTATAGCGCCGCCAATCCGACGCCCGCGAGCACGACCGATGGCTTACGCATGACCGGAAGGTTCCCGAAGTTTGAGACGGCGGAGATTGCTCCCAAAATTCGCCGTCCGCAAGACGATCGATCGTTACGGAAGGGCGGAGAAGCCTTCCGAGAATCCCGTTAGATCGACCGGGATGCCGATCCCTTCCTCGGGTGTCTGGAAGACGATGAACGTCGCCGCCTCACCCACCTTGAGCGTATCGAGCAGCTGCTTCTCGAGGATGACCTCGGCGTAACAGCCGTCCTGGAAGCAGCGAACGAAGTAGGCGCGGCCTATGTCCTTGCCATCGACATTGAGGCCAAGGCCGTTCGGAAGCAGGACGCCCAGCGGCGCGAGCACGCGCAGGATCTCCGCCTTGTTGTCGGCGGTGCGTAGAACCACGACCGAAAGGCCGATCTCGGGCCTATCCTCTGCCACGACGTTCTGCATCATCGCGCACTGCTCGGCGGTCGCTCCCGCAGGCGTGTCGCAGATAATCGACCACGCGCCATGAGTCGACCGGACGGTGCCTCCCTGCTGCGCGGCCGCCGGAACCGCGGCGGTCAGCACGATCGATGCCGCCACGGCGGCAAGTTGGTTCAGCAATGGTCTCGTCATCCAGGCTCCCCAGCGAATCGCGGGACTCTAAGTTCGACAATCGGCGAGTAAAGGGCGCGAACGTTGCGCGAGGCTCGCGACGCACCATAGGTTCGAATCTGCCGCGAGAATCCGCCCGAATTGCGACGATTGCCGGGTTCAGCGGGGCCGCGGTCCGGTCGGCCGTCAGCGCGCGCAAAAATGCCGCAGACACCCCGAGGCTCCTTCCTTGCGGTCACAGGGAGAGTATGGTTTGAACGCGCGACGATACGCGGATTCCTGCCGGGTTCGGCGGCTGAAGATCGAATGGGAGATGTGGCGGCCATGAAGAGACTGCTCGGAGGCGCAATTGCCCTCGCGGCGCTTTCTCCGGTCATGCCGGCGCTCGCCGACCAGCCTACGCCATGGCAGACGCGGTTCCAGGCGCCAGCCACGGCGATCATGGAACAGATCGAATGGTTCGAGGTGTACACCCTCTGGTTCATCGTCCCGATCAGCGTACTCGTGCTGGCTCTGCTGGGCTGGTGCATCGTGAGGTTCCGCGCCAGTGTGAACCCGGTGCCGTCGCGTACCAGCCACAACACGCTGATCGAGGTGATCTGGACCGTTGGACCCGTGGTCATTCTCTTGGCCCTGGCCGTTCCCTCTTTCCAACTTCTGACCGCCCAGTATACGCCGACCGAGGAGCCGGCGCTTACCATCAAGGCATCCGGAAACCAGTGGAACTGGGACTACGAGTATCAGCTCGAGGAGCCGCTGAGCTTCAATTCGGCGATTCTGCAGGAGGACGCACGCGAAGCCGCCGGCAAGCAGGACAAGGCGCGCTACCCGCGCTTGCTTGCGGTCAACAACGAGATGGTCGTGCCCGCGGGCGTTACGGTGCGCGTTCTGGTGACCGCCAACGATGTCCTGCACGCTTTCGCGATGCCGGCCTTCGGCGTCAAGACCGACGCAGTTCCCGGGCGGATCAACGAGATCTGGTTCAAGGCTGACAAGGAAGGCCTCTATTATGGCCAATGCTCCGAGCTGTGCGGCAAGGATCACGCCTTCATGCCGATCGCAATTCGCGTGGTGGACCAGCCTCAGTACGACACATGGCTCACGGCCGCCCGCGCCGATCTCGACGGGGCCAACAGGGCGCTGATGGCCGAAGTGGATTCTGACCGCAAGGTCGCCGACGCCGGCAACTGAACGGACGTCGAGAAGAACAAGGAAGGGAGCGGACCATGGCAGGCGCTTCGACCCACGAAGATCATCACGACCACGATCATGGGCATGTTCCCGGATACAACGATCATCACGACCACAGGCCGTCCGGCTGGGTCAGGTGGGTCTATTCGACCAACCACAAGGACATCGGAACGCTCTATCTGATCTTCGCGATCATCGCAGGCATCATCGGCGGCTTCCTGTCGGTCATGATGCGATGGGAGCTGGCCGAGCCAGGCATCCAGATTTTCACCGGCCTTGCGCAGATGGTCTACGGCGTGCCTGAGGACGCCGCGCTCGACGCCGGCAAGCAGATGTTCAACGTGTTCACCACCGCGCACGCGCTGATCATGATCTTCTTCATGGTCATGCCGGCCTTGATCGGCGGCTTCGCCAACTGGATGGTGCCGATCATGATCGGCGCGCCGGACATGGCCTTCCCGCGCATGAACAACATCTCATTCTGGCTGCTGCCGCCGGCTTTCACGCTGCTGCTCCTGTCGATGTTCATGCCCGGTCCGACCGGCAGTTGGGGCGTGGGGGGTGGCTGGACGCTCTATCCGCCGCTGTCGACGCAATCACCCGGACCTGCGGTCGACCTCGCGATCCTGTCGCTGCATATCGCCGGCGCGTCGTCGATCCTCGGCGCGATCAACTTCATCACGACCATCTTCAACATGCGCGCGCCTGGCATGACGCTGCACAAGATGCCGCTTTTCGCATGGTCGGTGCTGGTAACCGCGTTCCTGCTTCTTCTGTCGTTGCCGGTGCTGGCCGGCGCGATCACCATGCTGCTCACGGATCGAAACTTCGGCACGGCCTTCTTCCAGCCGGAGGGCGGCGGTGACCCGATTCTGTTCCAGCACCTGTTCTGGTTCTTCGGCCATCCCGAAGTCTACATCCTGATCCTGCCGGGCTTCGGCATCGTCAGCCATATCGTCTCGACCTTCTCGAGGAAGCCGGTGTTCGGCTATCTCGGCATGGCCTATGCGATGGTGGCGATTGGTGCGGTCGGCTTCGTCGTGTGGGCGCACCACATGTATACGACCGGTCTGTCGCTCGACACGCAGCGCTATTTCGTGTTTGCCACGATGGTGATCGCGGTGCCGACCGGCGTGAAAATCTTCTCCTGGATCGCCACCATGTGGGGCGGCTCGATCTCCATGCGCACGCCGATGCTGTGGGCGATCGGCTTCATCTTCCTTTTCACTGTGGGCGGCGTCACCGGCGTCCAGCTCGCGAATGCCGGCCTCGACCGAGCGCTCCACGACACCTACTACGTCGTCGCGCACTTCCATTATGTGCTGTCGCTGGGAGCGGTCTTCGCCATCTTCGCCGGCTGGTACTACTGGTTCCCGAAAATGACGGGATACATGTACTCGCCATTCATCGCGCGGTCCCATTTTTGGATCACCTTCATAGGCGTGAACCTGGTGTTCTTCCCGCAGCACTTTCTCGGCCTTGCAGGAATGCCGCGCCGCTACATCGACTATCCGGACGCCTTTGCCGGCTGGAACATGGTGTCTTCCTACGGTTCCTACCTTTCGGCCTTCGGCGTGCTCGTCTTCCTGTACGGTGTGTTCGAGGCCTTTGCGAAGAAGCGCGTCGCCGGGGCGAACCCGTGGGGTGAAGGCGCGACCACTCTCGAGTGGCAATTGCCCTCGCCGCCGCCTTTCCACCAGTGGGAACAGCTGCCGCGGATCAAGTAGAAGCCACGACGGTAAGCCGTCGCCGGCATCGCGGCGGCTTCGACCATACGGAGCGAGTGGAAAACCGAGCGAATGGCTCTCGTCGACGAAAATGGGCTTGAGGACGCCGGCCACCGCCTTTCCGAGGCGACGGCCGGCGACTACCTCGAACTGCTGAAGCCGCGGGTCATGTCGCTCGTGGTGTTCACTGCGTTCGTTGGTCTGGTCGCAGCCCCCGTGACCGTGAATCCAGTCACGGCCCTGGTCGCGATCCTCTGCATCGCCGTTGGAGCGGGAGCGTCGGGTGCGCTGAACATGTGGTACGACGCGGGCATTGACGGGGTGATGACGCGGACAAGCGGACGCCCGATCCCCTCGGGCCGCGTCCTGCCCGGCGAAGCGCTGGCGTTTGGCCTCGTTCTGTCAGCGCTTTCGGTGATGACGCTTGGCGTTTTCGTCAACTGGCTGTCCGCGGCGCTGCTCGCCTTCACGATCTTCTTCTATGCCGTCGTCTACACGATGTGGCTGAAGCGCTGGACACCGCAAAACATCGTCATTGGCGGGGCGGCGGGCGCGATCCCTCCGGTTATCGGATGGGCAGCCGTAACCGATGCTGTCGCGCTTGAGAGCGTGCTCCTGTTCCTCATCATCTTCCTCTGGACGCCGCCGCACTTCTGGGCCCTGGCGCTCTTCAAGTCCGAGGATTACGCGCGCGCCGGCATCCCCATGATGCCCAATGTTGCCGGTCATCGCTCCACGCGCCGGCAGATATTCGCCTATGCGCTTGTCGTGGCAGTCGTCGGCGTGCTGCCTTGGGCGTTCGGCTATGCGAGCGCCGGCTACGGGCTGGTGGCTGCCGTGCTCGGCGCGGGTTTCGCCCGGTACGCGTGGGCCGTCCTTGCAATGGACGATCGCGACCGCGTCATGAAGCCGGCCAAGGCGCTGTTTGCCTATTCGCTGCTGTACCTGTTCGGTATCTTCGCCGCCTATCTGGTCGATTCCATTGTGGCGCGGGCCCTGACGGCGGGGGGAGCGTGAGCGCGGTGGACATCGAGACAGTCAAGCCGACCAACGCGCAGAAGAAGGCGCAACGCAGCCGCTCGCTCGCCGTCGCGCTGGCGCTCGCGGCCTTCGTGGTGCTGGTGTATCTGATGACGATCGTTCGCCTCGGTCCAACCGTTCTCGATAGGGCGATGTAGGTCATGGCCGGAGGCGGCGGCGTCATCGATCCAGCAAGGCAGCGCGCCAACCGCGTGATTGCCGGGGCGTGCGTGGCCTTCTTCGCGGCCATGGTCGGCGTGTCCTTTGCCGCCGTACCCCTCTATGCGCTGTTCTGCCAGGTGACCGGGTATGGCGGCACGACCCAGCGGGTCACCCAATACTCGGACCGGGTGCTCGGCCGGAAGATCACCGTGCGTTTCGACGCCAACGTGTCCGGCGGTTTGCCCTGGGAGTTCGGGCCGGTCGCGCGATCGGTGGAGATGAACATCGGCGAGACGGTTCAGGCGGACTATCGGGCGAAGAACGTGTTTGCCAAGCCATCGTCCGGGCGCGCCACGTTCAACGTCACGCCCGAGATGGCCGGCGCCTATTTCAACAAGGTCGAATGCTTCTGCTTTACCGACACCGAGCTCAAGCCGGGTGAGACAATGGACATGCCGGTTGTCTTCTACGTCGACCCGGCGATCGTTGACGTGCCCGAGCTCAGAGAGATTCGCACGATCACTCTTTCCTATACGTTCTTCCCGACCGGCGCGGACAAGCCGGTCGCGGCCGCGCCCGCCGCAGGCGCGGAAAAGACCAACACCGATGAAAATCTCGGGGGCTGACATGGCTGATACGCACGCCAAACATCACGACTATCACCTCGTCGATCCCAGCCCTTGGCCGTTCATCGGCTCGATCGGCGCGTTGGTGATGGCGATCGGCGGCATCGCCTATATGCGCTACATCAATGAGGGCGTGTTCCCGGTCTTTGGCTACAACATCGCCAATCCGTGGCTGTTCTTCATCGGTCTGGTGATCGTGCTCTATACGATGTTCGCCTGGTGGTCGGACACGGTGAAAGAGGCGCATCAGGGCGACCACACCCGCGTCGTGTCGCTGCACCTGCGCTACGGCATGATCATGTTCATCGCCTCGGAGGTGATGTTCTTCGTCGCCTGGTTCTGGGCCTTCTTCGACGCCAGTCTCTTTCCCAACGAGGCGGCGCAGTACGCGCGTGAGGCCTATACCGGGGGCACCTGGCCGCCACAGGGCATCGAGGTCCTCGACCCCTTCCACCTGCCTCTCTACAACACCGTGATCCTCCTGCTTTCCGGTACCACGGTCACCTGGGCGCACCACGCGCTGCTCCACGACGATCGCAAGGGCCTCATCTGGGGCCTGGTGCTGACCGTCGTTCTCGGCGTGCTGTTCTCGGCCGTGCAGGTCTACGAATACGCTCACGCACCTTTCGATTTCAGGGATTCCATCTACGGCGCGACCTTCTTCATGGCGACGGGCTTCCACGGCTTCCACGTCTTCGTCGGAACCGTGTTTCTGCTGGTGTGCCTGTTCCGAGCAATGGCCGGCCACTTCACGCCGCAGCAACATTTCGGGTTCGAGGCTGCTGCATGGTATTGGCATTTCGTCGACGTGGTGTGGTTGTTCCTGTTCGCCTGCATCTACGTCTGGGCGTCGGCGGGCGCCCCGATAGCGCACTGACCGGAAGCGTCGGGATCCCGGGCGGCCGCGGTGACGCGGCCGTTCGCGTTTCAAGCGCCATCCGGAGGTGGAACGGAGCGTGGAAAGCGCGAGTGGTGATCGACCGCCGAAAGAACATTGGATGAGCGAGCCTCGCCATGGCGAAGACCTGGCTCACTGGCCGCCAGTCGATCCGGTGAAAGCTGGCCTTCGTGGTCGCTGCCCGCGCTGCGGGGAAGGCCGGCTGTTCTCCGGCTACCTGTCGATCGCACCGCGTTGCGGGGTCTGCGGCCTCGACAACGCCTTCGCCGATTCCGGTGACGGCCCAGCGATCTTTGTCATGCTCGCCACGGGCTTCGTCGTGGTCGGCATCGCGCTCTGGGCCGAGGTCTCGTTTTCCCCGCCGCTCTGGCTTCACCTGGTGCTGTGGATTCCGCTGGCGATCGTGCTTTGCCTGTCCGCGCTGCGTCTCGCCAAGGGCACCATGATCGCGCTCCAGTACCGCAACAGCGCCGCCGAAGGGCGGCTGGACGATGGGACGTCATGACTGCGGAGGCTGCGACGGGTCGCATCCCCTGGATCACCCTCGCGCTAGGCGCGACCGCGTTCACGATTCTGATGGCGCTCGGGATGTGGCAGTTGCAGCGTCTCGCGTGGAAGGAGGCGCTACTCGCCACCATCGACCAGAGGATCGGCCAAGCGCCGGTCGAACTCGCCGAGGTATTGTCCTCCGACCAATCGATCGCCGCCCAGGAGTACAGGCCGGTCCGCGCGCGAGGTCGGTTCCACCACGAATCGGAACGCCACTTCCTATCCACCTGGAAGGGACAAGCCGGCTTCAATGTCTACACGCCCCTCGAACTCGCGGACGGGAAGTACCTCTTCGTCAATCGCGGTTTCGTGCCCTATGGAAACAAGGAGGCCGCCATGCGGGAGCAGGGGCAGGTTTTCGGCCCAGTGACAGTCGTCGGGCTGGTGCGCGCGCCGCTGATCGATAAGCCGTCCTCGATCCTGCCGGATAACGACCCGGCGAAGAACGTGTTCTACTGGAAAGACATCCGCAAGATGGCCGACTCGGCCGGTCTGCCGCCGAATGCCGATGTGCTGCCCTTGTTCGTCGACGCGGACGCCACGCCCAATCCCGGTGGACTGCCGGTCGGCGGGGTGACGCTCATCGATCTGCCCAACAACCATCTGCAATATGCCGTCACCTGGTTCGGCCTCGCGCTCGCCCTCCTCGCGGTGCTTGGCGCATGGACGTGGCGATGCATGCGAGGACCGGCGACTTGACAGCCAACGGTACGGCCCCCCATGTCGCCGCTGATCCACAAAGAGCGCCATGAACATCGTTCCCTCCAGCAACAAGCCACCACTGACCGTCCGGCTTTGCCAGCCACGCGGCTTTTGCGCGGGCGTGGATCGTGCGATCCAGATTGTCGTGCTGGCTCTGAAGAAGTACGGCGCGCCGGTCTATGTCAGGCACGAGATCGTCCACAACCGCTACGTGGTCGAGGGCCTCCAGAATCTCGGCGCGGTCTTCGTCGAGGAACTCGACGAGATTCCATCGGAACACCGGCATTGCCCGGTGGTCTTCTCCGCGCACGGCGTGCCGAAGTCCGTGCCGGCCGACGCGGAGGCGCGCAACCTGTTCTACCTCGATGCGACCTGCCCGCTGGTCTCGAAGGTGCACAAGCAGGCGCTGCGCCACCAGCGGCTCGGCCGCCACGTCCTGCTGGTCGGCCATGCCGGTCATCCCGAGGTGATCGGCACGATGGGACAGCTTCCGGAAGGCACCGTCACTCTTGTCGAAACCGAAGCCGATGCGGCGGCGTTTGCGCCTCCAAACTCCACGGAATTGGGCTACGTCACCCAGACAACGCTTTCGGTCGAGGACACCGCCGGCGTGATCCGCGCGCTTGAGAGGCGTTTTCCCGACCTTCACGCGCCGGCCGCCGAGTCCATCTGCTATGCCACGACCAACCGCCAGGAGGCGGTGAAGGAATCGGCCGCCGCAGTGGACCTGTTCCTTGTCGTGGGAGCGCCCAACTCGTCCAACTCGCGTCGGCTGGTCGAGGTTGCGGATAGGGCCGGCGCAAAGCGTTCCCTCCTCGTGCAGAGGGCCCTTGAAATCCCGTGGGACAGCGTGGGCGATCTGCGCATCGTCGGCCTGTCGGCTGGTGCGTCCGCGCCGGAAATCATCGTCGACGAGATCATAGAAGCTTTCCGCGAACGCTATTCCGTGACTGTCGAGATCGCCGCGACGGCGACCGAGACGGAGAACTTCCCCGTGATGCGTGCTCTGCGCGATGTCGAACTGACGGCCCCTGACATGGCCTTCGTCAACGGCGCGCGCTGACATGGCCGTCTACACCGATGTGTCCGAGATAGACCTGGAGCGCCTGCTGGCGGAGTACGCCATCGGTACGTTGATGTCTTACAAGGGCATCGCCGAAGGCTCGGAGAACTCCAACTACCTGCTGCACACGACCGCCGGCACCTTCATTCTGACCCTTTACGAGAAACGGGTTGATGCGGCCGACCTGCCATTCTTCCTTGGGCTCATGCAGCACCTTGCAGCCCGCGGAATCGTGTGTCCGCTGCCCGTTACGCGCATTGACGGCCGACCCACCGGCATCATCGCCGGCCGGCCCGCCGCGATCATCACCTTCCTCGAAGGCGTCTGGCCGCGCCGCCCGACCATAGGGCATTGCCGCGCGGTCGGCAGGGCGCTTGGAGCGCTGCATCTCGCTGGCGCCGACTTTCCGATGCGTCGCCCCAACGCCCTCGCCCTCGATGGCTGGCGGAAACTCTGGGTCGGCGCGCGACCACGCGCGGACGAGGTCGAACCCGGGCTGGTCGACGAAGTGGACGCGGAGTTCGCGGAGCTAGGCTACCGCTGGCCGAAAGGGCTCCCCGAGGGCATCATCCATGCCGATCTGTTTCCCGACAACGTCTTCTTCCTGGGCGAACGGCTGTCGGGCCTGATCGACTTCTACTTCGCCTGCAACGACCTCTATGCCTATGATCTCGCGACCTGTCTCAATGCCTGGTGCTTCGAGAAGGACCATGCCTTCAACCTCACCAAGGGCGCGGCCTTGCTCGCCGGATATCAGGAAGTCCGGCCGCTGGAGGCAGCAGAGAGGGACGCGCTGCCGTTGCTCGCACGCGGGTCGGCGCTGCGTTTTCTGCTGACCCGCCTCTACGACTGGCTGACCATTCCCGACGGGGCATTGGTGCAGAAGCGTGATCCCCGCGAGTACATCCGCCGCCTGCGATTCCACCGGCGGGTCGAATCCGCCTCCGAATACGGGATCGGTTGACGGTGAAGAGTGTCGAGATCTTCACAGACGGCGCATGCTCCGGCAATCCAGGCCCGGGCGGATGGGGCGCCTTGCTGCGATACAATGGCAAGGTAAAGGAGCTTTCGGGCGGCGAGGCGGATACGACCAACAACCGCATGGAACTGCGGGCCGCCATCGAGGCGCTCGGCGCACTGAAGGAGCCCGTGGCCGTCGACCTCTATACCGACAGCAACTACGTTCGGGAGGGCATCATGTCCTGGCTGGCCGGCTGGAAACGCCGCGGCTGGCGCACGGCCGACAACAAGCCGGTGAAGAACGTCGAATTGTGGCAGGCCCTCGACGCGGCGCGTTCACCTCACACGGTGACCTGGCACTGGGTGAAGGGCCACGACGGCCATCCCGAAAACGAGCGCGCCGATGAACTGGCGCGCCTCGGCATGGCGCCCTTCAAGAAGAAGACGAGACCGCGGGAAGGTGATGATATCGCTGGGAAGGCGCATCGCGCGGCCAAACGCGGTGCGGCAAAGCCGCTATAGAAGCTCCAGCATCTTCGCTGCGCCCGACTCGTCGACGCCGGATTTGGTCTCGACATTGAGCGCGGCAACCTTGCCGTCCTCGACAAGCATCGAGAACCGCTTCGACCGCAGTCCCATCCCGCCCCCGCTGAAGTCGGCGTCGAGCCCCACCGTCTTGACGAAATCGCCGTTGCCGTCTGCGAGGAAGAGCAGCTTGCCCTCGCCACCGGTGAAGCGGGCCCAGGCACGCATCACATGCTGGTCGTTGACCGCGAGCACTGCGATCGTATCGACTCCACGCGCCAGGATCGCGTCGTGGTTCTCGAGATAGCCCGGCAGATGGTTGTTGCTGCATGTCGGCGTGAAGGCGCCGGGCACGCCGAACAGGACCACCTTCTTGCCGGCGAAGACGTCCGCCGTCGTAAAGTTCTTCGCGCCGTCGTCGGTCATCACCTTGAAGGTGGCCTCGGGCAGGGTCGAACCAATGGCGATTGTCATGGGGCACTCCAGGTTGCAGTTTGGCGGCGAGGCTTAGCGGCTGGCCCAGGCCAGTGCAACAGCACGTTTACGGCAGGACCAGCGTGCCGCTTACCGCAGTTTCGCCGGCGACGAGCGTGTAGGCGATGGCCGCCCCGGCTACGCGCGGCGTCGGCTGGTCGAAGACGGGCACCGCGAAGCTGATCCTGCCGTCGGTGTCGACGCGCTCGGGCGTGCCGAGGACATAGCCCTCCGGTGACGCAACGAAAAGGTCGACGGCGGCCGGCTCTCCCGGTGCCTCCACCGATACGACAAGAGCGTCGTCGCGCACCTCACCAACGGCCGCGCCGAAGCCGGGTCCAGCCTCGGCCGGCAACGCTGCGAACGCGGCCTCCACCGCCCCGAAGTCGTCGGCATTGTCGGGGTCCAGGGCAGGCTCGACGACCAGCCTGGCCTGAACGGGAATGCAGATCGTCTCGCAGACGCCGAGGAAGACGTCGGCCTCGATCGTCCCGGCGGCGTTGTCCGCCTCGAAAGTCAGAGGCAATGCGACGGGATGCTTGTAGCCCGCCCATTTGGTCGCCCCATCGTCGATACGCTGCGGCGCGGGGAAGCCGATGTCCGCGATCGTGTACGGAGAGCCGTCTGCCAGCGTCAGTGAGGGAGGCACACCGGCATCTCCCGGGTCGCGCCAGTAGGTCTTCCAGCCGGGCGCCAGATCGATCATCAGCGCGCCCCGCAGTTTGCCGCCGGCGCCGGCCACGCCGGACGTCACCAGCGCGACGCGGCCGCCGGCGAAGGTCTCCCAAGAGCTCGACGCCGCCGACGCCGGCGCTACCGCCAGCGCGAAGGCGGTAAGCGTTGACGAGACGCGGAAGCGGACATCGACCATGGCGGACAACTGGACAGGACAGGTCGGGCGCGCAAGCGGTCCCGGCTGCCAAGGGGCATCATTTCTTCGTGAGAGATGATTCCGGGGCGAGCGCCCGGCCCATTGAGTCGCCTTTCAAGCATCGCCGAAACGCGTTACGCTCGCGTCATGACTACCCGCAAACGGCTGAACTCCGCGCGGGCGCGCGGCTTCCTCGACGACCAGTTCCTCATCGCCATGCCCGGGATGAAGGACGACCGCTTCACGCGCTCCGTCGTCTACGTGTGTGCCCACAGCGAGGATGGTGCGATGGGGCTGGTCATCAACCAGGTCCAGGCCATGCGGTTTCCCGACCTTCTGGTCCAGCTTGGGATCATGAACGAGCAGGAGGCGATCCGGCTGCCACAGCAGACGCGCGACTTCGTGGTCCGCAACGGCGGTCCTGTCGACCGCAGCCGCGGCTTCGTGCTGCACTCCGATGACGTCATGGTGGAATCGTCGATGCCCGTCGCCGAGGAACTCTGCCTCACCGCTACGATCGACATCCTTCGGGCAATCTCGTCGGGCAAGGGACCACGAAACGCCATCATGGCGCTCGGATATGCCGGCTGGGCCCCGGGTCAGCTGGAAGGCGAGATCGCGGCGAATGGCTGGCTGACATGCCCCGCCACCTCGGAACTGATCTTCGACACCGACATCGACAGAAAGTACGATCGGATCTTGGCGTCGATCGGCATCGACCTTACCCACCTCTCCGCCGCTGCGGGTCACGCCTGAGCGAGAGGATACTGGTCCCTGAGCATGCGGATCGCCGACTCGGCTGGCACGGGCGCGCCGAACATGTAGCTCTGAACGTACTCGCAGCCGAGCTGGCGCAATTGGAGAGCGTCGCTCTCGTCCGATATGCCTTCGACGACCACGGACATACCGAGTTCGTGCGCCATGTTGACCATCGATTTCAGCAGAACGTCGCGCTTCGGCGTTGTGTCGTCGACAAAGCTCTTGTCGATCTTGATAGTGTCGAAAGGAAAACGGGTCAGATAGGACAGCGAGGAATAGCCTGTTCCGAAGTCGTCAATCGACAGGCCGATGCCCGTTTGCCGCAGCTTGTTCAGGACATGCGCTGACTGTTCCGGATTGTCCATCACCAGCGATTCGGTGAGTTCGAGGCGGAAGCACCGCGGCTTGATGTTCGCCCGTGCGATCACCGAACGCACGTCACTGACGAGGTCTCGCCGGATGAGCTGGCGGCTCGACAGATTCACGGAAACCGACAGGGGGACATCGTCACCGACCTGCCGTTGCCAGGTCGCAAGATCGTCGGCGGCCTGCTGCATGGCGAACAGGCCGAGCGGCACGATGAGTTCGCAACTCTCGGCAACTGGAATGAAGTCGCTCGGCGGGATCAGGCCGCGTCGCGGATGGTCCCAGCGCAGCAGGGCTTCGAAGCCCGCGATGGTGCGGTCCTCGAGACGCACGATCGGCTGGTAATGCAGCATGAACTCCTTGCGCTCGATGGCGCGCCTGAGGTCGGATTCGAGCTGGAGGCGGTCTGTCCCAACCGACCGGAATGCGGGGCGGAATGGCTCGATGCGGTCTCCGCCAAAACGCTTGGCCTGATGCATCGCCAGCTCGCCGTCCTTGACCATGTCCTCGGCGGTGCCCTGCGCCTCGGTCCAACTGACCAGGCCGATCGAGGCGGTCAGCACGATCTCCTTCTTGGCGAAAGTTATTGGCGCGCGGATAGCCTGCTTGGCGGCATCGGCGACGGCGGCGATCCGCGCCGGATCCTGCTCCGAAAGCAGCATCAGTGCGAACTGGTCGCCCGAGAAGCGCGAAAGGGAATCACGCGGTTTCAGGAGCCGGTGCAGTCGTCGAGCGACGGTGAGCAGGATCGTGTCGCCCGCGGATATGCCGAGGCCGTCATTGATCTTCTTGAACCGGTCTATGTCAATGACAAAGACGGTCGGCTTCAGCCGCTCGTCAGCCTTCGCGATGGCTATCATACCTTCGAGGCGGTTCAGGAACAGTTCTCGGCTTGGAAGCCCGGTCAGGTTGTCGTGCACCGCGTCATGAAGCAGGCGCTCCTCGGCCTTCTTCTGCTCCGTGACGTCGACGAGGGTGCCCACGCAGCGGATGACCTCGCCATCGGAACCAACGACCGGCCGGGCGCGCAGCGCGAACCAGTGATAGTGACCGTCCGCGCCGCGCAGACGGAAACTCTGTGCGACCCGACCGCGCCGATGCTCGAGGACGACATCGAGGGTGGTTCGGAACGTGTCGCGATCGTCAGTATGCAGGATGGGCAGCCAGGTCCGCGCCGGTCCTGCAAGGCTGTTGGCCGCCAGGCCGATCGTCGCGCTTACATCGGGTCGCGTGACGATCCTGTCGCGCAGGACGTCCCAATCCCAGACGATGTCCCCGGACCCCGTGACCGCGAGAGCCTGGCGTTCCAGGTCGGAGAACAGACCCTGATGCAGAGCACCTCCCGAGAAGGCGTGCTGCATCACCGTGAATCCGATCAGGAGGATGATGAGAATGAGCCCACCGCCGAGGGCGGGCTGGATGATGTCGTTGTCGAGCAGGCCGTTGACCGTCATCCACGATGCGATCATCCAGACAAGGACCATGATCCAGCTCGGAACGAGCATGATCGCGCGGTCGTACCCCTGCATGCCGAGATAGACGATCAGGCCCAGCCCTGCGATGCCGGTGGCTGCGAAAGACAGCCTCGCGATGCCCGCGGCGATCGAGGGATCGATGATCGCCACGCCCGCTATCAGGAAGAGGCCGAGGATCCACGCGAGCACTCCATAGCTGAAATGGCCGTGCCAGCGATTGAGGTTGAGGTAGGTGAACAGGAACACCACCAGCGTCGCCGCGAGCGCAACCTCGGTCCCGGCACGCCACACCTGCTCGCTGCCCGGCGATATCTCGACGACCTTGTTGAGGAACCCGAAGTCGATGCAGATGTATGCCAGGACCGCCCAAGCCAACGCTGCGGTCGCGGGAAACATCGACGTCCCCTTGACCACGAACAGGATTGTCAGGAACAGCGCCAGAAGTCCGGCGATCCCTATCACGATGCCGCGGAACAGCGTGTAGGAGTTCACTGTGTCCTTGTAGGCGTCGGGCGCCCAGAGGTAGACCTGAGGCAGGGTCGGTGACGCGAGTTCCGCAACGAAGGTGATGACCGTGCCTGGGTTCAGCGTGAGCAGGAACACGTCCGCGTCGGGACTCGCCTCGCGGTCGAGAGCGAACCCCTCGCTGGGCGTGATTGCATTGATCCGGTCGGAGCCGAGATCGGGCCAGAACATGCCGGAGCCCACAAGCCTGAAGTGAGGCGCGACGATCAACCGGTCGATTTGTTCGTCGGTGGCGTTCGCGAGCGCGAAGACAGCCCAGTCGCCAGTGGACCGTTCGCCATTTGCCTCCACCTCGATGCGCCGCACGATGCCGTCCGGTCCCGGCGCGGTGGAAATCTGAAAATTCGGTCCCTGGTCGTTGTAGATCTCGACCGCGCCGGAAAGATCGAGCGCGATGTCGTCACGGGAAATCTTGATCGCCTCGAGCGCCGTGGCCGGGACAACATGGAACAGGAGCAACGTCGCGACGGTCAGCAGGTAGCGCAGGGTCCGCGCGGTCGCTCGTGTTCCAGACGTCAATTGTCCCTTAGCCCCGTCTTTCCACGCCTGGCCGATCTTCGGCGATCACGGCGTAGAGGTAGTGGTCCTTCCAGGTCCCGTTAATCCTGAGATAGGACCTGAGGAGTCCTTCCTTCTGGAATCCGGCTTTTTCAAGCACGCGCGCCGAGCGCGTGTTGTCGGGAATACAGGCAGCCTCGATCCGGTGCAACCGAAGGCTCTCGAACGCGAACGGGATAATCAGGCGGATGGCCTCGAGCATGTAGCCCTGACCTGCGTAGCGTTCGCCGACCCAATAGCCGATCTGCCCACTTTGCGCGACGCCCTGCCGGATGTTTCCGATCGTGATCCCGCCAACCAGCTTTGCGTCCGTGGTGGAGAAGATGAGGAACGGCACGGCCGTCCCGGACGCATAGTCCTCACGGTAGCGCCGCAATCGCTGCCGCCAGGCCGGCCTGTCGAGTTCGTCCGCCGTCCAGCGTGGCTCCCACGGAACGAGAAATGCGCGGCTTGCATGTCGCAGCGAAGCCCATTCCTGATAGTCGCCCGCAACTGGCAGGCGAAGATGCACCCTCGCACCGCGGAGCGCCGGAAGATCGCGGCGGAGCGACGGAAGGGCGAACATTGCTCTGAGATTTAGACCGCGAGCTTACGCAGGCCTGGATCGCCTGCCGGAAGGGCGGCTCGAATCTCTTCGTAGGGCGCAAGCTTGCCTATCGGGCCGACCGCAGCGATGGTCGGAGGCGCCGAGAATAGGCGCGCGGAGAGGTCGGTGAGCCGCTCTATCGTGAGGTTGGAAAGTCGGTCCACCAGTTCCTCCTTCGGGATCGGGCGTCCGAAAAGGAGCAGTTGCCGAGCGATCTGCGATGCCCGGCTTGCAGCGCTTTCCGCCGACATGACAAGCCCGGCGCGGTACTGCGCCCGCGCCCTGTTCAACTCCTCCGGCAGAATGGCTTCACCGGCTTTTCGAAGTTCCCTGACGATGACCGGAATGAGTTCCTGGAGATCGCTCTGGCCGGTGGCGGCATGGACGCCGAATATGCCGGTATCCGAGAACCCCCAATGGAATGCGTAGATGGAATAGCACAGACCACGTTTTTCGCGGACCTCCTGGAAAAGGCGCGAGGACATGCCGCCGCCGAGGATCATCGAAAGCACCTGCGAGGCATAGAAGTCGCGGACATGGTAGGCACGGCCCTCGAACCCGAGGACGACTTGTGCATCCATCAGGTCACGGTCCTCCCGGAAGTCTCCTCCGACATAATTGGCATAGGTGGGGATAATGCCTTCCGCCTTGGGGCGGAACCGGCCGAGCTTGCTCTCAACTTCACGTACTATCGTGTCGTGATCGACGTCGCCTGCCGCCACGAACACCATGCGGTCCGCGCCGTACTGGCGCTCCATGAAGTTTCGCAATTGCGCGGAGGTGAAGGACTTCACCGTCTCGGGGGTGCCGAGAATCGATCGCCCGATCGCCTGATGCCGGAACGCCGTCTCCGTGAAGCGGTCGAACACGATGTCGTCGGGCGTGTCGTGGGCGGCGCCGATCTCCTGAAGGATTACATGCTGTTCGCGCTCGAGTTCGTCGTCCTCGAACTTCGACTCGTTGAGGATGTCGGCGAGTATGTCGATTGCAAGCGGAACGTCCTCGGACAGGACGCGGGCGTAGAACGACGTCGTCTCGACGCTGGTCGCCGCGTTGATCTCGCCCCCCACATTCTCGATCTCCGAGGCGATCTTCCAGGCGGTGCGGCGCTCCGTTCCCTTGAAGGCCATGTGCTCCAGCAGGTGCGCGATGCCGTGTTCGTCGTCCCGCTCGTCGCGGGAGCCCGACTTGACCCATACGCCAAGGGCTACGGATTCGATGTGGGGCAGGGCTTCGGTCGCTACCGTGAGGCCGTTCGACAAACGGCTAACCTCAACACCCATGCAGATGAGACTCCCTAACGCGTCGCCCTTGCGTGGCGATTGACATAATCTTCCACCATTTCGAGTTCGGATGGAAGCTTTGCAAAGGTTTCAGCCCGGTTCATCATGCCCGAAAGCCGCTCGGGCAGCAGCGGTGTCACCCCGCACGCCGCCTTCACGGCATCTGGAAACTTGGCGGGATGAGCTGTCCCAAGCACCACCGTCGCGCCCTCGATGCCGAGCCGGTCAGCGACGTGGAATGCGGTGGCCGTGTGGGGATCGAGCAGGTAGCCGGCGTTTGAGAGCACGGCCCCTATTGTCTCCGCCACCTCGCCGGACGTCGTGCGTGCCGCGTCGAACTCGCGGCGGATGGCATCCAGAGTGCGGTCCTCGAGTTTGAACCCGCCGGATTGTCGCAAGCCGTCCATTGCCCTTCGCACTTCCCCGGCATCGCGGCCGGACGCCTCGAAGAGCAGACGTTCGAAGTTGGAGGAAACCTGGATATCCATCGACGGCGAGGTCGTTGGAACAACGTCGCGCGTCCTGTACGCGCCCGTTTCCATCATCCTGGCGAGGATGTCGTTGTCGTTTGTCGCAATCACGAGGCGGTCGACCGGCAAGCCCATGCGCTTGGCGGCGTATCCCGCGAGGATGTCGCCGAAATTGCCTGTGGGCACGACGAAGCTGACAGGCCGGTCAGGCGCTCCGAGCGAAAGGGCGGAAGAAAAGTAATAGACGATCTGGGCCATGATCCGGCCCCAGTTGATCGAGTTGATGCCTGAAAGGCCCACCCGGTCGCGGAACGCATGGTCGTTGAACATCGCCTTCACGAGCGCCTGGCAGTCATCGAAGGTGCCCGCTACCGCGAGCGCGTGCACGTTGGCTGCGCCCGAGGTGGTCATTTGCCGCTGCTGTACCGGCGACACTCGGCCCTCCGGGAAGAGGATGAAGAGATCGGCGCGCTCGCGGTTTGCAAACGCATCGATAGCCGCGCCGCCAGTATCTCCTGACGTCGCCCCCACGATCGTTGCGCGTTGCCCCCGCTCCGCGAGCACATGATCCATCAGACGCGCGAGCAACTGCATCGCCACGTCCTTGAAGGCGAGTGTCGGGCCGTGGAAGAGTTCGAGCACGAAGCGGTCGGCGCCAGTCTGGACGATCGGGCAGACGGCCGGATGGCGGAAGGTCGCATAGGCTTCGCGAACCATGCGTTCGAACGCCTGCGCGGCAATCTCGCCGCCGAGGAACGGCGTCAGCAGACGCACGACGAGGTCGGGGTAGGGGAGACCCCGCATCGTCCTGATCTGCGCCGCGGAAAACTTCGGCCAGCTTGCCGGGAGATAGAGTCCGCCATCGCGGGCCAGCCCGGCCAGCATCGCATCGGAGAATCCGAGGGCGGGCGCCTCACCGCGCGTACTGACGTATTGCATCGTTGCCGAAGCACTCCCAATCGGACGGAAAAGGTGCGACCGACGGGTGTCAGTCGCATTTTCGCCGCGGCGTTGCTATAGACGCCGCGACATTCTGAGGGAAGCACCGCGTATGGATTCAGTCACCTCGCGTCGTCGGTCTGCCATTGCAGTGCTGGCGGTACTTCTTGCAGCGGCCGGCTGTCAGTCTGGTGACGGCATCGGCGCGCTCCAACTTGGTCTTTCGAACAAAGGTTCGGACGAGGCCCAGAGGGCCAAGATCTCAGAGGCGGAACTTCGCGCCTATTGTCCGGCGGTCACCCTCAGGGAAGGTGCGGCAATCGTTCGCAGCTTCGCGAAAGGCGGCGATGCTGACCCTGCCAAGCTTCAGTACCAGGCCGCGATAAGCGATGCGACGCGCGCCTGTACACGGTCCGACAGCATGTTGACGATGAATGTCGCCGTCGCCGGACGGGTGGTGACCGGACCGGCGGGCGCAACCGGCACCGTCACGCTGCCCATCCGGGTTGCCGTCACGCGTGGCGAGGAAGTGCTCTACTCGCAGATACACCAGTATCAGGTGGCGCTCAGCCCATCGGGCGCGACACAGTTCATATTCAACGACCCGAACGTGGTGATTCCCATTCCCGCCCCTCGCACCGTTCAGGTGTTCGCCGGTTTCGACGAAGGCCCGGCCAAGAAGAACTAGGCCGGGTCGCCGGTCAGGCGTCCTCGGACCACGCGGCGAGCGCCGAGACGACGCCCTTCAGATCGCGCCAGTTTCGAATGACCGTTTCAGCACCGGCCCCGGTCAGGGCGTCGGCGTGTCCGGCATAGCTGTGCGAGGCGCCGGTGAACCCGATGACCCGCATCCCCGCTTGCCTGGCACCATGCACCCCATGCACGGAATCCTCGATCACGAAGGTGGCGCGCGGATCGACCCCCATCGTTCGCGCGGCATGGAGGAACACGTCAGGGGCGGGTTTCGGCCGTTTCGATTCGGTATCGAAGGCGGAAAAGATGCTGCCCTCGAATAGCGGCTTCAGTCCGGTGCGGCCAAGCATCATCGCGAGTCGCTCCTGCCGGGAATTGGAGCAGATGCAGCGCTTGCCCGTGACCGAGAGGGCGGCGTCGCGTGCGCCCGGAATTGCGGACACGTTCGACAATGCCTTGTCGACGAGCGTTTCGGCCTGGGCGATCAGCGACGCTTGCAGCGGGATCGACGATTTCTGCTCGATCGCCAGCAGGATATCCTTGAAGGTCAGGCCGGCGTATGTCTCGGCGAGTTCCGAGGCGTCGATCGGGTAGCCAGCGCGTGTGATGAGTTCAGCCTCGACGCGCGCCGCGATGATCTCTGAATCGACGAGCACCCCATCGCAATCGAAAATGACGAGTTCAGGTAGCGGCATCGGATCCGGCATGGAGGGGACGGGCGGGCGGCGGCGCCTTCATGGCCGCGCGATACACTATCAGCATCGTTGCGGCAACAAAGCCCGGCATTTCACTGATTCTTTACGCGGATCGGTAACCATAACCGGACGTAAACAGTCAGCGTTCCCGGTGTATCGATGTCCGCAGTGCGTCAGCTTGACGATCATTCTTCCTCCGCCCGGCCCTCTCCCTGGATCGACACGATCATCAAGGGCGATTGCGTCGCAGCCCTCGACCGCCTTCCCGACCGGTCGATCGATGCGATCTTCGCGGATCCGCCTTACAATCTGCAACTGGAAGGCGATCTGCGCCGTCCTGACCAATCGAAGGTGGATGCGGTCGACGACCACTGGGATCAGTTCGAGAGTTTCGAAGCTTATGACGCGTTCACCCGCGCCTGGCTTCTGGCCGCGCGCCGCGTGCTGAAACCCAGCGGTACGATCTGGGTCATCGGCTCCTACCACAACATTTTCCGGGTCGGCGCGACAATGCAGGATCTGGGGTACTGGATCCTCAACGACATCGTATGGCGCAAGACCAATCCGATGCCGAACTTCCGCGGCCGCCGGTTTCAGAATGCGCATGAGACGATGATCTGGGCGAGCCGCGACCAGAAAGGCAAATCCTATACGTTCAACTACGAGGCGCTGAAGGCCGCCAATGACGACGTCCAGATGCGCTCGGACTGGCTGTTTCCGATCTGCACGGGCGCTGAGCGCCTGAAGGACGACAATGGCGACAAGCTGCACCCGACCCAGAAGCCGGAGGCTCTCATCGCGCGCGTGCTGCTTTCGTCGACGAAGCCTGGAGACGTGGTCCTCGATCCCTTCTTCGGTTCGGGGACGACGGGCGCCGTGGCCAAGCGCCTCGGCCGGCATTTCGTCGGCGTCGAGCGCGAACAGGGCTACATCGACGCCGCGATGGCGCGTATCGATGCCGTGCAGCCGCTGGAAGCAGGGATGGTCGAGCCGCTGGCCGGCAAGCGTTCCGAGCCGCGCGTCGCCTTCGTCAGCCTGATCGACTCCGGCTTGATGGCGCCGGGTGCGGTGCTGCATGACGCGCGCCGGCGCTGGACTGCGACCGTGCGGGCGGACGGCACGCTCGTTGCCGGCGACGTCGCTGGTTCCATCCACCGGGTCGGTGCGGTCATGCAGGGGCTCGACGCCTGCAACGGCTGGACGTTCTGGCACTATGAGCGCAATGGCGGACTGACGCCGATCGACGAGCTGCGCCGCATCGCCCGGCTCGGCATGGAGCGGGCGGGCGCCTGAGGGCGTGGATCAGTCAGGCGCTCGGTGCGACCCCTAACCGGTCGAGGTCTCGCGCGAGCGTGGCCGCATCGACGAACGGGATGGACTGCCAGCCCGCGGCACGGGCGCCTTCGACGTTGGCCGGGCTGTCGTCGATGAACAGGGTTCGAATTGGATCGAGCCCGAACTTCCTGGCGTGGAGTTCATAGATTTCGCGCTGCGGCTTCAGCAGCTTCACATCGGCCGAAACCGTGACGCCGCGCGGCCGGTTGAGGAAGTCGAAGCGCTTCCGCGCCTCTGCGAACGTGTCGGCAGCGAAGTTGGTGAGCATCGTCACATCGCGGCCTTGCTCGATCAGACCAAGCATGATCGCAACGCTGTCTTGATAGGCGTGCGGCACCATCTCGTGCCAGAAGCGGCGGAAATTGCGAATGTTGTCGGCATGGGCCGGGTGGTCGGCGATGAGCATTGTTTCGGCCGCTTCCCAACTCCGCCCGCGGTCCTGCTCGATGTTCCAAGGGCTCGTGCAGACGTTGTCCAGGAACCAGCGACGCTCGTTTGCGTCAGGGATCAGCCGCCTGAACGGCAGCTCGGGATCGTAATGGATCAACACCTTGCCGATATCGAAGACAACGTGGTGGATTTGAGTCATCGATTGCCTTTCGGTCGTTTGGATGCGGATTGCCGGGATGCGCCGTCTGTTGCAGCCGCCAGCGCTTTCCTCATGACAGTGGGGAGGGCTTCCGAAGCCGGGTCTCCCGACCACCATGTGCCAGGCGGCGGGGAGAGCGAGGCGCGGGCGCGGTAGACGTCGAGTCTCAGTTCGAAGTGGGTAAAGACGTGGATGATCTGTCCGGCTGCGGTCCAGTCCGCAGGAAACGGAGCAGCGGACGGCGTGGTGTCCCCATCCATGCTTGCATTCCAGCTGCTGGTGGGCACTTCCGTCATGCCGCCAAGAAGCCCGCTTTCCGGCCGCTGCCGAAGCAGGACCGCACCATCCGGGCGGATCGCGACGAACGCGGCGCCGCGACGCACCGGTCTGGCAGGTTTCGGAGAGCGCAGGGGAAATTGCTCAGGGTTCCCCTTGGCCAGCCCTTCGCAGTCTTCCGAAACCGGGCAGACGAGGCATGACGGCCGGCGCGGGCTGCACACGGTCGCTCCGAGGTCCATCATCGCCTGCGCAAAGTCTCCGGACCGGTCACCGGGCGTCAGAGCGGCGACGATCGCGCCAATTTCGCGCTTAACGGCGGGATAGGGAACACCGATCGCGCGATGCCGCGCGATCACCCGCTCCACATTGCCGTCGACGACCGCTTCGCGCCGTCCGAACGCGATGGCCGCGACCGCCGCCGCGGTATAGGCGCCAATGCCGGGAAGCGTTCGCAGGGTCGAGACGTGCTCGGGAAAACGACCGCCATGCTGCTCGACCACGGCGCGAGCGCATTTGAGCAGGTTGCGTGCCCGCGAGTAGTAACCCAACCCCGCCCATGCGCGCATGACATCGTCGGACTGGGCGGCTGCAAGATCCGCCACTGCGGGCCAGCGATCGAGAAAGGCGCCGTAAAAGGGCTTCACCGCCTCGACGGTCGTCTGCTGAAGCATGACCTCCGAGAGCCACACCCGGTAGGGGTCTGGCCGCTCGCCGGCCGCAAACGCCTTGGGCGACACGCGCCAGGGCAGTTCGCGGTGGTGGCGGTCGTACCAGGCAAGCAGACGGGCGGCGAATGCCGCCGGTTTGCGTCCCGCGCGGATTGATGATGACATGGCTCAACAGAACTCGAAGGTGCGGCTCATGGCAGGGAAAGGCGCAGGCGGCAATCCCGTCCCGGTCGGAGACCTCGCCGCGGGCATCCTCGATCCGGTGCTCAGGCGGCGAGCCGGCATCTCGGTGGGCCTGGTCCAGTCGTGGGAGGAG
This sequence comes from Rhizobiaceae bacterium, assembly GCA_050184585.1. GTDB lineage: Bacteria > Pseudomonadota > Alphaproteobacteria > Rhizobiales > Rhizobiaceae > JBFXAF01. The sequence continues at coordinate 273,620 of JBFXAF010000004.1, read as the reverse complement.
ATCGTCGGGCCGCGCCTCTCCGGCACGACCCGTCCGGAGCGGATTGCCTGGCCGCGGCGTCGCGACGACGACGATCCGTTCGAGCCGGCCGTGCTTCACGTCGCCTGCGAGGGTTACGCCGCGATGGCGCTCCAGCATGAGAGCGGGGAGACGATCGCCCGCATCAACGCCTTCCTGGGCTTCCCGGCGATCGGGCGCATTCGCATCATCCAGAAACCCGTGAACACGGAGGCGGCGAAGCCCGCCCGTGCGCTCAGGGAACTCAGCGAGTCGGAGCGGTCGCACCTTGCCGGAACCCTCGCGGGCATTGAGGACGAAGGCCTGCGGATAGCCCTCGAACGGCTGGGCGCCTCGGTCGCGCGTAGCAGTCGCTAGCCCCCTCGCACGAAGTTGATCGCAGGCGCGACGATTTTGCGGTAGGCCGCGTGCGCCGGATGCCTTATTTCGCGCCAACTCTCGCCTTGTGGTGCACGGCCGGTGCACTATTCCTTTGATTTCGGGTGATTCGATGATTGATCGTCTTTCGCGCAGGTCGTTGCTCCTGTCCGCTGCGGTGCTGCCGGCATCGATGATGTTGCTTGCCGCCTGCGGCGACGGTGACGAGGTCGCGGAAGAACCCAAACCGGACACGCCACCGACCCCGCCAAGTGCCGAGGGCAACGCGCCGCCCTCGCAGGGCTCGGTTGATCTGGCGAAGCTGCTTGAGCCAGGCGCCTTGCCGGAAAAGCAGGTCGGCAAGGACGACGCCAAGGTCACCATCGTGGAATACGCGTCGATGACGTGCGGCCATTGCGCCAACTTTCACAAGAATACCTATCCGGTGATCAAGGAGAAATATATCGACAGCGGTCAGGCGCGGCTGATCATGCGCGAGTTCCCCTTCGACCCGCGTGCGACGGCTGGATTCATGCTGGCGCGCTGCGCCAACGACAAGTACTTCGCCATGGTCGACGTCCTGTTCAAGCAGCAGGAAACCTGGGCCTTCTCCGAGAATGCACGCGACGCGCTCCTTCAAATCGCAAAGCTGGCCGGTTTTTCACAGGAGTCCTTCGAGGCATGCTTGACGGACCAGAAGCTGATGACCGATGTCCAATCGGTTCGCGACCGTGGTGCGAAGGAGTTCGGCGTCGAGGCGACGCCGACGTTCTTCATCAACGGAAGCAAGTATTCGGGAGCCCTGACCGTTGAGGAAATGTCGGCGATCATCGACGGCATGCTCTGACCGCACCAGCCGCATGAACGGCGGGGACGGCGGTTCCATTCCCGGCGGCTGCGCATGAGGTTTTCCCGGCTCCGCCTTCTCGGCTTCAAGTCGTTCGTCGAGCCGTCGGAGTTCGTCATCGAGCGCGGCCTGACCGGCGTCGTTGGACCGAACGGTTGCGGCAAGTCGAACCTCGTCGAGGCCCTGCGCTGGGTCATGGGCGAGAGTTCCTACAAGAACATGCGCGCCTCCGGCATGGACGACGTCATCTTCTCGGGTTCGGCGACCAGGCCGGCCCGGAACACGGCCGAGGTGACGCTCTTTCTCGACAACCAGGACCGCTCGGCTCCCGCCGCCTTCAACGACGCCGACGAATTGCAGGTCTCCCGTCGCATCGAGCGCGAGGCGGGCTCGATCTATCGCATCAATGGTCGGGAGGCACGCGCCAGGGACGTGCAGCTTCTCTTTGCCGACCAGTCAACCGGTGCTCGCTCTCCCTCGATGGTCGGTCAGGGCCGTATCGGCGAGCTGATCCAGGCGAAGCCCCAGGCGCGCCGCGCGTTGCTCGAGGAGGCGGCCGGCATCTCGGGCCTGCATTCGCGCCGTCACGAGGCGGAACTCAGGCTCCGGGCCGCGGAGCAGAACCTCGAGCGGCTGGACGACGTGGTCGGCGAACTGGAAAGCCAGATCGACAACCTCAAGCGACAGGCTCGTCAGGCGTCACGCTTCCGCAACCTGTCGGCGGAGATACGCAAGGCCGACGCGACGCTCCTGCACTTGCGCTGGACGCTGGCAAAGTCCCAGGAAGCCGAGGCGAACGGCGCCCTTACGGCTTCGACGGTGCTTGTCGGCGAACGAGCCAGCGAGCAGATGAACGCAGCCAGGGAGCAGGCGGTGAACGCCGCGAAGCTTCCGGCGCTGCGCGATTCGGCGGCGGCGGCAGCGGCGGCGTTCCAACGGCTTTCCATCGCTCGCGCCCAGATCGAGGAAGAGGCCAGCCGGATCCGCGCCCGCCAGGTCGAACTGGAGAAGCGCGTCGCGCAGCTCGACGCGGATATCGCGCGGGAACAGCGACTGGTAGCGGACAACGCCTCATCTCTCGCTCGTCTCGATGCCGAGAGGCTTGACCTGGAGTTGCAGGACGCGGGCGCCGTCGGCCACGAGCAGGAAACGAGGGCCGCGTTCGAGCAGGCAGGCTCGGCGCTCGCCTTGAGCGAGGGGCTCCTCACACGGCTCACGTCCGAACGCGCCGAGGCGGCGGCGCAGCGCAACCAGGCCGAACGCGCACTGCGGGATGTCGATGATCGCCGCGTCCGGCTGCAACGGCAACTGGCGGAGAACGAACGCGAGGGCGGTGCGATTGCCGAAAGGCTGCGTGGTTTGGCTGACCCGGCCGCGAAGCGCGGCCTCGTGGAGGCCGCCGAGGCGAGACTGGCGTCCGCAGAGCATGCCGCGACCGAGGCCGAGCGAGTTGCCCTGGAGGCACGATCGATCGAAAGCGCGGCGCGCCAGCCCCTCGATTCGGCAAAGGCCGATCATGCCCGCATCGAGACCGAGGCGCGCACACTGGCGAGGATCATCAATGCGGTAACCAGCGATCTTTTCCCAGCGGTGCTGGAGCGGATCGAGGTTCAGCGTGGTTACGAGACCGCCCTTGGCGCCGCGCTCGGTGAGGATCTCGATCTGCCGCTCGACCCCGGAGCGCCCGCGCATTGGGCCGAGAACGGCGGCTTGGGTAGCGACCCCGCTCTGCCCGAAGGGGTCGTTTCGCTGGCGACCTTTGTCTCGGCGCCGGTGCAGCTTGCCCGGAGACTGGCCCAGATTGGGCTTGTCGACGATGCGGCCGGTCTTATGCTTCGCGGGCAATTGAAACCGGGCCAGCGCCTCGTCACGCGCGAGGGCGCGCTGTGGCGCTGGGATGGTCTGACCGCGAGTGCGGAGGCTCCGACGGCGGCCGCCCAGCGCTTGGCCCAGAAGAACCGTCTTGCCGAGCTAGATGCCGCCGCCATCGAAGCGATGAAAATCCTGCGAGTCGCGGAAGATGCGCAGGCCGCAGCGCAGGCGTCCACGAGGGCCGCCGCCGAGGTCGAGCGGGCAAGCCGACAGGAGTGGCGCGACGCGCAGCATGCGCTAGGCGAGGCTCGCGTTGCCCTCGACAGCGCCGAGAAGGCGGTCGCCGAGTTCGCCACGCGGCGGGCCGCTCTCGAGGAGTCCCGCGCGCGTCTGACCGAAGGTCTCGCGGAGGCTGCCGCAGCGCATGCGGATGCCGAACACTCCGTCGCAACGGCTCCGGATCTCTCCGAGCTGCAAGCCAAGCTCGACCACGCCGCGGCCGTCGTCGCGCGCGACCGGGCGACACTTGCGGAGGCGCGTGCCTTGCACGAGGGCCTGAAGCGGGAGGCCGAAGCGCGAGCGCGCCGCCTGTCGTCGATCACTACGGAGCACTCGGACTGGACGGCGCGCGTCGCCAACGCCGATCGGCAGATTGCCGCGCTGGCGGAGCGCCGCGCCGAGGCGGCTGCCGAGAGCAGCGGGCTTGCTGAGGCGCCGGACGAGATCGATGCGCGCAGGCGCACGCTGATGAGCGAACTGTCGAACGCCGAGCGTCTGCGCAAGGACGCCGCCGATCGTCTGCAGGAGGCGGAGAACCGGCAGGTGTCCGCCGACAAGGCAGCGACTGCGGCCATCCAGGCTCTCGCCGAGTCGCGCGAGGCCCGAGCCCGCGCCGAGGAACGTGTGACTGCCGCTGACGATCGCCGTCGCGAAGTCGAGGCGCGTATCCACGAAGTGCTGAACACGCCCCCCCATCTGGTGATCCGCCAGGCGGAACTGGAGCCGGACCAGCCACTGCCGGCCGTTTCCGATGTGGAGCAACGGCTCGACAGGCTGAAGATCGAGCGCGAGCGGCTCGGTGCGGTCAATCTGCGCGCCGAGGAAGAGCAGAAGGAACTCTCCGAGCGGCTTGAGACGATCATTGCAGAGCGGGGCGACGTCATCGAGGCGATCAGGACGCTCCGGCAGGCGATCCAGTCGCTGAACCGCGAGGGCAGGGAAAGACTGCTGGCGGCATTCGACGTGGTCAACGCACAGTTCCAGAGGTTGTTCTCGCACCTGTTCGGCGGCGGAACGGCCGAACTACAGCTCATCGAATCGGACGACCCCCTTGAAGCCGGGCTCGAGATCGTTGCGAGACCGCCTGGCAAGCGGCCACAGACCATGACTTTGCTGTCCGGTGGAGAGCAGGCTCTCACCGCGATGGCGCTGATCTTCGCCGTGTTCCTGACCAATCCCGCGCCGATCTGCGTTCTTGACGAGGTGGATGCGCCGCTCGACGACCACAATGTCGAGCGCTTCTGCAACCTGATGGACGAGATGGCGGCCTCGACGGAAACGCGGTTCGTGGTGATCACGCACAATCCGATCACCATGGCTCGAATGGACCGGCTGTTCGGGGTCACCATGGCGGAGCAGGGCATCAGCCAGCTTGTCTCGGTTGACCTCCAGGCCGCCGAACGGATGCGCGAAGCAGGCTGATCAGGCGACGCCGAGTGTCGGCAGCAGCGTCCGGAAATAGTCGATTGTCCGGGAAAGCCCCTCTTCGAGGTCTATTTTCGGCTCCCAGGCCAGAATCGTTCGCGCGCGGGTGATGTCCGGCTGCCGCTGCTTCGGATCGTCCCCCGGCAGGGGCAGGTAGGCCACGCTTGAACTGGAGCCAGTCATGGCCACCGCACGTTCCGCCAACTCGCGGATCGTCATTTCGTTCGGATTGCCAAGATTGATTGGGCCGGTAACGGCTTCGTCGGTGGCCATCAGGCGTATGAGGCCATCGACCAGGTCATCGACATAGCAGAAGGAGCGGGTCTGCGAGCCATCGCCATAGAGCGTCATGGGCTCGTTTCGCAGCGCCTGCAGGACGAAGTTGGAGACCACGCGTCCGTCGGCGTGGTGCATGCGCGGCCCGTACGTGTTGAAGATTCGCGCGACCTTGATCGGAAGGCCGACCTGGCGGTTGTAGTCGAAGAACAGCGTCTCGGCGCAGCGCTTGCCCTCGTCGTAACAAGCGCGGGGCCCAATCGGGTTGACGTTGCCCCAATAGTCCTCCGTTTGCGGATGCACGGATGGGTCGCCATAGACCTCGCTGGTGGAGGCCTGAAGGATCTTGCATCGGAGCCGCTTGGCGAGTCCGAGCAGGTTGATCGCCCCGTGCACGGAGGTCTTGGTCGTCTGGATCGGGTCGTGCTGATAGTGCACCGGGGAGGCGGGGCAGGCGAGATTGTAGATTTCGTCAACCTCCACATAGAGCGGAAACGTCACGTCATGGCGCATGAACTCGAAGCGCGGGTTTGCGTGCAGGTGCTCGACATTGCGCTTTGACCCGGTGAACAGGTTGTCGACGCAGAGCACCTCGTGTCCCTGCTCGAGCAGCCGGTCGGTCAGGTGGGAGCCAAGAAAGCCCGCGCCGCCGGTGACGAGAATGCGCTTCCGGCTTTCATACAGTCGCGACATAGGGGACTCCCTGCTTCAACGGTTCGATACCGCAGGCCATGGCGGCGACCCTCTCCGCCCCGGCCATCACTGGGCGGACCCGCGAGCGAACTCGACGACGATCGCCTCGCATATCGCCCGCTCAGTCAGGTGGGCAAGTGTGTGGTCGCGTGCGGACGCCGCCATTGCCGACAGTCGCGCCTTGTCGGCAAGCGCGGTGCGTACGGTTTCAACGATCCCATCCTCGTCGGGATGATAAACCAGGCACTGCTCGCCGACCACGAGCGGTCGATAACGGTGGATGGACGGAGCGCTTACAAGCGGAACGGACCCGCACACCGCCGCCTCCATGTGACGATAGCAATCCCAGCCAAGTCCTTCGGGCGAAAGCGTCAGCCAGGACTGCGCGCAGCGTTGCATGAACTCGTCGAGCGGAACCGCGCGTTCGGGCCGGTCGACGGTGAAGCCAGCGGCCTTGAGCAACTCAAGCTGCCGCGGCACATCCGCACGCAGGGTGCTGTTGCCCTCGACGGCGCCGGCGAAAAAAACGTCGGTGGTCTTGGGGGAGCCGAAGGCCCGGTCGGCGGCTTCGATCTGGAATGATCCGAGGCCGAGCCCGATGGGCCTGAGCTTCGACAGCCGCCGTATCCAACGGGGGCGCTTGCGGAAGGACAGGCCCGGCAGCCGTCGGTGTGCGGATGCGTAGAACACACGCCAGTGGTCGCTCGGCAGTTCGCGTTTGAAGAAGGCCCGGGCTCGATCGAGCATCCAGAAACTGTGCCTTGGAATGCTGAAAGCGTCACCGCGATCGATCGCAACCATGGTTGGAAGACGGACGAATCGCAGCGCGGAGAGGAAGAGAGGGCTGGTCAATGCTCCCCAGATCTCGCCGAAACGCCCGCGCAAGAGCGAAAATCTCATCGCGGCGAGAAAGGACCGCGGATGCCATCCCGCATGTTGTGTCGGGTGTAGGACCACGAGATCGTAATTGCCGTTCCGGACGCCTCGGGCGATCCGTAAGAGGGCGCCGAACCCGAGATAGGGACGGTCACGGCGCAGATCCGCGCGGTAGCTCGCGTAGATCGCCTCCGTCACCTCGGGCATGGCGAAGTAGAAGAGCCCGTTCTCGCCGATCTCGAGAATGCGCCTCCGGTTCGGTTCGGCGGCGGTCCCGATCGGCGCCATGCTCGGCATTGCTCCCTGTCTGGCGCCGCCACGTCAGGCGGGATTGGCTGGGGCGCCAGGATTCGAACCTGGGAATGGCGGTACCAAAAACCGCTGCCTTACCACTTGGCGACGCCCCAAGGGCCATGCGACGCGCCGCCTTATAGGCAGTGTCGCGCATTGGTGCAATCAGTGCCGCGACGAGTGCGGCTCACTCGCTCCAGACCGCCAGTTCGTTGCCCGCGGGATCGACGAAATGGAAGCGCCTTCCGCCGGGAAAGGCGAAGATAGGACGGACGATCGTGCCGCCCGCAGTTTCAACCGCTTCCAGCGCGGCCTTGAGGTCAGCGGCGAAGAGAACCGGCAACGGCCTTTCCGTCACATCGGAGACCTCGGCAGAGAACCCGCCTTCCAGACCCTCGTCAAACGCGGAGTAGGTCGGACCGTAGTCCGTGAACGCCCAGCCAAAGACCTCGCTGTAGAAGGCCTTGACGCGATCGAGAGTTCCGCCGGTCGCCGGCATCTCCAGGTAGTCGAGTTTGCCGGCCTGTCTCACCGTCCTTCCTCCATGTTCATGTTATGTTCTAATCCTGATCGGATTGGATTGCAACCCGCCGTTTCCCTTGTCACGGGACCTGCTAGGGTTCCGTTTCTGTTTGAACTGGGAGTCGTCGTGAATGCTGAGGGCTTTGCTGGATCGTATCGTCCGGCGGTCGGTCATCAACGTGATGCGATCCGAATGGGTCTACGCCCGCCTCGAGGCGCTGGAGGATCACCAGCGCGCCCGCAAGTCTGCAACCCATCTGGCTCCGATGGACCTTCAGGCACGCGCACTCGATCTGCTGCGATGCCTCGAACCCGAGGACGTTGGGGGCAATTTCGTTCGCATGGGAGGCGCCGGCGACGGCGGCTACGTCATGCTTCAGGAAGGGCTCAAGGGCAGGGTGGCCTATTCCTTGGGGATCAACGATGACGTCGCCTGGGACCGCGACATGGCAGCGCGCGGCTATGACGTCTTCATGTACGACCACACCATAACCGGCCTTCCGGAATCCAACCCGCGATTCCACTACGCGCGTCTCGGTGTACGGGGATCGGGGCTGGGCGAGGACACACGGACGATCGAATGGTTCCTCGGCGAGAACGGACATGCCGACGAGCGGGACATTATCCTGAAGATCGACGTGGAGGACGCCGAATGGAGCGTGTTCGCCGAAATGGGCGACGACGTGCTTCGGCGGTTCGTCCAGATCGTGGTTGAGTTGCACGGATTGCACAGGTTCGACGACGACGAGCGATATCCCGTGATGCTCAAGGCGCTCCGGAAACTGTCGCGCCATTTCGCACCCGTACATGTTCATGCCAACAACCACGGTCAGTGCGTCATGAACGCAGGCGTGCCTGTTCCGGAATTTCTCGAGGTCACCTTTGTGCGGCGCTCCGACTTCGCGCTCTCGCCGGGCACCCGCAGCTTTCCGACCGAGCTGGACTCGCCGAACCATCCAAGACGGCCGGAGATCATACTCGGCGCCTTTCGCTTCCCTGCAGTGCGCAATCCGACGACACCGCAAACCTGAACCGATTTTATCGTGGAAACGGCGGACCCGACCGAATAAGAGGGCGCGACGCGCGGCCGGGAGTGATCATGGCAAAGTGGGTCTACACGTTCGGCGATGGTCAGGCAGAGGGCGGCGCCGGAGACCGGACTCTGCTGGGCGGCAAGGGCGCGAACCTTGCCGAGATGTGCAATCTCGGGCTGCCCGTGCCGCCTGGTTTCACGATCACCACGGAAGCCTGCAACAGATTCTACGCCGACGGGCAGTCCTACCCGGACGGTCTGAAGGAGGAGGTCGGCGCGGCGCTGAACCACATCGCCACACTGACGGGTCGCAGGTTGGGTGACCCGTCGTCGCTTCTCCTCGTCTCGGTTCGATCGGGCGCTCGCGCGTCGATGCCTGGAATGTTGGACACCGTGCTCAATCTCGGCCTCAACGATGCGACGGCCGCAGCGCTGGCGCTGGAGTCCGGTGACGAACGCTTCGCATATGACAGCTACCGGCGCTTCATCCAGATGTATTCGAACGTGGTTCTGGGTCTCGACCACGAATTGTTTGAGGAAATTCTCGAAGATGCGAAGGCGCGACTCGGCGCCGAACTCGACACCGAACTCGATGCCGTCGCCTGGCGCCGGGTAGTCGAGGAGTACAAGGACAAGGTGGAGGAGGAGCTCGGTCGACCGTTCCCGCAGGACCCATCTGATCAGCTTTGGGGTGCGATCGGCGCGGTTTTCTCAAGCTGGATGAACGCGCGAGCGATCACCTACCGGAGACTGCACGATATTCCAGAGAGTTGGGGAACTGCGGTCAATGTACAGGCCATGGTGTTCGGAAACATGGGGGATAGCTCCGCGACTGGCGTGGCTTTCACCCGTAACCCGTCGACTGGCGAGAAGCAGCTCTACGGCGAGTTCCTGGTAAACGCCCAGGGAGAGGACGTCGTTGCCGGGATACGCACGCCGCAGAACATCACGGAAGCCGCCCGCATCGCGGCCGGGTCGGATAGACCGTCGCTTGAGAAGCTCATGCCGAACGTCTTCGGCGAGTTCGTCGATATCGCGAACCGGCTGGAGAGACACTACCGTGATCTGCAGGATCTCGAGTTCACGATCGAGCGCGGCAAGCTGTGGATGCTGCAGACGCGTTCGGGCAAGCGCACTGCCAAAGCAGCGTTGCGGATCGCCGTCGACATGGCGGCGGAAGGCCTGGTGAGCAAGGAGCAGGCCGTCTCGAGGATCGACCCGGCTTCGCTGGACCAACTCCTTCATCCTACGCTCGACCCGAAGGCTGAGCGCAATGTCATTGCGGTCGGCCTGCCCGCATCACCCGGCGCCGCAACAGGCGAGGTCGTCTTTTCCTCCGACGAGGCGGAGGAGGCGAAGTCGCAGGGCAGGCGAGTCATCCTCGTGCGGGTCGAGACCAGCCCGGAAGACATCCACGGGATGCATGCGGCGGAAGGTATCCTGACCACCCGTGGCGGGATGACCAGCCACGCCGCGGTCGTGGCGAGAGGCATGGGGAAGCCGTGCGTCTCGGGAGCGGGGTCCCTGCGCGTCGACTATCGCAGCGGCACGCTGACTGCGATGGGGCAGGTGTTCCACAAGGGCGACACCATCACCATCGACGGCGCCAACGGCCAGGTGCTCAAGGGCGCCGTGCCCATGCTTCAGCCGGAACTTTCGGGCGATTTCGCCGCCATTATGGAATGGGCCGACACGACGCGGCGCATGAAGGTTCGCACCAATGCCGAGACACCCGCGGATGCGCGTATGGCGCGCTCCTTTGGCGCGGAAGGGATCGGACTTTGCCGTACCGAACACATGTTCTTCGAAGGCGACCGCATCGTCGCAATGCGTGAAATGATCCTCGCCGATACCGAGGCCGGTCGCCGCGCGGCGCTCGCAAAGCTGCTTCCCATGCAGCGCTCCGACTTCGCCGAGCTGTTCGAGATCATGGCTGGCCTGCCTGTGACGATAAGGCTGCTCGACCCGCCGCTGCACGAGTTCCTGCCTAAGTCCGAGGAGGAGATCGAGGAGGTTGCGCAGGCCATGGGCGTGGCGCCGGCCAGGTTGAGGCACCGCACCGAAGCGCTGCACGAGTTCAACCCGATGCTGGGTCACCGCGGCTGCCGGCTCGCCGTCTCATATCCGGAGATCGCGGAGATGCAGGCGCGCGCGATCTTCGAGGCGGCCGTCGAGGCTGGTCGCAAGACGGGTTCTCCCGTCGTGCCCGAGATCATGGTGCCGTTGGTCGGCCTCAAGAAGGAGCTGGACTTCGTCAAGGCGCGGATCGACGCCGTGGCGGCTGACGTGATCAGGGAAAGTGGCACGACGATCGACTACCTGACGGGAACGATGATCGAGCTGCCGCGCGCGGCCATCCGCGCCCATGTCATCGCCGAGACGGCGGAGTTCTTCTCCTTCGGCACCAACGATTTGACTCAGACGACCTTCGGGATCTCGCGCGACGACGCGTCGGCCTTCCTGGACACCTATCGCCAGAAGGGTGTCATCGATCACGATCCTTTCGTGTCGCTCGACATCGACGGCGTCGGCGAACTGGTCCGCATCGCCGTTGAAAAGGGCCGAGCGACACGTCGAGACATCAAGCTCGGCATCTGCGGAGAGCATGGCGGCGACCCGGCGTCGATCCGCTTCTGCGAAGAAGTGGGGCTGGACTACGTTTCTTGTTCGCCCTTCCGCGTGCCGATCGCCCGCCTTGCCGCCGCCCAGGCGGCGATCGCGGCGCGCTGACTGGCGCACATGGTCGCTCCTTCGGGTTCGACGCCGGCCGTCTCGGTCGTGATGCCGGTCAGGAACGGCGGGGCGTTCTTTCCCGGCGCGGTGGAGAGCATCCTCGGCCAGACGCTGCGTCATCTCGAACTCATCGTCGTCGACGACGGCTCGACCGACGGCACGTCGGAGCGGCTGGCGGCATTCGCCGCGATGGATGCGCGAGTCGTCGCCACCCGCAGCCCGGGCAAGGGCATCGTCGACGCGCTGAACCACGGCATGGGGCTCTCCCGTGCGGCGCTGATCGCCCGAATGGACGCGGACGACATCGCCCGGCCCGAACGTCTGGAAAGGCAGGCGGCTTTCTTGGAAGGTCGGCCAGACCTTTACGTACTCGGCTCCTCGGCGATCGAGATCGACGCCGAAGGCACCGAAGTGCGACCGGTCGCCGTGCCGGTCGAACCCGCAGCGATCCGCGCGGAGCTTGCCCGCCACAACCCGATCCTGCATCCGACCGTGGTCATGCGCCGCACTGCGCTCGACCGGGTCGGCGGTTATCGCAAGGCGTTGACCCATGCAGAGGACTACGACCTCTGGCTGCGACTGGCGGCGGTCGGTGACATCGCCAATCTGCCGGAGCCGCTTCTGCTGCTGAGACGCCATTCTGGCCAGGTATCCAGACGCAAGCGGTTGGACCAGCGTGCCGCCTCGGCGCTCGCGCGCAGGCTTGCCGAGGATTTGCGCGCCGACGCCTTGATCGGCGGGATGACGGGCCTGCACGAGGCTTTGCCTGCATACCTGGAACGGCGCGGCGGCGACCGCGTGGCGGTCGGACCGGAGGAGGCCAGGGACATCGAGTTGATCCTGCGTGGGGCCTGGGCGGCAGCGCTGCCGATCGGGTCGGCCGCGGAGGGCTTGGCGTCTCGGCTCGGCCCCGAGGGTGGGCTGGCCGGCGCATGGAAGCTTCCCTTCCGCCGCTGGCTCCGCATATGAAGGCGCTTTCGCCGGATCTCCAATGCCCCGCCTCGTCATCGACCTGACCTCTCTCGCCCAGGCGACCGGCAATCCGGTGGGAATCGCGCGCTGCCAGTACCAGTATGCCGCCTATGCACGCCGCGCCTTGCCCGCTGCGGAGTTTACCCTCTTCGACCCGCGAGCGCTCGCCTATCGTCCGATCAGGCCGGAACGTATCGACGACGTGATTGAAGGCCGGGCCAAGTTCTTCCCTGGCTTTGCGAAGCTGCCGTGGGACCTTAAGCGTCGTGGCGTCGACCGCGTGCCGCGCCCCCTGCACGAGCCGTTCTTCTGGCTGACCAGGACGAGACGGCAGTTGCTCCTCATGCTCGAACGGCGCCGGCTGGCCGCCAGGGATTCGGAAGCACGTCAGCGTCTCGGCCTTTGGCAGGAACGGCTTATGTCCCGAAAGGCACGGCCGCTCTATCGAGATAGGAAAGGGGGCAGGGCCGACGTGCTGGCCATCGATGGGCTTTGCGGACCGCCACTGGAACTCGCCCCTGGCGACGTCTCGTTCGGCATCCAGTCGGACTGGACGCACACCGACATCGTCGCGATCGCGGCGAACCGCGACAAGGCGGGCTCGCGCCACGTCGTGCTTTGCCACGACATCATCCCGATCCTGTTCCCCGAATGGTATTCCGGCCACGACGTCGCGACCTTCACGCGCTACTACGACAAGGCGTTCGAGGCGGCGGACCGTGTCGTCTTCACGTCGGGTCGGACGCTGGATGACGCCCGCGCGCATTGCAAGATGATCGGCGTCACCATGCGCGAAACGGCAATCGTGCCGCTGGGCTCCGACCCGTTTGTACGGGGTGGCGCTCCCGCCCCCCTGCCGCCGGGGCTCGAGCCTGGAAACTTCGCTCTTTTCGTCTCCACCATCGAGCCGCGCAAGAATCACAAGCTGCTACTCGACGCCTGGCGAAAGCTGATCGCGGATGGAACAATCGCCGCGACCGGCTATCGCCTCGTATTCGTCGGCCGGCCGGGCTGGATGATGGGCGCGTTCCTGGAGGACATGCGCACCGACCCCGTCCTGGCTGGTTCGGCGGTCCATTTGTCCGGGGTCGATGACGCAACGCTGGCGACGCTCTATCGGGACGCCGGTTTCTGCCTCTATCCACCGATCTACGAAGGTTTCGGGCTCCCGCCGGTCGAAGCCCTGCAATACGGCAAGGCGCTGATAGCCTCCAGCGGCGGACCGATGCCGGAGGTGGTCGGCGATTTCGCCATCTGCCTCGATCCTCGGGACACCGCCGCCTGGACAGCGAAAATGCGCGATTGGATCGCAGGGTCCGAGGAGCGCGACCGCTTCGCCACCCGCGCGGCGGTCGAGTACAGGGCCGTGACCTGGGAGGAGTCCGCGCGACGTTTCTTCGCCGCCGCCACGGCGCCCTTTCCTGTTGACCAATCCAAAGGCTGACTGCGCGGAACGCCAAGGCGCTGGCCTTGCGCGAGCCGGCATGGCAAGACGGACCGATTTTGGCTTCTGGGGACCCCGCCTTGCCGGACAGCACCTACGACGTCCTTTGCATCGGCAATGCCATCGTCGACATCATCGCCCAGTGCGACGAGGCATTCTTGGTCGACAACGGCATCATCAAGGCGGCGATGAACCTGATCGACGCCGAGCGCGCCGAGCTTCTATATAAGCGAATGGGGCCGGCGATCGAAGCGTCCGGCGGCAGCGCTGGCAACACCGCCGCAGGTGTGGCGAGTTTCGGAGGTCGCGCCGCCTATTTTGGCAAGGTTGCGAAGGACGAACTCGGCAAGATCTACACTCACGATATCCGCGCGCAGGGCGTGGCGTTCGACACCGAACCGTTGACCGTCGGCCCGCCGACGGCGCGTTCGATGATCTTCGTGACGCCTGATGGCGAGCGCTCCATGAACACATATCTCGGGGCATGCGTGGAACTCGGCCCGGAGGATGTCGAGCCCGAGAAGGCCAGGGGTGCGAAGGTCACGTATTTCGAAGGCTATCTCTGGGATCCGCCGCGCGCCAAGGATGCGATCCGCCTGACGGCCAAGCACGCGCACGCTGCCGGCCGGCAAGTATCGATGACGTTGTCGGACTCGTTCTGCGTTGAACGTTACCGGGACGAATTCCTCGACCTGATGCGGTCCGGCACGGTGGACCTCGTCTTCGCCAACAGCCACGAAATCAAGTCTCTGTACCGGACCTCCTCGTTCGAGGAGGCGCTGGAGCGCATCCGCAACGACTGCAAGGTGGCTGCGGTCACGCGCTCGGAAAAGGGATCGGTGATCGTGCGTGGCGACGAGACGGTCACGGTAATCGCCACCAGGGTGGCCGAGGTGGTCGACACCACTGGCGCCGGAGATCTTTACGCCGCCGGCTTCCTCTTCGGCTACACCAAGGGCATGGATCTGCAGGTATGCGGCGACCTCGGCTCGCTTGCAGCGGGACTTGTGATCCAGCAGATCGGTCCGCGCCCACGCCAGAACCTCAAGCGCGAGGCAGAGCAGGTGGGCCTGCTCGGAATTGCCTTCGGCGGCTAGCCGGCTACGATCCTCACCTTGTCCCTATCAAACGCCGCATGGCCGGCAATCGCGGTCATTTCGTCGTATGGGCGCTCATAGGCCCACATGGCGTTGAAGCCACCTTCGCCCGCCGGCTTGACGGTCCAGTAGCTGGCGTCGCCCTTGTAGGGACAGTGCGTCGAGTGCGCTGTCGGCACGAGCATCGCCATTCGAATGTCTTCGAAAGGAATGTAGTAGCGTGCCGGATAGGGCGGCTCGGTCAACACCTTCGCCCGCTTCGTCCGGGCGACCAGCGTGTCGCCGGCATAGACCGAAACTTCTCCCGCGTGCTGGTCGACCGCGATTGCCTTGTCGGGGTTTCGGTCGAAGCCGGGAGCCCGGTTCGTCGTTGCAGGCATTGTCGCCCTCCTATGTTCAGGTTGTTCCCAGCCCCCGTTTCGCGACTTCCGCCTCCGCCAGCCTGAGCCCCGTCTCGAACCGGTCGAAGAGTTCGTTGAGTTCCGCCTCGGTGATGATCATTGGCGGGCATACCGCGATCGTGTCGCCGATCGAGCGCAGGATCGCGCCATTCTGCTCGATGAGGCGCGAGACGAGCGGCCCGACGCCGCTACTTGGATCGAAAGGCCGCTTGGTCTTCTTGTCGGCGACCAACTCCGCACCGCCGACGAGGCCGCAGGACCGCGCCTCGCCGACCAGCGGATGCTCGCCGATCCGGCGCATGCGCTCGGCGAAGAGCGGCGCGAGCGCTTTGACGCGCGCGACGATGTTGCGGCGCTCGTAGATCTCGATCGCCTTGACGCCGAGCGCACAGGCGAGCGGGTGCCCACCATAGGTGAAACCATGGGCGAAAGTGCCGAGCTTCGCCGATTGGTCGACGAAGGCCTGGTACATCTCGTCGGGGATCATCACCGCTCCCAGTGGCGCATAGGCGGACGTCATCTGTTTGGCGACCGAGATCATCTTGGGCGTCATGCCGAAGGTCTGCGAGCCCCACCAGTTGCCGGTCCTCCCGAAGCCGGTGATGACCTCGTCGGCAATCAGCATGATGTCGTGCTCGTCCAGCACCTTCTGGATCGCCGGGAAATAGCCGTCCGGCGGCACGATCACGCCGCCGGCCCCCATGACAGGCTCGGCGATCATCGCCGCGATCGTATCCGGTCCCTCGCGCTCGATCAGTGCGCGGAGCGAGCCCGCCAGCCGTTCGACAAACTCCGCCTCGCTCTCGCCATCCGCCCCGAAGCGGTAATGGTGGGGACAGTCCGTGTGGAGCACACGGTCTACCGGCAGGTCCCAGCCATTGTGGTTCGAGGCCAGGCCGGTAAGCGAACCCGCCATCACGGTAACCCCGTGATAGGCCTTCATTCGCGAAATGATCTTCTTCTTCGCCGGTCGTCCAAGGGCGTTGTTCATGAACCAGGCGAGCTTGACCTGGGTGTCGTTCGCCTCGGATCCGGACGAGGTGAACAGCACCTTGGAGATCGGCACGGGCGCGATCTCCTTGAGCTTCTCGGCGAGCGCAATCGCCGGCTCCGTACTCTTGGCGCCGAATACGTGGTAGTAGGGCAAAGCCCGAAGCTGCTCGGTCGCGGCCGCGATCATCTCCTCGTCGCCGAACCCCAGGCCGGCGCACCACAGCCCCGACATCCCCTCGATGTAGGCGCGGCCCTTGCTGTCATGGACATAGACGCCCTTGCCGCGCTCCATGACGACGGGGCCGATCTCGCGCAGCCGGTGGAGAGGCGTATAGGGATGGACGAGGGATTCGACGTCCCGCGTCTGCAGGTTGGTCAGCGGCGCTGGGGCGTCCATGCGAAAACTCCGGTTTCGGCGACCTTAGGGTTCGACCGGACCGGAGGCAAAGACCATAACGTCAGGCCGCTTTCTTCCAGGCATCGACCAGCCCGGCGTATGACTGCATGATCGCCGCCAGCGGATGCTCGCTTTCGGCCGCGGGCTCGACACGCAGCGGCCCCCCGTCGTCTGGCTTGATGACCATCGCGAACTGCCGCGCATCGCCGTCACCCATCTGCACCGCGGCGACATGGCCAAAGGCCGGGTCATGGTCGAGTTCGAACAGGATCTGACCGTCGAAGCGCTCGATCGCCTCGCGGACCATTCCGGCGAACTCGGCGTCGTCGCCGGCAGCCTTTGCTTTCTCGCCGCCGGTCGCTTCGCCTGCGATTGCGCCCAGTTCGGGGGTAACCGTCAGCTCCGATGTCACGGCGGTGAGTTCGGCCTCCAGCTCAGCCTCGAGCAGGGCGTCGCCCGTCGGCTCGGACGCCTCTGGTTCAGGCGTAGCTTCCAGCACGACGACCTCATCTCCGTCCAAGCCAATGAGCGTCGGAACGGATTCTTCTGTGCCGGGAGAAGGGGTCGGAGCGTTCATGGCGGCCTCGCGAAATCCTGAAACTCTTCGAAACGCCCGCCCATGCGAACCGTTCCGGCGTAGCGTGGCGGGAATGTGGCGCGCGCCGATGACACTGCGTCACGAATTGAGTCGCCCTGACACCAACAGCGCTGGACAAAACCGGGTCTGATCCGACAATTGCGTGCGAAGCGTTCTTGGGAGGAGACCGATGCTCGGACTGATGCAGGACTGGCCGCTGCTCTGCCACAAGATCCTGGATCACGCCGCCATCCAGCATGGTGCGAGGGAGGTGGTTTCCCGTTCGATCGAAGGACCGATCGTGCGCACCGACTGGACGGCGTTGCGACGGCGCGCGCTCAGGGTCGCCCAGCGCCTGGAGCGGGACGGCTTCAAATCCGGCGAACGTATCGCGACGCTCGCCTGGAATACGGCACGGCACCTTGAGGCGTGGTATGGAATCATGGGCATGGGCGGCGTCTATCACACGCTCAACCCGCGCCTGTTCCCCGAACAGATTGCATGGATCATGAACCATGCCGACGACAAGGCGGTGTTCGTCGACCTGACATTTGTGCCGATCCTGCAAAAGATCGCGCCCTCGCTGACCTCGATCCGGAAGGTGATCGTCCTCACCGACGCGGCGCACATGCCCGAGACCGGACTACCGGGCGCCATCGCCTACGAGGATTGGTTGTCGGAAGCCGATGGGGACTTCGCCTGGCGGAGTTTCCCGGAGGATACGGCCGCGGGCATGTGCTACACATCGGGGACAACCGGTGATCCCAAGGGCGTAGTCTATTCGCACCGGTCCAATGTCCTCCACGCGATGATAGCGTGCCTGCCCGATGCCATGGGCATCTCTTCGCGCGATACGATCCTGCCGGTCGTGCCGATGTTCCATGCAAATGCTTGGGGACTGGGGCAGAGCGGTCCGATGATCGGCGCCAAGATGGTCATGCCGGGCGGCAGGATGGACGGCGCCGCGATCTACGAACTGCTCGACGGCGAGAAGGTTACGTTCACGGCCGCGGTGCCCACGGTTTGGCTCATGCTGCTCCAGTACCTGGAGGAGACGGGAAAGAAGTTGCCGTGGCTGAAGAAGGTGGTCATCGGCGGCTCGGCCTGTCCTCGCGCGATGACCAAGAAGTTCCAGGAGACCTACGACGTCGAGGTGATTCACGCCTGGGGCATGACCGAGATGAGCCCATTGGGCACTCTGGGAACGATGAAGCCCGAATATGCCGGGCTCACTGGCGAGCCTCGGCTCGACCTCCAACAGAAGCAGGGTTTCGCGCCGTTCGGCGTGGAGATGAAGGTGACAGACGACGCAGACAAGTCACTGCCCTGGGACGGCAAGACCTTCGGGCGGTTGAAGGTGCGTGGTCCGGCGGTTGCGCGTTCCTATTTTGGCGGGGCCGGCTCCGAACAGTTCGATGCCGATAACTGGTTCGATACCGGCGACGTCGCCCACATCGATCCACACGGCTACATGCAGATCACGGACCGGGCAAAGGACGTGATCAAGTCAGGTGGTGAGTGGATATCCACGATCGACCTCGAGAACCTCGCCGTCGGTCACCCGGATGTTGCCGAGGCCGCCGTCATCGGCGTCCCTCATCCCAAATGGGACGAGCGGCCGCTGCTGGTCGTGGTCGTGAAGCAGGGTCGCGAGACCACCCGCGAAGACATCCTCGCATTCATGGCAGGCAAGGTGGCGAAGTGGTGGATGCCAGACGATGTGGCTTTCGTTTCGGAAATACCACATACCGCCACCGGCAAGATCCAGAAGACGACGCTTCGCCAACAGTTCCACGACTACAGACTTCCCGCCGCGTGAAGTCACCCGGTCTTTGACCGGCGCGTCGGCATTGACTATTGCAGCACGGTCGCGTCTTGGGGCCGGTCTTGCATGGCGGTGATATACGAACGGCGGAATTCGAGCGCTGCCCGCTGGTCTCGTTGGGTCGCCGCATTCTCGGCGATGCTGTTCCTGACCGCGGCCGGCGGACATCGGTTCGGCCTGATCGAGACGGTGCCCTTCTTCTGGCTGCTTGGCGTCACCGCCACTTTCGCTCTCATCGGGCTCGCCCTGTCCGCTTCGGGGTTTTCCAGCCTATGGAAGTATGGCGATCGCGGCGGCAAGGATTCGGTCCGCGGGGCCATTGTGGCGCTCATCGTCCTTTGCCCCTTTCTCGTCTCTGGCTATCGCGTCGTCGCCTATCCGAGGTTGAATGACATATCGACCGATGTCGTCGATCCGCCGCGTCTTGCGCAGGCGCAACGCCTGCGGAGCGGTGCGATGAACGCCATTGACGCGATCACCGCCGAAGAGGCGGAACTGCAGACCATGGCATACCCCGCGGTCACCGGTCGCCGCTACGATGTGCCGTTCGACCGGGTGCTCGAATCGGTTGAAACGGTACTGGCGACCCGCAACTGGGTGCGGCTCGGCCAATCCCAAAGCGGTCCGCCGGACGAGCGTGAGACGTCCGGATTGACCCTGGAAGTGACCGCGTGGAGCTTTTGGCTCGGTTTTCCAGTGGACGTCGCGATTCGGATCGTCGATGAAGGCGAGACCAGTTTCGTCGATATGCGTTCGTCATCCCGGTACATGCAGCATGACATGGGAGACAACGCACGTCGCGTCATGGCCTTCCTCGATGAACTCGGCCAGGATGTCGCGGGCAAAGTGGCTGTAGCCCCTGCGGCCGGCGATTGATACGTCAGGCAGGCGCGTAGACGCCGTCAAGCGACGGCGGACCGTCGGTGGTCACGTTGCCGCGCGCCACGAGATCTTCCAGGTGCGCCATGACCGACAGGGCCGCTGCCTGATGCAGTCGAGGGTCCGTGTCTCGGTAAATCGCCTTCACCATATCGGGAATCGCACGGTCTCCGTCACGCAGGCGCTGCACGATCGCTCGTTCGCGCATTTTGCGGTGTGCCTTGAGAGCGCGCACGAACGCAGCCGGGCTGGTGACCGGACCCCCATGTCCGGGCAGGTAGAGGCGGTCTTCTCGGCCGAGGAGCTTGTCGAGGGATGCCATGTAGTCGGACATCGCTCCGTCCGGCGGCGCTACGATCGATGTAGCCCATGCCATGACATGGTCGGCGGAAAACAGGATGCCTGTGCCTTCGAGCGCGAGGCCGATGTGGTTGGCCGTGTGACCGGGCGTATGCACGGCGGTAAGCCGCCAGCCGTCTCCGTCGATCGATTCTCCATCGCGCAAGACTATGTCGGGCTCGAATTCGAGGTCGGCGCTCGCATCGAGCGGGTTCAATTCGCCGAGGTTAAGCGGCCGTGAAGGCCGATGACGGCCCTCGCCGACCGTCACCGCACCGGTGCCGCGCTTCAGCCTGGCCGCGAGCGGCGAATGATCCCGGTGCGTGTGGCTGACCAGAATGTGGCTGACTGGCCGGCCATCGATCGCCGCGACCAGCGCCGCAAGGTGAGCATCGTCATCCGGACCGGGATCGATCACCGCGACGGTGTCGCGTCCGACGATGTAGGAGTTGGTGCCGTGGAACGTGAAGGGGCTCGGGTTGCGGGCGGTAACGCGCAGGATGCCCGCTGCTACGGTGACGGCCTCGCCATGCCGCGGGTCGAATTCCATGGAGAACTTCGGAGAATCCAAGGTGTGCTCACTTCCGGACTGCGGTGCCGTTGCGCGGTTGCCGCATATCACGGAACCCAATATAGGGTGAACCCGAACGGGCACTGCCCACACCGCTTGCCAATCGGGGATAACGACATGACGGCTGCTTCCCTCTCTCGTCCACTCGTTTCGCTGGCGCTGCCCGAGGGCGTCGTCGCGCGCCGATTGGCTGAAATCGCGCTGGTCGTGGCGGGAACGCTCGTCCTGGCGCTATCGGCCAAGGCAAAGGTGATCCTCGGGCCCGTCGACCTTTCGCTGCAGACGCTTGCCGTGCTCGGCATCGGGGCAACCTTCGGTCTGCGACTCGGTGTCGCGACGCTCGCCCTCTACCTCATCGAAGGCGCCATGGGGTTCCCGGTCTTCCAGTCGACGCCCGAAAAGGGCATCGGCGTCGCGTACATGATGGGCGCCACGGGAGGGTTCCTCATCGGGTTCCTGGTGATGGCGGCAATCGTAGGTTGGGCTGCCGACCGAGGCTGGGATCGATCGGTGTTGAAGCTGGGCGCCGCCATGGTGCTGGCCGAAATCGTCATGATGGCCATGGGCTTCGCTTGGCTCGCCGGCATCATCGGGGCGGAAAAGGCCTGGGCGTTCGGCGTCGCTCCCTTCATCATCCCTGACATGGTCAAGGTGGCGCTTGCGTCGATGGTCGTTCCCGCCGTTTGGGCGCTGCTGCCCGCTCGCCGCTGATTCAGAGCGAACCGCGATGCGTCCAACCGGCCACGCATGCGGCCGGTTTCCGTTTCAGGCGATTCCCAGCGCCAACAGGTCCTGGAGATGCACAAGGCCGCTGATCGCTCCGGCATCGTCGGTCACGAACAACGCCGATATCTTGTGACGCTCGCACATCGCCAGCGCCTCGACGGCGATGCGGTCGCCCCGGATTGTACGGGGATTGCGGGTCATGATGTCGCGCGCGCGCTTGTCGAAGAAGGTCCGATCGGCGAGGGCGCGCCGCAGGTCGCCGTCGGTGATGACGCCGACCAGACGTCCGTCAGCGGCCCGCACCCCCGTGACGCCGCGCCGCCCATCGGTGATGGAGACGATGACGCCAGCCATCTCGCAGTCCTCGGGCACCGAGGGCACGGCGGCGAAGAACGGATTACGGTCGACCAGTTCCGCCAGCTTTACGAGTTGCGCACCGAGCTTTCCCGCCGGATGAAATTGGGCGAAATCGTCGCTGCGGAAATCGCGTTTGCGAATGAGCGCCGCCGCCAGCGCGTCGCCGAGCACCAGCATCATCGTCGTCGACGTCATCGGCGATAGTGCGAGCGGGCAGGCCTCGGCCGCCTCTGGCAACCGCAGGACGAGCGTCGCGAGACGACCCAGCGTCGACTCGGGCCTGGCCGTGACGGCGAGCAGTATTACGCCGAAGCGTCGGCAGTACTCGACGATGGCCCTGAGTTCCACGCTTTCCCCGGAGTTCGACAGTGCGATCACGACGTCGTCTCGGCCGATCATGCCGAGGTCGCCATGCGCGGCTTCCGCGGCGTGCATGAAGAACGCCGGCGTGCCGGTCGAGGCGAGCGTAGCGGCGATCTTCTGGCCGATATGCCCGGACTTGCCGATCCCGGAGACGATCACCCGCCCTCTACAGTCGTGGAGCAGGTCCACCGCCTGCGAGAAACTGCCGTCGATCGATTCTCCCAGCGCACGCAGACCCGCGATTTCCGTCTCGATCGTCGCCCGTGCCGTGTCGGCTGGACTTGGTGTGGGTTCATCGGTCATGCGGCTGCGCCCCAAGGAGCGACTTCGCGACGTCGTCGAAGCGCATGAGCTGTTCGAGAAATGCGGGGACCGAGTCCAGGCGCAGCATGTTCGGTCCGTCGCTCGGCGCGTTGTCCGGGTCGTCATGGGCTTCAGCGAAGACGGCCGCGACACCCACCGCCACTGCGGCGCGGGCAAGGATGGCGACATGTTCGCGGTTGCCGCCCGTGCTTTCGCCGCGCCCGCCAGGTTCCTGCACCGAGTGGGTGGCGTCGAAAACGACCGGATAGCCCGTCGCCGCCATGATCGGCAGGCTGCGCATGTCGGACACCAGCGCATTGTAGCCGAACGAGGTGCCGCGCTCGCAGATGAGGATGCGTTCGTTGCCCGTGCTCGCGACCTTGGCGACGACGTT
Organism: Rhizobiaceae bacterium; assembly: GCA_050184585.1. Taxonomy (GTDB): domain Bacteria; phylum Pseudomonadota; class Alphaproteobacteria; order Rhizobiales; family Rhizobiaceae; genus JBFXAF01. The sequence goes on along the minus strand of JBFXAF010000004.1, from coordinate 250,820 downwards.
CCTCATGTCCCATGGAGCGAGGAACTGACCCTTCTTGACGTTTACGACCTTGCCGGTCCGCCCGGCGGCCAGCAGCAGGTCGGTCTGACGCGACAGGAAGGCGGGGATCTGGATGACATCGACCACATCGCCGGCCGCCCTTGCCTGCGCCTCGTCGTGCACATCTGTGAGCACCGGGCATCCAAACGAGTCGCGGATGTCGGAAAGGATACGCAGGCCTTCCTCGATCCCGAGTCCGCGTCGGCCGGAGATCGATGTCCGGTTAGCCTTGTCGTAGGAGGCCTTGAACACGAATGGCACGCGAGACGTCCTCGCAATCGTACTGAGAGCGTCGGCCATCATGAACGCGTGATCCCGGCTCTCGATCTGGCAGGGGCCGGATATCAGGACAAAAGGTCTATCGTTGGCCACGACGAGGTCGCCGATCTCGACGGTCGTGACTGGCGGGAGGCTCGATTCGGGCATGCGCAGGTCCTGGTCGCCGGGTTGTCGCCGACGCAGCGGGTCTATCGTCTTGTTCACGCGGATTCAATTGTGACGGGCGATCCGGGGCGTCGTCCTGTCTTGCGACCGGTGCTGGAATGGACTTCCGCTTTCTTAACGGCTGCCGGAATGAATGACTTGGGGGCTGGCGCAAATTGGTCGGGCTGCCCTTGAGAAACAGCGCGCCGAAGCTGATTGGAGAGGGTCGGATGGATCTTGATGGATCGTCCGCGCCAGACACCCATGCGGTTGATGCGATGTCCGTGACCCTTACTCACCTCGACCGGCTCGAAGCCGAGTCGATTCATATCCTGCGCGAGGTCGCGGCGACCTTCGAGCGGCCCGTGATGCTCTACTCCATCGGCAAGGATTCATCCGTGCTCCTGCACCTTGCGATGAAGGCCTTCTTCCCCGCGCGCCCGCCCTTTCCATTCCTCCACGTCGATACGACATGGAAGTTTCGTGAAATGATCGCGTTTCGCGACAGGATGGCTGCCGAGCTCGGGTTTGAGATGATCGTCCATGTGAACGGTGACGGTGTACGGGACGGGATCAATCCGTTCGAGCATGGCTCATCGACCCACACCCACGTCATGAAGACGGTCGCGCTGCGCCAGGCCCTCGACCATCATCGATTCGATGCCGCCTTCGGCGGTGCGCGCCGCGATGAAGAGAAGTCCCGTGCCAAGGAACGCATTTTCTCCTTTCGCAGTGCCAATCACGCATGGGACCCGAAGAACCAGCGCCCGGAAATGTGGAAGATATTCAACACACGCGTCGCGCCGGGCGAGTCGATCCGCGTCTTTCCGTTGTCCAACTGGACCGAACTCGACATCTGGCAGTACATACTGCGCGAAAATATCCCCATCGTTCCGCTCTATTACGCCGCGCAACGCCCCGTGGTCGAACGCAACGACATGCTGATCATGGTCGACGACGATCGCATGAAGCTTCAGCCCGGCGAGGTCGTCCAGAACCGAATGGTTCGGTTCCGGACCCTCGGTTGCTATCCGTTGACGGGGGCGATCGATTCCGATGCCGCGACGGTGGAGGAGATCGTCGCGGAGATGCTGACGGCGCGTACGTCCGAGCGGCAGGGGCGCCTGATCGACCACGACGAGACAGGGTCGATGGAAAAGAAGAAGCGCGAGGGATACTTCTGACGTGTTGCTTCCTCGCGAACCCGGACAGGACGTGGCCAGCGTCCGCGACTATCTCGCCGTACAGCAAAACAAGTCGCTGCTGCGGTTCCTGACCTGTGGTTCGGTCGACGACGGAAAGTCGACCCTGATCGGAAGGCTGCTCTTCGACACCAAGCTGATCTTCGAAGACCAACTGGCCGCGCTCAAGCGTGATTCGCGACGGCATGGCACGAATGGGGACAAGATCGACTTCGCGCTCCTCGTCGACGGGCTGGAGGCCGAGCGCCAGCAGGGCATCACCATCGACGTCGCCTACCGTTTCTTTGCGACCGAGAAGCGCAAGTTCATCGTCGCCGACACGCCGGGTCACGAGCAGTATACGCGCAACATGGCGACGGGAGCATCGACCGCCGATCTGGCCATCGTGCTCGTCGATGCAAGGCAGGGCGTTCTTGCGCAGACGCGGCGGCACACCGTCATTGCGTCCTTGCTCGGCATCCGGCGCATCGTGCTCGCCATCAACAAGATCGATCTGGTTGGATTCGACCGCGACGTGTTCGGCCGGATCGCGTCCGATTTCGAGGCCTTCGCCGGCGGGCTGGGCTTCGCGGGCATCGTCGCGATCCCGATGTCTGCCCGCGATGGCGACAACGTCACCACGCGTTCGAAGCGAATGCCGTGGTACATCGGTCCGACGCTGCTCGACCATCTCGAGGCGGTCCCCGTCGGCGAGGATACTGCTTCGTCGTCCTTCCGCTTTCCCATCCAGTATGTGAACCGCCCCAACCTGGACTTTCGCGGCTTCGCTGGCACCGTCGCCTCGGGCTGGGCCCAGGTCGGCGATTCTGTCGTCATTGCGAAGTCGGGGCGGCATAGCCGGATAAGGCGCATCGTCACTCACGCCGGCGACATCGAAGAGGCGGTGGCCGGACAGGCGGTCACACTGGTCCTCGATGACGAAATCGAGGCCTCGCGCGGCAACATGCTGGTCAAGCCGGAACAGCGGCCGGTAGTGGCGGACCGGTTCGCCGCCGACATCGTCTGGTTCCACGAACAGCCGCTGGTGCCGGGAAGGGAGTATCTTTTCAGGACGGAGGCCGACCAGGTGTCCGGCCACGCATCCCGCATCTGTCACCGCTTGGGCATCGCAACGCTCTCCGAAGAACCCGCGAGCAGCCTGGGCATGAACGATATCGGGCTCTGCGAAATCGCTGTCCGCAACCCGATCGCCTTCGATCCCTTCGCGGCAAATCGCGTGACCGGGGCGTTCATCGTGATCGATCGGCAGACCAATGCGACTGTTGCCGCGGGCATGATCCGTCATGCGCTCAGAGCGGCCGATGCAATCCACTGGCAGTCGATCGATATCGATCGCCGGGCCCGTGGATCAATGAAGAACCAGAGGCCCCGCGTCCTCTGGTTCACTGGTTTGCCAGGTTCGGGAAAGTCGACGATCGCCAATCTGCTGGACAAGAAGCTCCACGCATCCGGTCGCCACACCTACATCCTCGACGGCGACAACGTGCGGCATGGGCTCAACCGCGACTTGGGATTCTCCGAGGCCGATCGTGTGGAGAACATCAGGCGCGTCGCAGAGGTGGCTCGACTGATGGTGGACGCCGGCCTCGTGGTCATCGTCGCGTTCATCTCGCCGTTCCGTGCCGATCGCCAGTCCGCGCGCGCGCTCATGGGCGAGGACGAGTTTGTGGAGGTCTTCGTTGATACGCCGCTGGAGGAGTGCGCGCGCCGCGATCCCAAGGGCCTCTATGCCCAGGCCATGAACGGATCGATCAAGGACTTCACCGGGATCGACTCACCCTACGAGCGCCCGGACGCCCCGGAAATCCGCCTCCAAACGGTCGGTCATACGCCTGAGGAGATGGTCGAGACGATCGAAGACTGGTTGCGGCAGCGCGATCGGGTCGGCGACGAATACGACGCGGGCGGAGGCATCTGACCGCGAGCCGGTCTAGCGAGCCGAGGCCTCGGCAATCGTCGCATTGTAAATTTCGTGCCGCCACGGCGGGTTGGCGCCGGCGCGGGACACCGTGACTGCGGCGGCCTGGGCGCCGAGCGTCAGTGCGGCCCGAATCGCGGTCTCGTCGAGGTCGGAAATGGCCCGCTTCGTGAGCAAGCCATTCTCGTGCAGCGAGGCGAGCAGGCCAGCGTTGAACGTGTCGCCCGCACCGACGGTGTCGACCACTGCGACCGATGGCGGACTCACGCTGACTGCGTGATTGCGCGTGTAGCCGGTAGCGCCCCTGGATCCCTTCGTGATCACCACGAGCTTCGGCCCGCGTCGCAACCAGCGCCGCGCGATGTCTTCGGGCGGGCCGTCCTCGCCGAACCATGAAAGGTCCTCGTCGGAGAGCTTGACGATGTCAGCCATGGCGATCATCCGGTCCATGCGTGCGAGGTGGCTCGCCTTGTCCGGAATGAAACCCGGACGGATGTTCGGATCGAGCATGGTGACGCGACGGTGGTGGTCCCGGCGCATCAGCATCTCGAATGCTGAGCCGCTCGGCTCCGGAATGAGGCTGATCGCGCCGAAGAGTTGCGCCTCGACCTCGCCGCTCAGCACCGGCAGATCGGCCTCTTCGAGCATGCGGCCGGCAGTATTCTCGTCGTAGAAGAGATACTTCGCCTGCCCGTTGTCGAGTCGCACGAAAGCCAGCGTCGTCGGCCGCGCGGAGCGGACCACGAAACGCGTGTCCACCCGACTGGCGGCGAGCGTTTCCACCAATAGTTCTCCGAACAGGTCGGTGGAAACCCCACACAGGAATGCACAAGGCGCGCCGAGCCGCCCAAGCGCGATGGCGCTGTTGAAGACTGCGCCGCCCGGATATGGCGCGAAGGATTGCTCTCCGGCGCTGGTGAGGCGCGGCAACATGTCGATCAGCGCCTCGCCGCAGCAGACGATCATTCAGGCAGCCTCCGGACAGAGGGATCGCTTATTCGGTTCCAAGCCGGCTGTCGAGATCACTGTATGGCTCGATTTTCGCCGTTCAAAATGCATGGGAAACCCGCTAGCTTCCCTTCGGGAGGAATGAACATCCTCCGGCGGAAAATCCTCCGCCGGCAGCAGGAAAGCTGTTTATGAAGAGCGCGCCCGTCTCCACGTCGCCGAGGCCCGGATTGCAATCCTCTGACGCCAAGACATTGGCTGACGATATCCTTCGCAGCCTCACCTATCGCGTGGGCAAGGATTCGTCGGTCGCCACGCCCTACGACTGGCTCGCCGCCGCGTCGAAGGTAGTCCGCGACCGCATGATCGAGCGCTGGATCTCCGCCACCAAGGAGGCCTACGACAAACAGGAAAAGCGCGTCTACTATCTTTCCCTGGAGTTTCTCATCGGCCGCCTGATGCGCGATGCCGTCTCCAATCTCGGCCTGATGGAGGAGATGCGCGAGGCGCTGGCGGCCCTGGGCGTCGACATCGACCTGATCTCGGCCCTGGAGCCGGACGCCGCGCTCGGCAATGGCGGCCTCGGTCGCCTGGCCGCGTGCTTCATGGAAAGCATGGCCTCGGTGGGCATACCCGCTCACGGCTACGGTATCCGCTATGTGCATGGACTGTTCCGTCAGGAGTTTTCCGACGGTTGGCAGGTGGAGTTGCCGGAGACGTGGCTAAGCCATGGCAATCCGTGGGAGTTTGAACGGCGCGAGCGCTCGTTCGAGATCGGGTTCGGCGGCGCCGTCGAATCGGTCACTAATCGCGACGGCAGGCTGGAGCGTCATGTGTGGAAGCCGCAGGAGCGGGTTCTCGCGGTGGCCTACGACACTCCGGTCGTCGGCTGGCGTGGCAGGCGCGTCAATACGCTCCGCCTCTGGTCGGGTATGCCGGTCGATCCGATCCTGCTGGACAAGTTCAACGCTGGGGACCACATCGGAGCTCTGCGCGAAAGCAACATGGCCGACGCGCTTTCACGCGTTCTCTATCCGGCCGATTCTCATCTCGCGGGTCAGGAACTGAGGCTGAGGCAGGAGTATTTCTTCTCCTCTGCCTCCCTGCAGGACATCCTGCAGCGGCACTTGAGCCAGTACCCCGACCTGAAGTCGCTTCCCGACAAGGCGGCTATCCATCTGAATGACACGCATCCGGCGATCGCGGTTGCCGAACTGATGCGGCTGCTGATGGACGTCCATTCCATCGACTTCGATACAGCCTGGGATCTGACGAAGCGAACCTTCGCATACACGAACCACACCCTGCTTCCGGAAGCTCTCGAGAGCTGGCCGGTGCCGCTTTTCGAGCGTCTGCTGCCCCGGCACATGCAGATCATCTACGCGATCAATGCCGAAGTCCTGCTGCTGGCGCGCGCGGGCCGCAAGTTCGACGACGAGCAGATCCGCCGTGTGTCTCTCATCGCCGAGGGTTCGGACCGGCGCGTGCGCATGGGGAATCTGGCTTTCGTCGGCTCGCATTCGATCAATGGCGTGTCTGCGCTCCACAGTGATCTGATGAAGGAGACGGTCTTTCACGATCTCGACCTGCTCTATCCGGGTCGCATCAACAACAAGACCAATGGGATCACCCCGCGTCGCTGGATGTTCGAGGCAAACCCGGGTCTGACGGCGCTCGCCCGCGAGGTGATCGGCGGCGGATTCATGGACGACATCGAGCGGTTGAAGGCGTTGGCGGCGCATGCCGAGGATGCTTCGTTTCGCGAGAAGTTCGCCGCGGTCAAGCGAGCGAACAAGGAGAGACTTGCGACCGCCGTCGCGGAGCGCCTCGGTATCCGCATCGACCCCTCGGCGCTATTCGACATTCAGATCAAGCGCATCCATGAGTACAAGCGCCAGTTGCTCAACATCATCGAGACGGTCGCGCTCTATGACCAGATCCGGTCGCGGCCGGAGCGCGAGTGGATGCCGAGGGTCAAGTTCTTCGGAGGCAAGGCGGCGCCGAGCTATCACAACGCCAAGCTGATCATCAAACTCGCCAACGACGTGGCGCGCGTGATCAACCGGGATCCGGCTGTGCGCGGCCTTCTCAAGGTCGTGTTCATGCCGAACTACAATGTCAGCCTTGCCGAGGTGATGGTGCCGGCTGCCGACCTGTCGGAGCAGATTTCCACGGCCGGCATGGAAGCGTCGGGCACGGGCAACATGAAGTTCGCGCTGAACGGCGCGGTGACGATCGGTACGCTCGATGGCGCCAATGTCGAGATCAGGGATTACGTCGGTGACGAGAACATCGTCATCTTCGGGCTTACGGCAAGCCAAGTGGCGGAACGCCGTGCCGGCGGCTACGACCCGCGCGCAGCCATCGAAGGGTCCCCGGAACTTTCGCAGGCGCTGTCGGCCATCTCGTCCGGCGTATTCTCTCCCGATGACCCGGATCGCTATCGCAGCCTGATCGACGCCCTCTATACCAGCGACTGGTTCATGGTGGCTGCCGACTTCGACGCCTACGCCGCCGCGCAACGAAAGGTCGATTCGATTTGGCGCAACGCTCCCCTTTGGCACGCGATGGCGATCCGGAACGTCGCCAACATGGGGTGGTTCTCGTCCGACCGGACGATCGGGGAGTACGCGTCCGAAATCTGGCGGGTGCCGGGATGATGAACGGCCGAGCCGACAGGCGGGCGGGAGGCCGGCTGCATCGATGACCCCGGCCCGGACGAGAGCGAGGGAGTTGCCAGCCCGCGCATCGGCCTCTCCGTCCGATATTGACGCCATTGTTTCAGGGCGTCACGGGGACCCTTTCGCTGTCCTCGGCGTGCAGGCCGCGGACAAGGGTTTCGTCGCCAGGTGCTTCATTCCTCACGCTGAAACCGTCGAAGTTCATACGCTCCAGGGCAGGAAGGTCGGTGCGCTCCAGCGCAGGCACGATGCCGGGTTTTTCGAAGGCAAGCTCACGATCCGCAAGCGTCAGCCCATACGCTTCCGGGCCAGCAACCCAAGCGGCGACTGGTGGGTTACGGACCCCTATTCCTTCGGTCCGGTGCTCGGACCGATGGACGATTACTTCATTGCGGAGGGCTCGCATCTCAGGCTGTTCGACAAGCTTGGCGCCCATCCGGTCGACCATGAAGGCGCTTCTGGGATGCATTTCGCGGTATGGGCGCCCAACGCAAAACGCGTCTCGGTGGTCGGCGATTTCAACGAGTGGGACGGTCGCCGCCTGCCCATGCGCAACCGGCGCGATACCGGCGTATGGGAGATCTTCGTACCCGAGATCGGCGCCGGCCGCGCCTACAAATACGAGATACTCGGGCCGCGCTGGAAACGCCTGCCACTGAAGGCGGATCCTTTCGCGTTTCGGTCGGAGCTACGGCCCGCCACTGCGTCGATCACTGCCGCTCCACTGGCGCACCACTGGGGCGACGAGGCGCACCGGGCCTTCTGGAGTTCGGCCGATGCGCGCCGCGAGCCGATGTCGATCTACGAGGTCCATCCCGGCTCCTGGCAGCGCGGCGAGGACGGCGCCTTCCTTTCCTGGGACGAACTCGCGGCGCGACTTATTCCCTATGTCGTCGACACGGGTTTCACCCACATCGAGTTCCTGCCGGTCAGCGAGCACCCCTACGATCCGTCGTGGGGCTACCAGACCACCGGGCTATACGCCCCATCGGCCCGCTTCGGCGATCCCGAGGGATTTGCCCGCTTCGTCGACGGCGCTCACCGGGTCGGCGTTGGGGTCCTGCTCGACTGGGTGCCGGCGCATTTTCCGACGGACGAGCACGGCTTGGCGAAATTCGACGGCACGTCGCTCTATGAGCACGCCGATCCTCGCAAGGGGTTTCACCCCGACTGGAACACCGCGATCTACAATTTCGGGCGCCGCGAGGTGGTCTCGTTCCTGGTCAACAATGCACTCTTCTGGGCCGAGAAGTTCCACGTCGACGGACTGCGCGTCGATGCTGTCGCCTCGATGCTCTATCTGGACTACTCCCGCAAGGAGGGCGAGTGGATCCCGAACGAACGAGGCGGCCGTGAGAACCTCGAGGCGGTGCGATTCCTCCAGCAGATGAACAAGGCGCTCTACGGCACCCACCCGGGCGTGGTCACCATCGCCGAGGAATCCACCTCCTGGCCAAAGGTGTCGCAACCGGTCCACGAAGGCGGGCTCGGCTTCGGGTTCAAGTGGAACATGGGCTTCATGCATGACACGCTGGAATATCTGGCGCTCGAACCGATCCACCGCAAATTCCGCCACGACGCGATCACGTTCGGTCTGCTCTACGCCTTCTCCGAAAATTTCGTGCTGCCGCTCAGCCACGACGAAGTGGTGCACGGCAAAGGAACCCTGCTCAACAAGATGGCCGGCGACGACTGGCAGAAGTTCTCGACGCTTAGGGCCTATTACGCGTTCATGTGGGGCTACCCCGGCAAGAAACTGCTCTTCATGGGCCAGGAGTTCGCCCAGCGCGACGAATGGAGCGAGAAGAGGGCGCTCGACTGGGGCTTGCTCGATCACGCGCCTCACCGCGGCATGCGCGACCTGGTTCGCGACCTGAACTATCTCCATCGGTCGCGACCCGCGCTGCATGCCCGCGACTGCGAACCTGAGGGATTTTCCTGGCTCGTCGTCGACGATGCCGCGAACTCCGTCTTCGCATGGCTGCGGACAGGGCCGGGCGGGAATCCCGTTGCCGTGATTTCAAACTTCACTCCGGTGCCCCGCGAGGACTATCGCCTGCGGTTGCCGCATGCCGGCCACTGGCGTGAGATCATCAACACGGACGCCTCGATCTACGGCGGATCCGGAAAGGGCAACGGTGGCAGGGTCGAGGCCCGGGAAGGCGCCGGAGGCATCGCTGCGCAAATGCTTCTGCCTCCGTTGGCGACGATCATGCTGGAGTACGTGCCGGACTGAGCGCGAAGGGGAGGAAACGCCATGGACATGAAGAGGACGCAGCCACTCGCCCGCGACGCAATGGCCTACGTTCTTGCGGGAGGCCGCGGTAGCCGGCTCAAGGAACTGACCGACACGCGGGCCAAGCCGGCGGTCTATTTCGGAGGCAAGACACGCATCATCGACTTCGCCCTCTCCAATGCCCTCAATTCGGGCATTCGCCGCATGGGCGTGGCCACGCAGTACAAGGCGCACTCGCTGATCCGGCACCTGCAGCGCGGCTGGAACTTCCTCAGGCCCGAGCGGAACGAGAGTTTCGACATCCTTCCCGCCAGCCAGCGCGTTTCCGAGACGCAGTGGTACGAGGGCACCGCGGACGCGGTGTTCCAGAACACCGACATCATCGAGAGCTACGGCCCGGAGTACATGGTCATCCTGGCGGGCGACCATATCTACAAGATGGACTACGAACTCATGTTGCGCGAGCACGTCGACGCGAAGGCCGACGTGACCGTCGGCTGCCTCGAAGTGCCGCGCATGGAGGCGACCGGTTTCGGAGTGATGCACATCGACGCGAAGGACCGCATCATATCCTTCGTCGAGAAGCCCGCCGATCCGCCGGCCATGCCCGACAAGCCGAACTTCGCACTGGCCTCGATGGGCATCTACGTCTTTCGCACCAAGTTCCTGATGGAAGAACTTCGCCGCGACGCCGCCGACCCGAATTCCAGTCGAGACTTCGGAAAGGACATCATTCCCCACATCGTGAAGAACGGGAAAGCTGTTGCCCACCGTTTCACCAAGTCATGCGTTCGCTCGTCTTTCGAACGAGAGGCTTACTGGCGCGACGTCGGCACGGTGGATGCCTATTGGGAGGCGAACATCGACCTCACCGACATCACGCCCGAGCTCGACATCTACGACCGCGACTGGCCGGTGTGGACCTATGCCGAGATCAAGCCGCCGGCGAAGTTCGTGCACGACGAGGAGGGCAGGAGGGGATCGGCCGTATCGTCGCTGGTTGCCGGCGACTGCATCATCTCCGGCGCGGCGCTGAGGCGCAGCCTGATCTTCACCGGCGCTCGCGTGAACTCCTTCTCGATGCTCGACGAGGCCGTGGTGCTGCCGGATTGCTACGTAGGCCGCAATGCGCGGCTGAGGCGGGTGGTCATAGACCGCGGCGTGCGCATTCCTGAAGGGCTGGTCGTCGGCGAGGATCCGGAACTCGACGGCGAACGGTTCCGCCGATCCGAGAAGGGGATCTGCTTGATCACCCAGAACATGATCGATCGATTGGAGGCCTGATGCGGGTTCTCGCCGTCGCCTCGGAAATCTTCCCCCTCGTCAAGACGGGCGGGCTGGCCGACGTGACGGGTGCATTGCCCGGCGCGCTGGCCGGTGAAGGCGTCGCCGCGCTCACCTTGATCCCTGGCTACCCCCCGGTGAGGGCCAGGCTGCCGAAGAAGACGAAGCCCGTGCACGCCTGGGCATCTTTGCAGGGCGGTGCGGCGACCCTGCTTCGAGCGAAGGTCGACGGACTCGATCTGCTGGTACTCGACGCGCCGCATCTCTTCGACCGGCCCGGTGGCCCCTACGCCGACCCGACCGGAGCGGACTACACGGACAATTGGCGGCGCTATGCCGCGCTCGGCAAGGCCGCGAGCGAAGTCGCCGGCGGTGCTCTCATGACGTGGCGTCCCGACGTCGTTCACGCGCATGACTGGCAGGCGGCGATGACGCCAGCTTACATGCGCTATGGCGGCGCGCCCGATGTGCCGAGCGTGATAACCGTCCACAACCTGGCTTTCCAGGGCCAGTTCGGTGCTTCGATCTTCCCCGGGCTTGGCCTGCCGTCCGAGGCGATGGGTCTTGACGGGGTCGAGTATTACGGCGGAGTCGGCTACCTGAAGGCCGGGCTCCAGTCGGCGTGGGCAATCACGACCGTAAGTCCCACCTACGCCGAGGAGATCCGCACGCCCGAGTTCGGTATGGGGCTGGACGGGCTGATCAACACGCGCGGGGCCGACCTTCACGGCATAGTCAACGGTATCGACACCGACGTCTGGAACCCGGCAACCGACGATCTGCTTGCCGCAAGATACTCGGCAAGGGCGCTCGCGCCGCGACTGGTGAACCGCCGGGCCGTCGAGGCGGCATTCCATCTCGATCCGGACTCGTCCGGACCGGTTCTCGCCATCATCAGTCGCCTGACTTGGCAGAAGGGCATCGACATGGTCGCCTCTGCGGTCGATGCGATCGTTGCCGCCGGCGCTCGTCTCGCGGTGCTGGGATCGGGCGATCGGGCGCTCGAGGGAGCTTTGTTGTCGGCCGCCGCCCGCCATCGCGGCAAGGTGGGGGTCAAGATCGGCTACGACGAGGCGCTGTCTCACCTCATGCAGGGAGGCTGTGATGGGATAATCGTTCCGTCGCGTTTCGAGCCGTGTGGACTCACCCAACTCTGCGGCTTGCGCTATGGCTGCGTGCCGCTCGTGGCGAGGACGGGAGGGCTCGCCGATACCGTCGTCGACGCCAACGATGCTGCCTTGACCGCCGGCGCAGCGACCGGATTCGTCTTTCAGCCGGGCAGCGGCGACGCGATGTTGCGTGGCGTGAAGCGGGCGGTGGACGCCTTCAACGTGAATGGCCTGTGGCGAACGGTTCAGAAGCAGGGGATGAAGGCCGAGGTGTCCTGGACGCGCGGCGCGGCACGGTACGCCTCCCTCTACCGATCACTGATCGACAGAAGCAGGAAAGTCGCATGATGCGCGAGGTTTCGACCACACCCTTCGGCGACCAGAAGCCCGGCACCTCCGGTTTGCGAAAGAAGGTCCCGGTCTTTCAGCAGACGAACTATGTCGAGAATTTCGTGCAGTCGGTCTTCGATTGCCTCGATGGCAAGAACGGCCAGACTCTGGTGATCGGAGGTGACGGCCGCTTCTTCAACCGTGATGTCATCCAGACCACGATCGCCATGGCGGCCGCGAACGGTTTCGGTCGGGTTGTTGCAGGCCAGGGCGGCATCCTTTCCACCCCGGCGGCATCACATGTCATTCGCAGCCGCAAGGCATTCGGTGGGCTGGTGCTGTCAGCCAGTCACAATCCCGGTGGGCCGCACGAGGATTTCGGCATCAAGTACAACATCGGCAATGGCGGGCCCGCGCCGGAAAAGCTCACCGACGCGATCTTCGCCCGCACGAAGGCGATCGACCGGTATTGCATCGCCGAGATAGGCGCAGTCGACATCGACAAATTGGGCGCGGTCGAGGTCGCCGGCATGATTGTCGAAGTGATCGACCCGGTGACTGACTACGCCGCGCTGATGGAGACCCTTTTTGACTTCGACGCCATCCGCGTGTTGTTCAAGTCGGGCTTCCGCATGGCCTTCGACGCCATGCACGCGGTCACAGGACCATATGCGAAGGAAATTCTTGAAAAGCGCCTCGGCGCACCGGCGGGTACCGTCCGCAACTTCGTGCCGCTGCCGGATTTCGGCGGGCATCATCCCGACCCGAACCTCGTCCACGCCAAGGCGCTCTACGATGAGATGATGGGCAGCGATGCGCCGGATTTCGGTGCGGCGTCCGATGGCGACGGCGACCGCAACCTGGTCATCGGTCGCGGGATATTCATAACGCCTTCCGACTCGCTTGCGATGCTCGCCGCCAATGCAACGCTGGCGCCGGGCTATGTCTCGGGGTTGAAGGGCATTGCGCGTTCGATGCCGACCAGCGCGGCGGCCGACAGGGTGGCAGGGAAACTCGGCGTCGGCCTCTACGAGACCCCGACGGGATGGAAGTTCTTCGGCAACCTGCTTGATGCCGGAATGGCGACGATATGCGGCGAGGAGAGTGCGGGCACGGGGTCCGACCACGTGCGCGAGAAGGACGGGCTGTGGGCCGTGCTCCTGTGGCTCAACATTCTCGCGAAGCGCCGGGAAAGCGTGGCGGCGATCGCGAAGGCGCACTGGGAAGAGTTCGGCCGTAACTACTATTCGCGTCACGATTACGAGGAGGTCGCGACCGAGGCGGCCAACCGCCTGGTCGACGGACTGCGAACGAAGCTCCCGTCTCTGCCAGGAACCGTCATAGGCGCGCTGAAAGTCGCGGCGGCGGACGACTTCGCCTATCACGATCCGGTCGACGGCTCGGTGAGCCGCAACCAGGGCATCCGCATCCTCTTCGAGGGCGGCTCGCGCGTCGTCTTCCGCCTCTCGGGCACTGGTACGTCCGGCGCGACGCTGCGCGTCTACATCGAACGCTATGAATCGGATCCGTCCCGCCACGATCTGGAGACGCAGGCGGCTCTTGCCGATCTCATTGCCGCCGCCGACGAGATTGCCGGCATCCTCAGGCATACCGGGCGCGCCGTGCCTACGGTCATAACGTGAGCGAAAGTGGACGTGAGCTCGGACAGCGCCTCGGAGCCACGCTTGAACCAGGCGGCGTCCGTTTCGCGGTCCAGTCCGGGACTGCCGATCGTGTCTGGGTTTCGATGTTTGACCCAAGAAGCGAAAGCGAGACCGGCAGGGTCGAACTCACGCGGACCGGTCATGACGTTTTCTCCGGCTTCGTGCCCGGCCTGAAGGCCGGCGCACATTACGGCCTGCGCGCCGACGGTCGCTACAATCCTCCCGCTGGTTACTGGTTCGACCCGGCCAAGCTGCTTGTCGACCCGTACGCGACTGCCATCGACAGACACTTCCGCTACGACCCCTCACTTGCCGCGCCACGTCCCAATGCGGTCGATACGGCGGCAGTGGTGCCAAAATCCGTCGTGACGAAGTCGGCGGACTTCGCGAAACGGAAGTCGTCCCTCTTCCGACCCGGTGGCTTGATCTACGAGCTTTCCGTGCGCGGCTTCACGATGCGCCATCCTGGAGTACGGTCGGAGAAGCGCGGTACGATCGCCGCCCTGGGCGAGCCGGTCGTGATCGAGCACCTCCTCAAGATCGGCGTCGATGCGGTCGAACTGATGCCGGTCGTGGCCTGGATCGACGAGCGCCACCTGCCGCCGCTCGGCCTTTCGAACGCCTGGGGCTACAACCCGGTTGCGTTCATGCCCCTGGATCCGCGCCTGGCGCCGGGCGGCATCGCGGAGCTCCGCGATGCGACCGCTGCCTTGCACGAAGCCGGCATCGCCGTGATCCTCGACCTCGTCTTCAACCACACCGGCGAAAGCGACGAGTTCGGTCCCACCTTGTCGTTGCGCGGCCTCGACAATCTTGCCTCATATCGCCACCTGCCCGGCGAGACGCGCCGCTTGGCGAACGACACCGGCTGCGGCAACACCGTGGCCTGCGACCATCCGGCGATCCAGGAGCTCATCCTTTCTTCGCTGAGGCACTTCGTCTTGCAGGCCGGCGTGGACGGTTTCCGCTTCGACCTCGCGCCCGTGCTAGGCAGGGTGGATGGGCGGTTCGCTGTCGAGGCTCCCTTGTTCAGCGCTTTGCGTGAGGACCCCGTCCTTTCTGACCGCACGCTCATCGCCGAGCCCTGGGATATCGGTCCGGATGGTTATCGGCTTGGTGGCTTTCCGTCGCCATTCCTGGAGTGGAACGACCGGTTCCGCGACGATGTGCGCCGCTTCTGGCGTGGCGACGCTGGTACGATCGGTCCACTGGCGACGCGATTGGCCGGTTCGTCCGATGTGTTCGGAGGCGATGGCGCGACCGTCACCCGGACCGTCAATTTCATCGCGGCTCATGACGGCATGACGCTGGCCGATCTGGCGGCCTACGAGCACAAGCACAACGAGGCGAATGGGGAAGACAATCGCGACGGACACGACGAGAACCTGTCGTGGAACAATGGGATCGAGGGCGAGACGCGCGATCCGGCCATCGTCGAGGCGCGTCGCCGAGACGCAGTGACGCTCCTCGCAACGCTCTTCGCCTCGCGCGGTACGCTCATGCTTTCGGCAGGCGACGAGTTCGGCAGATCGCAGGGCGGCAACAACAACGCCTATGCCCAGGACAACGAAACGACGTGGCTCGACTGGATCGGCCGCGACCGTGGAGTCGAGGACTGGGTGGCCGCTCTTGCCATGTTGCGCAGGTCGAGGTCGGCGCTATTCGGAACCGGATTCTTTCTGGGGAACACTGCATCGTTGAACGGTGTGTCCGATGTCGAATGGCTGACCGAGAGCGGCCAGCCGGTTACAGTCGCCGAATGGGAGGACACCCAGCGGAGGCGGCTGGCCATTGTGATCGCCGATCCGTCTTCGGCATGTTCCAGGCTTGCGGTGCTGATCAACGGCGACTGCCGCGCGACGGTCTTTTCGCTGCCCGGAAGCGGGAACCATGGGTGGACGGAGTTGCTTTCGTTCGAGGGCGGCGTGACGCGGCTGACGGAGGGCGGTTTCCTTCTTCAGGGTCGCTCGGTCGCTTTCGCCGCCGAGGTAGATGGTTGAGAGAGACGGCATGAGCCTTGCGGACGACTATGAATGGTGGCGCGGCGCGGCGATCTATCAGATCTATCCACGCTCGTTCCAGGACACGACCGGCGACGGCATTGGCGATCTGAAGGGCGTCGCGCAGCGACTTGCGCATGTCGCGTCGCTCGGCGTGGACGCGGTCTGGTTGTCGCCGTTCTTCCGGTCGCCCATGGCCGACATGGGATACGACGTATCGGACTATCGCGACGTAGACCCTCTGTTCGGCACTCTGGCCGACTTCGAGGCGGTGGTTGCGGAGGCGCACCGTCTCGGCCTGAAGGTCATGATCGACCAGGTGCTCTCGCACACGTCCGACCAGCATCCCTGGTTCATCGACAGCCGCGCCGACCGCACCAACGCGCGAGCCGACTGGTATGTCTGGGCCGATCCGAAGCCGGACGGCACGCCGCCCAACAACTGGCTGTCGATTTTCGGCGGCTCCGCTTGGGAATGGGACGGCGTGCGCCGCCAGTACTACCTGCACAACTTCCTTGCGTCGCAGCCCGACCTCAACTTCCACAACCCCGAGGTGCGGGCGGCGCTGCTCGACGATGTCCGGTTCTGGCTCGAGCGCGGCGTCGACGGTTTCCGCCTCGACACGGTGAACTTCTACTTCCATTCCAAGGGTCTTGAAGACAATCCGGCGATGCCCCGCGGCGCGCCGACCGACATTCCCGACACCAATCCCTACGGCTACCAGGACCACATCTACGACAAGTCCCAGCCGGAGAATGTCGACTTCCTGAGGGCGTTCCGTGCACTCCTCGACGAGTTCGGCGCGCGTACGTCGGTGGGCGAGGTGGGCGATGGCGCGCGATCGCTGCGAACCGTGGCGGCCTACACCGGCGGCGGCGACAAGCTTCATATGAGCTACACCTTCGATCTCCTCAGCCCCGCCTTCTCGGCGGCGCATGTGAGGCGCTGCGTCGAGGACTTCGAAGCGATCGTGACCGACGGGTGGATATGCTGGGCCTTCTCCAATCACGACGTGATGAGGCATGTCAGTCGCTGGACCCGGCCCGGAGGGGATGCCGAAGAGGTCGCGCGATTTTCGATCGCATTGCTGTGCGCGCTACGCGGCACCATCTGCCTCTACCAGGGCGAGGAACTGGGCCTCGGGGAGGCTGAACTCGCCTTCGAGGATTTGCGCGATCCCTACGGCATCCGCTTCTGGCCCGCCTTCAAGGGGCGGGATGGTTGCCGCACGCCGATGGTCTGGGAGCACAACGCGCCGAACGGCGGCTTCTCGCCGGTCCGTCCATGGCTTCCAGTCTCCGAGGCGCATGCGCGGCGCGCGGTGAATGCACAGGAGGGCGAGGCGGGATCGGTGCTCTCGCACTACCGGAACGCATTGGCCTTTCGACGCAAGCAGCCGGTCCTCCGACTGGGCTCGGTGCGCTTCCTGGATGCTCCGGATGACGTGCTCCTGATGGTGCGGGAACACGGTGCTCGAACGATGCTGTGCGCCTTCAATTTCGCGCCGGTTCCGGTCACGGTGCGACTTTCCGATGCGGGGGGTCCTTTCAGGCTGACCGGTCCGGGCCTTTTCGAGGCGCGCATCGAGGGCGGCGAACTGTCCCTGCCGCCGCTCGGCTACGCTTTCGCGGTGGCGCCGGAACGCTACTGAACCAGGACCGGGCGACCGCAGATCGCGCCGTGGACCCGTACGTCCGCCTCGCCGATCCGGATGCCGAGCGTCGAAAGGACCGAAGCGAGCAGCACGTCGATCGCCGGGGTCGCCGCCGAAAGCAGATTGGATACGGTCGACGCCAAATTGCTCGGCACGCCGATGCCCAGCCCGGCGACGTTGACCGTCAGCGACAGATTGCCGAGCAGCGATTGCGTCAGAGACTGGGTGAAGTTGCGGGTGGCAACGGTCCTGATCGTGCCCCGGTCGATGTCGTCGCGATCGAAGGTGAGGGTTGTCGCCGTCTGGTTCTCCATGGCGACATGCGCCTGTCCCGCGACGCTGACCAGCGGCGCCGTGAGGATGCGCGCCTGCGAGAAAGCCGGATCGCCTGAGAAGTCCGAGAGCCGTGCGGCGTCGACCGTGGCGATGCGGGCGTCCAGCACGCCCGGCCGCGCCGCGACGCCGACACGCAGGCTGTCCGGCCGCCCGCTCGTGCAGGTGACCGACGAGAGCCTCGCCTCGGCGCGGGCGATCTCCAGATAGATCGGCAGCGCGATTCGCGTTCCGAGCAGTCCGCCCGGTCCGCCGATCTCGATCGAAACGAGGAGGCGCACCTGCGCGGTCTTGACGGTTGCGCCGGCGGCGCCGACGGCGACCGGCGGCGACGATTGCATGGGTTCGCCAACCGCGAGGTCGATCGTCGCGGCCAGTACCCCGGGCAGGTTCGCAGCGAGATCCAGCCGTAGATGGTTGGTGCCGTTGGCGATCGCCGCGCCCCCTGTCAGCACCTGCATCACCCCGAGGCGGGCATCGAGATCGGATGGGGGGTTGCCCAGCGCGAGCGTCCCGGCGTTCCCCAGTTCGAGCAGGCGCGAGAGCTTCAGTTTCGGCTTGCCGGCGATGCCGATTGCTTGGCCGATGTCACGCAGCACGCGACCGGCGGCCGCGTCGACGCCATCGGTGCGTCCGAGTGCGGCCGCGACCTGCCCGGCCGTCACCTCGCCATCGAGCACGTCGTCATAGGTCGCGGCCGTCATTCCGGCATTGAGCGCCAGCGCATCGAGAAAGCCGAACAGTTCCACGTCCGCTTCGAGCAGCGCCTGGTGATCGAGCGCGGACAGTGAAATCTGGGTGCCGGTCAGGCCGCCGAGCAGGGCGTTGACGATACCGCCGTTGAGCGAGGCGAGCCGCGATCCCACGGAGAATGCGGCTTCCGCCGGAACACTGGCGATAGCAAGTGTCGCGATCTGGGGATCTTCGCCAAAGGACGCGGAAAAATGCCGCGTTCCCTCATGACGGACCGCGATTTTCACGGCGTTGACGGGTACGCCACCGGGAACGAAGCGGACCGTCGCGCTGGCGTTCCTGTCCGCGAGGTACCGTCCTGGCACCACGCTCACGAAAACCGGGCGGACGCCCGCGGTTTCGTATTCGGGCGTCGTGTTCATCGGCACGACGACGACGTTGCGAACGCCGTTGTCGCGCAGCACCGTGGCCGCCGCGAGTTCCGGCCTGTCGAGATTGGCTGCGGCCGTAATGGCGGCCAGATCGGCCAGGCCCTGGGTCTCGCGACGTTGGCTGTACAGCGAGGCTGTGTCGATGGCGATGGCCGCTGCCGCCAGCGCAACGGGCGCCGTCAAGGCAGTCATGGTGGCGAAGTTTCCGCGCCGATCAAGCGACAGGCCCGAGAACACGTTCACGAGATTGCGTCCGGCCATCACAATCCTCCGATGCGAATGGTCGAACTGCGGGCGATGGTCGTGGAAGGCATCGGCAGACCCGGGAACAGGTTCCAGATGGGCAGGCCGCGCGCGTCGTATCGTATGGTCACGACGAACTGGGCTGAATCATCTTCGCTGTCGATAGCCTCGACGACGACGGCCGATGGATCGACGAACGCGTAGCCGCTGGCGTTTCGACCGACGAATGTGGACGCGAGCGCCTGGCGCTCGGGACCGTCGAGGCCGGCAATCGCCGTGCGCGCGGCGTCGGCTGCGATCTGCTGGATCGAGTGGGTGGCGCCGAAATAAATTCCGTAGGCCGCGATGCCCAGCATGAGAAAGACGTAGAGGGGGGCCAGCAACGCGAACTCGATAGCCGTGTTGCCGTCACGTGAGCTTCGAAAGCAGCGGAGGATAGCGAGTGCGGACCGGTACCTGAGCATGGCGACATCTTCGCCGACGAAGGTTCAGGGGCGCGCAAATCCCGGATGCAACCTGAAGTTCAGGCCGGTTGTGAAACCGCCTTTTGGAGAAACTGGTCGGAGTGGCAGGATTTGAACCTGCGACCCCATCGTCCCGAACGATGTGCGCTACCAGACTGCGCTACACTCCGCGACCAGACCGGCGGGCATATAGCGAACGGGGTGCGATCCTGCAAGCACGAACGACCTGACGACCATCGCGGTCTCGCCGGTTTCGGCTGGCGCGGCGTGGCAAAATCGCGCTAGACGGCGGAAAGTCGCGACACGCCGCGCAGGAGCCGCCCGACGTGAAAAGAACGCCCGTTTCAGATGCACTGCCCAATACCTACCGTTTCGAGACCGAAGCGCTTGTCAAGCCGACCGGCTTTCGTGAGTACGACGCGCGCTGGTGGTTCGGGCGCCCTGCATCGACGAAGGTCCCGGAACTGAATCTTCTCGGCGTGCAGTCGCTCGGCCTGGGGCTGGGAACCCTAATCCGTCGGCTGGGCGTGGGGCCGGACATCGTCACGGGCCACGACTTCCGTTCCTATTCCATGTCGATCAAGCTGGCGCTGGTATCGGGCCTCATGGCGGCTGGCGCGCGCGTCAAGGACATCGGTCTGGCGCTGTCTCCGATGGCATACTTCGCGCAGTTCGCGCTGGATTGCCCGTCTGTTGCGATGGTGACGGCATCCCACAACGAAAATGGATGGACGGGGGTGAAGATGGGCGCGAAACGGCCGCTCACCTTCGGACCGGAAGAAATGTCGGTGCTCAAGGACATCGTGCTCTCCGGCGACTTCGATATGGTCGGGGGCGGCAGCTACGAGGCGGTGGCGGATTTCCGGTCTGTCTATCTGGACGATCTGGCAAAGGGCGTCCGGCTGACGCGCAAGCTCAAGGTCGTCTGCGCCTGCGGCAACGGCACCGCCGGAGCGTTCGCGCCCGAGCTGCTGGAGCGCATCGGCTGCGAGGTCGTGCCGCTCGACGTGGAACTCGACCACTCCTTCCCGCGATACAACCCCAATCCCGAAGACATGGAGATGCTCCATGCGATCCGCGACAAGGTTCTCGAGGTCGGCGCCGATGTGGGGCTCGGCTTCGATGGCGACGGAGACCGCTGCGGCGTGGTCGACGATGAAGGCAACGAGATCTTCGCCGACAAGGTCGGCGTCATGCTCGCCCGCGACATCTCGGCAGAGCATCGCGGCGCGACCTTCGTGGTGGACGTCAAGTCGACCGGCCTGTTCGCCACCGATCCGGTCTTGCGGGCCCAGGGCGCAACGACCGACTACTGGAAGACCGGCCACTCTTACATCAAGCGCCGCGTCGCCGAACTCGGCGCCATCGCCGGATTTGAGAAGTCGGGGCACTTCTTCTTCAACCCGCCGATCGGCCGGGGTTATGACGACGGCCTTGTCACCGCGATCGCGGTCTGCCGGATGCTCGACCGCAATGCCGGAAGGTCGTTGGCGGACCTTTATCGCGCGCTCCCCGTGACATACGGCACCCCGACCATGTCGCCGCATTGTCCCGACGAGATGAAATACGGGGTGGTCGAGAAGGTCGTCGCCGAGTTTCAGGCGATGCACCGCGACGGCAAGCCGCTGGCCGGCCAGAAGATCGTCGACCTTGTCACCGTCAATGGCGTGCGCGTCGTGGCGGAAGACGGAACGTGGGGGTTAGTGCGGGCCTCGTCCAACAAGCCGGAGCTGGTGGTTGTTGTCGAGAGTCCGGTCTCCTCAGACCGCCGCCGCGCCATGTTCGAGGCGGTCGACGCTGTGCTGAGGCGCAACCCGGAAGTCGGCGCCTACAACCAGACGTTCTGAACCTCAATACGGGCTCACCACGTCGCCAGTCTCCACATACACGGATTTGAGCTGCGAATAATGGTCGAGCGCGGCGAGCGAGTTCTCGCGGCCGATGCCGGACTGCTTGAAGCCGCCGAAGGGGATTTCGGGCGGCGCCAGATTGTAGTGGTTAATCCAGCAGCTCCCGGCCTGCAGGTCCGCGATGACCCGGTGCGCTCTGGGCAGGTCGCGCGTGAACACGCCGGCCGACAGCCCGAATTCGGTGTCGTTGGCGCGCGCGATAACCTCATCTTCCTCGCGGAAGGTGAGCACGCTCATGACCGGCCCGAAGATTTCCTCGCGCGCGATGCGCATGTCGTCCTTGACGTCGGTGAAGATGGTAGGCTCGACGAAGAAGCCGCCCTCGAAACCCTGTAACGACGGCACACCGCCGCCGCAGTGAAGGGTCGCGCCGTCCTCTTTCCCGATGGCGACGTATCCCGTCACCTTCTCGTGCTGGGTCTTGCTGATCAGCGGACCCATCTGCGTCTCGGGGTCGAGCGGGTCCCCGATGCGGATTTTCTTCGTACGCTCGGTCAGCCTGTCGAGGAATTTGCCGTAGATGCCCTGCTGGACGAAGACGCGCGTGCCGTTCGAGCAGACCTGGCCCGTCGAATAGAAGTTGCCGAGCATGGCTCCGCCAACGGCGTTCTCCACGTCGGCGTCGTCGAAGACGATCAGGGGCGACTTGCCGCCGAGTTCCATCGTCGCGTGCTTCATGTGCGAGCCGGCCAGAGCCAGCACCTTCTTGCCGGTGCCGACCGAACCGGTGAGCGAGACCTTGGCGACGACCGGATGCGACGCAAGAGCCGCGCCCACCTCGCCAAAACCCTGGATCACGTTAAACAGCCCGTCGGGGAGGCCGGCCTCGGTATAGATTTCGGCCAGCGCCAGCGCCGACAGCGGCGTGTTCTCCGACGGCTTGAAGACCATTGCATTGCCCATGGCGAGCGCCGGGGCCGATTTCCAGCCGGCGCCCTGGATCGGGTAGTTCCAGGCGCCGATGCCGACACAGACGCCGAGCGCCTCGCGGCGCGTGTAGGCGAACGGGCCGCCGAGGTCGACGTAGTCGCCATGATGGGAGGCCACGGCCCCGCCGAAGAACTCCAGCGCGTCGGCGGCCGAGGCCGGGTCGGCGACCAGCGTTTCCTGGATCGCCTTGCCGGTATCCAGCGTCTCCAGTCGGGCGAGCTCGGCGTTCCGGGCGCGAATGATGTCGGCCGCGCGCCTCAGAACGCGTCCGCGCTCCGAGGGCTTGAGCCGCGCCCAGGCCGGCTGCGCGGCGCGTGCGGCCTCTATGGCGAGTTCGACGATGTTCTCGGTCGCCGCGTAGAGCGTTGCGATGGTCTCGCCCGTCGCCGGGTAGATCACGGTCAGCGGCCTGCCGCCCTCGTCCTCGACGAAGCGGCCGTTGACGTAGTGCGAGGCTTTGGGCTGGGCCTTCATGACGTTCCCCTTCGACGCGCTCAGTTGCCTTCGACGCTGATTCCGTTCTCGTCGATCTTGATCTCGACTCCGTCGGGCTTGGACTCCTCTCGCCAGATGTAGGCGGAAAGTCCGATAATCGCCGCGACGAGCAGCACGATCGCGACGTAGAGCTTGTTCCTGTCCATGGCCATCTTTCCTGTCCGGATGTTGCGGCTCTAGCCTGAAACCCCCGTCGAAGGAAATGCAGGCGTCGTCAGCGGTCGCTCACCTGCCAGCGCGGATTGATCCACGGCTCCTGGTTGGACGGCGGCAGCATTGGCCCGCCAAGGATGTGATCCGCCGCCTTCTCGCCCGCCATGATCGAGGGCGCGTTGAGGTTGCCGTTGGTGATGCGCGGAAAGATGGACGAGTCCGCGACCCTCAGCCCGTCGACGCCGATCACCCGGCATTCGGGATCGACAACGCTCGCCGCATCGTCCGCGCGGCCCATCTTGCATGTACCGCATGGGTGGTAGGCGCTCTCCACATGGTCTCTGATATGCGCGTCGAGTTCAGCGTCGCTCTGCTTGGTCGCGCCCGGCGATATCTCACGCCCGCGGAAGTCGTCGAAGGCTGGCCGCGAGAAAATGTCCCGGGTCAGCCGGATGCAATGGCGGAATTCGCTCCAGTCTGCAGGATGCGACATGTAGTTGAAGCGGATCACCGGCTTCGCCTTGGGGTCGGGCCCGCGCAGCGTCACCGACCCGCGCGACTTCGAGCGCATCGGCCCGACATGCGCCTGGAAACCGTGCGACTTCGCCGCCGCGCGGCCGTCGTACCGGATCGCGACGGGAATGAAATGATACTGGATGTCGGGGTAGTCGACGCCCGCTGCCGAGCGCAGGAAGGCCGCCGCCTCGAAATGGTTCGACGCTCCCAGGCCAGTCTTGAAGAAGGTCCACTCAGCGCCGATCAGTGCCTTGGAGAGGACGTTGAGCTTCGAATAGAGAGTGATCGGCTTGGTGGATTCCTGCTGGATGTAGAGTTCGAGATGGTCCTGCAGGTTCGCGCCGACGCCGGGCCGGTCGGTGATGACCTCGACGCCGGTCGCCTGCAGATGCGTACCGGGTCCGATGCCGGAGAGCATCAGCAGTTTCGGTGAATTGATCGACGAGGCCGCGAGCACCACCTCACGTCTTGCCTTAACAACTTGAATCGATCCACGAGCTTCGATTTCGACGCCTGTCGCGCGATGATTCTCGATCACCACGCGCCGGGCGAAACCCCTGACAAGACTCACGTTCTTGCGCTTCAGCGCGGGCCGGAGATAGGCGTTGGCGGTCGACCAGCGGCGGCCGCCCTTGATGGTCTGCTCCATCGGGCCGAAGCCTTCCTGCTTCGATCCGTTATAGTCCTGCGTGACCTCGAAACCTGCCTGTTTCCCGGCCTCCACGAAGGCGGCGTAGAGGGGATTGGCGCGGGGACCGCGCTGCACATGCATCGGTCCGCCTGCGCCGCGCCAGCCGTCTTCGCCGCCCTGCGAATCTTCCATGCGCTTGAAATAGGGAAGCACGTCGGCGAAGGACCAGCCGTTGGCGCCTTCCTCTGCCCAGTGATCGAAGTCGCGGGCATGACCGCGCACATAGACCATGCCGTTGATCGAGGACGAGCCGCCAATGACCTTGCCGCGAGGGGTGGCGAGCACCCGTCCCCCGAGATGCGGCTCAGGCTCGCTGGCGAACCCCCAGTCGTACAGGCTCATGTTGAGCGGAATGGAAAGCGCCGCCGGCATCTGGATGAGCGGTCCGGCATCCGAGCCGCCGAACTCGATGACGATCACCGAGTTGCTGCCATTCTCCGACAGGCGGTATGCGAGCGCGGAGCCGGCCGAACCCGACCCGACGATAACGAAGTCCGCTTCAAGCATCGCCGACGTGTTTCATGAAGTCGGCAAGCGCGACGTTGCCGCCGCTGGCGATCAGCACAACGGTCTTGCCCTTCACGTCTACCTTGCCGCCGAGCAACGCCGCCGTGGTCGCCGCGCCCGATGGTTCGAGGATCAGCTTGAGTCGGTCCGCGACGACCTTCATCGCCGCCCGCACGCCGGCATCGTCGACTGTCGTCATCCCGATTCGGGTGGCCTTAAGCGCCTCGAACGGAAAGACCCCCGGTCGCCGCGCCATCAGCCCGTCGCAGATCGTCTTGGCGCCCAGCGGCGCGGTGACGAGTTCGCCCCTTGCCAAGGACTCGCTGACTCCGTCGAAGCCTTCGGGCTTGACCCCGATGGTCCTCGTTGTCGGCGACAGATAGTGGAAGGCGAGCGAGACGCCGCCGATGAGGCCGCCGCCGCCGACCGGACACAATACGATGTCTGCCGCGGCCCCCTGCTGCCCCAGCTGTTCCACGGCTTCGATGCCCACGCCGGCCTGGCCCGCGACGATCTCGGGGTCGTCGAAGGGATGGAGCAGCGTCAACTCCTGTTCCGCCGCGATCTCCTTCGCGCGCGCCGAGGCAACCTCCTCGCGGGCGCGGTCGCCGTGGTCGGTCAACACGACCGTTGCACCGTAGGCGGCCGTCGCATCGCTCTTCGCCTTCGGCGCGTCTATCGGCATGACGATGGTCACGGGGATGCCGAGCGCCTCGCCTGACGCGGCAAGTCCCTGAGCGAAATTGCCTGACGAATAGGCGACGACGCCGCGCCTGGCTTCCGCCAGCGAGAGCTGCCTGAGCCGCCAGTAGGCGCCACGCGCCTTGAACGAACCGGCCCATTGCAGCGACTCGGCCTTCACCAGCACGCGTGCCGCGCCGGAGAGCCTGGCGAGCGCCGGCGCGTCGACGAGCGGGGTCAGTCGTGCCGCCTTCGAGGTCTCGGCATGGGCGCGCCGCAGGTGATCGAGGGAAGGGATCATGGCTTCCACCTCATCGCCTCGTAGGAGACCATCACATGCTCGGCATAGGCCGGACGCCGCGTAAGCCTGGCGTAGTAGGCTTCGAGATTCGGGGTCTTCCGCCGCTCGAAATCCAGCGTGAAGTATCGGTAGAGCAGAGTACCGAAAATGATGTCGGCGAAGCAGGGCGCGGAACCGCCCATATAGTCGCCCTCGCCAAGCCGCGATTCGATCATGGCCGCGAGGTCGCCGACCCGTTTCACGGCCGCCGCGAGGGCCTTTTCGTCCCGGGTCGCGGGATTGCCGGCGACGAGCGGCCAGAAGATGTTGGGCAGGAGCGTCGGCTGGAAGCTGGACTTCGTCCATTCCGCCCACTGGTCGAGCGGCGCGCGGTTCAGCGGATCCTTCGGCCAGAACTGCTCGTCGCCATAGGTCGCGCCGAGATAGCGCACGATGGCGGCGCTTTCCCAAAGGATCATGCCCTTGTCGCGAATCGTCGGCACGAGCCCGTTGGGGTTCATGGCGAGGTAGTCCGGGCTGTTGTTGCCACCGAATGAACCGCCGACGTCGAGCCGCTCATGTTCGAGGCCGAGCTCCGCGATGGCCCACATGACGATTTGGACGTTGCCGGACGTTGCGCGCCCCCAGACGGTGATCATCTCATTCTCCTCTCGGGAACCGCTTGCTCTCCTCGAGCACGTTCAGGTCCATGTGGTTGCGCATGTAGCGCTCGGAAGCTTGTCTGAGGGGCTGGAAGTCCCACGGGTAGTAGGCGCCGTTGCGCAAAGCCGGGTAGACGACCCACCGGCGCGCCTGGCTCTCGCGAACCGCCGCATCGAATGTCGCCATGTCCCAGCGTGCGCGCACCTGCCCGAGCAGGTCCGCGAGCGTCGCCGCGTGTGCCGGCTCGCCGGCGAGATTGCTCCATTCGAGCGGATCCGACCGAAGGTCGAACAGCTGGACCGGGTCGGCCTCGCAGTGGACGATCTTCCAGCGGCCGCTGCGGATCGCCACCATCGGTGCGATCGTGCCCTCGGCGGCATATTCCATCGCAACCGCCCGATCGTCGCCTTTGCCTGCGATCAGTGGCAGCAGCGAGCGCCCGTCGGTCCACGGCGCGATGGCGGAGAGGTCGATGCCTGCGAGGTCGCAAAGCGTCGGCACGACGTCGAGATTGGAGGTCGGGGTCTCGATCAGGCCGGGCTTGATGCCGGGACCCGCGACCATAAGCGGTACGCGCGCCGACCCCTCGTAGAAGCACATCTTGAACCACAGGCCGCGCTCGCCGAGCATCTCGCCGTGATCGGAGCAGAACACGATGACGGTATTGTCGATCTGCCGCGTGCGCGACAGCACGTCGATCAGCTCGCCGATGCGCTCGTCCACATATGAAATGCTGGCGAAATAGCCGCGACGCGAGCGCCTCACCTGCTCCGGCGTGATCTCGAACGCCTGATAGTCGCACGCGTCATAGAGCCTTCGCGCATGCGCATCCTGCTCCTCGTAGTCCATGGCCGGACATTCCGGGTCGAGAGCCTGGCAATGCTCGTAGAGGTCCCAGTGCTTCTTGCGTGCAACGAACGGGTCGTGGGGATGCGAGAACGAAACCGTCAGACACCAGGGTCGGCGGCCGGGATCATCGGCCTGCCGCGAGAACTCGTAGAGCTTCTGGGTCGCGAGGAACGCAACCTCGTCGTCATATTCGAGCTGGTTGGTCGTCTCGGCGACGCCCGCGCCGGTCACCGAACCGAGATTGTGGTACCACCAGTCGATGCGCTCGCCGGGCTTGCGGTAGTCCGGCGTCCAGCCGAAATCGGCCGGATAGATGTCGGTCGTCAGCCGCTCCTCGAAGCCGTGCAGTTGGTCCGGCCCGACGAAATGCATCTTTCCCGACAGGCAAGTGCGATAGCCGGCTGAGCGAAGGTGGTGCGCGAAGGTGGGGATGTCGGATGCGAACTCGGCCGCATTGTCATAGACGCGGGTGCGCGACGGCAGCATGCCGGACATGAACGATGCGCGCGCCGGCGCACAGAGCGGGGAGGCGGTGTAGTTCGCCGCGAAGCGCGCCGACAGAGAGGCGAGCGCCCTCAGGTTCGGCACATGCAGGAAATCGGCCGGACCGTCCGGGAACAGGGTTCCCGTGAGCTGGTCGACCATGACGATCAGGATGTTTGGCTCGCCGCTCATGCACGACCTCCGGCGGAGGTGACGGTCTTGTCGACGAACTCCTCGATGAGCCGAATGGCGGAGGTTGCATCCGGCGCGCCGGTCTTCAGCGCCCGGCGGATGTAGAAGCCATCGATCAGCGCCGCGATGGACTCCGCGGTCGATTCCGCTTCGGTCCGAGGCTGCAGGCGCGTCAGCCCGCTCATCAGGTTGGAGTGCAGCCGCCTCGCATAGATGCGAAGCAGCCGACGCAGTTCGGTCTGTCGCTGGGCCTCGACGTAGAAGGCGAGCCACGCGGCGATCGTCTCGGCGCGGAATTGCTTGGCGGAGAAATTGACGGCGATCGTCGCCGAGACGCGCTGCCTTGGGCTGTCGGTGGCCCGCAACGCCTGGCGCATGTCGCGGCCGAGTTCGCTCAGCAGGTGGCGCATGGTCGCCTCGATCAGGTCGGTCTTGGCGCCGAAATAGTGGTGAGCCAGCGCCGACGATACGCCCGCCCTTCCGGCGATGTCCGACATCGTGACGTCGAGCGTACCGCTCTCTCCGATGGCGGCGATCGTCGCGTCGATGATCGCCCGCCGCCTCAGCGGCTCCATTCCGACCTTTGGCAAAGATGATCTCTCCCAGGAACGTCGCGAAGCTATTTTTTATTGATCCGTCAATCAATGAAAAAGCCTTGGTCCTGTCACGAGTCTTGGTCCGGCCAGCTTTTCCCGGCGATGGAATTAGTTCATCGTTGAACATATATTCGACGCGCGGATGGTCGTCGTCCGTGCTAGCTTTCAGGAAAGGACAGACCCCATGAGCGCATGTATCGTCGGCTGGGCGCATTCGCGCTTCGGCAAGCTGGAAGGCGAGACGCTGGAGAGCCTGATCACCGGCGTGGCGGTCGAGGCGCTTGCGCATGCCGGCATCGGCCCGGACGACGTTGACGAGATCGTGCTGGGACACTTCAACGCCGGCTTCTCCGCTCAGGACTTCACGGCGAGTTTGGTCCTGCAGGCCGACGATCGGCTTCGTTTCAAGCCGGCGACGCGCGTGGAAAACGCCTGCGCCACAGGGTCCGCCGCAGTGCGCCAGGGCAAGCGGGCGATCGATTCCGGCGCGGCGCGGATCGTTCTGGTCGTCGGCGCGGAGCAGATGACCACCACCCCGGGTCCTGAAGTCGGCAAGAATCTCCTGCGTGCGTCGTATCTGCCCGAGGACGGCGACACCCCGGCAGGCTTCGCCGGCGTCTTCGGCAAGATCGCCCAGGCCTACTTCCAGCGCTACGGCGACCAGTCGGATGCGCTGGCGGCGATCGCTGCGAAGAACCACAGGAACGGTGTCGACAATCCCTATGCGCAGATGCGCAAGGACCTCGGTTTCGAGTTCTGCCGGCAGGAAAGCGACAGGAATCCGTTCGTCGCCGGGCCTCTGAAGCGCACGGATTGTTCGCTGGTGTCGGATGGGGCGGCGGCGCTCGTCCTGGCGGATTTCGACACGGCGCTCGGGATGCGCCGTGCCGTCGCCTTCCGGGCCAACGAGCACGTCCAGGATTTCTTGCCGATGTCGAAGCGCGACATCGTCGAATTCGACGGCTGCCAACGGGCTTGGAACCAGGCCCTGAAGACCGCCGGCGTCGAACTCGGCGACCTGTCCTTCGTCGAGACCCATGACTGTTTTACCATCGCGGAGCTGATCGAGTACGAGGCGATGGGGCTGGCCCGTCCGGGGGAGGGCGCGAAGTTGGCGCTCGAAGGGTACACGGCCCGCGATGGCGCATTCCCTGTCAACCCGTCCGGGGGCCTCAAGGCAAAAGGCCACCCGATCGGCGCCACCGGCGTCTCGATGCATGTGTTGACGTCCATGCAGCTCGCCGGCGAGGCGGGGGGAATCCAGGTCAGGGATGCGACCCTTGGCGGAATTTTCAACATGGGTGGCGCGGCCGTAGCCAACTACGTCTCGATCCTCGACCGTGTGAGATGAAGCATTCGGCGGTCGTCACCGGCGGCGCATCGGGGATCGGGCTTGCCGTCGTCGAGAGGCTTTTGGAAGATGGTTGGCCGGTCGCCGTCCTGGACGCCAACGCGGAAGCTCTTGCTGAGGCCGAAGCGGACATCGCCGACGATCGCGCGACCTTTCTCCTCGCCGACATCACCGATGAGGAGGGTGTCGCCGACGCCTTCGACCAGGTCGTCGACCGGTTGGGTCTTATCGGCGGCCTGGTCAATTCGGCCGGCATAGCTCGGGATCTGCCGGCCGCGGAGACGACCGCCGAGCTGTTCCGCGAAATTCTAGACGTCAACCTCGTCGGCTCCTTCATATGCTGCCGGGCGGCGCTGGAACGCATGGGCGGCTCGCTGTCGATCGTGAACCTTGCCTCGGTCTCGGGATTGAGGGCCAACCGTGGGCGTGCCGCCTACGGCGCTTCCAAGGCCGGCGTGAAGCTCATGTCGGAGGTGCTGGCGCTGGAGTTCGGCGCTCGCGACGTGCGTGTGAATTGCGTCGCGCCCGGGCCGATCCAGACACCGATGGTCGCGCGGCTTCATGCGCCCGAGGACCGCCAGCTTTGGCTCGGGCGGTTGCCGCAGGGCAGATATGGCGAGCCGGAAGAAGTGGCGGCGGCGATCGCCTTTCTTTTGTCGCCGGAGGCGAGCTACATCAACGGACACACGCTGGCCGTCGATGGAGGATTCCTCTCGGCGGGCATCCTCTAGCGGCCGTTTCCGACCCTCAAACCACGAGACCATCCATGCGCAGCATTTCGGTTCGCATTGCAATGATCGCGCTTGCCACCTCCCAGATCGCTGTTCCGGCAGGGGCGGAGGAGGAACCGAAGGGCGCCGCGCTGGCCGGCGCGGCATTCTGCGAACTCGTGCTAAACGATGCGGGCAAGGGTTTGCTCTACCTCTTCACGAGGCCCTTTGCGCAGTTGGTCGACGATGC
The DNA here is from genome assembly GCA_050184585.1 of Rhizobiaceae bacterium. Classification (GTDB taxonomy): domain Bacteria; phylum Pseudomonadota; class Alphaproteobacteria; order Rhizobiales; family Rhizobiaceae; genus JBFXAF01. The sequence continues at coordinate 219,911 of JBFXAF010000004.1, read as the reverse complement.
TCTGAGCCGTAGCGACGACATCGCCGAAGCCAATCCGGAAGAGAAGCCGCCCTTCGGCGATGGCATTCCATTTTCATCCTTCCCGGACAGGCCGACCGTCTGCGAGGTCGGGGCGATCGTGGAATCTGCCACGTCGGGGCAGGTCGATATCCACTACAAGTTCCCGGAGACGCCGACCGCCGACTGGACCGACAGGCTGGTCCTTGCCCCGGACGACGGCCATTTGAAGATCGATGACATCCTATACGGAGCACAGGACTACAAGATCGGCCTGCGCGCCGTCGCTGAAGAGGTGCTGAGGCAGTAGAACCGGCTAGCGTGGCCAGCCCACCAGTCCGAATGCCGGAATTTTGAGCCCCAGCGGCCAGAAATCGATGCCGACGACCAGCCCGCCAAGATGGATTTCGATGCCGCTCGATCGGCCGATCGACACCCCGGCGACCCCGCCGAGCGTGACATGGACGTCGAACCAGTCCGGGGAGACGTCGACCGCCCAGAGCCCCGGCGCGTAGTCGCGTCCGACCGCGTTCGGCGGCATGCGCCCGCCGAACTCGGGCACCGACTTGAGGACATGGGCCACAAAGCTGTTCGAGTTGGGTCCCGGCCAGATCCGGTAGCCGCCTCGTTCGGCATGGGGATAGCTGGCGATCGCCTTCTCGATCTCGGGAATCAGGCGTTCGGCCTCGGACCCCCTTGCGGCATGCAGCACCGCGGGTGTGTTCGAGTACCATCGACCGTCGGCGGCATAGGCGTTGTGCCGGATCGGGTTGCCCCAGCCGACCTTGTCGTAGCGCTCGTAGCGCGTCGCTCCGGCCTTCTTGAAGGCAATCCAACTGTGGACCGAAAAGGCTCCCTTCAGTCCACCGGTCCGCGCGGCGAGCAGGTAGACCGCGGCTTCGTCGTCGCTCGCCGCGGCCGGTAGGATGCCCGCCGAAGACCAGTCCGCCGAGCGGAAGCTTCCCGGCCGGTCCTGCAATTCCCACCAGGCAAGGGTGGCCAGAGCAGGGACGAGAAACACGACGGAGACGAACAGCGCGAGCCGCTTCACGAATCGCATCGAAAGTCTTTGCCTCTCGCCCGACGAAAGAATACTGCCATCCACCGATAACAGGCTTTCTGGCGCGACGATGGCAAATCCAGTTCTGGTCGAAGTCACTCGCGGCGATGTGATCGAGAGCCGTCATCGCGGCGCCGTCGCCGTTTTTGATGCCGATGGGGCGGAATTTCTGTCGGTCGGGGACATCGATCGTCCGGTCTTCCCACGTTCGGCGGTCAAAGCCATCCAGGCCCTGCCGTTTGTCGAGAGCGGCGCGGCGGACAGATACGAATTCGGCGAAAGGGAACTCGCTCTGGCCTGCGCATCGCATTCAGGCGAGCCTGCGCATGTCGAACTCGCCGCATCGATGCTGGCGCGCGCCGGCTTGGGCGAGCCAGATCTCGAATGCGGAACGCACTGGTCGTCGAACCAGACGGTGACGGTTGCTCTCGCGCGATCGGGGAAGGAGCCCGATCAGCTTCACAACAACTGTTCAGGCAAGCACGCCGGCTTCCTGTGCGCCTGTGTCCACAACGGCATCGCTACGCGCGGCTATGTCGATTTCGGGCATCGCTACCAAGCGATCCTGCGCGAGACGATGGACGACGTCACCAGCGCCGTCCACGCGGAAGCCAATTCCGGCACCGACGGCTGTTCGATCCCGACCTATGCGGTGCCACTGAGGTATCTGGCGAGCGGATTCGCCAAGATGGCGACCGGCATCGGCTTGCGGGCCACCCGCGCCGCGGCGGCCAGACGACTCTTCGCGGCCTGCATGGCTGAACCTTTCTTCGTTGCGGGGACCGGTCGCGCCTGCACGCGCCTGATGCAGGCCGCTCCGGGCCGCATCTTCGCCAAGGTGGGGGCCGAGGGCGTCTACTGCGGTGCGGTGCCGGAACTCGGGCTGGGCATCGCGCTGAAGTCTGACGACGGGGGGGAAAGAGCCGCGGAAAGCATGATGGCGCAGGTTCTGGCGAACCTCCTTGCCAGGGACCCCGAGCTCTCGGCGAGTCTCGCGGAGATGGCAGGGCCGCGCCTCCTGAATCGAAAGGGTCTCGCTGTCGGCGAGATCCGGCCGACGGGCGCGCTCGCTTCCGTCAGCTGACCCGGTTCCGCTCGACCGTCAGACCGGGATAAAGCGCCGCGCCGTCATGGGCGAGGTCGCCCGTCACCGCGTCGACCCATCGGTAGCCGACGATCGCGCCCGCCTGCGCCCCATCGATGATGTTGTCCGAGATGACCGCGCTGCCGACGCCCTCGACCACGGAGACCGCGATGCCGGTGCGGGCGGTGCGGATGACGTTGCCGCTGGCGATTACGTTCCGCAGATATGGCCCCCAGCCGAGATGCAGGCCATAGAGCGGGGCGTTCTCGATGACGTTGCCGGTCAGCGCGCATTCGGCCTCGGCGTTGATGCCGACGCCGAAGCCGGGCGCGTCGGCCTCATAGGGGCCTCTCGTCGAGAGGTTGCGCACGATGTTTCCCGAGCACACGGCCATGCGCCCGCCCTCGTTGAAATTCACCATCGATATGCCGTTTGCCGCGCCGTCGACGATGTTTGCCGATATGATGGCGCCCTCGAAGGAGAACTCCACATAGAGCCCGGTCTCGCCGGACCGCAGGCAGGAGTTCCCGGTGATGCGGGCATTGCTGGCGCTGTTGGCGCGGATCGCGGAGAAGGCGCAGTCCGTGACGGCGTTGTCGGAGACGAGCACGTTGTCTGCCCGGAACAGGTTGATCCCGTTGCCGAACTGGCCGGTGCCCCCGTTGCGGGCGAGGATGCGCTCGACGCGGTTGCCGGTGACGATGGTTCCGTCCTCGGCCTTCTGCCAGCGATGGACCAGGATGCCGCCATTGCCGCAGTCGGTGACCGTATTGTCGCGGATGGTGAGGCCCTTCGCCTCGACCGAGTAGATGCCGTAGTCGAGCGCGCCGCTGATCGTCGTCCTCTCGATGCGCCCGCCGACGCGCTCCAACGCAATGGCGGATTTGCCCGCGCCGAGGATCGTGCAGCGGTCGATCGTCAGGTCGCGGACCCGACGGAGGTCGACGATCGCCTGCGCGTGGTCGCCGAGCCAGCGGTTCGAGCCGTCGATGACCAGCCCCGAGAACTCGATCAGTTCGGCGTCCTCCGCGAGGAAGAGGTGCCCGTCGCCGCCATAGACGATGCGTGTCGCCGCCGGCACGCCGGAAAGCCTGACGCGAGCCGGCAGCTTGAGGTTCGAGACGACGTAAGTGCCGGCGGGGAGAAAAACCGGCGTGTCGGTCGCCGCCGCCTTGGCAAGCATCTTTTCAAAGACGCGGCTCTGGTCGTCGATGGCGCCCGGATGGACGCCGAACTCGGTGGCGTCGATGCCGCCCCGCATCGACGCCGTCTCGAATCCGGACAGCGGCTGCGCCACCGCGGCGCTGGAAACGAGTGCCGCCGAGCCCGTCAGAAAGCCACGCCTGTTCAACATCGGGACAATCCTCGCCTTTCGGCAGGACGATGCATGAAGCATGCCGTAGCCCTGGGGTAAGGTTGTTATCGCCGGCCAACGCGCATACGTTCCCTCGATGAGTAGGGCATTCACCAAAGAGGATGACACCAGCCTGCAACTCGCCGACATCGGCGAGAGGCCGGTCAGTCCGCACCGCAATCTCGTGACTTCCGAAGGGCTGGCGGCGATCGACGCCCAGCTTTCGACGCTACGCGAAGAGTTTGCGCGAGCCGAAGGCGAGGGCGACCGCGAGCGGATGGCGCTCGCCGCGCGCGACCTGCGCTACTGGACCGCGCGGCGGGAGACAGCGGAGGTCTCGGTGCCAGAGCCTGACAGCGATGTTGTTCGTTTCGGCATGACCGTGGCCATCGAGGACGAGGACGGCAAGCAGAAGAAGTGGAAGATTGTCGGCGAGGACGAGGCCGAGCCGTCCCAAGGCTCTATCAGCCACGTTTCGCCGATGGCGATCGCGCTGTTCGGAAAGCGCGTCGGCGATGCGGTCATGGTGAGCGGCAGAGAGTGGGGGATCATCGAGATCGGCACGGGAGGCTGAGCATGTCAACTCCCCACCGATTCGGCATGGTCGCGGAAGAATGCCGCGACACCGCCCTCGTCGATCCCTCCCGCCGCCACCCGGAGGACTAGGTAGATCAGATCGTCTCCTTCGGCTTCGAGGCTGAGGCCGTTGAGATAGAGAAAGAGATCAGCGGCGGCGAGCCCTGTGCGCTTGTTCCCATCGACGAACGGATGGTTCTTGACGATGCCGAAAAGATAAGCGGCTGCCAGGTCACAGAAATCCGGCTCGCCATATGCCGCCTTCTGCAAAGGTCTCGCGAGTGCCGACTCCAGCATGCCCTCGTCACGAATACCGGCAGCCCCGCCATGGAGCCTCAGTTGTTCGATGTGCATGGCTTCCACATAAGCGCGAGAGTGGAAGTAGGTCATTTGGCCAAGACGCGATAAACGGCCTCGTACTTCTTCATGCGCTGTCGCGCGATTTCCATCCTGCGGTCAAAGTCCTCGGCAGAATCTTCAACGCGCCGCAGACGAAGCTCGTCGCCATCGCGAACGATCAGTACTCTGTCCCCGGTACGCAAGTTCAGTCCGTCCAAAATCTCTTTTGGGAGGATCACCCCCTCGGAATTGCCGATCTTGCGAATGACGGTATTCATGGCGCGCATCCCTTGTTACAACCAATATTATAACTAGGGAATCGATGCGTTGCAACAAAGATTATAACTCTACCGCTCCAGCAGCCTGTCCATCAGCCGCTCCGCGGCTTCCGGGATGACGGTTCCCGGCGGAAAGATGTCCACGGCGCCGGCGGCCCGCACCGCGTCGAAATCGTCCGGCGGGATGACGCCGCCCGCGACGATCAGGACCTCTTCGCGGCCGATCCGTCTCAGTGCATCGCGCAACTCCGGCACCAGCGTCAGGTGCCCGGCGGCGAGCGACGACGCGCCGACGATGTCGACCGCGTTCTCGTCGGCGATCTTCGCGATCTCCTCCGGCGTCTGGAACATCGCGCCGACGGTCACGTCGAAGCCCAGATCGGCGAAGGCCGTGGCGATCACCTTCTGGCCGCGGTCGTGGCCGTCCTGGCCCATCTTGGCCACCAGGATTCTTGGCTTCGCGCCGGTTTTTCGCTGGAAGGCCGTGACCTTGTCGTGAACCCGGTCTGCCGCGGCATTTTCTCCCAGTTCCTTGCGGTAGACGCCGGAGATCGTCTGCACCCTGGCGACGTGGCGTCCGAAGGTCTTTTCGAGAGCCAGCGAGATCTCGCCGACCGTGGCTCCCGCGCGGGCGGCCTTCACCGAGAATTCCAGCAGGTTGCCGTCGCCTCGAGCGGCCGTCGCGAGCGCGTCGAGAGCCGATTCGACTGCCCCCACGTCGCGTGTGCCCTTGAGTTGCTGGAGCTTGGCCAACTGGCGCGCGCGGACCTCGGCGTTGTCGACCTTGAGCACGTCGACGGAAATTTCCTTCTCGGGCGCGAAATTGTTGACGCCGACGAGCATCTGCTCGCCGGAATCGATGCGCGCCTGCGTGCGTGCCGCCGCCTCCTCAATACGCATCTTCGGGATGCCCTTCTCGATCGCCGCCGCCATGCCGCCGAGCTTCTCGACCTCTTCGATGTGGGCGAGCGCCCGGCTGGCGAGATCGGCCGTCAGGCGCTCGACGAAGGCAGAACCGCCCCACGGGTCGATGAACCGCGTCGTGCCGGACTCCCTCTGGAGAAGGATTTGGGTGTTGCGGGCGATCCGCGCCGAATGGTCGGTTGGCAGGGCAAGGGCTTCGTCGAAGGCGTTGGTGTGCAGCGACTGCGTATGCCCCTGGGTCGCCGCCATCGCCTCGATCATCGTCCGCACGATGTTGTTGTACGGGTCCTGCGCGGTCAGCGACCAACCCGATGTCTGGGTATGGGCGCGCAGCGCCAGCGACTTGTCGCTCTTCGGCGAAAAATTCTTCTTCATCAGTGCCGCCCAGATCAGCCGTCCGGCACGCTGCTTCGCCACCTCCATGAAGAAGTTCATGCCGGCGTTCCAGAAGAAGGAGAGCCGAGGGGCGAAGCTGTCGACGTCCAGGCCCGCGGCGACCCCGGCCCGCACATATTCGATGCCGTCGGCAAGGGTATAGGCAAGCTCTAGGTCGACCGTCGCGCCTGCCTCCTGGATGTGGTACCCGGAGATCGAGATGGAGTTGAATTTCGGCATGCGCCGCGACGTGTAGGCGAAGATGTCGGAGATGATCCGCATCGATGGCTTCGGCGGGTAGATGTAGGTGTTCCGGACCATGAACTCTTTGAGGATGTCGTTCTGGATCGTTCCCGCGAGGTGCTTTTCGGCGACACCCTGTTCCTCGCCCGCCACGATGTAGAGCGCCAGGATCGGAAGCACGGCTCCGTTCATCGTCATCGACACCGTCATCTCGTTCAGCGGGATGCCGTCGAACAGCTGGCGCATGTCGAGGATGGAATCGATGGCCACGCCGGCCATGCCGACGTCGCCGGCGACGCGCGGATGGTCGCTGTCGTAGCCCCGGTGGGTCGCAAGATCGAACGCGATCGACAGGCCCTTCTGCCCAGCCGCGAGGTTGCGGCGATAGAATGCGTTGGACTCCTCCGCCGTGGAGAAGCCGGCATACTGCCTGATCGTCCACGGTTGCCGGACATACATGCTGGGGTAGGGGCCGCGCAGGAACGGCGCGAAGCCGGGCCAGCCGTGGACGAATGGCAGATCGGCCCGATCGGATTGGCCGTAGGATCGGCGGACCTCGATCCCCTCTGGCGTCAGCCAGACGTCATTCGCATCAGAATCGTTCGGCCGGGCGGGTTCGCGCCAGGGGATTGACGAAAACTCCGGGATCAAGCGGGCGTCTCCAGGTCCTCGTCGAGCCTGGCGGCTGCAAGCGCTTCGCATTGCACCGGGCCATCCTCCACGACAGGGGGCCTCGGCGCTCCAAGCGTCTCGACGCGTCTTTCTGACGGCGCGGGGTGGAGCGTCGTACCGACGATGGAGCGCTCGTTCCTGAGATGGGCGCCACGACGCCTCTCGCGGGCTTCGGCGATGCGTGCCTGGACGCGGCCCTCGGTCAGGCTGTTGAGAATCCCACCTTCCGAGTCGATGGTCTGGAACTCCGCCCATGCCGCTTCGCAGAGTGCCTCGGTCAGGTCTTCGATACTGCCGGACCCCGCGGCCGGGTCCGCCACGAAGTCGATGTGGGCCTCTCTGGCCATGACGATATGGGCATTGCGGGCCACTCGGCGGGCGAAGGGGTCGGGTAGGCCATGGGCGATCGTATGGGGCAACACCGCGATGCTGTCGGCTCCGCCGCTCGCCGCCGCGAAAATCGCTACCGCATAGCGCAGGATGTTCGTTTCCGGGTCGCGCTTGGTCGTCATCCGCCACGAAGTTTCGGCATGGATCATGCCCGGCGAAGGTGGAATCGAACATGCCTCCTGCGCCCGCGCCCAGAGCTTTCGAAGCGCCCTGATCTTCGCCATGGACAGGAACTGGTCCTGGTCCACGGCGACCGCGAATCCGATGTGGGACGTGGCGTAGACGAGCGGTTGGCGCGCTGCCTCGAACATCCTCAGGTGCGAGACCACGGTCGCAAGCGCAATGGCCAGTTCCTGTGCTTCGGTTGCCCCCGCATTGTGGTAGACGCGTCCGTCACCCTCGAGCAGGACCCCGGGGACGTCCATGGCGAAGAAATGCGCCAGCGAGGGCGGCATCGAAGCCTGAAGCGCCTCGACCGACATGCGCATGCGCCCGCTGCTTGCGAACGACGCTGCTGGGTCGAGCCCGAAGGAGAGCCGCAGCTTTCCAGGGTCGCCGCGGCGGGCCATCAACAATGCGAGCAGCCAGTCGGCGCTGGCGCGGCTTGCCGGGTGAGCATCGACGCGCAGATAGACCCGGTCGAGGGGAATGCCGTCGAGCGCGACGGCCAGCGCCTCCGGCGTCGGTGGCAGGCCGAATCCGAAGGCATTCGGGGCCCCGGCGAATACCACGGCCAGCCCCGTGGCGCCGTTGTCGACGTCTTCGCGGGCCTGCTTGTTGGCGCGCCTGGGATCCATGTCGTCGACGCGCTGCGTGAAGATCCAGGGCAGATCGGGCCTGACGCGGCCGAGTGCGGACCGCACCGCGCCAGCCGGTCGGATCGGGTGGATCGCAATGCCGTCGTCGGTCGTCGATACGAGTGTTTCCTCGACCGTACGACCTTGCAGCGACGACTCGGCCGCGCGCCGCCAGTCCGCCTCGTTGGACGGTTCGAACCCGATCTCCCTGAATAACTGCGCGGCGTCCATCATGCCTCCCCGGTAGGCCCGCCCGTCACTGCCTCGGTCTATAGGGTCGCTGCCTCCAAGGCGCAATGCAAACGCGACCTGCTGCGATCTTGGGGCCGCCATTGTGAGGCCGTTCACGCCTGACTATAGAGGACCATTCACGGCCGCATTTCGAGGGAACAGGCGCATGGCGGACGAAAGCATCTTTCTCGGCGCAAGTCGCAACCCGGATGACAGTTACCAGCGCGCGGAAGAGCTGCTTTTGCGCTACGGGAACCGGCATGGCATCGTCACCGGCGCCACGGGCACCGGAAAGACGGTCACCCTGCAAATCCTGGCGGAGGGCTTTTCCAGTGCTGGTGTCCCGGTCTTTGCCGCCGACATCAAGGGCGATCTGTCCGGCATCGCGATGATCGGCGCGGGTCAGGACTTTCTCCTGAAGCGGGCCGAGACGATCAAGCTCGATCCCTACGAGTTCCAGGAGTTTCCCGTCATCTTCTGGGATCTGTTCGGCGAACAGGGCCATCCGATTCGCGCGACGGTCTCCGAGATGGGTCCGCTGTTGCTGTCGCGGCTGATGAACCTCTCTGAGGCGCAGGAGGGCATCATGAACATCGCCTTCCGGATCGCCGACGAGGAAGGTCTGCTACTCCTCGACATGAAGGATCTGCAAGCCCTTCTGGCGAACATCGCCGAGCGCGCCGACGAGATTTCGGGACGCTACGGCAACGTCACCAAGCCGTCGGTCGGCGCGATCCAGCGCTCGTTGCTGGTTCTGGAGCAGCAGGGCGGAAAGAATTTCTTCGGCGAGCCGGCGCTGAAGATCGCCGACATCATGCGCACGACGCGTGACGGCCGCGGCGCGATCAACATTCTGGCCGCCGACCGGCTGATGATGAATCCCCGGCTCTATGCGACCTTCCTGCTGTGGCTGCTGTCAGAGCTGTTCGAGGAACTGCCGGAGGTCGGGGATCCCGACCGGCCGAAGCTGGTCTTCTTCTTCGACGAGGCGCATCTGCTGTTCAACGAGGCGCCTCGCGCCTTGGTCGAGCGCGTCGAGCAGGTCGTCCGCCTTATCCGATCGAAGGGCGTCGGCGTATTCTTCGTGACGCAGAACCCGCTCGACGTTCCCGAGACGGTGCTCGCGCAACTCGGCAATCGGATCCAGCATGCCCTGCGCGCCTACACCCCGCGCGAGCAGAAGGCGGTGCGCACTGCCGCCGACACGTTTCGGCCGAACCCTGATTTCGACTGCTTCGAGGCGATCACCAGACTTGGAACGGGAGAGGCTCTGGTCTCCACGCTCGAGAACAAGGGCATCCCTTCGATCGTCCAACGCACGTTGATTCGCCCGCCGTCATCGCGCCTTGGTCCGCTAACCCAGCAGGAGCGACAGAAACTCATCGCCGAAAGCCCCGTCTCGGGTCAGTACGACAAGGCCGTGGACCGTGAATCGGCCTTCGAGATGCTCCAGAAACGAGCCGCCGAGCGGAGGAAGTTAGACGAGGACGATCGGCCCGAGGAGGAACCCGCGGTCGAGCAAAGCGGCGGCCGTTGGACACTCCCCGACTTCGGCGGCGGATCGAGCGACGACCGCTACGAAAGCCGGCCGCGCGGACGGCAGACGACCCAGCGCCAGCCACGTCCGTCCAACAGGCAGTCGGTCGCCGAGGCGGCGATCAAGTCGGTCGTGCGCTCGGTCGGCTCCTCGCTCGGTCGAGCGCTGGTGCGGGGCATCCTCGGAAGCCTGAGACGCTGAGATCGCGCCGCCGGTTTTCCCGGCGGCCTGTCCGATCTTCTGATCTAGAGAAGTTCCTCGGCGCCCTGGGGCAGGCCGGCGTCCATGGGTGTGGTCGTCGGACTGTTGGAACTCTTCGACATGACCGAGCGGTCGAGGCTGCCGCGCACATGGATCGGCGCCTTGCCCTGCACGCGATCGTAGAGGTCGATGATGTCCTGGTTCATGAAGCGTACGCAGCCGGAAGAGGCGGCCTTGCCGATCGAGTCCCAGGCCGGCGTGCCGTGCAGCCGGTACATCGTGTCCTTGCCATCGCGGAACAGATAGAGAGCGCGCGCGCCGAGCGGATTGCTCGGCCCTGGCGGCATGCCGTTCTCGGCGTATTGGGCGAGCTTCGGATCGCGCTTGACCATGTCGGGCGGAGGCGTCCAGGTCGGCCACTTCTTTTTCCACTGGACGTGCGCGCTGCCGGTCCACTCGAACCCCGATCGACCGAGGCTGACGCCGTAGCGGATCGCCCTTCCGCCGGGACGCACGAGATAGAGGAAATTCTTCGACGTATCCACGACGATGGTGCCCGGCGCCTCGCCGGTTGGGTCCGAGACGACCTGTCGAAGATACTGTGGATCGACCTTGTCGATGGGGATGGCAGGAAGCTGGTATCCCTCGTCGACCCGCGCCCCATACATGGCGCGGGGGTCGTCGAAGCCTGGTTCGGTCGGCGCCGCGGCGACGGGCGGCGCGTCTGGCGTCATCGTGCAGCCGGTCAGCGCAAGGGCGGCTGCCCCGGCGCCGAGCAGCAAGGAACGCCGGTCGATAAGCGACGTTTCGTCGGACATGTCTAGGAGCCCTCGCGCCCACCAGTTCGCGCGCCTGAGGCCTCAGGCCGCCCGCCCACTGCCATCCAGGAAAATGGCGTCAGCGTGGCCGAATCTAGGCGTCGGGCCTTGCGGCAGGCTTTCGGCAGCTTTCGGCCTGTCAGACGCTCACCAGCCCGGACGTCACGAGGATCGGCGTCCTCTCGGGAACCCGTTGATAGAGGTCGATGACGTCCTGGTTGATCATGCGAACGCATCCCGAGGATACGGATTTGCCGATCGACCACCATTCGGGGGAGCCGTGAACGCGGTACAGCGTGTCTTCCCCACCTTCGAAGATGTACAGCGCGCGCGCGCCAAGGGGATTGTCCAGACCTGGGGCCATGCCGCCATTGTCGGCGCTGTACTTCTCCAGTTCGGGCTGGCGCGCGATCATTTCGGCCGGCGGCGTCCACTTCGGCCAGGCCTGCTTCCACTGGATGATCGCTCGTCCGGACCAATCGAAGCCGGCGCGGCCCAGACCCACGCCGTAGCGTAGCGCTTCACCGCCCTCGCGAACCAGATAGAGGAAGTGCGACGCCGTATCGACGACGAGCGTACCCGGCCGCTCCCCCGTCGGATCCGGGACGATCTGGCGCAGATATCGGCGATCGATCTGTTCCCACGGCACCGCGGGGATGACGAAACCGCCATCCGCCACCGACGCATACATGAGCGCGTATCCGTCGACGCGGTCCGGAGGCCGGACCGAACTGGTCTCTTCTCGGGACGTGGCCATGCACCCGGACAATGCGAGCGCGGCGAGACTCGCGCCGGACATGCCGAGGAAGTCGCGGCGAGATGGGAGGGTATTGCTGGTCATTCAGTTCGGCCTCGTATTGCCCCGTCGAGACGGGCGAGACGCCGTCGCCGGCGTCTCCCATTCCTCCCATAATTCGCAGTGCCGATTGGGGTTCCGAATGGGACCGCAGCGTGGGCAAATTCCGGCAGCATCATGAACGCCGCCGCCTGTCGCAAATCTGCAACGGTTACGTCAGGGAGTATCGATCAGCGCGGCGAGCGTTTCGACGATGCGCTCGGGAGGGAGGTCTCCGTACTCGTCCGGCTGGCCGGTCCTGTTGATCCAGGTGCAGCGGAATCCGAACCGCGTCGCCCCGGCGATGTCCCACCGGTTCGACGACTGGAATGACACCTCCGACGGCGACACGCCCCACGAAGCCGTGACCAGCGCATAGGTCGCCGGGTCGGTCTTGAAGCGGCGGGCGGCGTCGACCGAGAAAATGTCGTCCAGCAGAGGCCCGAGCCCGGCCGACCGCACCGCAGTCTCCAGCATCCTGGGACTGCCGTTCGAGAGGATACACAATCTGGCCCCGCGATCCTTGAGCGAGCGCAGCACGGCCGGAACCTCCGGGTAGCAGTCCAGGGTCAGATAGGCTTCGAGCAGGCGGTCGCGCCACGACCTGTCCAAATCGGGAAAGCGCGCGAATGCGAAGTCGAGAGCTTCCGCTGTCAATTCCCAGAAGTCCCGGTAGGTCCCCGCGAGCGTCCGCACCCAGGTGTATTCGAGCTGCTTGGACCGCCACAGGTCGGAGAGCGCCTGCGCGCCGGGTCCGATCGTCGCGGCATGGCGGCGCACGGCCGCGTGCACGTCGAACAGGGTGCCGTAGGCATCGAAGGCATAGTGGACGGCGGCCATTCATCCTCCGTTTCGATCGGGTTGGGGACCGTGGTCCAGCAATTCTCCCGTTCCCCGGGTTGACGCCTGTGGCGCGAAGGTATTTTGCATGGGCCGCCCCGACATGACCACGGAGAAACCGCAGATGGCTTCGCTTCCCGCCGCGCCGAGCGTCACCTGGACCTATGTCGACGGCGACTGGCACGAGGGCAACGTCGCCATAGCGGGACCCAGGACCCATGCCATGTGGCTCGGCTCCAGCGTCTTCGACGGCGCGCGGTGGTTCGAGAATGTCGCGCCCGATCTCGACCTGCACTGCGAACGGGTCAACGCGTCCGCACGCTCGCTCGGCCTCGCCCCCACCAGGACGCCGGCGGAGATCGTCGGCCTGACGACGGACGGGCTGAAGAAGTTCGACGGCAAGACCGCGGTCTACGTCCGCCCGATGTACTGGGCCGAGGCCGGCGGCTACATGGGCGTGCCGGCGGACCCTGACTCGACCCGCTTCTGCCTTTGCCTCTACGAATCCCCGATGATCGCGCCTGGCGGCTTCTCCTTGACGGTGTCGCCTTTCCGCCGCCCGACCATCGAGACGATGCCCACCGACGCCAAGGCCGGTTGCCTCTACCCCAACAACGGCCGCGCCATCCGCGAGGCGCGGGAGCGCGGCTTCGACAACTGTCTCGTGCTGGACATGCTCGGGAACGTCGCCGAGACGGGCTCCTCCAACGTCTTCATGTCCAAGGATGGCGTCGCCTTCACACCGGCGCCGAACCGCACGTTCCTCTCCGGCATCACGCGCGCCCGCACGATAAGGTTGCTGCGGGACGCCGGCGTCGACGTGATCGAGAAGGCGCTGACGGTGCGCGATTTCCTCGACGCCGACGAGATTTTCTCGACCGGCAATCATTCGAAGGTCGTCCCGGTCACGCGCATCGAGGATCGCGATCTGCAACCGGGACCGATCGCCGCCAGGGCTCGCGGGCTCTACTGGGACTGGGCGCATTCGGCCGCCGCCGCATGAGGAATCTGGAACGGCCACCCTCACGCGGAGTTGTCCGCGCGGGCGGCTTACCTATCTAGATCGGGTCAGCTTTGCCCGGACATTGCCAGCGAGGGAGTACGATCATGGCTTTTGAATTGCCCGCATTGCCCTACGACTACGAGGCCCTCCAGCCCTACATGTCGAAGGAAACGCTCGAGTACCATCACGACAAGCACCACAAGGCCTATGTCGACAACGGCAACAAGCTTGCCGCCGAGGCCGGCATGGACGGCCTATCGCTGGAGGAGATCGTCAAGCAGTCCTTCGGCAAGAACCCCGGCCTCTTCAACAATGCCGGCCAGCACTACAACCACATCCATTTCTGGAAGTGGATGAAGAAGGGCGGCGGCGGCAACAAGCTGCCCGCCAAGCTCCAGAAAGCGGTCGACAGCGACCTCGGCGGTTACGACAAGTTCAAGGCCGATTTCATCGCCGCGGGCACGACGCAGTTCGGATCCGGCTGGGCGTGGCTCTCCCTCAAGGATGGGAAGCTCGCGATCTCCAAGACGCCGAACGGCGAGAACCCGCTGGTGCACGGAGCAGACCCGGTCCTGGGCGTCGACGTCTGGGAGCACTCCTACTACATCGACTATCGCAACGCGCGGCCGAAGTATCTGGAGGCGTTCGTCGACAGCCTGATCAACTGGGACTACGTGCTGGAGCGCTTCGAAAAGGCGGCCGGTTGAACCGATCGCACGGCGCGAGAACGAGGCCCGGCATGCGCCGGGCCTTTTTCGTTGCGGCCGTTCACGCAAATATCAGGACTTGTGTGTGGCGCGACGTTGGCTGACCGGCGAACAATCGGGTGCGGCCGATCATCATGTGCGCCGTTGATCCCAAGCCCGGAGTTTGCATGAGATCAGCCATCCTTGTCCTTGCGGCCTCGCTTTCCATGGCTGCGGCCGCCCACGCCAATCCGGTCTCCGATCGCCAGGCGCTCATGAAAGAGTTCAGCCGCGTGGCCCGCGACGTCGCACCTTTCGCAAGGGGGCAACTGGACTATGACGCGGCAGCGGTGCAGGTCGCCCTCGAAGGGCTGAAGGCAAGAGCTGAATTGTTCGACGTCGAGACGCTGTTCCCCGCGGGATCGGAAAGCGGTGACGGGACCGAAGCCGCACCGACGGTATGGTCGGATCGGGCCGGCTTCCTGGCGGCGGTCAACCGGTTCAAGGCGGACATCTCCGCCGCCGTCGCCGCGCGTCCGCAGGATCGGGCCGTTCTCGAACCCCTGTTCGGCGCCGTGGGCGACAATTGCGGCGGCTGTCACAGGGGATACCGACTATAGGGCGCTCGGACCGCCCTCGGCGGGAATTTCAGAGATCACGAAAATGTCACTGGCCCGGCTGATGGCGCTGCCGGGAATAAGGAGTGCAGACTAGGCGTTCGTTCTCTCAGGCAGCCATTTCGCAACCCGGAGACCCGCGATGAAGACCGTCCTGCTTGCCCTTTCCGCACTTTCCTTGGCGTCTGCCAGTGCGTTCGCGGATCCGATCGCCGATCGGAAGGCGCTGATGAAGGAACGTGGCGGCATCGTCGGTGGGCAGCTCGCGCCCATCGTCAAGGGCGAAAAGGACTACGAGGCGGCTGCGGTCATGACAGCCCTGCAGGCGCTGGACGCCAACGCCAAGGCATTCGACGTCGATACGCTTTTCCCGGCCGGCAGCGACACCGGCGAGACCAAGGCGTCCCCGAAGATCTGGCAGGACATGGCGGGGTTCAAGGCCGCGGTCGACAAGTTTTCCGCCGATGTGGCCGCGGCGGTCGCCGCCAATCCGCAGGATCTCGCGACTCTCCAGCCCCTGTTCGGCGCGATAACCTCCAATTGCGGTGCCTGTCATTCCGCCTGGCGCATGTAGGGAGCAAGACCCGCTTCATGGGGATCGTCAGGAAGCTGCTTGGCGCCGCGATCGTTGTCGGCGGCGCTGGCGTGATCGCCGGCTGGTTCCTGACAGCCCCGGATCCGCTTGCCGCCGACGAGATCCCGGTCGTGACCGAAGGCGCGGCGGCGCGTGGTGAGCGCACTTTCTGGGCCGGCGGCTGCTCGTCCTGTCACGCTCAACCTAAATCGGAAGGCGATGCGAGGCTTCGACTCGCGGGCGGACTGGAACTGAACACGCCTTTCGGCACATTCGTCGCGCCCAACATCTCGACTGATCGCGAAGACGGCATCGGCGGGTGGTCGATCGAGAATTTCGCCAATGCCATGCTGCGCGGCGTCTCGCCCGGAGTCAGTCACTACTACCCCGCCTTCCCCTATTCTTCCTATGCACGGATGGAGCCGTCGGACATCGCCGACCTCTACGCCTTCATGCAGACCCTGCCCGCAGTGGACGGCAAGGCGCCGGACCATGCCCTCGGTTTCCCTTTCAACATCCGTCGCGGCGTTGGAATGTGGAAACTGCTTAACCTCAGTTCTGCCCCGGTCGTCGCTTTGGCGGACGGCGCGAGCCCTGCCGTTCGCAATGGCCGATACATCGTCGAGGGGCCGGGCCATTGCGGCGAGTGCCATACGCCTCGTGACTTCATGGGTGGCTTGAAGAAGGCGGCGTGGCTGTCGGGCGCCGCCGCTGCCGAGGGTTCCGGCACGGTTCCCAACATCACGCCCGGCGAAGACGGCATAGGCGCTTGGTCGGAAGATGAGATCGTCGAGTTCCTGACCACCGGCTTCACCCCGGAGTTCGACTCCGCCGGTGGCGCCATGGCCGATGTCGTGGCCAACATGGCTATGCTCCCCGACGAAGACCGGGCAGCCATCGCAGCCTATCTCAAGGCCGTGCCCGCCTTGCCGGATGGCCATCCATCGCGGAACTGAAGGCAGACCTCCCTCAACCGCCGGCTTTGCCCGTGACCTTCAAGGCGAAAGCATAGTTGTAGGCGATCTCCTCGAGGCGCGAGAAACGCCCCGATGCGCCTGCATGGCCTGCCTCGAGATTGATCCGGAACAGCACCGGATTGCCGCCGGCTTTTCGCTCGCGGAGCCGCGCTGCCCACTTCGCCGGTTCCCAGTAGGTGACGCGCGGGTCCGTCAGGCCCGCTACGGCCAGGATCGGCGGATAGTCGAGTGCCCCGACATTGTCGTAGGGCGAGTAGGCGGCGATGGTCCGGTAGTCGTCTTCCGAGGCGATTGGATTGCCCCATTCGGGCCACTCCGGAGGCGTCAGGGGCAGCGTGGCGTCGAGCATGGTCGACAGCACGTCGACGAATGGCACCTCGGCGATGATGCCGCCGAATGCGTCCGGAGCCATGTTGGCGACCGCGCCCATCAGCATGCCGCCCGCGGATCCCCCCTGTGCGACGATGCGGTCGTGCGACGTGTATCCCTCCGTCACCAGATGGCGGGCGACGGCGATGTAGTCCCGGAAGGTATTCTCCTTCTTGTCGCGCTTGCCGTCTTCGTACCAGGCGAACCCCTTGTCCTTGCCGCCTCGCACATGGGCGATGGCATAGATGAAACCGCGATCCACCAGCGACAGTGCGTTGGTGTTGAAGGCGGCGGGGATCGTGATGCCGTAGGAGCCGTATCCGTAGAGCAGGCAGGCAGCCGACCCGTCCAGCTTGGTGTCCTCGCGATAGAGAAGCGACACCGGCACCAGCGCGCCGTCATCGGCGGGAACCATGACCCGGCGTGTGATGTAGTCGCTGGCGACATGCCCCGACGGCACTTCCTGCGTCTTCAGAAGGACACGCTCGCGCGTGCGCATGTCATAGTCGAAGACCTGAGCGGGCGTCGTCATTGATGAGTAGGAAAAGCGCAGCGTGTCGATGTCGAACTCGTAGCTGCCGCCAAGGCCTAGCGAATAGGCCTCTTCGTCGAACGAGATCGCATGCTCCTCGCCGCTGACGCGGTAGCGGATGACGATGCGCGGGAGGCCGTCCTTGCGCTCGAGCCGGACCAGCCAGTCCTGGAATGCCTCGACCGAGAGGATCAGCAGGCCCGGCTGGTGCGGCACGACCTCCGTCCAGTTTGCGGGCGAGGGGTCATCGAGTGGCGCGGACATGATCTTGAAGTCCTTGGCGCCGTCGGCATTGGTGAGCACGAAGAAGCAGTCGCCGCCGTCCTCGAGGTCATACTGAACGCCCACGCGTCGTTCGGCGACCAGTCGCGGGGCGGAGTCGGGCTGCTTGGCGGGGATGATCCGGTACTCGCTGGTCTCGTGATCGTTGATGCCGATCATGATCCAGTTGCCGGCGCAGGTGCCCGAGACGTTCATGAAGAAGCCAGGATCGGTTTCCTCGTAGACCAGACGGTCGGCGGACGCTTCGCCGCCGATCGTGTGATGGAAGAGTTTGGACGGGCGGTGGTTCGGGTCGAGGCGGGTATAGAAGAACCCGGTGTCCAGGCCGTCCCAGGAACCGCCGCCGCCCGTGTCCGGCACGAGATCGCCAAGATCGACGCCCGTTGCGAGATCACGGACGCGCAACGCGTAGAATTCGGACCCTTTGTCGTCAGACGCCCACAGCAGTCGCCGGTGGTCTCCCGAATGATCCACGCCGCCAAGCCGGAAGAAGGCCTTGCCGGCGGCTTCCGCATCGCCGTCGAGCATGATTTCCTCCGCGCCGCCGTCGCGCGGCGTGCGGAAGTAGCGTGGCTGTTCGCCGCCCGTCACGAACGAGGAGCCGTAGGCGAACGGCCCGTCTTTCATCGGCACCGAAGCGTCGTCCTCCCTGATGCGCCCCCTCATCTCCGCGACCAGCGATGAGCAAAGCCGCGCGGTGTCCTTCATGAGTTCCGCCTGATAGGCGTTCTCGGCCTCGAGATGGCCGCGGATTGCGGGGTCGAGGACGCTCGGATCGCGGAAGACGTCCTGCCAGTTCTCCGCCCGCAGCCATGCATACTCGTCTACGCGCTCGATCCCGTGATATGTCTCGGCGACGGGACGTTGGGTCGTCTGCGGTGGCGGAAGGTCGAGAAACTTGCCGGTCGTCATAATTCCCCTTCTCCGCGCCCTCTCTCTTCAGGCGCTTGAACCGCTTGTGAACGGGCCGCTCAGTCACCGTTCAAGACGTGGGCCGCATCAAGGGCCCGGATATCTCATCAGTTGACCGGAGGACACCCATGAATTCGCTTAGCCGTACCATCGCCTCTCTCGCCGTCGCTTCTTCCGTGGCATTTCTCGCGGGCCGGGCGGATGCGGCAGTGTTCGCCGCCTGGCAGGTGACGGACGTCGCCTGGGGTGACGTTCTCAACGTGCGCAAGTATCCGTCGAGCACGTCGCAGAAGCAGGGAGCGTATCCGAACGGGACCGTGCTTCAGATGACCGGCCGCTGCACCGATGGTGGGCCGAGCCTCCTCGACATCGGCCATCTGTCGGACGCGGAGCAGCGGCAGATCGTGCGCTACAGGTGGTGCGAGATATGGCACGATCCCGCGCAGAACGGCAATTTCACGACTGGCTGGGTCTACGGCCGCTACATCAAGCCGAACTGACCTTCGGCGAAAGACCGGCGCGGCAACGCCGCGCCGCAGGCCGGGGCGCCCCTCCGCGCCCGTCTTCGGCTGTTCATTCGGCCATCGTTCCCCGATACGCCAAGGCCATGCGACATTTGCCGGCGCTGCACTGCCGGTGAATGCCCATGCGCGCAGCCTTGACATGAATTACTCGAACTCTACATCTGCCCGCACTATACGCATCGAGCGCGATGAGCACGCACATGCGCAGGTTGAGTCAGGAATTCAAAGCAACGCTGGCGGTCAACAGAAAATCAATCAAAATCTCTATCGAGTACAATTCAGCAATTGACTTGCTTTACTCGAGAGACCATCAAGACCTCCGATAGCCCGCTGCCGAATCGTGCCCCGCGCGACCAATCGCGGGTCCGATGCATGAAAGATGAAAGGCCAGTAGAACGATGGACGCTTCAGAGACGGGTGGCAAGGCCGCCGAGATGTTGATCGAACTCACCGCGGACGTCGTATCCGCCTATGTGAGCAACAATTCCGTCGCGGCCGGCGATCTCCCCAATCTGATTGCTGACGTGCACGCGGCACTCGGGCGCGCCGGCGGCGGCAGCGAGGCCGCTCCCGCCGAGAAGCCCAAGCCTGCCGTGAGCCCGAAGAAGTCCGTCCACGACGACTACATCATCTGTCTCGAGGACGGAAAGAAGTTCAAGTCGCTGAAGCGCCACTTGATGACCCACTACAATCTCACGCCTGAACAGTATCGCGAGAAGTGGGGCCTCGAGGCGAGTTATCCGATGGTCGCGCCGAACTATGCGGCCGCGCGGTCGGCGCTGGCGAAGAAGATGGGTCTTGGCCGCAAGCGCAAGACCGGCAGAGGCGGCCGCAAGGGCTGATCGTCACAGACGCCTCGGCCTTGCCCGACGAGCCGGTTCGGGAAGGCCTTCATCGGCTTCGACCATCCCGAAGGCGGCCCGCAGGCGCTTTGCGGCCTGCGCAAGGGCGATATGGCGGTTGAGGTCGTAGGTCCAGTGCCTGCGGCAGCCGCGCTGGCGCTCCCGTTCGATCAGCCGTTCGAGGCGTGCGAGGAGTTCCGCCCGTTCCGCGGGCCGGGTGGCGAGCGCCGCAGTCAGATCGACGCCTGTCGCAAGTCTAAATGCAACCGTCTGCGCTGCCGCGCGGATTTCTTCCTGTTTAGTCCTGACGAACACGCGAGACTGCGACAGGATTTGTGACATTGGCCGACCACCCTGGACTGGTTTGAATCAGGGAAGTCTCCACCACCTTGCGGGGTGGGGGATAAAATTTGCCTATTTTTCTTTTGTCTCCTACAGAGTCTGGAGTTAAATCAATAAGTTAATAGCGAGCGTCGGATTTTTCGGTTCGCCGTTTGTTCACAGGGTTCCCTTGTAAGGTATAAGAACATATTCCTAACCAAAGGGATATGCTCAGTGCTCCAGGGTCCCCTCAAAGCCAAATCCGATACGCCGGGGCAGACCGCAGTCTGGCGTGACGTCGATTGCGGTCAGACGATCGCCGCCAGGCATCAGGAAGAAATCAGGCTCGCGTTGTGCGAGGCGATGATCGACCTGACCGCCGCGCTGTTCAACGTCCCGAGCAAGGAGGTGCGGCGCTCCGGGCGCACCAGCCGGTCGATCTGCCGGGTGCGCCAGATCGCCATGTATGTCTGCCATGTGGTCCTCGGCCTCTCGATGCGCGATGTCGGCCGCGGGTTCGGCCGCGATCGCACCACGGTGCTGCATGCGTGCCACCAGGTCGAGGACCTGCGCGAGGACGAGGATTTCGACCGCGTCGTCGCTCTGGCCGAAAGGGTGGCGCTGGCCGCGTTCCGGAGCAGGGAGACGCTGCGTCATGGCTGACACGGACGAGGGGCGGGTCGAACTCAGGATCATGCGGTTCCTCGGCGGCGGCAGGGCGACCTTGTCCCAGGCGTCAAAGCCCGGTGCGGTCGTCCTCGAGCGGGCGGACGCGCGCGTCGTCGCCAGCCTGGCCGTGCTCTCGGCGCTGGCGCGCGCGGGGCTCGTGGCGCGCGGCGCCGGAGGTGTCGAACTCACGCGCGAAGGCGAAGCCCACCTGAAGCGTCGGAGTTCCGCCGCCGACGGCTTCCAGGATCAGCACCGGGAAATCGAGATCAGGCAGTTGCTTGACGGCGAGGCCCGGCGCGCGGTGAGCGTCAACCTGGCCGAATCCCCCTTGATGCTGCTCGCCCGCAGGAAGGATCGAAGTGGCGAGGCGTTCCTGAGCGATGCCGAGATCAGGGCCGGCGAACGCCTGCGGATCGACTTCACACGCGGCCAGATCCTGCCCCGGCTCGGTGCGAACTGGGTCGCCTCGGTGTCGTCCGGACGGCGGTCGGGAGGAATGGCGGAGATGACCGACGCGGCCTTGGCAGCGCGCATCAGGGTCGAAAAGGCCCTGGAAGCGGTCGGTCCGGAGCTTTCCGGCGTGCTGACGGATATCTGTTGCTTCCTCAAGGGGCTGGAGACCGTGGAGAGCGAACGCGGCTGGCCGGTGCGCTCGGCCAAGATGATGTTGAAGGCCGCCCTTGGTGTGCTTGCCCGGCATTACGAACCGCCGACGCCTTCGGCGGGACGGCGCTCCACATTCCATTGGGGTTCGGAGGGCTACCGTCCGCAGCGCCGGGCGCCGGCGGGATGATTGTCGCGACTGAGAGGTTTCTGGAAAGGGCGCCGCGAAACGGATCGCGTCAGGAGACGTTGGCGATGGCTTCCTCGGCCTCGCGGCGGATGCGGCGCACCATAGAGCGCAAGCCATTGGCGCGTTGCGGCGTCAGGTGTTCGTCGAGGCCGAGTTCGCGCAGCGTCGCGTCGGCGTCGGTCGCGGCGATGACGGTGGCGGGCCTTCCCGAGTAGAGCGCGAGCACGATCGCGACCAGCCCGCGAACGATGTGCGCATCGGAATCGCCGCGGAATGTGAGCACCGGATCGCTGCCGCCCTCCAGCCTGGTGTCCAGCCAAACCTGGCTGACGCAGCCCTGAACCTTATTGGCGTTCGTGCGCGCCTCTTCGGGAAGGGGATCGAGACCCAGGCCGAGGTCGATGATGTAGCGGTAGCGATCCTCCCAGTCGTCGAGGAGGGCGAAATCGTCCCGGATCGTTTCGATGGTCGCGGTCATGGCCCCGATATAGTGGCCGACCCCGGGCCGGTCACGGAAAAAGAGACCGCCGCGGAAGGGGAGAGGGCGACCCCTTTCCGCGGCGCCGCCTGCTGGAGAGCGGCGGTCAGTCGGTCTTGTCCGAGGTCACGCTGCCGGTGCTGATGGTCTGGTCCGGGTCCGCGCCGTCGCCGAGCGCCGAATCGACGAGTTGATAGGCCGCCTTGGCGCGATAGCCGATCGTATGGATCGCGGCGCTGCCCGTTTCGCACACTTCGGGCTGACGTCCGCACATGCCGGCCAGATCGCCGACGGCGGCGCGCGCCGCGAAGAGCGCCTGGATTGGTCCCACCGTGTCGCCGCCCTCGGATCCCTCGGGGGGATTGAACGGCAATGCGAGCAGGACCAGCGAAAACCAGAACGTCATCCTCATGAGGAAGAACATCGAACCGCCCTCTTGTCACCGGGCCGGCGTCATTGCGCGCGGCCTCGTTTTTCTCTCGCGCACAATGACCGGTCCGGCCCAAGGAGCGCTTGCGGCGGCGGCGCCATCTTTCGGCAAATGCGATTCGAATTCGAGAGGATCGACTTGGATGCGAATTCGAATCGAATGCCGGCGAACTCGGTAACCTGGGATTTACCGTTCAAGATATTGAAATTGCACATCAAAGAGGAAAACGAGGCGCATCGGTCGAGACGACGCGGGGTCCGCCTCGCAAGACGTCCGCCAAACCCTTCCTTTACCATGCCACGAGAAGTCGGGTCCGGGGTCGCGGGACCTGCCCACGGATCGCCCCGCGATCGGCGTCGAAGGGGCAGCGTTTATCCTTTCCTTAAAGGCTGGATGCGAGTTTCGTAACCAACAAGCCAGACCCGCCAAGCGGGCCGAACGAGAGTGCGTTGTGTTGAGTTCCCACGCCACGAAGACACCGGGTTGGATGGCCGGATTGGGCGCGGGATGCGACCGTCTCGTGCATCCTTCCGTCGTCGATCCTCGCGAGCGCGCGGCGCAGGCCCGGCTGGTCGGCGTGCTGCTCGCCGGTCCGGTGCTCGCGGCGGCGGCGATCGTCCAGACCTCGACGACCGTCTTCGGGATCGCCCCGGCCCTGGCCGCCGCGTGCATGGTCATGGCGATCGGGTGGCTCTCGGCGGTCACCGTGGTGACAGCGGGCGCCCGCACGATTGCTCCGGCGGCCGTGGGAGCTTGCGCGGTTCTCTGCGCAGGAACCATCGCCGTGGCCGGCGGGGTTTCCTCGCCGCTCGCACTGATGGCGCTCACGCCGCTGGTCGAGACGCTCTGGATCGGCGGACGTAGGCGGTCGACGATCGCCGCGGCCGCGCTCGCCCCGGCGATCCTGGTCGGTCAGGCGGCTTTCTCGTCGGCGGTTTCGCTGGCGTCGGCGCCGCCCTCCGGACTGCTCTGGATCGTCCCGCTTGCATACCTGGCCAGTGTCGCCATTCGTTTCGGCCATGCCGCCGAACGCCAGCGCGCGCAGGAGACGGCCTCGTCGTACCAGTCTCCCCTGCCGCTCATGACGCTGAACGTGCAGGGCGACGTCGTCGACACGAAAGGCCCGGTGGAAGCGCGTCTCGGGATCGCCGCTCACCTCGTCGAGGGCAGGGGCCTGTTCGAGCGAATTCATGTTTCCGACCGCGTGGCCTTTCTCTGCGCGGTCGCGGATGCGGCCGGCGGCAATGAACGGACGGTCGAGTTCAGGCTTCGTCGTCCTGCCAACGGCGTCGATGCGGACGACAGCTTCACCTGGCTGGCATGCGACCTCGCGCGATCCGAAGGGGGCATCACCGCGGTGCCGCGTGACGGAAGCGACGTCGCCAGACTCCGGGCCGAACTTCAGCAGGCGAAATGCGAAGCGGATGCGGGTGACCGCGCCAAGGATCGCTTCCTGGCGATCGTGAGTCACGAACTGCGCACACCGCTCAACGCCATCATCGGCTTTTCCGACATGGTGCTCGGCGGCTTGGCCGGTCCCATCGCTTCACCCCGGCAGCAGGAATATGTCGGTCTGATCCGCGAGGCGGGTCACCACCTGCTCGGCCTGGTCAACTCGATACTCGACGTCTCCAAGATCGAATCCGGCTCCTATGACCTGAGGCTGGAGACGTTCCGTTTCCGCGACGCGGTGGAAGCCTGCACCTCGATGCTCTCGCTGCAGGCGGCGGCAAAGGGCGTGACCGTCACGGTGGCCATCGCCGACACGGTGGGCGACGTCCGCGCGGACCCGCGCGCGGTGCGCCAGATGCTGATCAATCTTCTCGCCAATGCGCTCAAGTTCACGCGCGAAGGCGGTCACGTCACGATCGGCGCGCGGCGGATCGGCACCAAGCTCAGATTCTGGGTCGAGGACGATGGCATCGGAATCGACGCGTCAGACCTCGCGAAGCTGGGGCGCCCATTCCAGCAAGTTCGCAACGACTTCACCCGCGAGTTCGAGGGAACGGGCCTTGGCCTCGCGCTGGTGCGCGGTCTCGTCGCCCTTCACGACGGCGCGATGACCATAGAGAGTGCGCCGGGACAGGGAACGACCGTCACCATTTCACTGCCAGCGACGGGTAGCCTCGAACAGCCGGCCGACGGCGCGGCGGTGCATCCAGTCAATATCCTAAACGAAGGATCTTCCCATGGGGCGCTCCGCAAGATCGCGTGATCGCGACGATGACGAGGAGAGTGCGGTCGGTGCGGCCGTCGCAGCCCTCGGGGGGCTTGCGTTCCGCAATCCGGCTGTAACCGGAGGAACGACGGCGTTCCTGGTGACGCTCGCGTTCGTATCCGCCAACGCCCTGTTCTACCAGCCGCATTTCCACGACTCGGCGTTCTTCGCGACGCGCGATGCGACGGGCCAGATCGCCACGTCCCGGGCCGGGGAACAGCCACCGAGGAGGACGACGCCACCGCGCGAGTCCGATGCAAGGCTTGCCGAGGTGCAGTCGGCGCTGGCCGCTCGCGGCCACTATGACGGAGAGATCGACGGCATTCCCGGCCCCGCCACCAAAGCGGCGATCGAGGCGTTCCAGCGCGCCAACGGCCTGCCGGTCAACGGCCTCGCGGATGGTCGCCTGCTCGACTCGATCGGCATCGACCGTCCGACCGCGGCGGTGCCTGAACCCCTGCCGACCGCAAGACCGTCGATCGAGCCACCGGACGCCAACGATCCCGCCGCCGACACGAGGAAGGTCCAGGCCGGCCTCAAGGCGTTCGGAAATGACGGGATCGAGATCGACGGCGTCCTGGGAACGCGGACCCGTTCCGCGATCAAGGAGTTCCAGTCGCTGTTCGGGCTGCCGGAGACGGGCGAGGTCGACGCGACGCTCGTCGCGAAAATGCGGGACGTCGGGCTCATCAACTGAATGACTTCCGGCGGACGCGCCGACGTGCGATCAGCATGTCATGCGAGTCACGACCGAAATGTGGGTCTCGGCGCTCTCGCGCCGCGTCTATGGCGACGGCGGTTTCGCCACCGTCGCGCGCCGTGGCTCTTCCGAGGCAGGCGCCGTTTTCGTGCTGGTGCGCGACCGGCTCGGGCTGATGTCGCTCTATGGTCCCGCGCCCCAGACCACCTATGACAGCGCCAAGCCGGAAGACCGGCGCTTCTCGCTGATCGCGGGCGACGCCGATCAGGAAGCGATCGACGCGCGCATCACCAAGGAAGCGCGCTTCGACGGCGATCTGTGGGTCCTGGAGATCGAGCCTGGCGCGACGCAGCTCGGCGACCTGCTCGAGATCACGACGCCTTGAGCGCGCCGTCGCCTGATGAATTGTCAGCACGGGGCTGCAGCATCGCGGACAGGCCAGCCGCGCGCCATGCACGCACCCGGTCGCGCGCGTCGTCCGCGGCGACGGCCCGGTAGCGCTCGAGGAAAAGCCTCACCGCCTCGGCATGGGCGAACTGGCGTCCGTGCGCGGCCGCCGCGATCAGAAACGCTTCCTCCTCGGAAAGCCCCAGGGCGCGCGCCGCGACGATGAGATCGCCGACCCCCTCCGGCCCAGCGACGGTCCTCGCCCGCGCCGGATCGATGCGCAGGAGTTCGGCCAGCGTGGCGGAAAAGAGCGACGAACTGCCGGTCAGGACGCTGTCGCGAAGTTTCCGGAATATCGCCGGCTGAACGGCGGCCTGTTCGGATTCGACCGGGTCCGCGGCGGGCAGCATCATGGCGCGCAGGCGCGACCTCGCCTCGTCGCCCCGGCCTTCTCGCCTCGGGCGGGGGCGCTCGATCGACTGGCGCGCCGCCAGGTCAGGCTCGACTGCCCGAACTTCCTGATCCGCAGCGGCCAGCCGCGGACGTTCCAGCGCGCGGACCAGGTCCGCGATGGTGGCGTGAAGATTGTCTCGCCTGCCGATCGCCATCGCGTGGCCGACCCCGTGCCGGCCGATCAGGGCCAGAAGGTCGACGTCGGAGAGCGACCGCGAGCGTACGAGGAGGGGCGCGGCGACCTCGACCGGCTCGTCTGCGAGCCGCCTTACGAGCGCTGCCGGAGCGTGGTCGCATTCGGAAAGCGCGGCGGCTGCGTAGCGCCTGGTCTCGATGGAGACCGCGTCGACCAGCGGCAGGGCGAGATCCTCGAGCTGCGCGCCTTCG
The DNA here is from genome assembly GCA_050184585.1 of Rhizobiaceae bacterium. Taxonomy (GTDB): domain Bacteria; phylum Pseudomonadota; class Alphaproteobacteria; order Rhizobiales; family Rhizobiaceae; genus JBFXAF01. Next base: position 193,206 of record JBFXAF010000004.1, on the reverse strand, counting down.
CGGCGCGAGGGACGCGTGAGCATGCAATAGGCGGAAACCGCGGCGCGGAAGACCACATCGGTCCTGCGCTTGTCGGTACGGTCGCCGAAATACCTGAAATCGGAAGAAGACACGGAGATACGCCCGCCACACACTCGCCAACACAATGGCGGCACCGCTCGTCCGGTCGCCCGCTGGTCGCCACCCAGGCAACCCTACACGCGATCCGTTCACAAGCTGTTAACCGTATGCCTGCATTACTCGGCCCGGGAGGCGTTGCGTCATCACTCCTTGCACCTCGTGGGGACAACGCGAGCCATGGCGACGATCCTTCCCTTCATACCACGCAGCGCGGGCAATCCGCGGCCGGCGCCCCCCGGCGGCAGCGCCGCGATCATGTTCTTCACCGGCGTCCGCTACGAGCGCGGCGTGGTCGCCGACCAGGACGCACCGGCCCAGCGGGATCGCAGCAGCCTGCGGCGTCCACGCCGGCGAGGGGTCGACAAGTAGGCTCTATTCGAGCGTGCAGGAAACGCCGTCGAGATAGCGTCCGACGATGCCCTTCCAGGTGCTGTCGGGGACGAACGCCCTGACCACGACGATACCCTGATCGGCCGCGGCCTCGACGAAGATCGAGGACTGGAAGGCGGCCGGAAGTTCCTTTCGGATCTCGATCATCTGGACGGGGGTGACGACGGCGAAGTCGAGATTGCCGCCCGAACCCGTTCGGTCGTTGAACGAGTAGATGTTCTGGCCGTTCCGGTCGTAGACCGAGACCGACCAGAACGGCACGTCGCCATCGGCATAGACGTGCACGATGCCCTCCGAAAGGTCGAAGCGGCAGCCGCGGGCGTCGAACAGCGGATCCCAGGAGCGCAGCAGCGCCGGTTCTTCCGGGCCGCCATTCAGCCGAACGACCGAGTAGAGATCTCCCGCCGCCGCCAGCCGGGACCAGGAATCGCGCTCCGACAGGACCGGCAGCAGCAGGAGAATGGCGATGTGCACGATGCCGGCGCCGACGATGCCGAGAAGCAGGGCGTAGACGAACCTAATCATTGCAGCCGGTCCTGAGGATCTGCGGCAGCGGCACGTCCGCGAACCCGGGATTGGACGCCAGCGGACTGTCGTAGAGGGTCAGTACGAGGGTGAAGGGGCCGCTTCCGCCGACCCGCACCCAGTTGCCGGGAGCGGCGCGCGGGCCAAATCCTATCGAGAAGGAATTGTCCGGCTGGCGCAGCACCTCCTGCGACTGGATGGCCGGCGCGGGATGGCCCTCGACCGGGATGACTCGCTGACTGAGATCGCCGGCATAGAGGGTCCAGAATCGCGCCGGCGGCGTCTGGCCCTCGACCTTGTAGGAGCAGCGCCGGTCCATGGCGTCGCCGCGCGAATCGGCATGGGCGATGAAGACGAGACCCTCCGCGTGGCCGAGCGCGAGGAGCCCCTCGCGCGCCACCCGCGCCTTGGAATAGGGATCCGCGTCCGGGGTGCCGATGGCCGGGAAGGCGGTCCAGCCGCCGATCGTCACCGCGCCGATGCCCTCCTGCGCCTCCAGCGCATACCAGACGCTCGCCGCGCCGCCGCCCACGGCGGTCGCGATCACGATGAGGGTGAGGAGGATCGTTCTAGTCATGAACCCGAGGCCGCCCGGCGCACGACCGGCATAGACCAGACGAGCGAAGCCAGCAACTCGCCCGAAAGGCTCAGGGGAACGGCGGGAAGCGAAGCCAACTCACAGCGCGGAAAGTGTCTCGGGCTCTGCCGGCGGCTCGATCGGCCGCGCCTCGCGGAACTGCCCCGACAGGTCGAGAAGGAAGCGCGTTGTCGCCGCCGACAGCACCGGCGGGCGCTCTATCTCTTCGGCCGCCGCCGCGGCCTTCGCCGGATCGGCCGCCTTCGCGACCTTGGGTTCTTCGACGAACGGCGCGTCGATGCCGGGGATGGGCTTGAGTTCGATGTTCTGGTGCGCGTAGGCCATGAAACGCTGCCAGGTCATGGCTGGCAGGGAGCCGCCGGTCATGTTGCGCGTCGAGGTGAAGTCGTCATTGCCCATCCACACGGCGGCCGTGTAGTTGCCGGTGTAGCCGACGAACCATGCGTCGCGGTAGGCCTGCGTCGTGCCGGTCTTGCCGGCGGAGCGGATGTTCGGCAGCGCCGCGCGCCGCGCGGTGCCCCACTCGGGAACCTGGACGAGCATCGAGTTCATGGCGGCGACGGCGGCCTCCGACACCACCCGCTTCGGCGGCGGCGCGTCGCGCGAATAGTCGTAGAGGACCTCGCCGCCATGGGTGAGGATCTGCGAGACGCCGTGGCGGACACCGGCATAGCCGCCATCGGCCAGCGTCAGATAGCCGGTCGCCTGGTCCATCACGGTCATGCCCGAGGTGCCGAGCACCATGGTCTTGTGCGATTCCAGCACCGATTCGACGCCCATCGCCGCGGCCATGGTCCGGATCGGCTCGATGCCCAGATGGTCCTTCGCGAGGCGCACCGGCACGGTGTTGATCGACTTGACGATCGCCGTCGTCAGCGTCATGCGCCCCGAATAGCCGCGGGTGTAGTTCTTCGGCGACCAGCCGCCCCACGAGATCGGGCCGTCGGAGACGGTCGATTCAGGCGTGAAGCCGTTCTCCATCGCGGTGGTGTAGACATAGGGCTTGAACGAGGAGCCGGCCTGCCTGAGCGCCTTGGTGGCGCGATTGAACTGGCTGGCGCCATAGTCGCGGCCGCCGACGATGGCGCGCACCGCGCCGTTGTTCTCGATCATGACGATGGCGCCTTCGGTGACGCCGTACTCCTTGCCGTACTGCCTCAGGTGGAACTCGAGCGATTCCTCCGCCGCGCGCTGGACGTTCATGTCGATGGTGGTGCGCGCCACGATCGAGCGCACGTCCGACTTCGCCATCTTCTGGCGGACCTCGTCAAAGGCCCAGTCGAGGAAGAAGTCGGGGCTCTTCTGGTCGCCCCGGTCGATGACGTCGGCCGGATGCAGGCGCGCCTGCAGAACCTGGCCCTCCGACATGAAGCCGCCCTCGACCAGGTTGTTCAGGACCACGTTGGCGCGCGCGCGCGCTGCCGGCAGGTTGATGTGCGGCGCGTATTTGGCCGGGGCCTTGAACAGGCCGGCGAGCATGGCGGCCTCGGCGAGGTTGAGATCCTTGACCTGCTTGCCGAAATAGAAGTCGGCCGCCGCCGCGATGCCGAACGTGCCGCCGCCCATATAGGCGCGGTCGAGATAGAGCTGGAGGATATCCTTCTTGGACAGGTTCATCTCCAGCCACAGCGACAGGAAGGCCTCCTTGATCTTGCGCTCGACCGTGCGCTCGTTGGTGAGGAAGAGGTTCTTCGCCAGCTGCTGGGTGATGGTGGAGCCGCCCTGCACGACCGAATTGGCGCGCACGTTCTCGCTCATGGCGCGGATCAGGCCGAGGAAATCGATGCCGAAATGCTCGAAGAAGCGGCGGTCCTCCGTCGCGAGCACGGCCTTGATGACGTGGTCGGGCATCTCGTCGATGGGCACGGAATCGCGCTGGATGATGCCGCGCTGGCCGATCTCGTTGCCATATCGGTCGAGGAAGGTGACGGCGAGGTCGTCCTGCGCGCGCCAGTCGCCGGCGGTCTCCTCGAAGGCGGTGAGCGCCAGCGCCAGCAGGACGATGACGCCGACGGTTCCCATCGTCGCCGCCTCGCTGGCGAGTTCCACTGCCCCGCGCCGCCAGCCGGTGACCCGGAAGCGGCGGAAGAAGATGGTCAGGTTTTCCCAGATCTCGCGCGCCTTGAAGCTGCCTTCGTAGAGCGTGGAATCGATCCATGCGTCGATGGCGAGCAGTCGCGACGCTCGCGGGCTCTTCGATCTGCGCGGTTCGAACGGGTTGTCCATCGGCGGCGTTCCGGGAAAGTCCGGCGAAACCTCTCGCGGCGCTTGCAGGCATTTTCAGGGCGACGCCCACCGCATCACCCTGCACCGCGATTGTTTCGGGATTTTGTCGCGGGGGCAAGAAGAAAGCGGGCGGAGGGGCGAGGCGATGACGGTATGGTGAAGACGGGGCCGAAGGGCACCCCGTCGCAAGGCCAGCCCGGCCGGCACCCGATCGCATTGGCGAACGGGCCGGCCATCGGGAGGTCAGTCCAGCACCGCCTTGCCGCCGACGGGAATTTCATCCGAGGTCGTCCACTCGTCAACCAACGGAGCGAAGCGCGCGGCATAGGCCTGGGATGCAGCGGTGGCGCCGAATTCGGCGTGCGCCGCCTCGCTGACCCAGCCTTCGGTCACGAACACCACATCCGGATCGCTCTTCGAACGACCGATGAGGAATACCTTGCAGTCCGGATCGTCGAACACCGGCGCCTCGAACAGCAGCGCGACGACGGCGTCGCCCTGGCCGGGCTTCGCCTTCATCGTCGCATGGAACCCATGCGTGATCGCGGTAGTTCCCTGACGATCGTCTGCGTGGACGGGGATGATGCCGACGGCGGTCACGACTGCCGCGGCAAGAAGGGTGAGGAGGGCTTGTCGACGTTTCATCTTGAACTCCGGTGTGTTGTCGATGCAGCCGGACTAGCATCGCACTCCCGGCGCACCAATAACGAAAGGTCCAGAATTTGTTATCGAACGTCCGACGTCACGTCATGAGTTGGGCCTGGAGCAGATGACGATATGGTGAGAGGCTGCGCGGGTCGGCCCCATTCAGCAAGGCTGATTGGCCTGACAACACACTGGAGTTGAAGACATGGCAGTCAAGCGCATGGACAATGTGGGGATCGTCGTCGAGGACCTCGGCGCGACGATCGAGTTCTTCGTCGAACTCGGGCTCGAACTCGAAGGGCGGGCCACGATCGAGGGCGAATGGGCGGGGCGCGTCACCGGGCTCGGCGACCAGCATGTCGAGATCGCCATGATGCGCACGCCGGACGGGCACAGCCGGCTGGAACTCTCCCGCTTCATCCGGCCGGAAGTCGTCGCGGACCACCGGACCGCTCCGGTCAACGCACTCGGCTACCTCCGAGTCATGTTCGCCGTAGACGACCTGCACGACACGCTGGAGCGGCTCGGCAGGCGCGCGGAACTGGTGGGCGAGGTGGTCGATTACGAGAACGTCTATCGGCTCTGCTACATCCGCGGGCCGGAGGGGATCCTGATAGGATTGGCGCAGGAACTGGGGTGAGAGAGGCTAGAGATAACTCTCCATTCCCGCATGTCTGCAATCGACGCCAAAGTGGTCGTTCGAGACCGGAACTGTTAAGCCGAAAAGCAGACGAAAGAATCGTTACCGATCCGTTTCGGCAACGCCGCATTGTATGAGGATTTCATCAGCAACGCGAGCGACTGGCACATTCGCGTCAATGCTAACCGCGCCTTCGGGAAGGTCTTCTCCCGCCTCGTGTAATCGCATGACCAAATCTCGCTCGATGGGCCTCCCCCCGAACTCATCTTCCGGCCGTTTATCAAGCCGAATGCGCAGCGCTTCAGCATCTACCGTAAGGACGAAAATTCCATCGAACAGGCCATTGTATTGCCGAGAATTTGCCGAATGCCCGCAAAAGAATGAGACTGGACTGACCTGATCGGCGATGAGTGCTTTGACTTTCTCCACTGGCCAAATCCAGTGTTCGTATCCCCACTTGACGTTGTCGGCCTCACTTTCAAGTTGAGGCGTTTGCATAGGATAGCCTGTCTCAGGATTACCGTAATAGGCGAGCGTTCGATCCCCATGCAGCACATGGTATCCGCGCCGCTCCAGTTCCTCGGCAACACTGGTCTTGCCAACGCCCGAGCCTCCCTCAATCAAGTAATTCCTGATTCCCATTGTGGTCTCTCATTGGGAGCTTCACCACGGATATTTTAGCGGCCTCGCCCGAAACCGGACAGGCAGAAAACCACCCCCTTGCGGTCATTCCCACATTTATGAGTTTCCGGCTCGGGACTGACATCAATCGCTTACGCCGAGGCGCATTGCATACGGCCCGCACAACCAGTATGTGTCGTCAATGTAGATACATCATCCATGAGATAAGCCGATGTTCGCCAGTGTCGCCAGATGGGGAAACAGCCTCGCGCTTCGCATTCCGAGCGCGTTCGCGCGTGAGCTGGACGTGAAGGAAGGAGCCGCGGTCGAAATCTCGGTCGCCGGCGGGGCGCTCGTCGTGCGGCCGGTCGAGGACAGTCCCGTCTATGATCTGGACGATCTTCTGTCCCGGATCACGGATGGCAATCGCCACGGCGAAGTAGCCACGGGCGAGGCCGTCGGCAACGAGGTCTGACGTGCCTTACTGCCCCAAGCAGCACGACATCATCTGGATCAGCTTCGATCCTCAGTCAGGCCGGGAGCAGGCGTCGCGCCGTCCGGCTTTCGTCCTCTCGCCGGAGCGCTACAATTCGATCACCCGGCTCTGCATCCTCTGTCCGATCACCAATCAGGGAAAGGGTTATCCTTTCGAGGTTGCCGTGCCCGCTGGCGGCAAGACGACCGGGTTCGTGCTTTCGGACCAGATCAAGAGCCTGGACTGGTCCGCCCGGAACGCCGAGTTCATCGAGAACAGGGCCGATCTCGCCACTGAGACGCTGGCGAAGATACGGGCGATCCTGAAGCTCTGATATCCGCCGACCATCGTCCGGTTTCGCGTGCGACCAAGGGTCAATTCTGCCGCTCGGAAGAAGATAGGAAAATATTCCTAATTATATACGTGACAAAGCATGACCGATTCGGCTAGACCAGACAGCGACAGGCCGGCAGAGATTGAGAGAGTTTGGTACCGGACTGGTAACAAATTTGACTGTTAGTAAGACTGACGATGTGCATATCATGCACGGTGCGCATGGCGCACTGACGCGAGATTCGGTGGAGCGGATCGGACTTGAACCGACCGGGAGGACTTCGGAAGAGTGCTCGCCCGGCAAACCTGCCCGCCCCACTGATACGACGGAGCCACGACGGCGGCTCCGAAGGCACCCGTTGCGGGTAGCGCCAGCTGACGGGCCAAGATGGCGGCCGGTGGTTCAATGAGGTTACAGCCTCGAATCACCGGCCCCGTCGCGTCAACGGGCCGACTGTAGTTGAATCGGGAGCCGGCGCGACGCCGGGTGACGCAAACGTGAGCTATCCACAGGCTAAGCCGGGGAAAACTCGACCTAAAAGGCCGGACGATGCCGAAGCCCGCTTTAACGACACGCTGAAGCGGATGCTTCAAACGCCGCCGAAGCCGCACGATAAGCAGGACGGCAAGCCGTCTGCAAAGAGACGGCAATCTGCGTCTAATTCCCAGAAGACCGAGCAGCGTTAGCGTCGGCCATCCGGCCAAGTTCGTGCTGCATGAGTGCAGCGAGGGCATGCGGGAATGTCAGCACGAGCGATCCGATTTCGGCAGTTTCGAGCAGAAGACCCGTCCCACCCGCGCCGTGAGCTATGTTGGCTCCCAGCACCGAAAAGGACGGGTAGTTTGGGTGAACCGTTCTCGACCCAATGCGGTCAAGAAAGCCGGTTTGGAACATTCGAACTAATCGGACCGCCTCTTCTTCTGAAAAGACAACATCGACGGTACCGGCTCCGGGTACTTCGACGGTTATTGTTCGCGCTCCCGATTCCTCGGGCTGTGGCGCAACGGTTGTGGGCGCTAGTCTAAGGTTAGCCATTTCTCTTCCTCGCGCGAATTTGGCCAAGCTTACGCGCTTTCTGCTTAGGCGTAACGGGCTTCACCAATCCGCCGATAGGTTAGGCGCTTGCCTTCGATCATGGCGAGCAACTGATCAGCGCGTTCGGTGTCGGACACCTTGAGCGCGGCGCGACGGTTGTAGCGGAAATCGAACTCAACAAGGTAGCGGTGAAGATGGGCTTCGCCGCAATGCTGATAGACGCCGATCATGCCGCGCTTGAACACGGAAAAAACGTTCTCAATGGTGTTGGTGTGGACGACGACTTCGCCTTCGCGGCGGGCGTACTCCTTGGCGGTGTGCTTGACGGTTGAATGAGAAGCGAACTCGCTGCCAGTGCCGATGTAGAGGCGGCTTTCGTCGGTGTAGAGGACGGAGTTGCGATCGGCGTTGCGGACTAGCACTTCGCGTACGGACGGCACCGTCGCGTTGTTCAGGTGGAACATGCGGGCCTTGCCGCCGCGCTCGACCAGTCCGACGACGATGCGCTTCTGAGCGCCGCCGGCCTTGCCTGACTTGGTGGGCGTGGGCTTGCGGTTGCGGGCGTACTGGCGCGGCGTCTCGCGCTTGCCGATGTAGGTCTCGTCGGCTTCGATGGTCTTGCCTTCGCCGCCAAGAGGACCGGACGACTTCACGTCTTCCTTCATGGCTTCGCGGATGCGATGGGCCATGAACCACGCGGTCTTGTACGTCACGCCCAACATGCGGTGCAGCTGGTGCGAGGACATACCCTTCTTTGAGGACGTGAGAAGGAAGGTCGCGAGCAGCCACTTGTTCAGTGGTATCTTGGAACGCTCGAATACGGTTCCGACAGTCACGGTGAACTGTTCGCGGCACTCCATGCAGTTATAGAGGCCGGCACGGTGCTTCTTGCCCTGCATAGCCGTGATGCGCTCGGGATCGGCGTTGCCGCAATGCGGGCAGACAGCGCCGTTGGGCCAACGCTGTGCTTCAAGGTGCACGCGGGCCGCGTCGGCGTCTTGGAAGATGGGGCTATCGAGCTTCATGATTGAAAATTTCTATGGGTTTCGACTTTCTATGGTCCAACCCTATGAAAACGCCCGTACTTTGTCAAGTATATAATTAGGAAAATATTCTTGACACCGTGACGGTGCTCTGGTAGGTTTTCGCTATCGTCGGAAAAGTGTGGCTGGACCGGGCGGCGCGAGAGGATCGCGGGGCGCTGAGGCCGGTTGCATTCCGATCAGTTACCAAAGCGCCCCCTCCGTCGCGCTTCGCGCGACACCTCCCCCGCTTCGCAGGGGAGGATCCAGCGCTGCGGGCGGCCGCTTCGCTCACGAAAACAGGAAACGCCATGACCCGTCCAGCGGGACCGAATGCGCGGGATCGTGCGCTGCGGGCGCTGGCCGAAGGGGCGCGGCCGTCGCTCGATCTGCTCGCCGACGCCAGCGGGCGTTCGCTGCAGATGATGAAGCGCAAGGCCGAGCGAGAGGGCTGGCGCATCGACAGGATCACCGACGAAGACTTTGCCGCGAGGATCGCGGTGCTGGCGAGCGGGCTGGCCGACCGGCTGGAGGCTGCCGCGCTGAAGGCGATCGAGGAGGGCGGCGCGATCGACAAGGGGGAACTGGACGGCATCATCTCCGCGATCCGCGGCCTCGAGAAGATCGAGGAAATCATGCGGCCGATCATGGCCGCCAAAGACAAGAAGAATGACGAAGACCTGGCGGACGTACTCCAGAAGATCAGCGACAGGATTGTCGCCCTCGCTCGAGACCTTGCAGATCAGATGGTTGAGGAAAGAGATCGGCGCGCACAGGATGGAGCCCCTGCGGGAGCAGTGGCTCAGGTCTGGCCGCCTGCCGCAATATCCGGTCCACGGCGCGCCTGACGCCTGGCTGGTGACGGGCGGGCGCGGCTCCGGAAAAACGAGGCTCGGGGCGGAATATGTGAACGCGCTGGTGCGCGGCCTGCCGCCCTTCTCGTCGGGCCGCATCGAATACGGGCACATCGCGCTGATCGGCGAGACGTTTGCAGACGCGCGCGAGGTGATGGTCGAGGGGCCGTCCGGAATTCTCGCGACGGCGCGGGATTACAGGCCGCGCTACGAGGCCTCGCGGCGGCGCGTGGTGTGGCCGCGCGGCCAGACGGCATACGTGTTCTCGTCCGAAGACCCGGAAAGCCTGCGCGGGCCGCAGTTCGACGCCGCCTGGGGCGACGAGCTGGGAAAATGGAAGAACGCGGAGGCGACGTTCGACATGCTGCAGTTCGGGCTGAGGCTGGGCGTGCGACCCATGCAGCTCTTCACGACCACGCCGAGGGCGACGCCGCTGATGAAGCGGCTGATGGCCGACGCGGCCTTCTCGCTGACGCCGCTGAGGACGAAGGACAATGCGGGAAACCTTGCGCCGGCCTTCATGACGACGCTGACGCGGCGCTATGGCGGGACGCGGCTGGCACGCCAGGAACTGGACGGCGAGCTGATCGAGGACCGGCCGGACGCGCTGTGGTCGCGGGCGGCGATCGAGCGGGCGGCGGGCGCGGCGCCGGCGGAATTGCGGCGCATCGTCGTGGCGGTCGACCCGCCGGGCAGCGCCAAGGCGACCTCGGACGCCTGCGGCATCGTCGCGGCGGGGCTGGGTGCGGAGGGCGCGGTCTGGGTGCTGGCGGATGCAAGCCTCAGGGCGGCGCGGCCGGACCGCTGGGCGGCTGCCGTCGTGGCGCTGTTCCACCGGCTGGAGGCCGACACGATCGTCGCCGAAGTGAACCAGGGCGGCGACATGGTGGCGGCCGTCATTCGCGCGGTCGACCCGGACGTGCCGGTGAAGGCGGTCAGGGCGCGGCGGGGAAAATGGCTGCGCGCCGAGCCTATTGCCGCGCTCTACGAGCAGGGGAGGGTGCGGCACGCCGGCCGCTTCCCGGAGCTCGAGGACGAGATGTGCGACTTCGGACCCGATGGATTGTCGGCCGGCCGCTCGCCGGACCGGCTCGACGCGCTGGTCTGGGCCGTCGGCGAACTGGTCGGCGGCAGGGACGGGACGCCGAGGATCAGGAGCATAGGTCGGTAGGGCAGTAGGGCGGTAGGGCGGTAGGGCGGTAGGGCGGTAGGGCAGTAGGGCAGTAGGGCAGTAGGGCAGTAAAGATGATCTCCGGGGCTGGCTGCTCCCTGATCAGAGCCTTCGCCGCATCCGCCCTGACCACGTAGCCCCCTTCGTACTGCCCTACTGCCTTATTGCCCTACTGCCTTTCAACATCAGGAAAACACGCATGGCTTGGAACTGGCCCTGGCAGCGGCGCAACGCGCCCGAAACGGTGAAGCAGGCGGGCGGCTTCGTCGCGCTGCACACGCAGGGCGAAGCGCTCTGGTCGCGGCGCGACTACGCGACGCTCGCCCGCGAAGGCTACATGAGGAACGCGACCGCCTATCGCTGCGTGCGGCTCGTCGCCGAGACGGCCGCGGCGATGCCGTGGCTGCTCTACGAGGGCAGCGACGAGCTGGTCGACCATCCGCTGCTCGCGCTGCTGGAGCGTCCGAACCCGCACCAGGCGGGCGGGGCGTTCATGGAGGCGCTGTACGGGCACCTGCTCCTGTCGGGCAGCGCCTTCGTGGAGCATGTCGCGGCCTCGGACGACGCACGCGAACTGCATCTGCTTCGACCTGACAGGGTCTCGGTCGTGGCCGACCATGCCGGCTGGCCGGTGGCGCTGGACTATCGCACCGGGGCGGCCAGGCGGCGCATCGCGCTGGGCGGCGACGGAGAGGTCTCGGCGCTGCGGCTGACGCTCTTCCACCCGCTCGACGACCATCTCGGCTTCGCCCCGCTCGAGGCGGCGCTGACGGCGCTCGACCTGAGCAATGCGGCCGGCCGCTGGAACAAGGCGCTGCTGGACAATTCGGCGAGACCCTCCGGCGCGCTGGTCTATGCGCCGAAGGAAGGCGGCAACCTGACCGACGAACAGTTCGACCGGCTGAGGGCCGAGCTCGAGACCGGCTATTCCGGTGCCGCCCGCGCCGGCCGGCCGCTGCTGCTCGAGGGCGGGCTCGACTGGAAGGCCATGGGCCTGTCGCCGAAGGACATGGACTTCGTGCAGGCGAGGAACGGGGCGAGCCGCGACATCGCGCTCGCCTTCGGCGTGCCGCCGATGCTGCTCGGCATTCCGGGCGACAACACCTACGCCAACTACCAGGAGGCGAACCGCGCCTTCGTCAGGCTCACCGTGATGCCCCTGGTGGCGCGCACCGCGCGCGACCTGTCGGCCTGGCTGGCGCCGCTGTTCGGCGACGACCTGAAACTCTGGTTCGATGCGGACGAGGCGCCGGGACTGGCGGCCGAGCGCGAGGCGCTGTGGGCGCGGATCGGCGCGGCCGAATTCCTGTCGGACGACGAGAAGCGGGAGGCGGTGGGGTACGGAAGTAGGGCAGTAGGGCAGTAGGGCAGTAGGGCAGTAGGGCATGATCCCTGCCGGGCCTGTGGCCGGGTGGCAATACATACCGCCGTACTGCCTTACTGCCCTACTGCCTTTCGCAACCTCTCCACCGATCCGGACATCACCCATGAACGACGCAGCCTGGCTGTGGGCGGCGAAGCTTGCCGGCGCGGTCGCCGGCTCGGCCATCTCGATCGCCTACCTGCTCCCCTCGGGACGCCGCGAGGCGGCGATCCGCTTCGCGGTCGGCGTCGCCTGCGGGTTGGTCTTCGGGGGCGCCGCCGGCGTGAAGATCGCGGCCGAGCTCGGGGTCGGCGGGACGATCGGGCCGGTCGAGACGGCGATGATGGGATCGACCGCGGCCAGTCTCGGCGCCTGGTGGGCGCTGGGCTTCGTCAAGCGCCTGCTCGGCCGGCCGGCGAAACAGGACATCGAGGACAAGGAGGCCGGCAGTGAGCCAGGCGACGGCAATGGGTGAACGCAAGTTCGTGGGCATGGCGCTGGACCGCGTCGACGGCGATGGCTGGTTCTCCGGCTACGCCTCGCTGTTCGGCCGCGTCGATCTCGGCAAGGACGTGGTCGAGAAGGGCGCCTTCGCCCGCTCGCTCAAGGAACGCGGCGCGACCGGCGTGCGCATGCTCTTCCAGCACGATCCGGCCGAGCCGATCGGCGCGTGGACGGAAATCAGGGAAGACGAACGCGGCCTGTTCGTCCGCGGACGGCTGACCGACGGCGTGGCGCGGGCCCGGGAGGTGCTCTCCCTGATGAAGGGCGGCGCGCTGGACGGACTTTCGATCGGCTTCCGCGCGGTGCGCTCGCGCCGCGACGCGGCAAGCGGGGTCAGGCGCATCCTGGAGGCTGACTTGTGGGAGATCTCGGTGGTGACCTTCCCGATGCTTCCCGGCGCGCGCGTCGAGGCGGTGAAGCGGGCGCGCCCGACGACGCGCGAATTCGAACACTGGCTCCGGCGGGACGCCGGGCTCACGCGCGGCGAGGCGAGGGCGGTCATCGCCCGAGGCTTTTCCGCGATCACGCGCGAGCGGGACGCCGCGCCCTCCCAGGCCGACGTCGCCGACCGGCTTCGCGCGGCGGCCAGATCCCTTCGACCGTAGATTCCAAGAGAACAAGGACGAACACATGACGATGAACATCAGGGTCGCTCCGGAGATCAAGTCGGACGCTGATCTTTCCGGGGCCTTCGACGAGTTCCTGACCTCCTTCGAGACGTTCAAGGAGGCCAATGACACCCGCGTCGCGGAAGTGGAGCGGAAACTCTCCGCCGACGTCGTGACCACCGAGAAGGTTGAGCGCATCTCGCGCGCCATGGACGAGCAGAAGAAGGCGCTCGACCGGCTGGTGCTGAAGAAGGTCCGGCCGGAACTCGGTGGGCGCGCCGCCCAGCCAAGCGAGCACAGACAGGCCTTCGACGCCTATGTGCGCTCGGGCGACGAGCGCCTGCTGCGCGCCGCCGACACCAAGGCGATGTCGTACGGCTCGCCGCAGGACGGCGGCTATCTGGTGCCGGACGAGACGGAGGCGGCGATCGGCCGCCGGCTCTCCGAGCTGTCGCCGATCCGTTCGATCGCCTCGGTGCGCCAGGTCTCGGGCGCGGTGCTGAAGAAGCCCTTCGCGCTGAGTGGCCCGGCGACGGGTTGGGTCGGTGAGGCGGCCGCAAGACCGCAGACCGCATCGCCGACGCTGGCCGAGCTGTCGTTCCCGACCGCCGAACTCTATGCCATGCCCGCAGCCACTGCATCGCTGCTGGAGGACGCGGCGGTCGACATCGACCAGTGGATCGCGGGCGAGATCGAGATCGCCTTCGCCGAACAGGAAGGCACGGCCTTCGTTTCCGGCGACGGCACCAACATGCCGCGCGGCTTTCTCGACTACGACCAGATCACCGAGGCGAGCTGGGCCTGGGACAAGATCGGCTACGTGGCGACCGGCGTCGAGGGCGACCTGCCCGCCGAAGACCCGTCGGACGTGCTCATCGACACCATCTACGCGCTCAAGGCCGGCTACCGGCAGAACGCCAACTGGGTGATGAACCGCAAGACCCAAGCCGCGATCCGCAAGCTCAAGGACGCCGACGGCAACTATCTGTGGCAGCCGCCGGCGGCTGTCGGCCAGCGGGCGCTGCTGATGGGCTTTCCGCTGGTCGAGGCCGAGGACATGCCTGACATCGACGATGACGCGACGCCGATCGCCTTCGGCGACTTCAGGCGCGGCTACCTGGTGGTCGACCGCACCGGCGTGCGCGTGCTGCGCGACCCGTACTCCGCCAAGCCCTACGTGCTGTTCTATACGACCAAGCGCGTCGGCGGCGGGGTGCAGGACTTCGACGCCATCAAGCTGATCAAGTTCGGCGAAGCCTGAAACGCGTGAGCGAAATGCGTGATGGCGGTCTGCAAATGGCGTCCCGCTGCGCTCCGGTGCTCACGTACTGCAAGTACGCTGCGCTCCGGTGCACGCAGACCACCATTTTCGACTCGCCCTGACGCATTTCGGAGGTCTGCGCGAGGACCTTCTGTCGCGCAAAAAGCCGCCGAAAGCGGCCCCGATCTCCCCCTCCGGGTCGGGGCCGCGCTTGCTCCAACAGGACATCCACGATGACATTGTTCCGAACGGTCGAGCCGGCGCTCGAACCGGTGACACTCGTTGAGGCGAAGACGCATCTGCGTGTCGGCCACGACAGCGAGGATCCATTGATTTCCGCGCTTGTGCGCGCCGCCCGCGAGGAAGTGGAGCGTTCGACGGGGCTGGCGCTGATCGCCCAGAGCTGGCGACTCACGCTCGACGACTGGCCGCTGTCGGAAACGGTTGCGATCAACCTTCACCCGCTTGCCGCGATCCTCTCGGTGACTGTCTACGGAGAGGATGGCGAGGCGGCCGTGCTCGACCCCGCGACCTATCTCCTCGATCCGCATTCGCGGCCGGCGCGCCTGGCATTGCGTGAACGACCCGCGCCGCACAAGGCGATGAACGGCGTCGAGATCGATCTTTCCGCCGGGTTCGGCGAGGCGGGCGCGGACGTGCCCGACCTGTTGCGCCGCGCGATCCTGGTGCTCGTCGCGCACTGGTACGAGTTTCGCGGCCATGTCGACCCGGACGCCCATCCCCTTTCCTACCCCGCCGGCTACGAGCGGCTGATCTCCGGCTACCGGTCGCGGAGGCTCTGATGGGCGCCATCGATCCGGGCAAGTTCAGCCGCGAGCTCGTGCTGGAAACCGCGACGAGGACCGCCGACGATGTCGGCGGCTTCACGGAAATCTGGGCCGCCGTCGCGACGGTCTTCGCCCGGGTTGAACCGCTGAGGGCGGCGGCCGGCGTTCGGGGCGATCGCGAGATCCTGAGCGTGACGCATCGGGTGACGATCAGGCGTCGCGACGACGTCTCGACGGGCATGCGCTTCCGGGACGGCGGACGTCTGCTGACGGTCAGCACCGTTCACGACCCGGACGAGAGCGGCCGCCATCTCGAATGCCTGGTGAGGGAGGCGACGCTGTGAGGATGACGATGCGGCTGACACTGGACGGACTTGTGCGCGCATTGCGGATGGAGGCGCACCGGCTGGCCGACAAGGTGGAGCGGGGACGGGGAGGCGACGACCGCATCGAAGCGCCGGACCTACCGCGCGGCGGCGAAACGAAGAGGTCCGACGATGACCGCGCCGGCCGCTGACCTGCAGAAGGCCGTCGTCGCCGCGCTGGCGGCCGACGCCGAACTCCTCGCCCTGCTCGGGGGGCCCAAGATCTTCGATCACGCGCCCCCCAACGCGATGTTTCCCTACGTCACCTTCGGCCGTACGAGCGTCTACGACTGGTCTACCGGTACGGAGGCCGGCGCCGAGCAGATATTGTCGCTGCATGTCTGGTCGAAGGAGCGCGGCAGGCGCGAGACCCTGGACATCCTGGAACGCTGCCGCCAGCTGCTCGACGACGTGTCCCTGACGCTCGACGACAACCATCTGGTCAACATGCGCCTCGCATTCTCCGAGGTCAGCCGCGAGGACGACCTCGCGATCTATCGAGGCATGCTCCGCTTCCGCGGCGTGACCGAGTCGGTCTGAGCAGGCTCGCCGCACCTTCCACTCACACCAGCAACCGGGAGACCGCCATGGTCGCGCAGAAGGGCAAGGACCTTCTACTGAAGATCTATTCCGACGACGCAGAGAGCTTCGTCACCGTCGCCGGGCTGCGTTCGCGGCGCATCGCCTTCAACAGCGAGACGGTCGACATCACGGATTCGGACTCGGCCGGTCGCTGGCGCGAACTGCTGGCAGGCTCCGGGGTTCAGCGCGCGGCGCTGTCCGGTGCGGGCATCTTCAAGGACGCCCAGTCCGACGCGGCCATCCGGCAGGTCTTCTTCGCAGGGTCGATCGTCGACTGGCAGGTCGCCGTGCCGGGTTTCGGCGTCATCGATGCGCCGTTCCAGGTCACCTCGCTCGAATATTCGGGCAGCCATGACGGCGAGGTCGCGTTCGAGATCGCGCTGGAATCGGCCGGCGTCGTCAGCTTCGAGGCGGCATGATGGGCGCGAACCCGCAGCGCGGCGAGCTGGCCGCCATCCTCGACGGCGCCGAATATCGTCTTTGCCTGACACTCGGAGCGCTCGCGGAACTCGAGGCAAGCTACGCCGCCGAGGACCTGGGCGCGCTGGTCAGCCGCTTCGCGGCCGGCAAGCTGTCGGCGACCGACATCGCGAGGGTGATCGGCGCCGGGTTGCGCGGCGGCGGACAGCCGATCGGCGACGATGACGTCATGCGGATGCGCTGCGAAGGCGGAGCGGCCGGCTTCGCGCATCTGGTGGCCGAACTCCTCGCCGTGACATTCGGCCGGCTCGAAGGCGAGGAACCGCCGCCAAACCCTTGAGACCCGCGGCGCGATCGTCGGGCGATGCGATGTGGCGGGGGTTGATGGCTGCAGGTCTCGGCCTGCTCGGCATCCAGCCCAACGTGTTCTGGACGATGACGCCGCGGGAAATCGAAGCCGCCTTGTCCGTGCTGGCCCCAGCCGCCATCGCCCCACCCGGTCGCGACGCGCTGGCGGCGATGATGGGGCGTTTCCCGGACAAGACACATGAGGAGAAATGATTTGGTCGAGACCACGACGGTCGAAGTTCGCGCCGACATGGAGCCGTTCCTGCGTGAGCTTTCCAATCTTGAAAAGCTGGCCTCGCGTTTCGGCACGCAGATGCTGGGTGCATTCCGCAGCGCGGCCATGGGGGGGCGACAGTTCGAGGACGTGTTGCGCAGCATCGGCCTGAACCTGGCCGGCATGGCGCTCGACCACGGCCTAAAGCCGCTGGCCGGCCTCGCCGGGCCGGTCCTGCCCGGACTTCTGAAGAGCGTCGTCGGCATGATCCCGTTCGCCCAGGGAGGCGTTCCGGGCCGTGTCACGCCATTCGCAGGTGGCGGAGTGGTATCCGGGCCGACGCTGTTTCCGATGGGCCGCAGCCTCGGCCTGATGGGGGAGGCCGGCGCCGAGGCGATCCTGCCTTTGCGCCGCGGTCCAGACGGCGCGCTCGGCGTGGCGGCGGCCGGCTCTGGCGGCGGGGTGAACGTGGTCTTCAACGTGACGACGACAGACGCAGCGTCATTCCGCAAGTCGGAGGCGCAGGTCACCGGGATGCTCGCGCGAGCCGTGATGCGCGGCGGGCGCAGGCTGTGAGGATACCATGACAGAACTGTCCAGCTTCCACGACGTGCGCTTTCCCACGGCGGTCTCCTTCGGGGCGACCGGAGGGCCGGAGCGTCGCAACGAGATCGTCCAGATGCTATCGGGCTCCGAGCGGCGGAACGCCCGCTTCGCGCATTCGCGGCGTCGATACGACGCCGGCACCGGCGTCCGCTCGATCGCGGACATCGAGGACGTGCTGGCCTTCTTCGAGGCCCGCCGCGGCTCGCTGCACGCCTTTCGATTTCGCGATCCGTTCGACATGAAGTCGTGCGTGCTCGCCGCAACGCCCACGGCACTCGACCAGTTCCTCGGCGTCGGCGACGGCGCGACGGCGCGGTTCCAACTCGCGAAAGTCTACGGGTCCGGCGACGACGCGTACCGCCGGCCGATCACGCGGCCGGTGATGGAGAGCGTGATGGTGGCCGTCGCCGGAGAGGAGAAATCGTCCCCGGCCCAGTTCACGGTCGACGCCGGGACGGGCGAAATCGTCTTCGCGGTGGGTCAGCAGCCAGCCGAGGACGATGCAGTCACCGCCGGCTTCGAGTTCGACGTGCCAGTTCGCTTCGACACCGACCACCTATCGATCAGCCTTTCTTCGTTCAAGGCGGGTCAGATCCCGTCGATTCCGCTCGTCGAGGTCGCCGGATGACCGCCTATCCGCCCGAGCTGCTCGAACACCTCGCCGAGCCGATCACCACGCTGTGTCACTGCTGGCGCCTGGTAGGAAGGGACGGCTCCGCCGCCGGCTTCACCGACCACGACCGGACGATCGGCTTCGCCGGCAGCGATTTCCGCCCGCGCACGGGCTTCACCGGCAGCGAGGCGCGCTCGGCCCTGGGGCTGGCGGTTGAAACCGTCGACATCGAGGGGGCGCTGGCTTCGGTCGACCTGGTCGAGGACGACATCGAAGCCGGGCTGCTGGATGGCGCGACGGTCGAGACATTCCTGGTCAACTGGCGCGATCCCACGCAGCGCGCGTTGATCCGCAAGGCGACGATCGGCAAGATCACGCGCCGTGACGGCCAGTTCGTCGCCGAACTGGAGAGCCTGACGCACGCGCTCGACCGCCCCCGCGGCCGATACATCCGCCGCACCTGCGACGCGGAGGTCGGCGACGGCCGCTGCGGGGTGAACCTCGCGGCCTCGACCTTTCGCGGCACAGGTGCGGTGAGCGGCATGCCGGCAGATTCCGTGCTTTCGGTCTCGGGGCTCGGCGGCTTCGGAGCAGGCTGGTTCAGCGGCGGCGTGCTGTCCTGGACGTCGGGCCAGAACCTGGGGCGCATCGCACGCGTCACCGAGCATCGCCGTCAGGGGACCGAGACGTGGCTGACGCTTTGGCCGGATGCGGGACATGAAGCGGAGGCCGGCGACGAGTTCACGGTGACCGCCGGCTGCGACAAGAGCTTCGCGACATGCAAGGCGAAGTTCGACAACCCATTGAACTTCAGAGGATTTCCGCACCTGCCCGGTAACGATGCCGCCTATGGATACGTGACGGAGGGGCAGGTCTTCGACGGCCGCCCGATCGTGCCGTGACCGCGCTGCGCGACAGGATCGTCGCCGAAGCGCGCTCGTGGATCGGCACACCATACCGGCATCAGGCCAGCCGCAAGGGCGTCGGATGCGACTGCCTCGGGCTCGTGCGCGGCGTGTACCGCGCCATCGTCGGGGTCGAACCCGAGCCGCCGCCGCCCTACGCGCCGGACTGGGCGGAAGCCGAAGGCGGGGACCGGCTGATGCGGGCGGCGGAACGATGCCTCGTCCGGCCGCCCGAAGACCGCATCCTTCCGGGCGACGTGCTGCTGTTCCGCTGGCGCGCCGATCTCGCGGCCAAGCACTGCGCGATCCTGTCTGCGCCCAACCGCTTCGTCCACGCCTATGAACGATCAGCGGTGGTGGAGACGATCCTCGTTCCGCAGTGGCGGAGGAGGATCGCCGGCGTGTTCTCCTTTCCAGATTCCTCCGAGGCCTGACCAGACCCATGGCGACGATCCTTCTGCAGACCGCCGGAGCTTTCCTCGGCGGTTTCCTCGGTCCCGTCGGCAGCGCCGTCGGAACGGCCGTCGGTGCGCTGGCCGGCTACGCGCTCGACCGCGCGCTGATCAACGGATCGCGTCGCATCGAGGGGCCCAGGCTTTCCGGGTTCCGCCTCTTCGGGGCCGAGGAGGGAGCATCGCTGCCGCGCGTCTACGGGACCGTCAGGACGGGCGGAACGCTGATCTGGGCGACCCGCTTCGAGGAGGTGTCCACGACCAGCCGCCAGGGCGCCAAGGGCGGGCCGCGGGTCACGGAGCATGCCTATTTCGGCAATGCCGCCTTCGCGCTCTGCGAGGGCGAGATCGCGGGCGTCCGCCGGGTGTGGGCCGATGGCCGCGAGATCGACCGCACGCTGGTCGACCTGAGAGTCTACCAGGGCGGCGGCTCGCAACCGCCCGACCCGCTGGTCGCCGCCAAGCAGGGCAGCGGCAACACGCCTGCCTACCGCGACACGGCCTATGTGGTCGTAGACCGCCTGCCGCTCGCCGACTACGGCAACCGCCTGCCGCAGTTCGAGTTCGAGGTGATCCGCGCCGTCGCCCCCGTCGCCAAGGGCGTCCGCGCGGTGTCGCTCATTCCGGGATCGACCGAGTACGGGCTCTATCCGCGCGTCATCAACCGCGTGGTGGCGCCCGGCACCGAACGTGCCGCGAACCGGCATGTGCTGCACGCCGAGACGGATCTGCACGCTTCGCTAGACGAAATGCAGGCGACATTCCCGAACCTGGAGAATGTCGCACTGGTGGCCACATGGTTTGGCGACGACCTGCGCGCCGGCCAATGCCGCATCCGGCCCATGGTGACCGACAGCGGCATACTCGGCCTCGTCGAGCCATGGTTCGCTAGCGGCCTGATGCGCATCTTCGCCTCCGAGGTGTCGAGGCACGGCGGCAACCCCGCCTATGGCGGCAGCCCCGCGGACCATTCCGTCGTCGAGGCGATCGCCGAGCTGAAGGCGCGCGGCCTCGGCGTCACGCTGTGCCCCTTCGTGATGATGGATGTCCCGGCCGACAACGACCTTCCCGATCCGTATGGCGGCGAGCGGCAGAGCGCCTATCCCTGGCGCGGCCGCATAAGCTGCCATCCGGGACCCGGCCAGCCGGGCAGCGCCGACAAGACGGAAGCCGCGCGCACGCAGATCGATGCCTTCTGCGGCGCGGCGGAATCGACGGATTTCCCCACCATGCTCGGCGTGCCCGGCTTTTCGGGCGACCCGGAGGATTGGGGCTATCGCCGGTTCATCCTCCACTTCGCCCACCTCGCCGTGGCGGCCGGCGGCGTCGACGCCTTCGTGATTGGCTCGGAGCTGCGCGGGCTCACCACGCTGCGCGATGCCGACGACGCCTTCCCTTTCGTCGAACAACTGTGCGCGCTGGCCACACAGGTGCGCGCCGTCCTTGGACCCTCGACCAAGATCACCTACGCGGCCGACTGGTCGGAGTATTTCGGCCACCAGCCAGCCGACGGAAGCGGCGACGTCTTCTTCCATCTCGACCCGCTCTGGGCGCATGACGACATCGACGCGGTCGGCATCGACAACTACATGCCGATCGCGGACTGGCAGGACGCCGACTATCGCGACGGAAATCCGGACGGGTTCACCTTTCCATACGATCCGGACCGGCTGCTCGCCTCGATCGACGCGGGCGAGGGCTTCGACTGGCACTACGCCGATGCCGCCGCGAGGGTCGCGAGGGAGCGCGCGCCGATCACGGACGGCGCCTACGAAAAGCCCTGGGTGTTCCGCTACAAGGACCTCGGGGGCTGGTGGGCGAACCAGCATTTCGACCGGCCGGGCGGCGTGCAGGCCTCGACGCCGACCGCCTGGGTCGCCAGATCGAAGCCGATCTGGTTCACCGAACTCGGTTCTCCGGCCGTCGACAAGGGACCGAACCAACCCAACGTCTTTGCCGATCCCAAGTCGTCGGAGAACGCCGCACCGCATTTCTCCAGCGGCGGCCGTTCCGACCTGGCGCTTCTCAGCACGGTGCGAGCGCACCAGCGGCACTGGGATCCGGCCATGCCCGGCTTCGATGGCGGGGCCAATCCCGTCTCCCCGATCTATGGCGGGCGCATGGTCGACCCGCGGCGCATCTACGTCTGGTCGTGGGATGCGCGGCCGTTCCCGGCATTTCCCCTGTCGTCCGATGTGTGGAGCGACGGGAGCAACTGGCGCCGCGGCCACTGGCTGAACGGAAGGGCTGGAGCGGTGTCCTGCGCCGCGCTGCTCGACGCGATCCTCGCCGATCACGGGCTGCCGGCCGCCGACACAAGGGGAGTCGACGGCGTGGTGCAGGGCTATGTCGTGTCTGATCCGACCACGGCGCGCGCCGCCATGGAACCGCTGGCCGACGCATTCGGGATCGATGCGCACGACGCCGCCGGCACGCTCGTCTTCCGCAGCCCATACGTGCCGGCGGGGCAACCGGTCGAACTCGACGACCTCGCCGTGCCGGACGACGGTCCCGTCGTCGAAAGGGTCCGGGCCCCTGACCATGGGCTGCCGTCCTTCGCCACGTTCGCGTTCCGCGATCCCTTCCGGGTCTACCAAGCGGGGACCGCGCGCGCGGCCCGGCCCGGCGCGGACGACACTGGCGAGGACGTGCTTTCGCTGCCGGCGGTGATCGAACCGGCGGAGGCGGATGCGCTGGTCCGCGACTGGCTGCTGCGCCGCTGGACCGAACGCGACGAACTCACATTCGCGTTGCCGCCTGCGATCGTGTCGGCTGCTCCGGGTGCGACCATCCGGTTGCCGGGCGACGCCGCGCAGTACAGGGTGCTGGCCGTCGACGAGGGCATCCTTCGCACCGTCTCGGCGCGTCGTCTGGCGCGCGTCGCGCCCGCGGCCGCGGATGGCATGCTGCCGGAGCCGCCGGGCGAGGGCCCGCTGGCGGCCGGCAAGCCCGCCTGCCATTTCCTCGACCTGCCGCTCGGTCCGTCGGGCGGCCTGCCACAGGACCAGTTCCGGGTCGCCGCCCGCGCCGATCCCTGGCGGCCGCAGCGTGTCTGGGCGTCACCCGCGACGAGCGGCTTCGAGCCCCGAGCCCTGATCGGCCAACGCGCCACGACCGGTTTCCTCTCGGCAGCCCTGGCGCCCGGGCGTGAGGGACGGTTCCAGCATGGCCGGTCGATCGAGGTCGCGCTCGCCGACGGCGAACTGTCGTCCGCGGCGCGCGACCTCCTGTTCAACGGCGCCAACGCGGCGGCGATCCTGTCGACGATGGGCGCCTGGGAGATCGTCCAGTTCGAGGTCGCGGAGGAAATCGCTCCGTCGACGTGGCTGCTGTCCAGCCTCCTGCGCGGCCAGATGGGGACGACCGACGCGATGGCGGCCGGGGCCGACGCAGGCGCGCCCTTCGTACTCCTCGATCACGCGGTCCCGCCTGCCGGCCTTGCCGCGTCCGAGGTGGGGCTGGCACTCAACTGGCGCGTCGGGCCGACCGGGCACTCGATCGCGCCAAACCTCTTCGCCGAACATGCCGGCCCGGGCGGGATGCGCGCCCGGCTGCCGCTCGCGCCTGCGCACCTGAAGGCGCGCCAGAGCGTCTTGGGCGATCTGGACGTGACCTGGATCAGGCGTGGACGCATCGACGCCGACAGCTGGGACGCGGTCGAGATTCCGCTTGGCGAGGCGGCCGAATCCTATCGCGTCGAGATCGCGCCGGTCGGCGAAGCCGCGGTGCGCGCCGAAGAGGTCGGGGCGTCGTCCTGGACTTACGCGGCGGCCGCGATCGCCAGCGACTTTCCCGACCTCCCGGCGGAAGCGGACATCACGGTGAGGCAGATCAGCACGGCCGCCGGGGCGGGGATCGCCGCACGGCTGCGCACGACCATCGATTGAGCAAATCCACGAAAGGAGAATCGCATGACCGACGAACCGAAACCGTGGTACGCCTCACGGACCATCTGGGCCTCGCTCGTGACCATCGCCTGCGCCGTCGCGGGCGTGCTCGGCGTGCCGCTTTCCGATGCCGATGCGACGGACCTCACCGAGACGGTACTCGGGATCGGCGCCGCCGTTGGCGCGCTCGTCGCCATCCTCGGGCGCATCGCAGCGCGGAACCGGATCGGGTAGGGCAGGGTGCGGAGGGGGAGTTTCCGGCCGCAATATTGCCCGTTATTGTTCATTCCGCATTCAGTTGCCTTTCGTTAGAACAGCGACATGAACACGGATCGCATCCATATCCGCACACTGTCGGCCACGGCCGGAGCCCTGCTCCTGGCGGCCTCGCAGGCGATTGCGACCCCGGCGATGCAGCCGTCGGCCCCGGAGACGATCGTCCTGGCGTCGGGCGACTGCTACGCGGTCGGGCAGCAGATCGCCAGCCAGAACGGCGGCCAGCTCGCCAAGGCGACATTGTCGAAGCGGGGCGGGCAGAACGTCTGCGTCATCGTCGTGCTCGTGCCCGCCAAGGACGGCGGCCGGCCCCAGAGGGCCGAGTTCGTGGTTCCCCAGGGCTGATGCACCTGCTTGCCCGCCGCCTGCTTCGGCTTATCTTCCGCACCCAGCGATCGGGAGGCCGGTGATTCCATGCGCATACTCGTCATAGAGGACGACAAGGATCTCAATCGGCAGATTTCGGACGCGCTGACCGACGCTGGCTATGTCGTCGACCGCGCCTATGATGGCGAGGAAGGCCACTTCCTCGGCGATACCGAACCATACGACGCGGTCGTGCTCGACATCGGCCTGCCGCAGATGGACGGCATCAGCGTGGTCGAGCGCTGGCGTCGCGACGGCAAGAAGACGCCGGTGCTGATGCTGACCGCCCGCGATCGCTGGAGCGACAAGGTCGCCGGCATCGACGCGGGCGCCGACGATTATGTCACGAAACCCTTCCATATCGAAGAGGTACTGGCGCGGGTGCGTGCCCTGATCCGCCGTGCCGCCGGCCACGCCTCGTCCGAACTCACCTGCGGGGCGCTGAGGCTCGACACGCGCGCCTCCAAGGCCGACGTCAACGGCGTGCCGCTGAAGCTGACCTCGCACGAGTTCCGCCTGCTCGCCTACCTGATGCACCACATGGGCGAGGTGGTCTCGCGGACTGAGCTTGTCGAGCATCTCTACGATCAGGATTTCGACCGCGATTCCAACACGATCGAGGTCTTCGTCGGCCGCCTGCGCAAGAAGATGGGCATCGACATGATCGAGACGGTGCGCGGCATGGGATACCGCATCCGCGAGCCGGCGGCCTGAGTCCGGTCGGGGATCGCGGCCGGATGGCTCGCAACGGCTGGGTGGCCCTTTCGCCCCGTTCGCTGACCTTCCGCGTCATCGGCTTCTCGACGATTTGGGCCGTGGTCGCGCTCATCGTCATCGCGACGATCATCAGCACCCTCTATCGGCAGGCCAGCGAACGCGGGTTCGAGAGCCTTCTGTCGGCGCACCTGTTCAACCTGATCGGCGCGGTCGGGGTGTCGGAAGGGGGGACGCTGACCGGGAGCCCGGACCTCGGAGACCTGCGGTTCTCGCAGCTTCAGTCCGGCTGGTACTGGTCGGTCGAGCCGGTTTCGGGGGAGCTCGCCGGCGAGCTGCGCTCGGCGTCGATGACCGAAGCGCTGCCCTCCCCCGGCGCCGATGTCGTGCCCTTCGACGCGCAATTCCAGCGCAGCTACCGCATGGAAGGCATCGCCGGCGAGGAACTGCTGGTGATCGAGAGCGAGTTCGCGCTCGGCAGCCAGACCCAGATCGCGCGCTTCCGCGTCATGGGGAACCGCACGGAGCTGGAAAGCGACGTCGCCGCCTTCGGACGGCGGCTGTTCACCTACTTGTCCCTGTTCGGCGCCGGCATGATCGCCATCAACGCCGCCGCGATCCTGCTGGGCCTGCAGCCGCTGTCGCGGGTCCGCGAGGCGCTGGCGATGGTTCGCGAGGGTACCGCCAAACGCCTTGGCGGGCGGTTTCCGGCCGAGATCGAGCCGCTCGCCAACGAGACCAACGCCCTGATCGAAAACAACAAACGCATCGTCGAGCGCTCGCGTACCCAGGTCGGCAACCTCGCGCACTCGCTGAAGACGCCGCTGGCCGTGCTGGTCAACGAGGGCCGGTCGATCGGCGGCAAGAAGGGGACGCTGATCGCCGAACAGGCGGGCGCCATGCAGAGGCAGCTCGACCATTATCTCCAGCGCGCGCGCATGGCCTCCCAGCGCGACAGCGTCATCTACCGGACGCCGGTCGCGCCGGTCCTCGAACGCATGGCCCGGGTGGCTGCAAAACTCACCCCCGACCTGGCGGTCGAGACGCGGATTTCGGACCCGGACGTGCTGTTCGGCGGCGAGCGAGAGGATCTCGAGGAAATCCTGGGCAACTTGATCGAGAATGCCGGGAAATGGGGTCGTTCGCGGCTTCTGCTCACGCTGGGCGACGGCTCCGAGCCGGACACCTTCCGGACGTCCGTCGAGGACGACGGCCCCGGCATTCCGGAGGACAAGGCGCGCGAGGCGCTGGAGCGAGGCCGCCGGCTCGACGAAAGCAAGCCCGGCACCGGCCTCGGGCTGGCAATCGTTTCGGAACTGATCCAGGAGTATGGCGGGCGGCTTGCGCTTGAGACATCCGAACTCGGCGGCCTCCGCGCCGTGGTCGAACTGAAGCGTGCGCCATGAGACGGGAAGCCCCAATTCGGTCAAACATGCGCCTTACCGCCTTTCTGGTCCGACCCTTTCCAGAACACTCACGACAGAGCCGCTGCGCCCGCATGAGACTGACAGTCGTCTCTCTTGTCGCCCTGTTCAGCCTTTCGGGCTGCGTCACCTCGGGGCTGTCGGGGTCATCCACCTCGCCTTTGGAAACGACGCGGACCGAGACGCGCACGATCGCCATGGGCGGCGGCCTCGTCGCTGGTGCGATCGGCCAGGGGTTCACCGAGTCAGAACGACGAAAGGCGCTCGAGGCCGAGTATCGCGCCCTCGAATATACGCCGGCGGGCCAGAAGATAACGTGGAAGAGCGACGATTCTGGACGATCGGGCGAAGTGGTCGCCGCGCAGGCGTACCGTGTCGGCTCCCAGGACTGTCGGCAGTACCAGCACACGGTGTTCGGCGGCAGCCAGTCCCGCTCGGCTCGCGGAACAGCGTGCCGGAACGCCGACGGAAGCTGGACGCCGCTCACCTGAGGTCGGCTGTCGACGGGATCGCGGTTGAGCGAGATCAAGGTCCGTGGGCGTGTTTCGTCACAGAAACGTCAATCCGCCGCACTCGTGTTTGATTGTCGCCAATTGCCTGCGGGCCTATTGAGTTCGCCATGCTGTTCTGGATCGCCTCCGCCCTTTTGACCTTCGCCGCGTGCCTGGCGATTCTCCTGCCCGTGGTGCGGGCGCGTCCAGGCGTCGCGACGGACGGCGGCCACGACATCGAGGTCTATCGCGACCAACTCGCCGAGGTCGATCGCGACCTTGCTCGCGGGCAGTTGGATGCCGCTGCCGCGGAACAGGCGCGCGCCGAGATCGGTCGCCGCATCCTTCGTTCGGCCGGCACGGAGACCGGGACGCCGGCCCATCGGCCGCGCCGTCGGACCCGGACGGTCGCCGCTGCCGCCGTGCTCATGGTTCCTCTCGTGAGCTGGGGCGTCTATGCCGGAATTGGCTCGCCCGATCTCCCGGCTCGGCCGCTCGCGGCGCGGCTCAGCGCCGACCCGTCGACCAACTCGGTCGACGAACTCTTGTCGCGGGCCGAGGCGCACCTTGCGGCCAACCCCCGCGACGGGAATGGCTGGGATGTCGTGGCGCCGGTGTATCTGCGCGTCGGGCGGGCAGCCGATTCCGCCGACGCCTATCGGCGTTCCATCGCGCTGCTTGGCTCCACGGCGCAGCGCGAAGCCGGCCTCGGCGAAGCGTTGACCTCGGCCGCCGGCGGTCGCGTTACCCCGGAGGCAGAGGCCGCGTTCGAGAGAACGATCGGGCTCGAGGCGGCGAACGAGAAGGCGCGGTTCTTCCTGGCGCTGGAGGCGGCCCAGGCCGGCCGCATGGAGGAAGCACGCGTCGCCTTCGAGGCGCTGCTCGCGACGGCGGCGGCCGACTCGCCCTGGCGCTCGCCGGGCACGCGGGCGCTGTCGGAAGTGAGGGAACTGCTCGCCGCCGGTCCAGGCCCTTCGGTCGCCGACATCGAGGCCGCCGGATCCCTGACCGGCGAGGATCGCGCCGCGATGATCGAGGGCATGGTCGCCCAGCTCGACGCGAAGCTGCGCGACGACCCCGACGATCCGGAAGGATGGAAGCGTCTGGTTCGTTCCTATATCGTGCTCGGCCGGCAGGCGGAGGCGCTCGACGCCCTCTCGCGTGGCGTCACCGCGCTGGGCGCCGGATCGCCCGACGCGGTGGAACTCTCGGCCATGGCGATGGGGCTCGGGCTGGTCGTGACGGAATGACCAGGAAGCAAAAACGCCTGTCAGTCATTGCCGGGGCGCTCGGTTTCCTGGGGCTCGCCACGGCCATGACCTTCTACGCGCTCGGCGCGAAGGCGTCCTACTTCTACATGCCGGGCGATCTTGCAGGGGCTACGGTCGCTCCAGGCGAGCGCATCCGCCTCGGCGGCCTCGTCGAGCAGGGCTCTGTGGTGCGGGGCGAAGGGACGCAGCTGCGCTTCGCCGTCACCGATACGGTCGACCGGGTTTCCGTGGCCTATGAGGGCATCCTGCCGGACCTGTTCCGCGAGGGACAGGGCGTCATCACCGAGGGCAGCTTTGGCGCGGACGGAAATTTCGTCGCCGACAGCGTTCTCGCCAAGCACGACGAGACCTACATGCCGCGCGAGGTCGCCGAGAGCCTCAAGGAGAAGGGCGTCTGGCAGGAAGGAACCGACTGAATGGTCGAGATGGGCCATTTCGCGCTGGTCCTTGCCTTCGCGATGTCGCTCGCGCAGGCCCTCGTGCCGACCCTCGGCGCGTCCTGGCGCGATACCCGGCTGATGGCTGCGGGCGGTCCCGTGGCGGTGACCGCTTTTCTTCTATGCGGGATCGCCTTCGCCGCACTGGTGGGCGCCTACGCGCAGTCCGACTTCTCGGTCGAGAATGTCTGGCAGAATTCCCATTCCGCCAAGCCGATGCTCTACAAGATCACCGGAGCCTGGGGAAACCATGAAGGCTCGATGCTCCTCTGGGTGCTGATCCTGACCCTCTTCGGATCGCTCGTCGCCGTGTTCGGCAGGAACCTGCCCGCGACGCTCAGGGCCAACGTGATCGGCGTGCAGGGCATGATCGGGTCGGCGTTCCTGCTGTTCGTGCTGGTCACGTCGAATCCGTTCGCGCGGCTCGACCCTGCGCCCATGGAGGGCCAGGACCTCAATCCGGTCCTCCAGGACCTTGGCCTGGCGATCCATCCTCCTCTGCTCTACCTCGGCTATGTCGGCTTCTCAGTCGCCTTTTCCTTCGCCGTGGCCGCCCTGATCGAGGGACGCATCGACGCGGCCTGGGCCCGGTGGGTGAGGCCGTGGACGCTCGCGGCGTGGATGTTTTTGACCGGCGGCATAGCCATGGGCTCGTACTGGGCCTACTACGAACTGGGCTGGGGCGGTTTCTGGTTCTGGGACCCGGTGGAGAACGCGTCCTTCCTGCCCTGGCTGTCGGGCACGGCGCTGCTGCATTCCGCGATCGTCATGGAAAAGCGTGGCGCGCTGAAGATCTGGACGCTGCTCCTCGCCATCCTGACCTTCTCGCTGTCCCTGCTCGGCACGTTCCTCGTCCGGTCCGGCGTGTTGACCTCCGTGCACGCCTTCGCGACCGACCCGAGCCGCGGCGTCTTCATCCTGGCGATCCTCACGCTGTTCATCGGCGGCGCGCTGGCGCTGTTCGCGCTGCGCGCCGGTGCGCTGACCGCCGGCGGGCTTTTCCATCCGGTGTCGCGCGAGGGTGCGCTGGTGCTGAACAACCTGTTCCTCACCACCGCCGCAGCGACCGTTCTGACCGGTACGCTCTACCCGCTGTTCGTCGAGGCCTTCTCGGGCGACCACATTTCGGTGGGCGCGCCGTTCTTCAACCTGACCTTCGGCCTGCTGATGGCGCCGCTGCTGCTGATCGTGCCGTTCGGACCGCTGCTGGCGTGGAAGCGCGGCGATGTCTTCGCGGCGGCGCAGCGGCTCTTCGCCGCGTTCGCCGCCGCGCTCGCCACCGTGCTTCTCGTTGCCGTCTTCGTCGATCGGGCGTCGCTTGCGGCTGCTCTCGGCATCGGCATCGCCGTATGGCTCCTGCTCGGCGCGCTGACGGACCTGGCGTTGCGCGCAGGCGTCGGCTCGGTCTCGCCGGCCGTCGCGGCGCGGCGGCTGGCGGGGTTGCCGAGTTCCGTGTTTGGCGGGGCGCTCGCCCATGCCGGACTGGGATTGACCACGCTCGGCATCGTCGCGGTGACAGCGTTGCAGGTGGAGAGCATCGTTGCGGTGAAGCCTGGCCAGACGATCCCAATCGCCGGCTATGTGCTGACCTTCGAGAGGATGGCGAACGTCAAGGGGCCGAACTACACCGCCGAGAGTGGCCATTTCCGGCTGACGACGGAGGCCGGGCGGCCCAGGGGCGAGATCGTCTCGTCCAAGCGCTTCTATCCGGTCCGTCAGATGCCGACGACGGAGGCCGGCATCCGCACCGTCGGCCTCTCCCAACTCTACGTGTCGCTCGGCGACGCAACCGCCGACGGCGGCGTCGTGGTGCGCGTCTGGTGGAAACCCTTCGTGACGCTGATCTGGGGCGGGGCGGTGGCGATGATGGTCGGCGCCGCGCTGTCGCTGGCCGACCGCCGCCTGCGCGTCGGCGCGCCGTCGCGGGCACGGAGGCGGACGCTCGAGGCGGCGGAGACCGCCGCATGATGCGCGCGTTGATGCATGTCCTCGCCATCGGCGTGTTCATGGCGGTCGCCGCGATCCCAGCATCGGCCGTGCAGCCCGACGAGGTGCTGGCCGATCCGGCACTGGAGGCCCGCGCCCGCGACATCTCCGCCAAGCTCCGCTGCATGGTCTGTCAGAACCAGTCGATCGACGATTCAGACGCCGACCTGGCGAAGGATCTGCGTGTCCTGGTGCGCGAGCGGTTGATGGCCGGCGACACCGATGATGAGGTCATCGACTTCCTGGTGGCGCGCTATGGCGAATACGTGCTGCTTGAGCCCCGATTCAACCTGCGCAACGCCGCACTGTGGGCGGCGCCGATGGTGCTCCTGCTAGGGGGAGGGGCGGTGTTGCTGGTCATGGCTCGACGGCGTTCGCGTCCCGAGACGGTTCGCTTGTCTGCCGTCGAGGCCGAGGCGTTGGAGAACATCCTGAAGGATCGGTGATCCGCCGTCCCATCCTGAACATTACCAAAATTTCATCTGGCGGAAATGGCGCGGTAAGGTCGCCTTTCCTAAGTCTCGATCCACCGGCGGAGTTACCCGCCGAGCCAGATAGAAAAACGAGGATCGAGACTCCCATGAGCAATCCCACCCGTCCCGTCTCGCGTCTGCGGGTCCGCCTGCTTGCCGCCGCCGCTTCGGTAGCCGTCGCGGGCGCCATTGGCCTCGGCGCCGTCACCACCGGCACCGCGCCGGTGCTGGCCGAAGCCGTCCGCATCGACGCCCCGCAGGCGCCCGGCTTCGCCGACGTCGTCGAGAAGGTTTCGCCGGCCGTCGTTTCCGTGCGCGTGAAGTCGAAGATCGAGCCAGCTTCGGACGACGGAGCACAGCTCTTCGGCTTCGGCACCCCGCCCGGCTTCGAGAACCTGCCTGACGACCATCCGATGAAGCGCTTCTTCCGCGAGTTCCGCCGCGACGGCGAAGGACAGGGCCGGCGGGAGGGCCGCCGCCAGGGCGCCCGACCGAGTGCGCAGGGCTCAGGCTTCTTCGTTTCCGAGGACGGCTATCTCGTGACCAACAACCACGTCGTCGAGAACGGCGCGGAGTTCACGGTCGTCATGGACAATGGCGACGAACTCGACGCCAAGCTGGTCGGCACCGACCCGCGCACCGACCTCGCGGTGCTCAAGGTGGAGGAGGCGCGCAAGTTCACCTATGTCGATTTCGCCGACGACACCAAGGTGCGAGTCGGCGACTGGGTCGTCGCCGTCGGCAATCCGTTCGGCCTCGGCGGCACCGTGACCGCCGGCATCGTCTCGGCCCGCGGCCGCGACATCGGCGCTGGCCCCTACGACGACTTCATCCAGATCGACGCGGCGGTGAACCGCGGCAACTCGGGTGGTCCCGCGTTCAACCTCAACGGCGAGGTGGTCGGCGTCAACACCGCGATCTTCTCGCCCTCGGGCGGCAATGTCGGCATCGCTTTCGCCATTCCAGCCTCGACCGCCCGCGAGATCGTGACGGACCTGATGACGGACGGCAATGTCCAGCGCGGCTGGCTCGGCGTCGAGATCCAGCAAGTGAACAAGGACATCGCCGAGTCTCTGGGGCTCGAGGGCGCTCGCGGTGCGCTGGTCTCCAAGGCCCAGGCGGACAGCCCGGCCAGCAAGGCGGGCATCAGGGCCGGCGACGTCATTACCGGAATCGACGGCAGGGACGTGGCTTCTCCGAAGGAGCTTGCCCGGGCGGTCGGCGCGATCGTGCCCGGCAAGACCGTCGAAGTGTCGCTGTGGCGCGACGGCAAGGCCGAGAAGCTGAGCCTCGAACTGGGCGAACTTCCGGGCTCCGACGCCCAGGCGAAGGTGGAGCAGCCGGCGCAGCCGACCAACCCGAACCTGCTCGAGGACTTCGGCCTGACGGTGACGCGCGCCGACGACGGCAAGGGCGTCGTCGTCACGGACGTCGATCCGGACAGCGTCGCCGCCGAGCGCGGCGTTCAGGCGGGCGATGTGATCGTGGCGGTCAATGCCCGCGAAGTGGAGAATGCCGACGACATCTCCGGCGCGGTGGCGGACGCCGCCAAGACGGGTCGCAAGGCGGTGCTCTTCCAGATCTCGCGCGGCGAGGAGAGCCGCTTCGTGGCGCTGCCCGTCGCTCAGGGCTGACGCGCGCCCTTTCAGGCGCATCCGATGACGCCGGTCGCAAACACCCCCGGACCGGCGTCCCGGAAGCTCCAGAAACCGGGGCGACTGTCAGTATCCGCTCCCGGTTCCGGCGGCGGCGGGCTCCCATCGCTCGCCGCCGTCTTGCTTTGCGCTACAGACCGTCTCGACCGAAATCGCGTATAGAACCGTTATGAAGATTCTGGTGATCGAGGACGACCGCGAGGCGGCCGGCTATCTAGAGAACGCCTTCGCCGAGGCGGGTCACACAGCGCATCTTGCCTTCGACGGCGAGAGCGGCTTCGCCATGGCCGATTCCGGCGACTATGATGTGATGGTGGTCGACCGCATGCTGCCGCGCCGGGACGGCCTTTCCGTCGTCGCGGGTCTGAGGGCCCGGGGCAACGCCACACCGGTGCTGATCCTGTCAGCGCTGGGCGAGGTCGACGATCGCGTAACCGGGCTGCGCGCCGGAGGCGACGATTATCTGACCAAACCCTACGCCTTCTCGGAACTGCTCGCGCGGGTCGAGGTGCTGAACCGCCGCTCGGGC
The DNA here is from genome assembly GCA_050184585.1 of Rhizobiaceae bacterium. Taxonomy (GTDB): domain Bacteria; phylum Pseudomonadota; class Alphaproteobacteria; order Rhizobiales; family Rhizobiaceae; genus JBFXAF01. The sequence continues at coordinate 160,012 of JBFXAF010000004.1, read as the reverse complement.
GCCCGCGACGTGGAGACCGTCTACCGGACCGGCGATCTCGAGCTCGACCGACTCTCCCATACAGTCAAGCGGGCCGGACGGGAGATCACCCTGCAGCCAAGGGAATTCCGACTGCTCGAGTATCTGATGCGACACGCCGGCCAGGTCGTGACGCGGACCATGCTTCTGGAAAACGTCTGGGACTACCACTTCGATCCGCAGACCAACGTCATCGACGTCCACGTCTCGCGCCTGCGCGGCAAGATCGAGAAAGGCTTCGACTCGCCGGTGCTGCATACTGTACGGGGCGCCGGCTACATGCTGAAGGCGGGTTGATGCTCACGCGGCTGCGCGCGCTCCTCGGCACGACCGCGGCGCGGCTTTCGGCCATCTATCTCGTCCTGTTCACCGCCTGCGCCGTGGCCCTGGTCCTGTACATGACCGGCATGTCCGCGCGCATGCTCGCCGAGCAGACCCGGGAGACCATCAACGAGGAGGTCGGGGGGCTCGCCTCGGCCTATCAGCGCGGCGGCCTGCCGCTGCTGGTCCGCATGATCGACCGGCGTTCGCGTCAGCCGGGGGCCAACCTGTATCTGATCGCCGATCCGAACGGCCGCATACTCACCGGCAACGTCCAGGCGCTGCAGCCGGGCGTCCTCGCGGTGGAGGGCTGGACGGAGCGGCCATTCGCCTACCAGCGCTACGGCGAGAACGCGGATCGGCGACCACCGTCGGAAGAGACGGTCGGCTCGATCGACGGGGCGCTGCCCCACCAGGCCATAGCTCTGGTGATCACGCTTCCCAATCAGCTCATCATGCTGGTTGGGCGCGACCTGGGCGAGCCGGAACGCTTCCAGGTCGTCGTGCGGCGTGCGCTTGCGGTGGCGCTGGGCATGATGGGGCTCGGAGCGCTGGTCATCTGGTTCTTCGTCGGTCGCCGCGCCCTGAAACGGATCGACGACGTTTCCGAGGCGAGCCGCCGCATCATGGGCGGCGACCTGACCGGACGCCTGCCTGTGACGCCGGCGGGCGACGAGTTCGACCGCCTCTCCGGCAACCTCAACATGATGCTTGCCCGGATCGGCGACCTGAACGAGGGGCTGAAGCAGGTTTCCGACAACATCGCGCATGATCTCAAGACACCGTTGACGCGCCTTCGCAACCGGGCGGAGGCGGCGCTTTCGGGAACCAAGAAGCCGGCCCAGTATCGCGAGACGCTCGAAGCGACGATCGCCGAATCGGACCAGCTCATCCGCACCTTCAACGCGATTCTCATGATCTCGCGCCTGGAAGCCGGCTATTCTTCGGAACAGACGACGCGGGTCGATCTCGCCGAAGCGGTGCGTGACGTGGTTGAACTCTACGAGCCGCTCGCGGAGGAGGCGGGCGTCGCGCTTTCCGCCGATGTCACGGGGACATTTCCGGTCAGCGGCAACCGGGAACTCATAGGGCAGGCGTTGTCGAACATCGTCGACAATGCAATCAAGTACTCGTCGTCGGCGGTCTCGCCGATGGCTGTCGTGCGGCTCAGACGGGATGGCGCCGAAATCAAGCTCGAGGTCAGCGATACGGGACCGGGCATTCCCGATCCGACCGACCGCGAGCGCGCCACCGAACGTTTCGTCCGTCTCGAGGACAGCCGCTCGGCTCCAGGCTCTGGTCTGGGGCTCAGTCTGGCCAAGGCGGTCATGAAGTTCCACCGTGGTCGTCTCGAACTGGCGTCGGCCGAGCCCGGTCTCATTGTGACCATGGCATTTCCGGACATGGACATATGAGCGCGCGCAAGAAGCCCGCGGGAAATCCCGGCTGGCTTTCGGGCTCGCCACCAACCCTGGTTCCGCTCGAACCGGCGGCGGCTGCCGAGGCACTGGCCGATCTGGCTGTCGCGGCGAAGGAAGAAGGACTTGCGAAAACGGGGACGTTTCTCTCGTCCGCAAGCCCGTCCGTGGACTTCCTCGGGGCCGCGCTCGACCTATCTGAATTCCTGCGCGACTCGCTCAGGCGCTCTCCGGCGATCCTCGAACGGCTGATCGGCGCGACCGTCGATGCCCGTCTCGCCGAGATCAATCTTGCGATCCGCGACGCGGCGTCGGGAGACGACGTTTCCGAAGCCTCCTTGATGGCCGGGCTGCGCGCCCTGAAGGGCGAGGCGCATGTCCTCATCGCGCTCGACGCGCTGGCCGGCGCGGTCGGCGAAGAGGTCACGGTCCACCGCCTCTCGGATCTCGCGGACGCCGCGGTCGGGGCGGCCGCCGGTTTCCTGCTGGCCGAAGCGAACCGCCAGGGAAAGCTCAGGCTGCCGCAGCCCGGCAGTCCGGGGAACGGGTCCGGATGGATCCTGCTCGGGATGGGCAAGCTCGGCGCGCGCGAGCTGAATTTTTCCTCCGACATCGACCTGATCGTCTTCCACGATCCGGAGGCGCCGTCCATCGTCGATCCCGACGACTCGACCGAACTCTTCTCGCGCCTCACCCGCCGAATGGTGCGCATCCTCCAGGACCGCACCGAGCACGGCTATGTCTTCCGGACAGACCTCAGGCTGCGGCCCGATCCGGGCTCGACGCCGCTGTCGATTCCGGTCGAGGCGGCGCTCACCTACTATGAGGGCCGGGGCCAGAACTGGGAACGCGCGGCGATGATCAAGGCCCGGCCGATCGCCGGCGACATGGCCGCGGGCGATCGCGTGCTGCAAGAGCTGCAGCCCTACGTATGGCGCAAGTACATGGACTACGCGGCGATCGCCGACGTGCATTCGATCAAGCGGCAGATCCACGCACACAAGGGCCATGGCGAGATCGCCGTGCGCGGGCACAACGTCAAGCTGGGACGCGGCGGCATCCGCGAGATCGAGTTCTTCGTTCAGACGCAGCAACTGATCGCGGGAGGGCGCTTCAGGGAACTGCGCGGCCGCGAGACCGTCGCCATGCTTTCCGCGCTCGCCGCCCGGGGCTGGCTGGACGCCAAGGCGCGCGACGACCTCGTCAACCAGTACTGGTTCCTGAGGCGGGTCGAGCACGCCGTGCAGATGGTCGCGGACGAACAGACGCACGCGCTTCCCGAGGACGACCAGGGCCTGCTCAGGATCGCGCGCATGTTGGGTTTCGCGGACGCCGACGCCTTCGCGGTCGCCTTCCGCGCCTCGCTCCACGTAGTCGAGAACCACTACGCCAAACTGTTCGAGACGGCGCCGAAGCTTTCGGCGGGAATAGGCAACCTCGTCTTCACCGGCGATGTCGACGACCCCGATACGCTGAACACGCTCTCCTCGCTCGGTTTCGAGCGGCCGAGCGACATCAGCCGCATCATTCGGACCTGGCATTTCGGCCGCTACCGCGCCACCCAGTCGGCCGAGGCGCGGGAGCGCCTGACCGAACTCACGCCGGCGCTGCTCGGCGCCTTCGGCGAGACGCGCCGCGCCGATGAGGCGATCGTCCGCTTCGACGAGTTCCTGAAGGGCCTGCCGGCGGGCATCCAGCTCTTCTCCCTCCTGCAATCGAACCCCGGCCTGCTCAGGCTGATCGCCACGATCATGGGCGCGGCGCCGCGACTCGCGGCCATCGTGACCCGCCGCCCGCATGTGTTCGACGGTCTTCTCGATCCGCTGCTCATGAGCGAGCTGCCGAACAAGGCTTATCTGTCGGCGCGGCTGGCTGCATTCCTGGAAAGCATTGAGGCGCACGAGGAGATCCTCGACCGGCTGCGCATTTTCGGGGCCGAGCAGAAGTTCCTGATCGGCGTCAGGCTGCTGACCGGCGCCATCGACGCGGAACGCGCGGGCAAGGCGTTTTCCGACCTCGCTGACCTGACGATCGGCGCGGCGCTCGACGCGGTGGTGGACGAGTTCTCGCTGCGCCACGGCCGCGTGCCGGGCGGGCGCGTGGCCGTGCTCGGCATGGGTAAGCTGGGCAGTCGCGAACTGACGGCCGGTTCCGACGTCGACCTGATCCTGATCTACGATCACGCCGCGGACGCCGAGGAATCCGATGGCGACAAGGGTCTCGCCCCGTCGCATTATTTCGCCAGGCTGACGCAGCGCCTGATCGCGGCCGTGTCCGCGCCGACCGCGGAGGGCGTGCTCTACGAACTGGACCTCCGGCTGAGGCCCTCGGGGAACAAGGGTCCGGTCGCCACCCATCTCGACGCTTTCCGCACCTACCAGAGGCGCGACGCCTGGACCTGGGAGCACATGGCTCTGACCCGCGCGCGAACGGTCGCCGGCGATGCCAGCCTGTGCGCGGCGCTCGAAGCCGAGGTGGGCGAGATCATCGCGCTGCCGCGCGACGCCGCCAAGGTCGCCAGGGAAGCCGCCGAGATGCGGGCGTTGATCGCCGAGGAGAAACCGCCGCGCGATCCATGGGACGTCAAGCTGTTGCCTGGCGGCCTGATCGACCTCGAATTCGTCGCCCAGGTGGCGACGCTGACCGGCCAGCTCGAAGCTGGACGCCGGACGACCTCAACGGTGGAACAGCTCGGCCGACTTGTACCTGGCTTCGCCGATCCCCAGATCAGGCAGCAGCTTGTCGACGCCCATCGTCTCTATGGTGCGCTGACACAGATCATCCGGCTCTGCCTCACGGGGCCATTCGAGAAAGACGACGTGCCCCCGGGACTCGCCGACCTGCTTCTGGCGACGACCGGGCTGCCGGACTTCCCGGTGCTCGGCGCGCATGTCGGGGAGACGGCGCGGAAGGTGAAGTCAGACTTCGACCTTCTGCTTCGTGGGAAGCGGCGGTGATGGCGATGGGAACACCGGAGCCCCGTTTCGAACATGCATCGGGGGTGACGATGCAAAAGGAGAAGTCAATGAGGAAGTCCAAACTCGCCATCCTGTTCCTGGCGATGGCCGGGACGGCCAGCACGGCCGCCTTCGCCGCCGAGCAGGGGCGCCGTGACGGGCGCGACGGTCCGCGCGCGCAGATGCGCTTCGAGCGGGCGGACGCCGACAGCAGCGGCGACGTCACCTTCGAGGAGTTCACGGCCGCCGTCAAAGGCCGGATGGCGAACGCCGACGCGGACGGTGATGGCAAGATGACGGTCGGCGAAATCGCCGATCAGATCGAGCGCAACCGCCTCGAAAGGGCGGCGCGGCGCTTCGTCGAGCGATTCGACACCGACGGCGATGGCGCGCTGACGGTCACCGAGATCGAGGCGCGGCAACAGAAGATGTTCACCTGGCTCGACCGCAACGACGACGGCAAGCTCACCCAGGACGAGATGCCAAAGCGCGGCGGCAAGCGCCGGCACTGAGGCGAAAAAAGCGCCCCGGGGGCCCGAAGACCGCCCGGGGCGTCAGGCCCCCGCCCAAGAACGTGACTACGCCGCTTTCCGCAGCGCGCGCCGCGCCGGGATACGGACCGAGACGATGGTCCCGACCCCGACCTTCGACCTTATCTTCAGCGCTCCACCATGCAGCTCCGCCAGCGAGCGCGAGATGGCGAGTCCCAGCCCGGAACCGATGTGGTTCTTGGAGAACTGGTTCTGCACCTGCTCGAAGGGCCGGCCGAGCTTGCCCAGCGCATCCCGCGGAATGCCGCAGCCCGAATCCTCGATGGTCAACATCATCGCGCCGGCCACGTTGCGGGCGCGTACCGTGATGCGGCCGCCTTCGCCGGTGAACTTCACCGCGTTTGACAGGAGGTTGATGGCGATCTGCTTGATGGCGCGGCGGTCGGCATAGAGCCGCATCGTGTCCCCGATCTTCGTCTCGACCGTTATGGACTTCTTCGCCGCCTGTACCGACACGACCCTCACGGTCTCGCGGATCAGCGGGCAGAGGTCGATATCCTCGGAGTCGATCGAGAACTGACCCGCCTCGATCTTCGACATGTCGAGGATATCGTTGATCACGCCGAGCAGGTAGCTGCCCGACGCGTGGATATCGCGCGTGTATTCCTCGTACTTGTCGGCGCCAAGCGGCCCGAACAGTTTTTGCTGCATGAGCTCCGAGAAGCCGATGATGGCGTTGAGTGGGGTCCTGAGCTCATGGCTCATATTGGCAAGGAATTCCGACTTCGCGCGGTTGGCCGTCTCGGCTCGCTCGGTCTCGCGCATGTACTTTCGGTTGAGATCCGCCAGTTCGCGCGATCTGGCCTCTTCATCCCTGCGCGCCATCTCCAGATCCTGGATCGACGCCATCAGGCGGCGCTCGCTGTCGACCAGCTTCTCCTGATGGAGCTTGATCTGGGTGATGTCGGTTCCGACGGAGACGGTGCCGCCGTCACGGGTCGTGATTTCGTTGACCTGCAGCCACCGGCCGTCCGCGAGCTGGCGTTCCCAGGTCGTCCCCCCCTTGGGGCCATTGGCGTTCGCGAGCCGTCGCTCGGACACGAGCGCCGTCATGCTCTGCTCGATCTCGGATCGGGTCGCGCCGGGCGCCAGCTCCTTCCCGGTCAGTCCGCGGTCCTGCTGGTACTTGGTGTTGCACATGACCAGCCGCTGCTGAGCATCCCAAAGTACGAAGGATTCGGTGATGTTCTCGATCGCGGTCCGCAACCTGAGATCGGCGGTTTCGGAACGCTGGGCGAGGTTGTGCTGTTCGGTGACGTCGACGGCGATTCCGATCAGATGGATTTCCGGCGCATCCGGGTCGATCACCTGCGCGCGCGCGCGCATCCAGACCCAACGGCCATCGGCATGCCGCATCCGGAATATCTTGTCTATGTGGTCGGTCGTTCCGGAGACGATCCGGTTGGCGATAGAGAAGAGGTCGCCGTCCTCCTCGTGAATGATCGACGATACCTCGCCGAAGGAAAGCATCGATTCGCTCGGTTCGTAGCCCAGCATGTCGTACATCGAGCGCGACCAGTACATGCGTCCACGCGCCATGTCCCAGTCCCACAGCCCGCACCGCCCGCGCACCAGCGCGAGATCGATGCGCTGGTGCGCCTCGAGGTAGATGCGGTCGGCGGCCTGGGCTCGCGCGGCCTGGCTGAAGTAGGCATAGAGTATGACGATCAGCACCGTCGCGGTGAGCACGAAGAGTGTGACGTTGAGCGTCACCGTCCTGCGCCATTCCGCGAAAATCGTATCCGCAGCGATCAGCGCCGCCGCCGCGCCTCGTCCTTCGACGATCGAAACGGCCGCGAACCACGGCGCCCCGTCGATCTCGATCTGCATGACTCCGGCCCTGTCGCCGAACATGAACAGCGGCTGCGCGCCGGAAACGAGCGTCTGGAGTGACTGTCCATGCCAGCCGGTGGACGCGGGCGCCACGCCGGTGATGCGGAATTGCGGGTCCGTCGTCGCGAGTGTGTGGCGCGACCCCAGCCCGCCGTCGCTGGCGACTTCTTCGATGATCGCCCGCGCCTTGCTGGCAGTCGCTCCTTCGTCGCCGGCGAGTTCGAGGGCCGCCGCGAGTTCCCCTGCCGCCAGACCGAGGATGGTGCGGGCGCTGCGCTCGATCTCGTCGCGCTGGGCCTCGAGAGACATGAAGCGGGCTGCCGCGACGACGATCAGGAAGACGATGATGAGCGTCGGGATCGATCGACGGAGGAACGGCTCGGCAGCGAGCAGGCGCCGATAGGCCGGTTCGGCGATGAGACGCGCATTGCCGGCCAGGCCAGACCTGAGCGGCGGCCGACGCTTGCTCACAACCGATCGTTCGGGCGCGCGCATCGCGTCCGTCCTCGCCATTGATGGCTCCCCGTATTCCCCGATTTCCGCAGTCGATCCGGCTACGCCGCACGCCCGAATCGGGGACAAGGAATCAGAGGCGATTCGGCTTGTCCAGTCCCGGACCGGGTCGGCCGGGAGAAGCCGGCGCGACGTTGCAGAAATGACTCACGCCAGCGTCCGTTCGATGATGTCCCTCAGGTCGGTGGACAGACCAGGCGTCGTGGCCATCGTCACGAGCGTCTCCCGCGCGAATTCGCGTCGTTCCGCTTCCAGCGAGCGCCAGGATCGCATGGCCGTCGCAAGCCGGGCCGCGAGTTGCGGATTGCGTCCGTCGATGCCGAGCACCGTTGCTGAGAAGAGACGGTATCCGGCGCCATCGGGGCGATGAAACGCCGTCTGGTTGGCGCTGGAGAAGGCGCCGATCAGTGACCGCACGCGGTTGGGGTTCTGGCCGTCATAGGCGGGGTGACGGGTCAGTCGCTCGACGATCTCCACCGTCGCCGCGCCTGGCACCGAGGCCTGGATCTGGAACCACTTGTCCATCACCAGCGGGTTGTCGGAGTAACGCGCGGCGAAATCAGCCAGCGCCCCGATCGACGCATCGGTGCCCGGGAGCCGGTGCGCAAGGACGGTAAGCGCGGCGGCGCGGTCGGTCATGTTCGTCGCGTCTTGGTACTGCGCGACGGCCCGCGCCTCGCCCCCGGCCAATGGCGCCATGAAGTCGAGCAGGACGTTCCTGAGCGACCTCCGGCCCGCGCTGGCGGCGTCGGGGCTGAACGGGCCCGCATCGGCGAGGGAGTCGTAGAGCGCCAGGAATGCGCTGCCGTTCCTGTCGGCAATCCGTCGCGCCATTCCGGTGCGCGCCGCATGGATCGCGTCGGGATCGATGTTCGTGCCGATCTCGCGTGCGATGTCGGATTCTCCCGGCAGGCTCAAGGCAAGAGCCCTGTAGGCGGGTTCGAGCCCGTCGTCCCTGGAAAGCGCGAGCGCAAGCGGAGCGATCTCTTCCGCGAAGTCGGCGGGCTTTCCGCCGCGAATGCTCTTGCACGCCGCGATGAGGGCGTCGGTCAACAGCGTGTTGAAGGCCTGCCAGCGGGAGAAGCCGTCGCTGTCGTTGCGCGCGAGGAACACCAGGTCTTCGCGCGGGCGTTCGACGGAGAGCGTCACCGGGGCCGAGAACCCTCGGTTGAGCGAGACCACCGGTCGGTGCGGAATGCCGGAAAAGCGCACCGCGTGTCGCCGCTTGCGCAGGTGGATCACGCCGCCGTCGATCGGCGCGCCCTCGGCGCCGGTCCATTTCATGTCGCGGCCGTCGGGGCCGACCAGCCCGAAGGCGAGCGGAATATGCATCAGGCGCTTGCGTGATTCCGACGGCGTCGGCGGCACCGACTGCTCGATCTCCAGCGTCAGGACCGCGGCGGCCGCGTCGTGCGCGATCGCCACGCTCACGTTGGGCGTGCCGGCCTGGTGGTACCAGAGGGCGAACTGCGACAGGTCGCGTCCGGATGCGTCCTGGAAGGAGGCGAGAAAGTCCTCGATCGTCACTGCCTGGCCGTCGTGGCGGTCGAAATAGAGGTCCATTCCCTTCCGGAAGAGGACTGGTCCCAGGATCGTGCGGATCATGCGCACGACCTCGGCGCCCTTCTCGTAAACGGTCGCCGTGTAGAAATTGTTGATCTCGCGGTAGCGACGCGGCCGGACCGGATGGGCGAGCGGGCCCTGGTCTTCCGGAAACTGATGGGCTCGTAGCGTGCGCACCTCGGCGATGCGTTTCACCGGGCGCGAGCGCTGGTCGGCGGAGAACTCATGGTCGCGATAGACGGTCAGGCCTTCCTTCAGGCAGAGCTGGAACCAGTCCCGGCAGGTGACGCGGTTTCCCGTCCAGTTGTGGAAGTACTCGTGGGCGACGATCGCCTCGATGTTGGCGTAGTCGGCATCGGTCGCGGTCGCGCCGTCGGCGAGGATGTATTTGTCGTTGAAGATGTTGAGGCCCTTGTTCTCCATCGCGCCCATGTTGAAGTCGGACACGGCGACGATGTTGAAGACGTCGAGATCGTACTCCCGCCCGAACGCCTCTTCGTCCCACCGCATGGAGCGCTTGAGGGCATCCATGGCGTACTCCGCGCGCGCTTCCTTGCCATGCTCCACGAAAACGCCGAGCGAAACGTTGCGTCCCGACCTCGTCACGAAGCTATCGCGCACGGCGCCGAGGTCACCTGCCACGAGCGCGAACAGGTAGGCGGGTTTCGGGAACGGGTCTTCCCATTCCGCGAAGTGGCGGCCGCGCGGAAGTGGGCCCGAGGCGACCGGATTGCCGTTGGAGAGCAGCAGCGGCGCTTCATCCAGCTCCGCCTCGATGCGCACCGAATAGATCGACAGGATGTCCGGCCGGTCCAGGAAATAGGTTATGCGACGGAACCCTTCGGCCTCGCACTGCGTGCAGTAGACCCCGTTGGAGCGGTAGAGACCCATCAGCGCGGTGTTGGCCGAAGGATCGATCTCGGTCTCGACCGTGAGCCGGAAGCGTTTGGCCGCGGGCGGCCTTTCGAGCACCAACTGGTCCGCGGTCGCCTTGAATTCCCCGGGCGCGACCGCCTGTCCCTCGACGTGCAGTCGTTTCAGCACCAGCCCGTCTCCGTCGAGCACCAGCGGCTGGGGCAGGGCGCGATTGTCGCGCCTCTCGAACGTCAATTCCGCGACGACCACCGTCGACGCCGGCGCGAGCCTGAACGTCAACCGGACCTCGGGGATCAGGTAGTCGCTCGGCCTGTAATCCTCGAGGCGGAAAATCTGGCCAGTGTCGGTTCGCATTCGGCTCCGATCCGGGTGTTGCGGACCATCCGTGCGGGCGACACGGTCGGCCTCAAAAAAGCGGTTGGCGCTCTTTACACAAAACGCTCACTCGACAAAACTGCAAGAAGGGTATTTGAAACCCGCTTTCCCACTACTGGCGGTGCAGACATGAACGTGGTCACTCCGAAGTTCGGGATGGGCGCGCCGGTAAGGCGCGTCGAGGACGCGGCCTTCATCACCGGCCGTGGGCGCTATACCGACGATATCGTGCCCGAAGGACTGCTTCACGGCTACGTGCTGCGGTCGCCGGTCGCGAAAGGCAGGCTGAGCGTCGGCTCCGTCGAAGCCGCGAAGGCCGCGCCCGGCGTTCGCCTCGTGCTCACCGGGGCCGACATCGCCAATCTCAGCGACCTGAAGTCGGGCGCCATGCAGAAGCAGCCCGACGGCACGCGCGCGCCGACCCGCGACATCCCGATCCTTTGCCGTGATCGCGTCAATCATGTCGGCGACGCCGTCGCCTTCGTGGTCGCCGACAGTCGCGCGCTCGCCCAGGACGCGGCGGAGCTGATCGAGGTGGATTATGACGGTGAGGACGCGGTCGTCGCGACCGATCGTGCGCTCGACGAGGGCGCGCCGCTGGTCTGGTCCGAACTCGGGTCCAACCGCGCCTTTCGCTACGAGGTCGGCGATGGAAGCAAGACCGAAGCCGCCTTCAGGCGCGCCGACAAGGTGGTTGCGATCGCCTTTCGCAACAACCGCCTCGTCTGCAACTACATGGAGCCGCGCGGCGCGATAGCCGAGTGGAACGCCGCCGAAGAGCGCTTCGTGCTGACCGTCGGATCCCAGGGCGTGCACTCGATGCAGTCGGTCCTCGCAAAGGTCTTCGACATGCCGAAGTCGAAGCTGCGGGTGGTCACGCCCGACGTCGGCGGCGGTTTCGGGCCCAAGACCTTCGTCTACCGCGAATACGCCCTAGTCATCGAAGCCGCGCGCAGGCTTGGCCGGCCGGTCAAGTGGCAGGGCGACCGCAACGAACACTTCCTCGTCGACGCCCAGGGCCGCGACAATGTGGTGAAGGCCGAGATGGCGCTCGACGGCGATGGCAGGTTCCTCGCGTTGCGGGTGAACCTCATCGCCAATCTCGGCGCCTACATTTCGCAGTACGGCCCCTTCATCCCCTTCGTCGGCGTCTCGATGTCGACCGGCGTCTACGACATCCCGGCGCTCGCGGTCGGCATCGATGGCGTCTACACGAACACCGCGCCGGTCGACGCCTATCGCGGCGCGGGACGGCCGGAGGCCGCCTACCTGATCGAGAAGCTCGTCGACGCCTGCGCGCGCGAGTTGGGAATCGGACCCGACGAGGTCCGGCGTCGCAACTTCATCCGCCCGGAGCAGTTTCCCTATCGCACGCAGACCGGCCGACTCTATGACGTGGGCGAGTTCGCTGGCCATATGGAACTTGCCATGGAACGCGCCGGCTGGAATGGCTTCGAGAACCGACGCAAGGCGGCGGCGCAGCGAGGCAAGGCGCGCGGCATCGGCATGGCGACCTACATCGAGGCCTGCGCTTTCGCCGGCTCGGAACCCGCCTACGCGCAGTTGGAGAAGGACGGAACCGTCACGCTCGCTATCGGCACCCAGACCAACGGCCAGGGGCACGCCACCGCCTATGCCCAGTTCGTGGCCGACAAGCTCGGCATCGACATATCCCGCATCCACGTTCACCAGGGCGATACCGACCGCCTGTCGTCCGGCGGCGGCACCGGCGGCTCGCGTTCGATCCCGCTCGGCGGCGTTTCGGCGGCCCGAGCAGGCGACGACCTCGCGGCGAAGATCAGGAAGATCGCTGCCGACGAACTGGAGGCTTCCGCCGCCGACATCGAGCTTCAGGCTGGCGAGGCGCGGATCGTCGGCACCGATCGTTCGATCAGCTTTGCCGCCGTGGCCGCCGCCGCCAGGACCCCGAAGGATGTCGAAGGCTTCGGCGAATTCGTGCAGGACGAGGCCACATACCCCAACGGCACGCATATCGCCGAGGTCGAGGTTGACCCCGCGACCGGCCGCACGGAAATCGTCGCCTACACGATCGTCGACGATTTCGGCATGACGGTGAACCCGATGCTGCTCGCCGGGCAGGTTCATGGCGGCGTGGCGCAAGGCATCGGTCAGGCGCTGACCGAGGACACCGTCTATGGCGACGACGGCCAGCTTCTGACGGCGAGCTTCATGGACTACGCCATGCCGCGCGCCGACGACCTCCCGTCATTCCACTTCGAGACCAGAAACGTTCCGTCCACGACCAATGCGATGGGCATCAAGGGCGCGGGCGAGGCCGGCACGATCGGCGCGACTCCGGCCATCATGAACGCCGTCACGGACGCGCTCCACAAGGCCTACGGGATAGATCATGTCGAGATGCCGGCCACGCCGGCGCGGGTCTGGCAATTGATCCACGATGCCGAGGCGGCGCGCCGGTGAGCTTTGTGCGGCCACCGCATGCGGAAGGCGCCTGATGTCGCTCGCCCAGCCTGCCCAGGGCAGCGTCCTGACGGGTATCGGCCTGAAGGTGCTTTCCGTGGCGATCTTCGTCGCGATGCAGGCGCTGATCAAGGCGGCGGGAGATCTGCCGGTCGGTCAGATCATCTTCTTCCGAGCCTTCTTCGCCATGCTTCCCATTCTGGTGTTCCTCGCCTACCGGCGTGAAATCGCCACCGCGCTCTCGACGTCACGGCCGCTGGCGCATGTTTCGCGTGGCCTGATCGGCGTTGCGTCCATGGGCCTCGGCTTCTTCGCCCTGTCGCGCCTGCCGCTGCCCGAGGTGATCACGCTCAACTACGCGCAACCGCTACTCCTGGTGGTGTTCAGCGCGCTCTTCATGGGTGAGACGATCCGGATCTACCGCTGGTCGGCGGTCGCGGTCGGGATGATCGGCGTCTTCATCGTCTCGTGGCCGAAACTGACCCTCTTCACCTCTCAGTCGGAGCTGTCCAACCACGAGGCGATGGGCATCATTGCCATGTTGACCGCGGCGGCGATGTCGGCCAGCGCGCTGCTCATGGTGAGAAACCTCGTCCAGACCGAACGAAGCGCCACCATCGTCATGTGGTTCTCGCTGACGGCGAGTGTAGCCGGGCTGCTGTCGCTGCCACTCGGCTGGAGCCCACTGACGGCCGCCCAGGCAGGGTTGCTCATAGGGTCAGGCATCTGCGGCGGCGTCGCGCAGATCGTCATGACGGAGGCATACCGGCACGCGGAGGCGTCAACGGTAGCGCCGTTCGAGTACATGTCGCTGCTGATCGGGGTCGCCGTCGGCTACTTCGCCTTCCAGGAGGTGCCGACCATCCACATGCTGGTCGGCGGGTTGATCGTGATCGCCGCGGGCATCTTCATCATCTGGCGCGAGCGCCAGCTCGGCATCGAGCGCGCCGCCGTGCGCAAGGTGACGCCGCCGCAGTAGTTCAGGCGTGGCCGTCGGCGAGTGCCTGGAGCGTGAAGCGGGTGCCCGCGTCGGCGGCGAAGAAGCTTTCGATCGCCAGTTCCGAAAGGGTCACGTCGAGTGGTGTTCCGAACACCGTCGTCGTCGTGAAGAACGACAGGACGACCTCGCCGGCCCTGATCTGCAGCGGGTAGGCGATCATCTGCGCTTCGTCGTGCAACGGACGTGTCCGCGACACGCCGGCCGGGTAGGTCTTGAGCTCCTCCTCCAGCGTCACAAGCGCGTCGTCGCCGGTCGCCACGATCAGCCTGTGCAGCCGTTCGAGAAGGTGCGCGCGCCAGCCAGCGAGGTTGACGATCCGCGGTGCGAGGCCTTCGGGATGGAGGCTGAGCCTGAGCACGTTCACCGGAGGAATCAGCAGGCGCTCGGCAATGCCCTCGGACAGGAAGGTCGCCGCCGCCTTGTTCGCGGCGACGAGATTCCAGTGCCGGTCGATCGCCAGCGCCGGGTTCGGCGCGTGGCCCTCCAGGACCTTGCCGACCGCCGTCATCGCGGGCTCCAGCGAAGGATGTCCGATGGACCTCTCCTCGAAGCTTGGCGCGAAGCCCGCCGCCAGCAGCAGCCGGTTTCGGTCGCGGAGCGGAACGTCGAGCTGCTCGGCAAGGTGAAGCACCATGTCGCGTGACGGGCGCGCGCGGCCGCTTTCTATGAACGACAGATGGCGCTGCGAGACGTCCGCCTCGCTCGCCAGGTCGAGCTGGCTCAAGCGCCGGCGCGCTCGCCAGTCCCTGATCATCGTTCCGATCGGCTGGATCGTCATCCCATTCTCCTCTCGGGACGTCGGAGCATTGCCTGATCATTACGACGAGAGGGGTCGTTGCCGCTATTACCTGCATCGTAATCGCAAGCCCCCGGACAGCCTGACAGGTTGCGCCTACCGGCCGGATGACCCGGCCCGATCGAACCGCATCCCGGAGAACTGCAATGGACGTGAAGATCACACCTTACCTGCGCAATGCGCTCAACGCCGATGCGGCGGTCAGCGGCGCGGCCGGCCTCGTCATGGCCGCCGGAGCCGGCCTGCTTTCGCCGGTCCTCGCGCTGCCGTCCGGTCTGCTCGTCTGGGCGGGCGTCGCGCTCGCCCCATTCGTCGTCCTGCTTCTCGTGGTCGCCTCGCGGTCGAAGGCGCCGGCGGCGATCATGGTGGTCATCATCGCCATCAACGTCCTCTGGGTGTTCGGTAGCGTCGCCCTGCTCATGTCGAGCGCTGTGTCACCGAACGTTCTGGGAATGGTGTTCGTAGCCACCCAGGCGATCGCCGTCGCGCTGTTCGCCCAGCTCCAGTTCGTCGGCTACCGCCGCGCTCGGGGGGCCTGAGCCATGCATCGTCCGACCATTGGGGCGGAAGCGTCCGCGTGGATCGAGAAGGTGCTGGCGGGGTCGCCGCTGGCGGCGGTCCTCGGGATCGGCGTCATCGAGGCGCATCCGGATCGTGTCATCCTCGGCCTGCCGTTCCGTCCGGAGAACTGTACCGTCGGAACGGTCGTCCACGGCGGCGCGCTTGCCACGCTGGTCGACATCGCGGCTGCTGCGGCTTCCGCCTCCGCGCTCGCGGACGGGGCGGCGGCGGGCGGGGCGACCGCCTCCCTGACGATCGCCTATCTGGCGCCGGCGGACGGTGTCGGGCTCACGGCCGAGGCCGTCGTCATCCAGCGCAGCCGATCCCAGACGGTGTCCGACATCTGCGTACGGAGTGCCGATGGCGGTATCATCGCGAAGGCGTTGGTGACGAGCCGCATCGTCGCGCGGCGTTGACGGTTGCTCAGGCGAGCGCCGCGAGCTTGGCCTTGATGTCCAGGAAGTCGCGCCATGCGAGGCGCTTGTGTGCCGGGTTGCGGAGCAGGTAGGCGGGATGGAGGGTCGGCATGGCCGGCACCTCCAGTCCCGCCGGCGAGCGGTAGGTCTGCCAGTTGCCGCGCATGCGCATGATGCCGGCCTGCGCCCCGAGCAGCGTCTTGGTCGACGGGTTGCCGAGGGTCACCAGCACACGCGGCGCGGCAAGCTCGATCTGCCGCTCGATGAAGGGCCGGCAGATCTCGGTCTCCATCGGAGAGGGATCGCGGTTGCCTGGGGGCCGCCAGGGGATCACGTTGGCGATGTATGCCGAGCCCCGGTCGCGTCCGATGGCCGCCAGGATCCGGTCGAGCAGTTGCCCGGAGCGCCCGACGAAGGGCAGGCCCTCGATGTCCTCCTCGCGCCCCGGCGCCTCGCCGACCAGCATCAGGTCGGCCTCGGGATTGCCATCGGCGAAGACGAGGTTCTTCGCCGTCATGCGCAGGTTGCAGCCGTCGAAAGCCCCCATGATCGCCCTGAGCTCGTCGAGCGTCTTCGCCTCGCGCGCCAGTTCGCGCGCCCGCGCCGCCTGGGTGTCGTCCGGGACAACGGCCCCGGAACCGGGGGTGACGGTTGGCGGGGTCTGGGCGCGGGGGACGGGGGCAGGGCGCGGCGCGGTCCGGGCCGCCGGTTCGACGGGTCTGACCTCGAAGCGGTTGACCGGTTCCTCGACCAGCGGCGTGTCGACGCCGGAGTCGGCGAGAAACAGCGCCATGTCGCGCAGGTCCGCCGCCGCGGACGCACTGTCCTTCTTCGGATCGCTCATTCTGGTCCGCTCGCAGATCGGCGCTGTGAACGCAAGCTCACGAGAACGGGATGCGCGGATCGATCCGCAGATAGAATACCCAGCGCGGCGTGAAATCGGTGACGAAGAAGCCCAGCGTGACGATCTCCCTTGGATCGACGGAGCCGTCCTCGAAAAGGAGCCGGTCGTACGGCTCGAAGTCGCGGTCCCATTTGCGGAAGTGGCTGGAGTGGACGTTGGCCGAATCGGTCCGCCGCTGGTCGAAGGACAGCCCGTCGGAAAAGACGCTCGACTCGCCGAGCCGTTCCTGGAGCTCCAGTTCCACCTCCTGCCATGCCACACCGCTGTTGTTGAGGATTTCCAGTCTCATATGGATGAACCCGCTGGCGTAGAGGCCGGAATGGTCGAACGGCCGGATCGGGCGCGCGGCGCGGATGACCATTGTCACGGCGCTGGCCGAGAACAACTCCTGCTGGATGACGACGGGATCGTCCCGTGTTCCATTGCCACCGCTGGCGACGATCGCGAAGCCACCCAACTCGTCCGAATAGGAATAGGTGCCTGCGTAGGCGATCTGCGGGTGCGGTATGGCGCCGGTCGTGTCCGAGGCGGACGCATTGGCGAGCGTCGCGGTGACGATGGCGATCAGACCGGCGCCGCGTGCGATCGACGGGAACCGGGTGGTTGCCTCGCGCATGGTGACGAGTATGGCCGAGAATTCCGCCCGCGCCTATGGCGGGATGGCGGTTGTCGTTCGCCGTTGACTGACTTTTACGTTTACGTCAAATGAACCTGCGCGTCCCCGAACGACGGTCGTTTAACATGGTCGGTGGATGCGTTATGGGACGGTGATCAAGGTACCGAACGCCCGGCGGAGCGGAGGGAAGATATGAGCGAGACCGAACGCGAGAGCATGGAGTTCGACGTGGTGATCGTCGGCGCCGGTCCCTCCGGGCTCGCCGCCGCGATCCACCTGAAGCAGATCAACCCCGACCTCTCCGTCGTGGTGCTCGAGAAGGGGTCCGAGGTAGGCGCGCACATCCTCTCCGGCGCGGTTGTCGACCCGGTCGGGATCGAACGCCTCCTGCCCGACTGGCGTGAGGATGGCGACCATCCGTTCAGGACGCCGGTGACGGACGATCATTTTCTGGTGCTCGGCCCCGCGGGTTCCGTGCGCATTCCCAACTTCCTGATGCCGCCGCTGATGAGCAACCACGGCAACTACATCGTGTCGCTCGGCAATGTCTGCCGCTGGCTGGCGACGAGGGCCGAGGCGCTTGGCGTCGAGATCTATCCGGGCTTCGCCGCCGCCGAGGTGCTCTATGACGGGAATGGCGCCGTGAAAGGCGTCGCCACCGGAGACATGGGCGTCGAGCGCGATGGCTCGAGGGGACCGGGCTATGCCCCGGGCATGGAATTGCTCGGCAAGTACACGCTGATCGGCGAGGGCGTGCGCGGATCGCTGGCCAAGTCGCTGATCAGGAAGTTTGCGCTGGACGAGGGGCGCCAGCCACAGAAATTCGGCCTCGGCCTGAAGGAACTTTGGCAGGTGAAGCCTGAAAGCCACCGGCCGGGGCTGGTCCAGCATTCATTCGGCTGGCCGCTTGGCATGACCACGGGGGGCGGCTCATTCCTCTATCATCTGGAGGACAACCAAGTGGCGGTCGGCTTCGTCGTCCACCTGAACTACAAGAACCCATACATCTCGCCGTTCGAGGAGTTCCAGCGCTTCAAGACCCATCCGTCGATCCGCGGCACGCTGGAGGGCGGGAAGCGCATCTCGTATGGCGCCCGGGCCATCACCGAAGGCGGATGGCAATCCGTTCCTAAACTGACGTTTCCCGGCGGCGCGCTGATCGGCTGTTCGGCAGGGTTCATCAATCTCCCGCGCATCAAGGGGTCCCACAATGCGGTCCTGTCGGGAATGCTGGCCGCCGAGCATGTCGCGGCGGCGCTCGCGGAGGGTCGCGCGCACGACGAGGTGTCGGGGTATGAGGCGTCCTGGAAGGCGAGCGACATAGGCAAGGACCTGAAGAAGGTCCGCAACGTCAAGCCGCTCTGGTCCAGGTTCGGCCTCTCCGGTGTCGCGATCGGCGGGCTCGACATGTGGCTGAATACCCTGTTCGGATTTTCGCCGCTCGGTACGCTCAAGCACGGCAAGACGGACGCGGCGTCGCTGGAGCCGGCCGCGAAACACAAGAAGATCGCCTATCCCAAGGCCGACGGGGTACTGACCTTCGATCGGCTGTCGTCGGTGTTTCTTTCCAACACCAATCACGAGGAGAACCAGCCGGTTCACCTGCAGGTGAAGGATCCCGAGCTGCAGAAGCGCTCGGAACACGACATCTACGCCGGGCCGTCAGCGCGCTACTGTCCCGCGGCTGTCTACGAGTGGGTCGACAAGGATGGCAACGCCGCCGCCGACCGTATGGATGTGGACGTCACATTCGTCATCAACGCGCAGAATTGCGTGCACTGCAAGACGTGCGACATCAAGGATCCCAACCAGAACATCAACTGGGTGCCGCCGCAGGGCGGCGAGGGGCCGGTCTACCCGAACATGTGACCGCCTCCCGGCCGGTCGTGAACCGGGCGGCTGGACTGTGGTGTTGAAGTGCCGCCGCCCTTGTGCTGTTGTTTCGGTCGGGGAGTGGAGCCATGTCCGCGGCCGCGTTGCGCCTGATCATTGCCGCCTTGATCGCCGCCTTCGCGGGAGGCGCGGCGGCGGACGTTCGCGTCAAGGTCGCCAACAAGCATTATCAGATCTCCGGCAAGACCGGCGCAGCGCTGCTCGACGCAATGGACAGGCGCGGGCCGAAGCACGGTTTTCTGACGCGCGCCATCGCCCAGACGCGCTACTCCGTGACCTGGGAGATCGAGTGGGCGGAGAACGCCGGCACCTGTCGGGTCCGCAACGCGGACGCGGTGCTCGACATCACCTACACCTATCCGAAGATCGCCGGGGCGGTTTCGGCGGACCTGGGCAAGCGCTGGAAGCGGTTCTTCGCCGGGGTGAGGAAACACGAGGAGACCCACGGTCACATCGCACGCGAGATGGTCGCGGCTGCGGAGAGGGCGGTAATAGGGTTCACCACGCGCAACGACCGAACGTGTTCGAAGAGCAAACGCGAGATCAAACGCAGGGTCGACGAGATCTATGCCGCCTACGAGGCGCGCCAGATCGAATTCGATCGGGTCGAGCACCGCGAGGGCGGCAACGTCCATGGCCTGGTCGCGTCGCTCGTCTCTTCGCGCCGAAAATAGCTTCCT
This sequence comes from Rhizobiaceae bacterium, assembly GCA_050184585.1. Lineage (GTDB taxonomy): Bacteria > Pseudomonadota > Alphaproteobacteria > Rhizobiales > Rhizobiaceae > JBFXAF01. Next base: position 140,279 of record JBFXAF010000004.1, on the reverse strand, counting down.
GGCTCAGTGCGTGAGGGCGGCCATCGCGGTCGCGCTGCCCGGACCGGTTTCAGCCGGCTCCGGCAAGGCGAACGTCACGATCACCGGCAGATGATCGGAACCCACGTCCGGCCCGGTCACCGCGTCGATGACGTCGATGTCGGCGCCGGCGAGGACATGGTCGAGCGGCAGGCCGATCACCTTCCTGACGCCGGCCGACACCCGCTTCGGAAACCAGGTCGCGCCGGTCGGCGGTACGGGCTGCGTTCTGGACAGCGCGGCGCCGCGCCGCGCCGCATGGCTCCATCCCGACGCATTGAAGTCGCCGGCGGCGATGGCCGCGGGTCCGAGCGCCTCCAGCACGGGCGCGATGCGGTCGATCTGATCGTGCTGGCCGAACGGCCAGGGCCAATGCAGATGGATCGCCGCAACGGTCACCGGCCTGCCATTGAAGTCGATCGTCGCTACCGCGAGCCGTCCGTCCTCGAGGCAGTGCCCCGCCGTTCCCGCCGCGAAGGGGCGGCGCGACAACACCGCGGAACCGCCTATGGCGGTCGAGCTTGGGCAGACAACGCGATATGGATAGGCCGCTTCGATCAGATCGAGCTTGCCAAGCCAGCCGGTGGAAACCTCGTTGAGCGTCACGATGTCGGGTTCGATACGTCCGATGAGCGACAGCGGCAGCTCCTTCGACTGGTTGTTGAACAGGAGATTCGCTTGCAGCAACCGGTAGACGGCGCCGTCACCGTCCTGGCTGCGCGCCTCGGCCCGGCCGCCTGGCAGCGGCAGCGGATGGTCGACGCCGGTCGTCACCAGCGCCGCGATGGCGAGCAAGGCGGCGACAGCGCCCTCGCGCCGCCAGCCGATCGCGGCCGCGAGCAATCCGGTGGTCGCGAGGCCCGCAGCGAGATGGGCGCGGAAATGCGATGCGGTGTCGAACGCGGGATGCAGCCATCCAAAGAAGCCCGCGACGAGGGGCAACGCGGCCAGCAGGGGAACGATCAGGCCAAAGAGGATCGACCAGGGGCCGGGTCTGCGCAGGGTCATGGGCGGCGATCCTGATCGCGATTGCGGCCCATTCGCGGCGATATCGCTACTGGAACGCCGTTTCCGAGAAACTGCGCAGTTTTCGTGAATGCAGCTTCTCCAGCGGCATCTCGGCGAGCTTCTCCACCGCGCGTATGCCGATGGTCAGGTGCTGGGCTACTTGCGTCTTGTAGAACTCGGTCGCCATGCCGGGCAATTTGAGCTCGCCATGCAACGGCTTGTCCGAGACGCACAGAAGGGTGCCGTAGGGCACCCGGAACCGGAACCCGTTGGCGGCGATCGTCGCCGACTCCATGTCGAGCGCGATCGCCCGCGACTGGGACAGCCGCTGCACCGGTCCACGCTGGTCACGCAGTTCCCAGTTTCGATTGTCGATCGTGGCGACCGTCCCGGTCCGCATGATGCGCTTGAGGTCGAAGCCGGACAGCCCGGTCACCTCGGCGACGGCTTCCTGGAGCGCCACCTGCACCTCCGCGAGCGGAGGTATCGGCACCCAGACCGGCAGGTCCTCGTCGAGCACATGATCCTCGCGCACATAGGCATGGGCGAGCACGTAATCTCCCAGCGCCTGCGTGTTGCGCAGACCGGCGCAGTGGCCGAGCATCAGCCAGGCGTGTGGCCTCAGCACCGCGACGTGATCGGTGATCGTCTTGGCGTTCGACGGCCCGACGCCGATGTTGATCATGGTGATGCCGGCGTGGCCGGGCTTGGTCAGGTGGTACGCCGGCATCTGCGGCATGCGCGCGGGCTGCGAGCCGGAGACCGGCGCGTTCTCGCCCGCGGGCGTGACCAGGTTTCCGGGCTCGATGAAGCTCGTGTAGCCGTTGCCGCCCTCGGCCATCAGATCACGGGCGAAGACGCAGAACTCGTCGACGTAGAACTGGTAGTTGGTGAACAGCACGAAGTTCTGGAAATGGTTGGGCGTCGTCGCAGTGTAGTGCGAGAGGCGGTGCAGCGAATAGTCGATGCGCTGGGCGGTGAAGGGCGCCAACGGCATGGGTTCGCCAGGGATCGGTTCGAATGTGCCATTGGCGATGTGGTCATCGGTGCCGTTGAGGTCCGGCACGTCGAAGATGTCGCGTAGCGGGCGCTTGATGCGTTCCGCGACCGAACCGTCGACATGGGTGCCTTCGAGGAAGGCGAAGTGGACCGGGATCGGAGTCTCGGATTCGCCGACCGTCACGGGAACGCCGTGGTTGCGCATGATGAGGCGCAGCTGCTCGGTCAAATAGCGCTCGAACAGGTCGGGACGGGTGATGGTCGTCGCGTAGCGGCCCGGCATCGGCATGTGACCATAGGCGAGACGGCTGTCCGCCTGCGTGTGCGACAGGATGGTTACGCCGACTTCCGGGTAGAAGGCCCGGAACTGCTGCTCGCGCGCCGCTCCGTTCGACAGCGAGACGAAGGAATCGCGCAGGAATGCGGTGTTGCGGACATAGAGGGCCTGCAACGCCGCCACCGCCTCGCCTGCATCCATGAAGCTCTGGCGGGCGTAGGGCGCGGGGCTGGCGATCGATTCGATGGGTCTTGGGTAGATTCTCTTTTCCATGACCCATTATAGGGATCGGCCGGCCCTAGCGGGAGGGGGCGCGTCGGAATGCGCCGCTTTCCCTGCCGCTTTTTTCGTGAGTGTGGTGATCGGCCCGAACGGGACAATCCTCCACGGAAGGTGAACTTACGCCGGAACCGCAGAATGTTCCGACGCGCTTCAATGCCTCTCGGATTTGCCGTGGATCGACCTGCCACGCCAAGCAGGCCTAATCGGGTTGATCGCATCGGTGCCCGCCTCTCCCCCGCCGAACGTTGACGACAATCGTTTCGGTCGCGGCATTTCTCTCTTCTTTGTCCACCCCCTGACGGCTCCTCTTATCCTCGACCGCAACGGATGGCGGTGGGGACAAAATGAGAAATCCTGAAACATCGATCCCGAAACTGAGAGGAGCCATCGCCGCCGAGCGGTTCAGACGCTCGGCGGAACGCCTGCGGCTGGCGCTCAGATACAATCCCTACTGGCGCCTCCAGCCCCGAGTGCCCGCCGGCATGCGCGAAGGCGGTCAGTGGCTGGCGGGTGTCGTCGGCGCCGCGGTTGGACTGCTGCCAGCATTGGCACGGGTGGGTGGCGCTGCGTTGCGTCGGCTGCGGGAGACCGCGATGCGCACGTCACCGCGTCTGCGCAGTGTCCCAAGGCGCTGGGAAAGAGACCAGCCGCGAGAAGACACATACGATGAAGATACACGCAGGATCAGCTCCTATTCCAGTCAGCGGCCGGATTTGCCCATTCTGAGGTTTCGGTCGGAAGCGGAACTGCGGCGTTATCTAGGGCCTGCCGGGGCCGGCCGCGAATGGCACCATATCGTGGAGAAGCGCATGGCGGGTCGGGAGGGGTTTCCAGCGGAGTTGATCCACAGCACGGACAACATCATCAACCTGCCGGTCGAGGTTCATCGCCAAATCAGTGCACGAATGAGCACGCGCGATAAGGCCTATCAAAACAACGTGCGACGATTTGGTATGGAAACACGAACCTTTGCGGAACAGTATGATGCCGGTCTAGATCTGGCCGAGCGAACCCTCAGGGAATTCGGATATGATCCGCAAGATTTCTAGCAGATCGACCGAAGCGCTTGTCGAAGAACTGTTCCGGCACCAGGTGCTCTGCCGCTTGGCGACGCGTCGAGAAGACACGCCAGCCGCCAATCGCCATCTTGTGAAGATATGGCAGATTGCAGATGCGCTCGCCGTCACGACTGCCGGACGACTAGCTCTCGAAACGCTGATGGAACATTCCGATCCGGACATTCGCCTGAGGGGAGCCGAGGCGGCCAAGGCGTGGAATCTCAACAAGGCCATCCCTGTGCTGGCACGACTCTTGATTGACGACCTCGATTCACGTTTCTCTCCCGTCGAACGTTTGGAAGTGCGGATTAGTGCAGCGCATCAACTCTATGATCATTTTGGTATCAGGAACTACGATCAGAACCACCTGATCGTTCCGCTAAGCGCTTACGGCATCGAACTGCAACCTATCGAGCGGACTTGCTGGCAACCAAAGGGTGGGTGACCTCGAGTCTTCGTTCCGGCGAGGGCACAGTTACTCGAAATAGACCGCCGGCGCTGCCGCCGCCTACTGCGCGCGCTGGATGCTGACCAGCAGCACCAGGCCGAGGCCGGTGTTGGCCGGGGCTTCCGCCTCGATGCGGATCTCGTTGCCGGCGCGCACGCTCTGGGCGGCGACCAGCGGCGCGGCGACGACCAGCACGATCATGGCGGCGCGGGCGAGCGGGGCGATCAGGTTGCGGAGCGTTTTCATCGTCGTTCTTTCTCTCGGCCGTCGGGCGCTAGCGGGTCTGGCAGGGGAGGCTGTCGATGGCGCAGACGATCGGTCCCACCTCGCGGCGGTCTCCGGTCCGCGCGCTCTCGGCTACCAGGACCGCGAACAACATCCCGAACAGCGTCGTGATGAGGCAGACGATCGTGAAGCGGCGAGCGAGCATCGGTCCTTCCCTCGTTTCGAACACGATATTGCCGCGATCGCCCTGAACCCGCCCTGAGAGGGTCGTTCATGCGGCGTTCAAGTCGGTAAAGACGATTTGAAGAGCTATTCCGGGACGTTGGCCGTATGCCGCGGCCGTTGTTTCAGCCGCGCGACGGCAATGCGACAGGCCTCCGCGCCGGATGGGGACCGTCGGTCAAGCCTGCGCACGAACGAAAGCGGCGGCGGGCTTGGCCCGCCGCCGCATTGATGGACGATCCCGAGGGGACGGCTACATGCGGGACCAGTTCTGCGTCCTGCAGATCACGCCGCCGAGGATGCATCCCTTCATCTTCAGCGCGTTGCCGCTGAGGCTGGCGCGGCCCGAATACTTCTTGTCGTCCGCCGGGTCGGTGATGGTGCCCTTGTAGGCGCCGCTGCCGCTCGCGGCCATCGAACCGATGTTCTTGCCGGCATGCTTGCCCGTCTTCAGCTTGATGCAGAAGCTGCCTCCGCAGCTTGAGATGGCGGCGGTCTCGCCGCTGTCGGTTCTCCAGTTGCCGACGATGTCGTCGGCGAAGGCGGAACCGGTGATGAGGAGGGTCGCGGCAAGCGCGAGCCCGAATTTGCGGATCATGCATTCCTCCCGAACAGGGGTTGTTGGCTGGCATCGAAGCCGGCACGTATGTCCCTTACGCGAACGTAAGCGTAAACCAAACACGACCTCGGCGGAAGCATGCCTTAGCGACAGCCGGCCGATATTTTTCGCACCTCCTAACGGACAGAGAGGCGATTCCGTTGTGCGCGTGGTTAGCGTTTCCTTTGTCCGCGCCGCCGCCATTTTAGACGATTTTTTCGCGAATCCCCGGAAAGCCAACGGGTCCGTCGGTTAACGGAATCCCACGTTTACCTCTTGTTTTAGCTTTGTTTTCCGCAAGTTAAGCAAGCCGCTTAACGGCACATTCAAGCGACCCGGCGATCCTCGGGGCATAGAAAGCGCGATGGGTTCGGTCCGGCGCGGGGCGAAAAAACAGGGGACTTCAAATGGCACGTTTCGAGATGCTGGAAGCGGAATTCGGCACGATGGGTTCGAGCGCCCAGGCCGACATCCTGTTCGAGCTGGGCATGATGTACGCCACCGGCCGCGACTGCGCGGCGGACATGGTCGCCGCCCACAAATGGTTCAACATCGCCGCGATCAAGGGTTCGGCCCGCGCCGCCGCGCTGCGCTCCGAGCTGTCGCAGACGATGTCCAAGCCCGAGATCGCCCGGGCGCTGCGCGAAGCGCGCGAATGGATGACCATGCACTGAGGGATAGCCGCCGGACCGATTGGCGGGGAACCAGGGTCCGGAGGTCAAGGCATGCGACCGGCGTGGGGACGCCAAGGGGACGCCTGCCAGACAGGAAGCCGCGACCGGCCGGGACAAGGCCGGCGCGGCTTCGCCTTTTTCGAGGTCGCGCCGCGACTGTGCTCAGGCGGCCTTGGCTTCCTCTTCGAAGCGCACCAGCACGGCGCCGTCGGTTACCTGCGCGCCTTCCGGCACGATCTCGGCCAGCACGCCGTCATGCGGCGCGGCGATCGTGTGCTCCATCTTCATGGCTTCGAGCACGAGCAGCGGCTGGCCTTTGACCACATGGTCGCCGGCCGCCGCCTTGACCAGCTTGACCAGCCCAGGCATCGGCGCGCGGAGCGAACCGGACCCGGCGGCGGCATCGGCCGCGCGGTCAAGCGGATCGGGAGCCCGGAACGTGTGGCCGACCGCGCCCTCAAAGACGGTGATGTGACCCGGCCAGCGTGCAAGCCGACGCATGTTGCTCGGCGATATGACGACGGCCTGCCCGGAGACATCCACCGTGAACCTGCCGTCAGGCCTCGCGGAATAGCCGATTGCGCTGGTCTCCTCGCCACGCCCGAGGGCCACGGTCTGACGCAGCGGCCGGAAATGCGAATAGCCCGAGAGCGATGCCCACGGATCGGCATCGCCGCGCCGGTCGGTCGCCCCGGCCGCGGCGAGCGCGGCGGCTGCGACCACGGAGGCGGAGGGCTCGGGGAGCGCCGTCAGCGCATCCTGATTGCGTCCGATCAGGCCGGTGTCCACGTCGCCCGCGGCGAAGGACTCGTCGCGCGCGAGCGCGGCGAGAAAGGCGAGGTTGGTGGTCGAGCCGGCGATCTCGGTCGTTTCCAGTGCTTCGGCCAGCGCGGCCAGAGCGGCGGGCCGGTCGGCGGCGTGAACGACGAGCTTGGCGATCATCGGATCGTAGTAGGGCGAGATCGCGTCGCCTGCCCGCACGCCGGTCTCCACGCGCAGCATCGCGCCGGCAGGCGCCTCCGGCGGAAAGGCGAGGTGGTGCAGCGTGCCGGTGGCGGGAAGGAATCCGCGCGTCGCGTCCTCGGCATAGACGCGCGCCTCGAAGGCGTGTCCGTCGAGCCTGATCTCGTCCTGGGACAGCGGCAGCTTTTCGCCGGCGGCGACGCGGAGTTGCCATTCGACGAGGTCGAGGCCGGTCACCATCTCGGTCACCGGGTGCTCGACCTGGAGCCGCGTGTTCATCTCCATGAACCAGAAGCCGTCGGGCCTGAGCCCCTTCGAGGCGTCGACGATGAACTCGATCGTTCCCGCGCCGGAATATCCGATCGCCTTGGCCGCCTTCACCGCCGCGTCGGTCATCGCGCGCCTGAGTTCTGGCGTCATTCCGGGGGCGGGGGCCTCCTCGATGACCTTCTGGTGTCGGCGCTGCGCCGAGCAGTCGCGCTCGAAGAGGTGGACCGCGTTGCCGTGATTGTCGCCGAAGACCTGAACTTCGATGTGGCGCGGCTTGTCGACGTACTTTTCCACCAGCACCGCGTCGTCGCCGAAGGCGGCTTTCGCCTCGCGCCGCGCGCCGGCCAGCGCCTCGGAGAAATCGTCCGCATGGTCGACGCGGCGCATGCCCTTGCCGCCGCCGCCGGCGCGCGCCTTGATGAGCACCGGATAGCCGATCTCGCGCGCCTTGCCGGCGAGCAGCACCAGCCCCTGATCCTCGCCGTGATAGCCGGGCACGACGGGCACGCCCGCCTTTTCCATCAGCCGCTTGGCGGCATCCTTCAGACCCATCGCGCGGATGGAATTGGCCGACGGGCCGATGAACACCAGACCCGCCGCCGCCACCTGGTCGACGAAGCCGGGATTCTCCGAGAGAAAGCCGTAACCCGGGTGGATCGCCTCGGCGCCCGTCGCCTTCGCCGCGGCGATGATCCGGTCCGCCCGCAGATAGCTTTCGGCCACGGGCGGGAGGCCGATATGGACGGCTTCATCGGCCATGGCGACGTGCAGGGATTTCGCGTCGGCGTCCGAATGGACCGCGACCGTCGCAATCCCGAGCCGCCGCGCCGTGCGGATCACGCGGGCCGCGATCTCACCGCGATTGGCGATGAGGATCTTCTTGAACGGCGGACGCTGGCTCATCGGGTGATATCCTCTCGGGAAATGCGGTTCGTTCGTACAGCAAAGGGAAAAGGGGGCAAGGGGCGTCCTCATGGGGGATGGCGTGGCGACCGGTCGTTCCGCTATGGTCGTGCGATGCGATCGATATTTAACATGTTTCTTGCCGGCTTGCTGGCCGCGTTGACGGCCGGCCCGGCCCGTGCCGACTGGAAGCCGGTGGACAAGCTGGAGACCTACGCCATCACCGGCGCGACCGGTCGCGAGCTCTACGAGTCGATCGGCGAGAACGGGCCGCAGCTCGGCGTGGCGCGCGTGGTGGCCTACACGACATTCGACCTGAAATGGTCGCGCGACTACCGCCCGTCGAAGGGCGGCTGCACGTTGGCGAAGGCGCGGCCGCATCTGATCCTCATCACCAAGCTGCCGAAGCCGAAGGGAAAGCTGCCTCCGGCGGCTGAGGCCGCGTGGCGGACCTTCATCGACGGAATCCGCGCGCACGAGGCGATCCACGGCCAGCACATGATCGAGATGGTCGAGGCGATCGAGGCCTATTCGGTCGGGCTGCGGGTCGAGGACGACCCGAACTGCAAGAAGATACGCCAGGTGCTGACGAAACGCCTCGGCGAACTCTCGCAGGAGCAGCGCCGGCGCTCCAACGAGTTCGACAAGGTGGAGATGAGCCAGGGCGGCAATGTGCACAGGTTGATCCTGGCGCTCATCAATGGCGGCTGACATTCCGCCGGAGGGGCCGGAAGAGACACCCGCGGCCGCGCCGCGGCCGCTGAAGGGCATCCTCCTCGTCATCTTCGCCACGCTCGCCTTCGCGCTGGCCGATTCGCTCACCAAGGACCTGGCGAGCCGCCATCCGGTGACCGTGGTCCTGGCGATCCGCTACCTCTTCAATGTCGGCCTGCTTGTCCTTTTCCTCGGCCCGAGACTGGGCCCGCGCCTGTGGCGAACCCAGCGTACCGGCCTTGTCATCCTTCGCGGTTCTTCGCTTGCGATCGCCTCGCTGGGGTTCGCCATGGCGTTGCAGGTGATGCCGATCGCCGAGACGGTGGCGATCGTCTATCTCGCGCCGATCCTGGTGATGCTGCTGGCGATCCCGCTGCTGGGCGAGAAGGTCGGCATCGTTGGCTGGATTAGCGCGGCGGCGGGTTTTGCCGGGGTGCTGTTGATTGCGCGGCCGGGAGGTGGCCTCGATCCCGTCGGCGTGGCGCTGGCCCTGTCGAATGCCTGCCTGACCGCGGGCTACCATCTGCTCTCGCGCTCGCTGGCGCGCACCGAGACCACCATCGCCATGCTGTTTCATACGGGCATGGTGGGAAGCGTCATCTTCTCCGTGGCGTCGGTCGGCTTCCTCGCCGAACTCTCGCTGCCGCTGGTCGACCTGGCGCAGATGGCGCTGCTGGGCGCGCTGTCGACGGTCGGCCACTTCATGTTCACCGCCGCCTACCGCGAGGCGCCCGCCTCGCTGCTGGCGCCGGTCAACTATCTGCACCTCGTCTGGGCCGGCGGCCTCGGCTATTTCATCTTCGGCCATCTGCCGGACATTTTGACCACGACCGGGATGCTGCTCGTCTGCGCGGCCGGCGTGACGCTGGCGGTGTGGTCGTATGTGGGGAGGGAGCGGTGAGGCGCGCCCGATTCCGGCCCTCCCGAACGGCGGCCCCTCTGTTTGAAAATCAGCTCGGAAATGATGCAAGGCCGCAGAGACCCTTGGTGCGTCCCTTCTTCTCCGCTTTCGCTATGTAGTGCGGATAGACGCTGGCGAAACTGATCGAATAGATCCGATGCTTCTTCATGAAAGTTCCAATTGAATGGCGAAGCGAACCTGAACCTATCAGGTCACATAGCCTCGCGGTCCGGCACTCGCCACACTGACTAACCAACGAGGCCTTCCAACGGACGACACTCTCCGCCTCGGTGAATCATCGCGTGACAGTTGGCGCACACAATTGCCAATCTCGACAGGGGCACGGTGGTTCCTTCGGGAGGTGCATCGCTCAATCGGTCAAGATGGTGTACTTGAGCGTAGTCCTTACCGATACTCCCATATGTCTCAAAGAAGTCGAACCTACAACCTGGGACTTCGCATATTAATCGCCCGTCGTTCGATTCCTTTGATTGATTTATCTTTTGCTGACGCAATTTCCATTCACGTTGCCGATGAATAACAAACAGTTTTCGTTCTTTACCTTCAAATCCAAGATATTCTGGGTCTTCAAGGTTGGTATTTATGGGCCCGGTCGGAGCCACGCCGCGTTCTAGCGTCACTGCGCCCGTCTCGAAGTTATACGATGTAACCGCCCAAGAAACAGGATCAAGCATTCGAGCGGTCACGCTGCTCCTCGTCCGCGTTGCGCTCTTCACTTCGCCGTCGCTGATGATCGCTCGTATCTCAAGCGTCTTTTCGAATGCCCGCTGCAAAGCACGATCCATGTCACGGGCCCGATACTTTCTCGGCCCCATTTCGCTTTCGGCGGTCTCGCGTTGATTAAGCAAGTAGAAAAGTCTACCAGCGCGCTCTTGCATACCACCAAGCCAAAGCGTAACGGCGACCTTATCGCCGTCTTCGAAGAACCACTCGTAGCAATATCTTGGATTTGCTGCCGCTTTGGCGGGCCCCCCTTTGAAATAGCCCCACTTGCTCACATCGATACCGACATCCCTCACCAAGTCCATAAGTCGTGGTTTCGAACTCGGGGTAATCTCCTCAATCTGCGTCATGTCTCCCCCCTTCACATCCTGAACACGCCAAACTTCGTTTCCCCTATCTGCGCGTTGAGCGCCGCGCCGAGCGACAGGGCCAGAACCTCGCGCGTGCGGGCCGGGTCGATGATGCCGTCGTCCCACAGCCTGGCCGACGAATAGAGCGGATGCCCCTCGCGCTCATACTTCTCGAGGATCGGCGCGCGGAACGCGGCCTCTTCCTCGGCTGACCATGCGCCGCCCTTGCGCTCGATGCCCTCGCGCCTGACCAGCGACAGCACCGTCGCCGCCTGCTCGCCGCCCATGACCGAGATGCGCGCGTTCGGCCACATCCACAGGAAGCGGGGCGAGTATGCGCGGCCGCACATGCCGTAATTGCCCGCGCCAAAGGAGCCGCCGATGATGACGGTGAACTTCGGCACCTGCGCGGTAGCAACCGCCGTGACCAGCTTGGCGCCGTCCCTGGCGATGCCGCCCGCCTCGTACTTCGCCCCGACCATGAAGCCGGTGATGTTCTGCAGGAAGACCAGCGGGATCTTCCGTTGGCAGCAGAGCTCGATGAAATGCGCCCCCTTGAGTGCGCTCTCGGAGAACAGCACGCCATTGTTGGCGATGATGCCGACTGGCATGCCGTGGAGATGCGCGAAGCCGGTGACCAGGGTGGTGCCGTAGTTCGCCTTGAACTCGTCGAGTTCGGACCCGTCGACGACCCGGGCGATCACCTCGCGGACATCGTAAGGCTGTCTCGTGTCGGACGGCACGATGCCGCCGATCTCGGCGGGATCGTAGAGCGGCGGGGCGGGCGAACGGCGTACCGGCCCCGCGGGCTTCTGGCGGTTGAGGTTGCGCACGATGCGCCGCGTGATGGCGAGCGCGTGGGTGTCGTCCAGCGCGTAGTGGTCGGCGACGCCCGACCGTCGGGTATGCACCTCCGCCCCGCCGAGCTCTTCGGCTGATACGTCCTCGCCGGTGGCGGCCTTCACCAGCGGAGGGCCGCCGAGGAAGATCGTCGCCTGGTTGCGCACCATGATGGCCTCGTCGGACATCGCCGGCACGTAGGCGCCGCCCGCGGTGCAGGAGCCCATGACGCAGGCGATCTGCGGGATGCCCGCGGCGCTCATGTTGGCCTGGTTGAAGAAGATGCGGCCGAAATGCTCGCGGTCCGGAAACACCTCGTCCTGGTTGGGCAGGTTGGCGCCGCCGGAATCGACCAGGTAGACGCACGGCAGATTGTTCTCGCGCGCGATCTCCTGGGCGCGCAGGTGCTTCTTGACGGTGAGCGGATAGTAGGTGCCGCCCTTCACGGTGGCGTCGTTGACCACCACCATGACCTCGTGGCCCTCGACGCGGCCGACGCCTGCGATGATGCCTGCCGAGGCGATGTCGCCGCCATACATGTCCCAGGCCGCGAACTGGCCGACCTCGAGAAAGGGTGAGCCGGCGTCGAGCAACTGCGCGAGGCGGTCGCGGGGCAGGAGCTTGCCGCGCGAGACGTGGCGTTCCCGTTGATCCTCGGGGCCGCCGCGTGCGACGGTCGCGGCCTTTTCCGAAATGTCGGCGACCAGTCCCTTCATGCGCTCGGCATTGACCTTGAAGGTGTCGGAGGCTGGGGAGACGCTGGACTGGATCAGGGGCATTGACAGACCTACTGTGATAGCGTATTCTGATATCAGAAACTAAATGTTGCGCATGACGTGCGACCGCTATTGGGCCCGAGTGTCCACGGCACCGCTCCGAGGAGTGATCGCATGCGCACGAAACACAATGAGACGTTGAGAGCGGTTTTTGCTAACCCCGTCAGCGGTTCCATCAAATGGCGAGACATAGAGGCATTGCTCGTCGCTTGTGGCGCTGACATGTCGGAAGGAAGCGGTTCGCGAGTGCGGTTCACCATAGCGGGCCAGACCTTGTTCCTCCATCGGCCACACCCGCCCCCGGACGCCAAACGCTGGATGATCAGGGACATCCGCGAATTTCTCATGAATGTCGGGATAAGGCCGTGAGACTGTACAAAGGTTATTCCGGTTCGATCGAGTTCGACGACGAGGACATGGTGTTTCATGGCCGCGTTCTTGGTATCCGCGACATCGTCACGTTCGAAGCCGAAACCGCAGAGGAACTGGTGAAGGCTTTTCGCGACAGCGTGGATGACTATCTCGACTTCTGCAAGGAGAGCGGCGTTGAGCCCCAAAAGCCTTACTCCGGAAAGCTGGCGCTCAGGACAACGCCTGAGATCCACGCGCTGTTGAGCAAGGCCGCCGCCAACGACGGCAAGTCCGTCAACCAATGGATATCCGATACTCTGGCCGACGCTGCCCGCAAACGCGTTGACGAGGGATCGACGAAGGTGCGGGTCAGGTCGCACTAGGCCCCCTCGGCCATGATCTCGCGGCCGATCAGCCAGCGGCGGATTTCCGAAGTTCCCGCGCCGATCTCGTAGAGCTTCGCGTCGCGGAGGTACCGGCCGGTCGGGTAGTCGTTGATGTAGCCATTGCCGCCGAGCAGCTGGATGGCGTCGAGCGCGACCTGCGTCGCCTTCTCCGCCGCGTAGAGCACGCAGCCGGCCGAATCCTTGCGGGTCGTCTCACCGCGATCGCAGGCGGCGGCCACGGCATAGACATAGGCGCGCGCCGCGTTGGTGGTGGCGTACATGTCGGCGAGCTTGCCCTGGACGAGCTGGAACTCGCCGATGGCCTGCCCGAACTGCTTGCGCTCGTGGACGTATGGCACCGCCGTGTCGAGGCAGGCGGCCATGATGCCGACCGGTCCGGCGGCAAGCACCACGCGTTCGTAGTCGAGACCGGACATCAGGATCTCGACGCCCTTGCCCTCCTCGCCCAGGCGGTTCTCGAACGGCACCTCGACGTCCTCGAAGACCAGTTCGCCGGTGTTGGAGCCGCGCATGCCGAGCTTGTCGAGCTTCTGCGCGACGGAAAAGCCCTTCATGCCGCGCTCGATCAGGAAGGCGGTGATCCCGCGCGACTTCCGCTCCGGGTCGGTCTTGGCGTAGACGACCAGGGTATCGGCGTCGGGTCCGTTGGTGATCCACATCTTGGAGCCGTTGAGGACGTAGCGGTCGTTCTTCTTGTCGGCCTTGAGCCGCATCGAGACGACGTCGGAGCCCGAACCGCTCTCCGACATGGCGAGCGCGCCGACATGATCGCCCGAGCAGAGTTTCGGCAGGAAGCGTTCCTTCTGCTCGGTCGTGCCCCAGCGGTTGATCTGGTTGACGCAGAGATTGGAGTGCGCCCCATAGGAGAGGCCGACGGAGGCGGAGGCTCGCGAAATCTCCTCGATTGCCACGACATGCGCGAGATAGCCCATGCCGGAGCCGCCATAGTCCGGATCGGCGGTGATGCCGAGCAGTCCGAGCGCGCCGAATTCCTTCCACAGATGCATCGGAAACTCGTTGTCGCGGTCGACCTTGGCCGCGATCGGCGCTATCTTCTCGGAAGCGAGGCGTCGCACCGTGTCGCGCAGCGCGTCGATCTCCTCACCCAGCCCGAAGTTCAGCGAATTGAGGTACATCGCGCGTCTCTCCCTGTCTCTTGGCGCCGACGAGGCGCATGGTCATGTCGTGGTAGGTGCGTACGACCTCGTCCACACTAAGCCGCTCGTCCGGCCGGAACCAGACGATGACGCCGGTCAGCATCTGAATGATGGCCATGGCGGTGAGACCCGTATCGTCGATCGCGAAGTCGCCGGCCTCCGCGCCCTCGCGCAGGATCGCCCGCAACTCCTTCTCGTAGGCGTTGCGCGCCTTGAGGATTTCGGTCAGCCGAGCCGGCGACAGGCTTCTGAGCTCCATGTTGGCGACATGCGTCGAATGCCGCCGGCCGACATGGAAGCGGATGTGGTTGTCTACGAACGCCGCAAGCCGCTCGGAAACGCCCGCGGAAACGAGGCCCGCCGCCCGCCATGCCGCTGCAAGCGCGTCGAGATGGTCGCGCATCAACGAGTGGAGCAGGTCTTCCTTGGCGGGGAAGTAGTGATAGAGCGCCGCGGCCTGGACGCCGACCGCCGCCGCGATCTGGCGCATCGAGACGGCGTCGTATCCATGTCGAGCGAAAAGCACCGCCGCGGCCTCGCGTATGGCCGCGCCGGTCTTCTCGCCATCCGAACCCGTCGTTCTCGCCACCGGATACTCCCGGCGGCAATAATAAAACGACTGTTCAATTCATTCAAGAGGCGGCTGAGGTGATTGCCCTCGCGTCCTCGCCTTGGGCGCTGACCATCTGCCGCACGGCATGGAGGCAATTGCCGAACCGGGAAGGCTCGCCACCATGAAGATCGCGCTGGTGAAGGGCTGACAAGGTTGGCGCGGCGGAGTGGCCCAACCGGATTTCCGGGCTGACGTCGCGCCGCGCGCTTCCGTTCGGCCGCTTTCTCTGCCAGCGTTCGCTTCAGAGGGGTGAACGCGCGTGTGGAAATTGCCGACCGAGTTCCCGGATTTCGGGCTGACGCCGGAGGAACGCCGGCGCGCGGTGCATTCGCACTATTTCGAATATCCGGGTATGGACGGGCCGAAGGGCGAGATCTGGTGCTACACCGACCGCATCTCCTACCGCGCCGGGGAGACGGTCGAACTCAAGGTGTCGTCGACCGCTCCCGTCTTCGGCATGGAAATCGTTCGTGATGGCGGCACGGAGACGCCGGTGCTGCGGCGCGAGGGCATCGCGTCGCGCTGGCAGGACACGCCCGACCAGTGCTCGGTGGAGGGCTGCGGCTGGGAGACGACGCTCGAGATTGCGATTCCCCATGACTGGCCGTCCGGCGCCTACCGCGTCACGTTGACGGCTGAAGGCGGCTACGGGCGAAAAGTCCGCTGCCATCACCTCTTCATCGTCCGCCCGGGTAACGGCCCGAAGCCCGGCCGCGTGCTGCATGTCGCGGCGACCGGCACCTGGCTCGCCTACAACACCTGGGGCGGTTCGAACCATTATGAAGGCATCACCGGGCCCGACCGCAATCGCTTCGCCGTCAAGGTGTCGACGCAGCGCCCGTGGTGTCGGGGCTTCGTCGTGCTGCCGCCCGGCGCGCCGCGCGTGCCGCTGGAAATGATGACGCCGCCGGCGACCCCGCCGCGCTACCCTCACATGGAATGGGCCTATTCGACCGGGCATTCAAAGAAATACGCCTCTTCGGGCTGGGCGAGCTACGACAGCCATTTTCTGCGCTGGGCCGAGCGCGCGGGCTATGCGGTCGACCTTTGCGCGCTGCACGACCTGCATGACGATCCGGACATCCTCTCGGGTTACGACTGCGCGGTCTTCGTCGGTCACGACGAATACTGGAGCGGGCCGGCGCGGGATGCGGTGGACAGATATGTCGAGCGCGGCGGCCACGCCGCGCGCTTCGCCGGCAACTTCATGTGGCAGACGAGGATCGAGGACGGCGGGCGAAGCCAGGTCTGCTACAAATATCTCGCCCGCACCGAGGACCCGCTCTACGCGATCGACCCGACGCAAGGCACCAACTCGTGGGAAGCGCCGGAAGTCGGACGACCCGGCGCACTCACCTTCGGCCTCAACGCCACCAACGGCGTCTATGTCGGCTGGGGCGGCTGCGTGCCGCGCGGCGCGCGCGGGTTTCCGATCTACCGGCCTGAGCATTGGGCGTTCAAGGGAACCGGTCTCTACTATGGCGACGTGCTGGGCGCGGAGAGCCACGTCTTCGGCTACGAGGTCGACGGGCTTGACTACGAGATCCGCGGCGGTTTGCCCTATCCGACGGCGACGGCAGGTGCACCGGAAGGGCTGGAAATCCTGGCGCTCGGCATGGCCTCGCTGGTCGAGGAGAGTGCTGACGTGCCGATCGTCGACCAGTTTCTGAAGGACGACGACGCGATCTTCACCGCCGACACGCTTTATCACGACCGCAGCGCGGCCGGCGTGGAGCGGGTGAAGCGCGGCTCGGGCATGATCGTCAGTTTCCCGAAAGGGCAGGGCGAGGTGTTCCATGCCGGAAGCTGCGAATGGGTCGCGGGCCTGCTGCGGAAGGACCAGATGGTGGAGAAGGTGACGATGAACGTGCTGGATCGGTTCTTGGGTCAAGGGACATCTGCGTGACACTCGAAACCACCACCTCGCGCCGGCCGTCGCATCTCTTCTACGTCACGCGGCTGCGCCGGCCGCTGGTCGACCGTGCGGAAGGGATCTATCTCTGGACGCGGGACGGGCGGCGCTTCATCGACGGCTCGTCAGGGCCGATGGCGGTCAATCTCGGCTACGGCAATCCGGCCGTGCTCGACGCCATGCGGACCCAGATGGCGAAGACGACCTTCGCCTACCGCCTGCATTTCGAGAACGAGCCGGCGGAGGAACTGGCGCGGGAACTCGCTCAGAAGATGCCCAACGAGCTCGACCGCATCTTCTTCGTCTCCGGCGGGTCGGAAGCCGTCGAGAGCTGCATCAAGCTTGCCCGGCAATGGGCCGTGGCGACCGGCCAGCCGAAACGCTGGAAAGTGATCGGGCGCATGCCGTCCTATCACGGAGGCACCTACGGCGCGCTGGCCGTCACCGGCGACGGACTGCTCACCGACACGTTCAACGAACAGATGCGGCCCATGCCGACCATACCGGCGCCGACGGCCTACCGTGACCGCGACAACCTCTCGATGGAACAGCGCGGCGTCAAATACGCCGACATGCTGGAAGAAAAGATCCTGGCCGAGGGGCCGGAAAGCGTCGTTGCCTTCATCATGGAGCCCATCGGTGGCGCGGCGACGGCGGCGCTGGTGGCGCCCGACAGTTACTATCCCCGCATCCGCGAGATCTGCGACCGCTACGGCATCCTGCTGATCCACGACGAGGTGATGGGCGGCGTGGCGCGGACGGGCAGGTTCCTCGCGGGCGACCATTGGAACTGCAAGCCGGACATCGTCTCTCTGTCCAAGGGCATCGGCTCGGGATACGCACCGCTGGGCGCGATGGCCGCGCCGATCAGGCTGGTGAAGCCTGTGCTCGACATGGGCGGTTTCCAGCACGGGCACACCTATGCCGGCAATCCGCTCGCCTGCGCCGCGGGGCTTGCCGTGCTGCGCGAGGTGGACCGGCTGAAATTGACGGAGAACGCCGCCGCGATGGGCGACGCCCTCCTCGCCGGCCTGCGAGGTTTGCAGGAAAAATATCCGTTCATCGGCGACGTGCGGGGCAGGGGGCTCCTGACGGGCATCGAGTTCGTGGCGGACCGGCAGACGATGGCGCCGTTGCCGCCTCAGATGAATATCGGCCAGAAGATCCTCGACCGCGCCTATGAGCGGGGGCTGATCGTCTATTCCCGGAGGGTGACCGGCGGCGTCGCTGGCGACAACATGATCGTCGCGCCGCCGCTCATCGTCACCGCGGAACAGGTCGACGAAATCGTGGCCATCCTCGGTGCAGCAATCGGCGTCGTCGCAGGCGAGCTCGGCCTGCCGGTGGAGGCCTAGGCGCGATGGCTGCGGCTCGAAAGGTCATCATCACCTGCGCGGTGACCGGCTCGGTCCATACGCCGACGATGAGCCCTCATTTGCCGCTCACGCCGGACCAGATCGCCGCCGATTCGATCGCCGCCGCGGAAGCCGGCGCGTCGATCCTGCATCTCCACGCCCGCGATCCTGAAACCGGCCGTCCGACCGCCGACCCTGCGGTGTTCATGCGTTTCCTGCCACGAATCAAGCAGGCGACCGACGCGGTGATCAACATCACGACCGGCGGCTCGTCGCTGATGACGCTAGACGATCGCCTGGCTGCGCCTCTGAAGGCCGAGCCGGAGATGTGCTCGCTCAACATGGGCTCGATGAACTTCGCGCTCTTCCCGATGCTCGACCGGCCGCGCGACTGGAAGCACGAGTGGGAACCGCAGCTCCTGGAAGCGACGCGCCACACCATCTTCAAGAACACCTTCGCCGACATAGAGGACATACTGAAGCGCCTTGGCGAAGGCTGCGGCACGCGCTTCGAGTTCGAGTGCTACGACGTCGGACACCTCTATACGCTCGCCCATTTCCGCGACCGCGGCCTCGTCAGGGGACCGATGTTCGTCCAGTTCATCTTCGGCATTCTCGGCGGAATCGGCGCCGACCCGGAGAACCTGATGCATATGAAGCGCATCGCGGACAGGCTGTTCGGCGACGACTACCGCTTCTCGGTGCTGGCGGCCGGCCGCGCCCAGATTCCATTCACGTCGATGGCCGCGGCGATGGGCGGCAATGTGCGCGTAGGGCTCGAGGACAGCCTCTACGACGGCCCGTCGCTGGCGAAATCCAACGCGGACCAGGTGAAGCGCATCCGCGCCATCATCGAGGGCCTGTCGCTTGAGGTCGCCACCCCGGCCGAGGCGCGCGAGATGCTGGCGCTGAAGGGCGGCGACCGGGTGGGGTTCTGATGTCGGCCGGGGTACGCGAGACGACATCGCGCGCGTGCCAATGCGTCGCGGGCCGCCGATGATCGTCAGCCTCCGCGCCGCCACCGCCGACGATGCCGAGACCATCCACGCCGCGCTGAGAAAGCTCGGCGCGCATGTCGGCGAGGAGCACGAGATCGTCAGTACGCCCGCCGACCTGCGCCGCTACGGCTTCGGCGACCGTCCGGCGTTCCGCGTGGTCGTGGCGGAGGTGGACGGCGCGTTTGCTGGTCTGTGCCTTTTCTTCCCGAGCTTTTCGACGTGGAAGGGGCGGCCGGGCGTCTATGTTCAGGACCTCTTCGTCGCCGAAGAATTCCGCGGCATGAAAGTCGGTGAGAAACTGATCCGGGCAGTCGCGGCCATCACGCGCGACGAGGGTGGCGTCTACATGCGCCTGGCCGTCGATTCGCGGAACTATTCGGCCCAGCGCTTCTACGACCGGCTGGGCATGGAACTGGTGGACGACGACATGATCCGCGCCGCATATGGCGACGTTTTCGAGACACTGGCGAGGAACGAGACATGAAAGCCTTTTTCGCCGAGGAGCAACGCCGGCATGACCCGAAGATGTTCCTGCCGAGCGGCGTGCGAAAGCCGAATCCGGAGCAGCCGGCGCGCATCGACGCGCTCGTGTCCGGCGCCAGGTCGGCCGGCTGCGAGGTGATCCGGCCGCGGGAGCACGGGTTAGGGCCGGTCGCCGCCGTTCACACGCCGGAGTACCTGGAGTTCCTGGAGAACATCTATGTCCGCTGGCGGCGCATCGAGGGCTCGTCGGAGGAGGTGGTTCCGAACATCCATCCGACCGCGCGCGGCGGGCGTCGCCCGGACAGCGCGGCCGGTCAGGCGGGCTATCACATGGCCGACACGTCGTGTCCGATCTCGGCCGACACATGGGAAAGTTCGCTGTGGAGCGCCTGGACGGCGGTCGAGGCAGCCGAGGCTGTCGCGGCTGGCGCCCCTGCCGCCTATGCGCTTTGCCGGCCGCCGGGCCACCACGCCTTCGCCGACCTCGCGGGCGGGTTCTGCTTCATCAACAACGCCGCCGTCGCGGCCCAGATCCTGCGCAAGACCGCGGCGCGCGTGGCGATCCTCGACGTCGACCTGCATCACGGAAACGGCACCCAGGGCATCTTTTACGCACGCGACGACGTGCTGACCGTCTCGATTCACGCAGACCCGGTTCGGTTCTATCCGTTCTTCTGGGGCCATGCCGATGAGCGCGGCGAGGCGCGCGGGCTCGGCTACAACCTCAATCTGCCGCTGGAGCGGAAATCGGGCGACGCAACATTCCTCGATGCGCTGGGCGCGGCGACCAGGCGCATCCGTGCGTTCGCCCCGGATTATCTGGTCCTGGCGCTCGGCCTCGATGCGTTCGAGGGCGATCCGTTCGGGGGGCTCTCCGTCACGACGCCCGGCTTCGCGCGGATCGGCGAAGCGATCGCGGCCATGAAGCTGCCGACGGTGATCGTTCAGGAAGGCGGTTACCTCTGCGACGAACTCGCCGACAACCTGACGTCGTTCCTGACCGGGTTCGGAGGCAAGCACGCTCTTGTCTGATGTCCATATTTGGACTATATACCGATCTGGACAGGAGATTGCATGAGCCAGGTTGCCCCGCGCATCGATGAGGACCAGGGCGGTCTGCCGCTGCTCGATGTGTCGCGCTTCGCGCCGGACAACCGCCGGCGGCTGAGTGCGCCGGGCCTGCGCACCTTCCTCGCCGTCTCCGACCTCTGGGGCATGAACGAGGAGGAGCGGCGCCTCACGCTGGGATATCCGTCGCGTTCGACCTACCACAACTGGGCGAAGCTCGCCCGTACGCATGGCGATTTCACGCTCGACGTCGACGCACTCGCCAGGATCTCGGCCGTTCTCGGCATCCATCAGGCGCTGGGAATCCTGTTTGCCAGCGAGGCCGAAGGTGTGGCGTGGTTACGCGGGCCGCATGGCGCGACCGTGTTCGGCGGGCGTCCGCCGCTGGCGCTTGTCGCGAGCGGTTCGCTGGATGCGCTGCTCACCGTGCGCCGCTTCCTGGATGCGGCCCGCGGCGGCCGCTCCATGGAGCCTAACGCGGCCGATCGCGATTTCTCGCCCTACGCCGATTCGGATCTCGTGTTCCGGTGAGCGAACGCAATTCGCCGGCTCCGTTTCCGACGCAACGGCTCATCCCGTCACGTTTCCCGCCGATCGGCCTGTTCGACACGGTCGCAACTGCAGCCGACATGGCGGCGGTGATGGAGCTGGTCGGCTGGACCAACGACCGGCTTGTCGCCGAGCGGGTCGGGCGCCTGCCAGAGTCGGAATGGGTGTTCGGCCGCGCCAACGCCAGCATCGTGATGGCTGCTTTCCTTCACGTTGCGCCTGGAGGCTCGCGGTTCAACGGGCCGGATCTCGGCGCGTGGTACGCGGCCGCCGACATGGCGACCGCGGCGACCGAGGTGGGACATCATCTCAGGCGCGAGGCGGTGGCGCGGAACGTTGCCGACCTCTCGCGGACCTATCGATGCTACCGGGCGCGGCTGGACGGAGATCACGTCGATATCCGAGGCGCGCGGCCGGACCTGCACGCACCGGACAGCTATGCGGCCTCGCAAACCTGGGGAGAAGAGCAGCGGGGCGGAGGTCGCGACGGCGTGCTCTACGACAGCGTGCGCAGGGCGGGCGGCGTCAACGTCGCCGCGTACCGGCCGTCGAAAGTGCTGGATGTCGTGCAGGCCGATCATGTCGAGATCACCGTGCGTCGCGACGAGCGGCGGATCGAGGTGCGCCGGCTGACGAAGAAGAGAGGGCGATAGGCGTTCAGTTTCCCCGCGCCGCGGCGAGCACGCCGGGCAGTTCCTCGGCAAAAATGTCGAGCTCGTGGTCGAGTCCGACGCTGACCCGGATACAGCGGTCGAGCACCGGCACCATCGGCTTGCGGATGAAGACATCGCGCGACAGCAGGCCCTGGAGAACCTTGAGCGCGAAGGCGCCGTCCGAACCGCAGTCGATGGTGACGAAGTTGGTGGCCGATGGGATGGGAGAGAGTCCGCTCGATCGCGCGATCGAGGCGATGCGATCGCGGCCGGCCGCGACACGCGAGGCGACCGACGCCAGCCACGCCTGGTCGGCCAGAGCGGCCTCGCCGGCGACCTGCGCCATCCTGTTGACGCCGTAATGGTTGCGGACCTTTTCGACGTCGCGGATCACCGTCTCGTCGCCGACCGCGTAGCCGCAACGGATTCCGGCGAGCCCGTAGGCCTTGGAGAAGGTCCTGAGCCTCAGTACGTTCGGGCGTGACACGTCGATGGCGGGCAGCGCGGACTTCGGTCCGGTCTCGCCATAGGCCTCGTCGAGAATGAGCATCGTGGTTTCGGGCAACGCCTCGACGAAGCGCGACACCTCGTCGGCCTCCCACCACGTTCCCATCGGGTTGTCCGGATTGGAGAGGTAGACCAGAGGCGCATTCTCGCGCCGCACGGCGTCGAGCAGGCCCTGAAGGCTTTCCTTGTCGTGCTCGTACGGGACCGCGACAAGCCGCCCGCCGAAACCCGCGACGTGGAAGTTGAACGTCGGATAGGCGCCGAGCGAGGTCACCACCGGGGTGCCGTCGCCGGCATACATGCGCACGATCAGGTTGAGCAGCCCGTCGATGCCTTCTCCGACCACGACGTTCTCGATGCCGACGCCGAGAAACGTGGCGAGCGCGGCCTTCAGGCCGTGGTTGTCCGGATCGCAGTATTTCCACATGTCCGGCCCCGCGGCTGCCATCGCCGCGATGACCGCAGGCGAGGGACCGAACGAGCTTTCGTTGGCCCCGATCCGGGCGCGGAACCGGCTGCCGCGCATCCGCTCCTGGTGTTCGGGTCCGACGAAGGGCACCGTCGAAGGCAGGCGGTCGATCAGCGGGACGAGGCGAGGGCGGTCTGTCATGGGGAGGTCTCGATCGGAAGCGCCGGACGATAGACGCTCGCAGCGCCGGACAGAAGGGGTCTGTCAGACGGCCCGTGCGATCTGGGCGAGGACGTCGCGCTCGATCGCCGAGAGCCGGTCGTCGCTCGGTTCGGGACGCGAGGAGAGGCGGACCAGCACCGCACGGCTGGTCGGATCGACCCAGAGCCACTGGCCGTGGATGCCGACCGCGCAGAACGAGCCGCGGCGATCGCCGACGTCGTACCAGAAGGAGCGATAGCGGCCGTCGGGAAAATCGGCTGCGAAATTGCCCTCCGTCCAGGCATGACGGTCGCCATTGCTGCGGATATCGTCGATCCAGCGCGACGGAACGACTTGCGTTCCATCCTGCGCCCGGCCCCCGTCGAGCACGAGCTGGCCAATCCGCGCGAGGTCGGATGCGGTGAGGCAGACGCCGCCCGCCGCCCGCGCCGCGCCGGCGCGATCGACGGTCACCCATGCCGCGCCCCGGGCGCCCATCGGCTTCCAGAGACGTTCGCGCAGATACGCGGAAAAACGCTGGCCGGTCGCCTTCTCGAGCACCAGCCCCATCATGTCGGTGTTCGGCGAAGCGTAGTAGAAGACCTTGCCGTGGCCGTGCGCCTTGCGCGGCAGATCGGCCAGCACCTCGGCCATCGTTTCCTCCGGCGCGTCGGGCCGGCCCGGATTCCACAGCATCGCGCGGCGGTAACGGTCGAACGGGCCAGTCCGGTCGAGGTAGTCTTCCTCGAAGTCCAGACTGACCGTCATATCGAGCAGGTTTCTGACCGTCGCGTCGGCATAGGCGCCGCCCTTCCGGGTTTCGACATGGCGCGCGACCGGTGCATCGACGTCGAGAACGCCGTCGCCGACAGCTATTCCGGCGAGGAGGCCGGTGATCGATTTCGAGATGGAGAAGACGATGTGCGGCCGATCGGGTTCCGCATGTGGCGCGACCCAGCGGTCGAGCACGACGCCGTCGCGCATTGCCAGATACTCGTCAGCGTGTGATCGCCGGAAATGCTCGACCGCGGCGATCGAGCCCTCGGCCGGATGACGGACCGACAGGCCTTCGAACAGCCCCGGGCTGGCGACCGGCTCCTCGGTCGCCGCGGCGCCGGAGATCATCGAAACCGGAAGCAGTTCCGGCACGTTGCGGAAAGACCACCGGCTGAAAGGCGCGGTGCGCCAGTTTTCCAGCGTCACGTCGCTGCGAACGAAACCGTGCAATCATCCCTCCCCGGTTTCGGCACGAGTAGAGCATTTCCGGTCAACATTGGGTCACTCTGCCGGAGGGAATTCGGGCCAGGGTCGAGGGCTTCGGCGACGGTCGATGTGGTGCATCGGCCGAGCCGGAGACCGAAGGATTTGGCCCGAATTCAACCGGCCCCCCAGGACGCTTTGTTGGTTTGCAAAGCAAACCAACGGGTGGTTTCCCGCTGGCGGGCGCCCGCAACGTCGGACGGACTTGGCCGATGCACCACATCGACCTTCACCGTCCTCCTGGCGGATCGCCTCGCCATCGGAGAAACAGAGTGACCCAATGTTGACCGGAAATGCTCTAGGCGAGAGGTGTCATCCGCGCAACAAAAAACCCGGCGGTCGCCCGCCGGGTTTTGTCTGGGATCGCGACGCGATCAGAAGTAGCGGGTGAAGCGCAGGAAGCCCGAACCCGTTCCGCCGAGGCCCTGGGCCTTGTCGTAGTTCAGCTCGGTGCGAACCTCGAAGTTGGTGACCGGCGTCCAGATGAGCGCCAGTTCGCCGCTCCACTGGTTCGGCAGGCCCGCGAAGGCGTCGAAGTACTGTGCGCCGACGGACGCCGCGAAGGTCGGCGAGAAGGTGTGGTAGTAGGAGCCGAGCACCGACCAGTTGGCACAGGTGTTCAAGGTCGAGATCGCGTAGGCGTTGCAGTTGTTGGCGTAGAAGCCGAGCAGGCGGAAGGAGGAGCCTTCCATGTTCGGCACGTTGATCTGAACGCCGGCCGACGCTGCCCAGCCATCGACGCCCGACAGGGCGGCGGCGCGTTCCCCGACGAGGAAGCCCGACGTCGAGATGTCCTCGTCATAGGCGCCCTTCACCCAGACCGCGCCCCAACCCTGATTGACGCCGGCCACGGCGACGATGTCCGGCATCCAGTTCACATTGCCGTCGTCTTCGAGCGAGAGCGTGGCGAACAGGCCGTTGCCGCCGGTGAACGAGTACTGCACCACATGCCGCTGCTGGTAGCCGTAGTAGAGGCCGCCCCAGGTATGTGAACCCCAGCTCGACGCGCCGCCATTCATGGTGTCGGCCCATGCCGATTCGGTGTAGCCCATGCGCAGGCCGCCCAGGGAGAGGAATGCCTGGTCGAGGGCGACGTTGCCGTCGGTGCCGAAGCGGCTGGTGCTGTTGAGGATGCCCGGGGGCACCGGCACGACGCCGAGAATGTTCGTCAGGGTCGACCCGAGGACCTGGTTCTGCGGATCCCAAGACGCGCGAAGACGGACGTAGCCGCGCAGCGTACCCCATTCCGTCTCGCTGCGGGCGTCGAACTGCACGTCGGCTTCGACGTTGGTGCCGTAGAACTGGCGCGCGGCCGCGAAGCCGTTCCAGTTCACGGTTGCGCCCGTGTCGCCGACGTCCTGGCTGGAAGCGGCGATCTGGAACCAGACCTTGCCCGACACGGCCAGGCAGGTCTCGGTGCCCGGGATATAGAAGAAGCCCGCGCCATACATGTCGCAGACGCGCACATATTCGACCGGCTCCGGCTCGGGCATCACGATCGCGTCGGCGGCGCGCGCCCCGCTGACGGCCACGAGGGCGGCGGCGGATCCGATGAGAAGGCTCTTGATCGACATGGAAATGCTCTCCGGCTTTGTCCCCATCCGCGCCGCGCTTCCGGCAACCACGATCCCCATGCGGACCGCGACACGAACGTTTCGCCATCTTTGTCGATCAATTTCTCCGCCGCTTCAACTCCCGCGACACGTTACAGGCCCTGCCGCCTAAGAGTTGCGGTCGGGCTGTTGCTGAAATGTGACGGTTTACTGATCACGCCGCGTGCACTGGCCACCAAATCGGCAGAAATCGACTGAATGCTGCGCGATCTGCACAGTTCAGGTGCAAGCGGGACATCGCGGCCATCGGTCCATGGAACGCGAATCGGCGCATTCCGGCGGATGGGATGGGGGCGGTCCGGTGAAGGGAGCCAGGGAGGTGTCCGAGGATTTCGACGCCGGCCTTCATGATCAGGTGAGCGCGCCGCCACTCCATGAGGTGTAGAAGCCCGTCCGGGGGTCGCCCGGTCTTCAAGTCATCGGCCTGCGGGGAAGGGATGCACCTGCCCGTGAATCGAATCGAGGCTGCGGCTGAAACAGGGGACAACCGACTGGACGGAAATTCGATGGCGGAGGGGAAGGACGTCGTCCGCCCCCGATGCCAGGTGCGCGACGGCGCGACCGGCCGAGAGGTCGCCCCCGCGGAGGCGTTGAGCGAAGTGAAACAGCCGTGAGCGAGAAGATGGCGGAGAGGATGGGATTCGAACCCACGAGACCCTTTTGAGGTCTACTCCCTTAGCAGGGGAGCGCCTTCGACCACTCGGCCACCTCTCCGACACGGCGCTGGATAGGGGAAAGCGCATATATAATCAACATTGTCCGCTGCCGCCGAGACGTCACCGACTCGCTGGCTCGCCATCCTTCTCGAGCACGGCGACGCCGGGGTCGAGATCGTTCGTGGCGAGGTGAGCGTAACGCATCGTCATCTGCAACGTCTGGTGGCCGAGCCACGTCTGGACGCGCCTGATGTCGATGCCGCCCTGAACCAGCCGCGAGGCGCAGGTGTGCCTCAATATGTGCGGAACCACCTGTTCGTCGGCGCCGAGCCCTATCTCCGTCTTGGCGTCGTTCCAGATCGCCCGGTATCGATGCGCCAGGAGCCCGGCGAACGGCCCGCGCGTGGTCGCCCGGCCGCCGCCGAGAGCGGAGTGCGCCCTTTCGGTGAGCGGAACGGTCCTGCTCCGCCCCGACTTTGTTATCCAGAAGCTGGCGCGCCGGTCACGGACATCGTTCCAGCGCAGCCCGAGCGCCTCGCCCAACCGGCAGCCGCTGTCCACCAGGAAGATGCTCAACCTGTGATAGTCTTCCGATCGCTCCGCGATCGCCGCGAAAAGCCTTTGTTCCTCCCCCCGCTCGAGAAAGCGTATGCGGCCGGCTTTTTCCTTCCTGCGGGTAAACTCGGGGACGCCGTCGATGTCGCCCATGCGGTGGGCCTTCCTGAGCAGTTTGCCCAGCGCTGCCATCTTGCGGTTGATCGTGGCGTTGCTGTTGCCGCGGCCGAGCAGGGTCTCGCAGAGCGAATCGATCATGTCTTGCGGGAAGATTCTATACTTGACGCGCTCAAGTATTCGATCGATCTCGTTCAGGAAGGCGCAGACGTTGTCTCGATGACGCCCATTCTCCCATAGAGCGTTCCCGTACTTCTCGTAGAGGTCGAGCACACTATATTTTTCCGCCTGTCGTGCGGTCTCCTCTGCATAGGAGACGACATAGGGAACGAACTGCAAGTCGGTTCGCAAAATATGACTCTGATACATGGACACGGCCAAAGCTTCTCCGACGCGAACGAGGACTCTCATCCGCTCGACTACCAAGATAATTATGACAGAAATAATACTGCGTCGGCTCAATAAGTCAAGTAAATATGTTAGACAACGAAAGAAACCCGGCGGAAATCCGCCGGGTTCCTATTATAAAATACTCACTCGATATTCTTAGAACGAGCGCTGGAACCAGATGAAGCCACCCGTCGCGCCGTTCGCGCCCTGCGGCTTGAAATGGCTGACCTCGACGCGGACTTCGAAGTTTTCGACCGGCGTCAGGATGACCTGACCTTCAACGCGCCAGGCATTCGGGTTGCCAGCCGCACCGAAGTTGGTGTCGCCGTGATACTGGGCGCCAACCGAGGCAAACACCTTCGGCGTGAACTGATGCCCGTAGGACGCGAGCACCGACCAGCGGCTGCCGATCGAGTATGCGTTGGCGTTGTTGGCGTAGAAGCCGATCAGGCGGAGCGACGAGCCGGGCATGTTCGGCACGTTGATCTGCGCACCGATAGAAGCCGCCCAGCCATCGACGCCGGAGAGGCCGCCGAGGCGAGCGCCGAGGAAGGTCGCTGGTGCGACGAGACCGGCGATCGGTGAGCCAGGCGTGAGGTCTTCGTCATAGGCGGCCTTGGCCCAGACAGCGCCCCAGCCCTGCGCGACGCCGATCTTGCCGACCACGTCCGGCATCCAGTTGGCGTTGCCGTCGTCTTCGAGCGCCAGCGTTCCGAAGAAGCCGTTGCCGCCATTGAACGTGTAGCTGACCGAGTGACGCTGCTGGTAACCGTAGGAAAGGCCGGTATCCGTGTGCGAACCCCAGTTGCTGGCGCCCGGATTGAGAACGCCGGCCGCCCAGAGCGACTCCGAGTAGCCCATGAACAGGCCGCCGAGCGTGATGTAGGCCTGGTCGAGACCGACGAGGCCGTCGGTGCCGAAGCGGGCCGTGCTGTTGACGATGCCCGGAGGAACGGCGAGGCCGAGTGGCGGGATGGCCGTCACGCTCGAGCCGAGGATCTGGTTCTGCGCATCCCAGTCGGCCTGCAGGCGGACGAAACCGCGCAGCGTGCCCCATTCGGTCTCCGAACGCGCATCCACGTTCAGGCGGCCGCGCACGGTGTTGGTGTAGCCCTCGAAGGCCGTGCTGGCGTTGATGCGGTACCGCACCAGACCCGAAATCCTCAGGCACGTCTCCGTCCCGGGGATGTAGAAGAAGCCGACGCCGTACATGTCGCAGACGCGCACGTACTCGACCGGCTCGGGCTCCGGCATCACGATGGCGTCAGCCGCCCGTGCGCCTGTCGTCGCGACGAGAGCCGCGGCGGAGCCAATGAGAAGGCTCTTAATGTTCATTTCCTGACCTCCAGTCAGGATAAGCGGCGGAATCGCGCGAAACCGCCCGAATCGCGGGAAAACCGTGTTTCTCGGCGTTGCCGCCACGATTCTCCCGTCGGGCGCAGCTCCGCCTGGCCCTCATCCTTAACGAAAGCTTTCGGGAGGGGTGCAAAACGTGGCTTTTGTGCAACAGGCCGGAAGGATAGCGGCGTGGATTGCGGCTTCCCCGCGTGATCACTGTTGTGCGCGGTCGGGGCCTGGGTAATGTCGGCTGTGAAAAGGAGGCGTGCAGTCGCGTCTTTTTCGAATTGGGGATGGGGCAGGGAACGCTGTCCTTCAGCAATTAAAAACCCAGACCCGCTTACCAACTTTGACTGGAGGTCAGGAAATGAACATTAAGAGCCTTCTCATTGGCTCCGCCGCGGCTCTCGTCGCGACGACAGGCGCACGGGCGGCTGACGCCATCGTGATGCCGGAGCCCGAGCCGGTCGAGTACGTGCGCGTCTGCGACATGTACGGCGCCGGCTTCTTCTACATCCCCGGAACCGAAACCTGCCTGCGCGTTTCGGGCAAGGTGTGGTTCGACATCATCGCCAGCTCGGCGAACGACTGGTATGCGACGCGCGTTGAGGCCGATCTCAACTTCGACGCTCGTTCGGAGACCGAATGGGGCACGCTGCGCGGCTTCGTGCAGGCTCGTGCGACCTGGGATCCGCAGAACCAGATCCTTGGCTCGAGCCTGACGAACATCCTGGGCGTGCTTCCGATTCCGCCCGGCATCGCCAACAGCACGGCGCGTTTCGGCACCGACGGCAACCTCACTCTGAACCAGGCGTACATCACGCTCGGCGGCCTCTTCATGGGCTACTCGGAGTCGCTCTGGGCGGCCGGCGTTCTCAACCCGGGCGCCAGCAACGGGGGTTCGTACACCTGGGGTGGCCTGTCCTACGGCTATCAGCAGCGCCACTCGGTCAGCTACTCGTTCAACGGCGGCAACGGCTTCTTCGGAACGCTGGCGCTGGAAGACGACGGCAACGCCAACTGGATGCCGGACGTGGTCGGCAAGATCGGCGTCGCGCAGGGCTGGGGCGCTGTCTGGGCCAAGGCCGCCTATGACGAAGACCTGACCCCCGGCGGCGGCGCCTTCCTCGGCATCCCGCTCCCGGCTCCGGCCGCATTCCTCGGCGCTCGCCTCGGCGGCCTCTCCGGCGTCGATGGCTGGGCGGCTTCTATCGGTGCGCAGATCAACGTGCCGAACATGCCCGGCTCGTCGCTCCGCCTGATCGGCTTCTACGCCAGCAACGCCAACGCCTACTCGGTTGGTGGCCGCTGGTCGGTGCTCGGTTCGTACAGGCATCAGTTCAACCCGGCCTTCGCGGCTTCGGTTGGCGCCCAGTACATCGCCGACACCAACTTCGCCGCAGCCGGCAACCCGAACACCTGGCTGGTCGAAGGCGCTCTCTACTGGACCCCGGTTCAGAACTTCGAGATCAGGACCGAAATCACCCACACCAAGGCCACTGGCGTTGGTGGCGTGACGGGCGGCTTCCTGCGCTTCACCCGTATGTTCTGATCGGCTCAGCCGTAAGAACGAGAAACCCGGCGGCGACGCCGGGTTTCTTTTTGTCTGGAGGCCTGTCTTTTTCGGCGCAGGCCACCGCCTCTTGACGTTATCGGCCGGCCTTTGCCTCGGCCCTGTCCAGGAACTGGGCGATTCGTTGCGGCAGCGATCCCGTTTCCAGGAGCGGCGCGTGGCCCTGGCCCTCCACCGTGATCGTCTCGATGTCCGGGTGCCGCCTCGCCATCTCCTCGAGGGTGCCCTCCGAGACCAGCGTCGAGTTCGCCCCCCGGATCGCCAGCACGGGAATCTGTGAGAAGCCTCCGAATTGCGGCCACAGTGTCGGCAGCGGCTTCGAAAGATCTATCGCCTTGACGCCCTCGATCAGGGCGGGGTCGAAGTCCGGAACCGGACGTCCGTCCTCGTCGCGGTAGACGGCGCCGACCATCCGCTCCCAGTCGGCGTCGGACAGGGCCGAGAAGTTCTGGCCGTTGGCCGCCTTCTGGATGGCGACAGCCTCGGCGAAGGTCGCCGGCCGCGGCGCGCGTTCGAGGTAGGACCGGATCAGCGCCAATCCCTCGCCCTGCACCTCGGGTCCGATGTCGTTGAGCACCACGGCCTTCATCAGGGACGGGCGCATGGCGGCGAGGATGTGGAGGATCAGTCCTCCGCGCGAAGTACCGATGAAGGCGGCTTCCGGCACGCCCATGGCCACCAGGCCGGCGACGATGTCGCCGGTTTCGACGATCGGATCGTAGTTCTTGGGGTTCTTGTCCCACTCCGAGCGGCCGCGCCCCCTGTAGTCGAAGGCGATGACCCTGCGCGCATTCTTCGAACGCCGGCCGAGGACGGCGGCGAGCTCGTGGAAATCGCGCGCGTTGCGAGTGAGGCCTGGCAAGCAGACGACCGGCAGCGCCGCCGCGCCCGCCGGCTCATACACGCGGGCGTGCAGTTTCAGTCCGTCCGGTGCGCTGTAGAAGAAGTCTGTCCACGCTTGCTCGGTCATGCCGTTCCCCGATTGCGGAGCCGTCCGGGCCCCTGGTCGGAAATAGTGCTAAGCGCGGCGGGCGGGCGACGCAATCGCGTGGCGCGCCGAACCTTGGCTCGGAAGGGCGGTCAGCCCTTGCGGCCGGCGGTCAGGTCGCGGGCGATCTCGAAGCGCCCCGAGAGGCGCATCTTGTAGACCTGATAGTTTTCCATCACCCGCTGCACATAGCTGCGTGTCTCGGCGAACGGGATGGTCTCGATCCAGTCCACCACGTCCTCGACGGTCTTGCCGCGCGGGTCTCCATAGCGCCGGATCCAGTCGACGGTGCGGCCAGGTCCGGCGTTGTAACCGGCGAAGGTCAGCACGTAAGAGCCGTCGAAGCGGCCGAGCTGGTCGCCAAGGAAGGCGGCGCCCAGCGTCGCGTTGTAGGCTGCGTCGGTGGTCAGCCGGTCCTTCGAATAGGGCAGGCCCGTCGCCCGGGCCATCTGGCGGGCGGTGCCGGGCAGGAGCTGCAGCAGGCCGCGCGCGCCGGCGCCCGAAACCGCCGAGGCGTTGAACTCGCTCTCCTGCCGGGCGATCGCGTAGGCGAGCGCCTTGCCCGCGTCCGAGGTGCGCGCCTCGCCGGGGATCGCGCCGACGGGGTGCGACAGGGCGCCGACATGCAGCCCGCGCGCCGCGGCGAGCTTGCCGATCTTGAGCGCCAGCGTGTGGTCGCCGCGCGTCTCGGCCATCGTGGCGAGCAGCGCCAGTTCGCCGGGGCTTTCGAGCTGCTCGGCAAGATTGCGATAGAGGATGTCGGCGCGGCTTTCGTAGCCGGCCCGCTCGAGCCGCCGGATTGCGGCGACGGACTCACGCGCCTCGAAGGCGGCGCGATCCTCCCCGCTCGGCGACGGATAGGCGACGTCGAGCGCGATCCTGCCGAGCTTGGCGGCGGCGAGCTGGCCATAGAAGCAGGTGCCGTAGGCGGCGGCCTGTTCGTAATAGGCCGAGGCGTCTCCCGACCCACCGGCCTCCGCCGCGCGACCCATCCAATAGAACGCGCGCGAGCGCGAGATCGCGCCGGCGGCGACCGATTCGATGTGGGCGAAATGCCCGGAAGCCCTGGCGGCGTCGTCGAGGCCCCTGAGCGCGTACCAGCCGGCATGGAACTCCGCGTCCGCCGCATGTTCGGCGCTCTCGGCGGCGTGGGCGGCGACTATGGCGTAGGCCGTCTCCATCTTGCCCTTGTCGACCAGTTCGCGCGCCAGCACGCGCCGCTCGATCCACCAGGCGTCCGGATCGACGAGGGCGTCGGCGTCCGTCGGCGCTTTCAGCATCACCGCCGCGGCCTTGTCGAACGCATTCTTGCGCCTGAAGTGACGCGCCTCGGCAAAGGCGTAACCGGCGGACCGATCGGCCATGGGCACCGCATCAAGCAGCTTCCGGGCGTTGCGCTCGCTTCGGATGACCGCGGCCCACGCCTTGTGCAGCGCCTTGGCGCCGGCGAGGCCGGCGACACGCCCGGCCGAGTTGATGCGCTCCGAATAGAGCATGCGCTCCATGCGGAAGCGGTGGTCCTGTTTCGCGATCAGCGAGCCGTAGCTGCGGATCACCAGCGCTTCCTCGCGCGGCTCGAGCTTGGCGGTGCGCCAGAAAGGCGAGAGCACGGCGCGGGCCTTCTCCTCGCGGCCCATCGCGACGAGGGCGCGGGCGAGGGCCATCGTGCCCTCGAAGGTCTGGGGCGCCTGGTCGGCGAAGCTCGCGACCACCTTCTCCGGAGCCGGGTTCTCGCGCCACAGCGCGCGCTCGCCATTCTTCCTCAGCGTCGCCATGCCCGGCCAGTCGGAGAGCGCCCGCGCCGTGGCGTCGATGTCGGCGCTCGGCACGTTGCCGCCGCCACCGAGCGCGATTGCCCAGGACAGGATCTTGTGGTCGAGCGACGCGGCGGGAAGCGCGTTGCGGGCGGCAAGCGCGCCGCCGATGTCGCCGCGTGCGAGTTCGTCAAGGCCGTCCTTCAGCCCGGTGACGTCGCCGGCCCCGCTCACGGCGCCGACGCCAGCGCCGCCGCTGATCCCAGCGGTTCGCTCCGCGTCGACCCGCGCCGAGTCGGCCGGCCGAGGCGTCGGAACCGGTACGTCCGCGCGCACCGCGACCGTCCAGCCCAGCGCCAGCGCCAGGGCGGTCGCGATCGACGTCGAATATCCCGATCCGGTCGTCATCATCCTGTCCAGTCTGGAATTCTATCAATAGGCCGTGGACGGCGAAAGGCTAAGTCCCCCAGGTGAAAGCGCGGTTAACGGTTCCTTACCGGAAACGTTAAACTGCCGAGCATTCCGGCGGGTCACGCAGCGCCATCCGCATGGGCCACGAATCGGCCGCCTATGGCGCCCGGCACCCCTTTCCGGTAGAAAGCCGGCGAAAACCGGGCCGGGGGCCCGCGACATGTCGTCCAAGGGAGACACTAGACGATGCTGAGGGGCTCGCTGACCGCGCTCGTGACGCCGTTCGACAGGAACGGGCGCTTCGACGCGAAAGCCTTTCAGGCCTTCGTCGAATGGCAGATCGCCGAGGGCACGACGGGCCTCGTGCCCGTCGGCACGACGGGCGAATCGCCGACGCTCTCCCATGAGGAGCACCGCGAGGTGGTGCGTGTCTGCGTCGAGACGGCGAAGGGCCGCGCGCCCGTGGTCGCCGGCGCGGGCTCGAACAACACGGCCGAGGCCGTCGGGCTGGTCCGCTTCGCCGAGGAGGTCGGCGCCGACGCCGTGCTCGTCGTCACGCCCTATTACAACAAGCCCACGCAGCGAGGCCTCTACGAACATTACGCGACGATCGCCAGGGCGACGAGGCTGCCGATCGTCATCTACAACATCCCGCCGCGCTCGGTGATCGACATGACGCCCGAGACGATGGGTCGTTTGGCGAATGATTTCAAGAACATCGTCGGCGTGAAGGATGCCACCGGCAAGGTGGAGCGGGTGTCCGAGCAGCGCATCACCTGCGGCGCGGACTTCGTCCAGCTCTCCGGCGAGGACGCCTCGGCGCTCGGCTTCAACGCGCATGGGGGCGTCGGCTGCATCTCGGTCGTCTCCAATGTCGCGCCGCGTCTTTGCGCCGAGTTCCAGGAAGCGACGCTGTCGGGCGACGGCAGGAAGGCGCTCGAGCTGCAGGACCGGCTGATGCCGCTGCACAAGGCGATCTTCATCGAGCCTGGCCTGTGCGGCTCGAAATACGCGCTGTCGCGGCTCGGCCGGGTCGAGAACGTGGTGCGCTCGCCGCTGGTGACGGTCGAGGCGTCGACCGCCGACCGGATCGACGCGGCGATGAAGCATGCCGGGCTTTTGAACTGAGACGGTTGCCAGCGCGGCCGGGGCGCAATATCTCGGCCGCATGAACCAGGGCAGGAAATCCGACCCCAACAACAAGGTGGCCGCCGAGAACCGCAAGGCGCGCTTCGCCTATGAGGTGCTGGACACGCTGGAGACGGGGCTGGCGCTGACCGGCACCGAGGTGAAGTCGCTGCGCCAGGGGCAGGCGAACATCCAGGAGAGCTACGCCTCGGTCGAGGGCGGCGAACTCTGGCTGATCAATTCCTATGTGCCTGAATACCTCCAGGGCAACCGCTTCAACCACGAGCCGCGCCGGCGGCGCAAGCTGCTCGTCTCCAAGCGCGAGATGGCCAAGCTCGCCCAGCATGTCGAGCGCGAGGGCATGACCATGGTGCCGCTCAAGATCTACTTCAACGACCGCGGCATGGCGAAGCTTCTGCTCGGTGTGGCGCGCGGCAAGAAGCTGCACGACAAGCGCGAGACCGAGAAGCAGCGCGACTGGGCCCGCGAAAAGGGACGGCTGCTGAAGGAGCGCGGGTAGGGCTCCCTCCCCCTTGAGGGGAGGGTGGCCGCGAAGCGGCCGGGTGGGGTCGTCTCCACTGTGCCCGACCTGCCTTTCGTCAAATAAATGCGCCGCGCGCTGCCGCTTGTACCCCACCCGCTTCGATCTTCGTTCGCTTCGCTTCCTCGATCTCAGCGACCTCCCCGCGAGGGGGAGGTAAAGATCGCGCTTCATCCTCGCCACGCCCGGAATCCTCCGTCTGGCCACTGAATTGAAAGGTCGGGAAGCGGGGCGCGAGGGCCGTGCCTTCCGAACTGATAATACGTGGCGCGATCCTCGCGCCCCGCCGGCGACTTTTGGCGCCCGCCCGATCCGCTTCCCCTCCGTCGCCTCCTTTCGTCGGCTCCGGAGGGTTAAGTGCAACCGTCCGGCACGCACGGGTCCTGTTGCCCGCAGGGGAACCTTCGGCGGAGCCTCCCCGGGCGATGGTTACGAGCCATCGCCGGAGGCGCCGGTCGTTTCCCGCTGGTCACCGTCGCGAACAGCGATCCCGGTGGAAACGACGGGCCCAGCCTAAGGGCGGGTGGAGGGGTGTGGACAAAACGAGCGAAGAAATCGCGGAAGTGGTTGAAATGGTTGAGGGCGGGTCGAGAATTTATCCACAGGGACGCAAACGTTCAGTGCCCAGAAGAGGACTGCGCTCTTGTCCTCTTGAGGCGTTGATTTTTAAGGGAAATTTCGACTGAAGGGAAGGGCTTGTAACACAGTTGGGACTCACATCCGCTCGCCGTTGGTCAAGCCTCGCCTCTCTATCTTCCCGCTGCTTGTGCAGCTGCGTCTATCCAAAGACCGATATTGGCGTGTCCGGAATGCATGGCGTAGTCCCGCTCTAGAGTCGAGCGGCTAAGGGGGGTCACGAAGCCGGGGTTAGGCTTAGGAAGATACCGAGGCAAAGGGACACTCAGCGAGTACTCCCGATAGAACCGCCATTCGGCGTAATCTCGCTCGCATAGCCGGAAACTGCCGTCATGGAGCTGGGCAACGCCCATGTGGTCGAGAGGGTTAAATCCCCAGCGCTGGTATTGCTTTTCCCCATGATGCCGAATCCCGTTGATCTGAACCGCCAGCAGCCCTTTGCCGTCAATGACGCTGCGTGCGATTTCATAGCGGACCCAAGGTCGGCTCCAAGTCTCTGAGCCTACCAAGACGCACACGACCGAGCTTCCTTCCATGCCCTCACGGATCACGCGCTTGATCCCATCCGATCCTTCCGCCTTGCTCCTCTCCCAGATGCTTCCATCCACGAAGTGCGGCGAATAGGATGATGACGGCCCGAATGCGCCGCGAACGTTGTCCACTCGGAACACGTCCGCGAAGTGGAACGAGAAGAACACGGTCCGCTTTTTTGGGGCTTTGGCGAGTAGCTGTTCCCCAAGGTCGAAGAAGCCCCCGAAAAGCTCATTAGCTCCACTGGCATTGTACAAATCTGCAAGCTTATCAAAGTGCGATGAAGTGGGAGGAGCCTGTCCCGAAAAGATGGCGTCTAGGAAACCCCGCGCTAACTTGGGATGGGTCTCATTTGCTAATGCCGCACCAAGTATCCCGCGCGACCGTGCTCTTCCGTGCTCAGCATGCGTTGTCACTCTCGGACCTTGCGACAGCTCGCGGAGTATTCCCTCCAAACTATGGGTATCGCCTAAGTGACCTTTCCCGCCCATCGCCGTGCCTCACCACCGGTAGAATCGTCGTTGCTAACATAGCACGAGAACGAAGCCGGAACATAGACCGCCCTCGGTAGTCCCCAATGGGTCGGTCGCGCGTGACATCCTATTTTCGTGGCGACGGTAGCATTTCCCCCCGTGGGGGTGCCCCCAGTTTTCGGTGGGAGGTCGCGTCCACCGGGCGGGCATATTGCTAACGGTCACTCTTGGATTTTCTGGCACAAAGATCGTCGGCGGTAGACAAGCTCGGCGCGCTCCCTCCCCCCGCGAGGGGAGGGTGCCGAGCGCAGCGAGGCGGGTGGGGTAGCCCTTGAATCGCACGCCGCATTGCCGATGAAAGGGATAGGGCCGAGGTCGGCCGCTTGTACCCCACCCGGCCGGCCTCTGGCCGGCCACCCTCCCCTCGAGGGGGAGGGAGCGCCGGGTCCTCACACCACCACGGGCATCGTCGCGCCGTCCATCGTGACGGTGACGCCCGTCACGTAGCTCGCGCGCCCCGAGGCGAGATAGACCACCGTGTCGGCGATTTCGTCCGGCCGCGCCGGGCGGCCGAGCGGGATGCGGGCGACGGCGCGGCCGCGGGCCTCCTCCGGAGTCGTGCCCGAGAGTCTTGCATCGGCGGCGAGGCCTTCCGCCACGCGATCGGTCTCCGTCATGCCGGGATTGACCGCGACGACGCGTACGCCCTTCGATGCATAGGCGTGGGCGAGGCCGGCCGTCACCAGCATCAGCGCGGCGTTGGCGGCGCCGCCCGGAATGTGGATCGGCGAGGCGACCTTCCCGCCATTGCCGATGACGTTGACGATCACGCCGGCGCGGCGCGCGGCCATGCGCTTCACCACCGGCTCGACGACGTTCACGTAGGTGAAGAATTTCGCGTCCATCGCGGCGCGGAAGGCGTCGGGCGTCAGCTCGTCCGGCGGTGTCCGCCGCGCCGCGCCCGCGCTGTTGACCAGAACGTCGATGGGCCCGAGCGCAGCCTCGATCGCGTCGACAGCGGCAAGGGCCCGCGCGGCGTCCGAAAGGTCGGCGGCGAAGCCGAAGACATCGCCGAGGACTTTTCGCGCGCGGTCGAGATTGGCGGCGGAGCGCGAGACGATGGCGACGCGCGCGCCCTCGGCGAGGAAGGCGGCCGCGCAGGCGAGCCCGATGCCCTTCGAGCCGCCGGTGACGGCGACCACCTTGTCTTTCAGGCCGAGTTCCATGGGTTTCCTCACCCGCGATTGGAGCGGCATTATCAACCGGCACGCGTCGGGCCGTCGAGAGGCGGAGCGGCAGACCCTTGGCCATCTTCATGGTGGCGCGCTAATATGCCGGCATGGGAAGGGTTTTCGTCATCGCGCTGGCGTTGCTCGGGCTTCTCCTGCCCGGGGCGGACGCGCAGTCCGACCGTCGCGTGGCGCTGGTCATCGGCAACGCCGCCTATGAGGAAGCCGGCATCCTCGCCAACCCCGTCAACGACGCCGCCGACATCGCCGCCACGCTGCGGACGGTCGGCTTCGAGGTCATCGAGGGCCGCGACCTGGGCAAGCGCGACCTCGAACGCAAGCTCGGCGAGTTCTCCGACGCGCTGGCGGGCGCCGACGTGGCGCTGCTGTTCTACGCGGGCCACGGCATCCAGGTCGACGGGCGCAACTTCATCGTGCCGACCGACGCGCGGCTCGACGTGCCGGCGAAACTCAGGCTCGAAGCGTTGCAGATGGACGACATCATGGACATCATGGAGAGCCAGGCGCGCACGAGCCTGGTCTTCCTCGATGCCTGCCGCAACAACCCGTTCACCCGCAGCCTGAACCGCACGGCGAGCTCGCGCGCGGCGGTGGCGCTGGCCGGGCTGGCGCAGTTCGATTCCACCCGCGGCTCCTTCATCGCCTTCTCGACCGCGCCGGGCGCGGTGGCGCTCGACGGGTCGGGGCGGAACTCCCCCTTCGCCGCGGCGCTCGTGGCCCACATGGCCACCCCCGGCCAGAGCATCAGCGACATGATGATCGCCGTGCGCCGCGACGTGGTGGCGGCCACGCGCGACCAGCAGCGACCGTGGGAACAGGGCTCGCTGCTCGAACGCTTCGAGTTCGTGCCGGCTGACGGCGCGCCACCATCCGTCGCCGCGCCCGCCGCCAAGCCCGAGGTGGAGGTGGCGGCGCTCGAGCGCTCGGTCGTGGACCAGGCGTCGGTGGAGGACTTCCTGAAGGGCTATCTCAAGCCCGACGCCGCCGACATCGAAGGGATGGTGCGCCGGCTCTACGCCCCGGACGTTCTGGTCTACGGCGTCAGCACCGACCGCGAAACGCTGGCGAAGGCGAAGGCCGACTGGTTCGCCGCCTTCCGGCAGTGGACGCTGTCGCTCGCGCCCGGCACGCTGAGGCTGACGCCGCGCGGGGAAACGCGGGTCGAGGCGGTCTTCGACATGGCCTACGACTATGTGGCGAAGGATGTCGCGGCGACACGGGCGACCGGCAGCGCGCGCGTGGCGCTCGGCCTGGAGAAGGGCGACGGCGGCTGGCGGATCACCTCGGAGAGCTCGCAGGCGCTGCCTTAGGATTCAGGTGAGGCCGGCCTGCAAATGGCGGCTTTCTGCGCTTCCGATGCTCACGTACCAAATGTACGCTCCGCTTCGGTTCTCGAAATCCGCCATTTTCGGCACGCCCTGACCTGAATCCGGCTACCTCGCCGGTTCAGGCAAGCTCCGCACGAACTGCGGCGAAGACATCGTGGAACATCGCCGTGGTCAAGACACCCGTGTTCGTGTTGTAGCGGGAGCAGTGATAGCTGGAGAAGAGCGCGAACCCGCCGATCTCCGTGCGGCGACCATGCTTGAACGGGTGGGCGGCGATGCGTGCGCCGAGCGCGCGGACGGTGGACTGGTGGGCGATCGCGCCGAGCGTGACGATCGCCTCCAGGCGGGGAAAGCGGGCAAGCGTAGCGGTCAGAAAATGTTCGCGGCAGGTGGCGATCTCCTGCGGGGTCGGCTTGTTCTGAGGCGGCACGCAGCGCACCGCGTTGGTGATCGCGCTCGAGACCAAAGTGAGCGTGTCGTCGGGATGCGCCTCGAAATCGCCCGTGGCGAAGCCGAAGGTCTTCAGCGTCGAATAGAGCAGATCGCCGGCATAGTCGCCGGTGAACGGGCGCCCGGTTCGGTTGGCGCCGCGCAGGCCGGGCGCCAGCCCGACCACGAGAAGCCGCACCGCATCTTCGCCCTCCGGGGGCAGCCAGGTGGGAACGGGGCCGTTGAACCAGGACGGCTCGCGCTGCCGCCAGTCGGCGATGAAATCGTGCAGGCGCGGGCAGAAGCCGCAGTTGCGCGCCGGCTCCGGTCCGGCCCGATGGATCGTCTCAGAGATCGTCGTCGACCTCGACCGGCTGCTCGACGCGGCGCGGCGGGCGCTCGGACGGATCGCGGCCGACCTCGGCCCTGAGGCTCACCAGGTCGATGAAGTGATCGGCCTGGCGGCGCAGATCGTCGGAGATCATCGGCGGCTGCGAGGTCATGGTGGAGACGACGGAGACCTTGCGGCCGCGACGCTGCAAGGCGTCGACCAGCGTACGGAAGTCGCCGTCGCCGGAGAAGATGACGAAGTGGTCCACATGGGCGGAGAGCTCGAGGGCGTCGATGGTCAGCTCGATGTCCATATTGCCCTTGATCTTGCGCCGCCCGCTGGCGTCGGTGAACTCCTTTGCCGGCTTGGTGACGACCTTGTAGCCATTGTAGTCCAGCCAGTCGATCAGGGGACGGATCGAGGAATACTCCTGGTCCTCCACGAGCGCGGTGTAATAGTAGGCGCGCAGGAGGTAGCCCTTCTTCTGGAACGAGGCGAGCAGCTTGCGGTAGTCGATGTCGAAGCCAAGCGCCCGTGATGTCGCGTAGAGGTTGGCACCGTCGATGAAGAGAGCGATCTTCTCGCGCTGGTCGAACATGAAATCAGCCTTTCGCAATGAGGCGCCGGCAAGATGCTTGCGGCCGGCCGCCATGAAAACGCGGCCTCAAGCGCCAGATAGCCCTGGCGCGCGACGTTTCCAAGGCGTGCGGAGGCAGGACAAGAAAATTTGAAAGGGTTAACCTTGACGCCGGGCGTGGATGCGCCCGGCGGAGCGCGCGCCCGCGCCCATTTTCCTTGTCATGTCTCCCCTTCCAGAGTAAGGAGCCTGCAAATTCCCACCACGATTCCAGACCGAAAGGGGCATGAATGGCCCGCGTTACCGTTGAAGACTGCATCGACAAGGTAGAAAACCGCTTCGAGCTGGTGCTTCTCGCCAGCCACCGCGCCCGGCTCATATCGCAGGGTCAGCAGATCACCGTCGACCGCGACAACGACAAGAACCCGGTCGTGGCGCTGCGCGAAATCGCCGACGAGACACTGTCACCGGGCGACCTCAAGGAAGATCTGATCCACTCGCTGCAGAAGCACGTCGAGATCGACGAGCCCGAGGCCGATGGTCAGGCGATCGCCGACCAGACGACCGCCGCGGCGGGTGACGACGAACCGGAGGAGACCATCACCTTCGACCGCATGTCGGAAGAGGAACTGCTCGCCGGCATCGAGGGGCTCGTCCCGCCGGAGAAGAGCGACGACTTCTAGGGATTCCGTACTGCCGGGCTTTTCCGGCGAAGCTACCGACTGCTACAGATTGCGTGCGCCGTTTCCGAAGGATTCGGCGCACGTTTGCTTTTGAAACAGCTATATTGCGTTGATGCTGGCGCTTCAGCCCACCCTGTTCCAACTTGCCGGTCCGCGTCGCGGAGGCCGCCGGCCATGATGCGCCAGTACGAACTGGTCGAGCGGGTCCAGCGCTACAAGCCGGACGTCAACGAGGCGCTCCTCAACAAGGCCTACGTCTACGCCATGCAGAAACATGGCCACCAGAAGCGGGCGTCGGGCGACCCCTACTTC
This sequence comes from Rhizobiaceae bacterium, assembly GCA_050184585.1. Classification (GTDB taxonomy): domain Bacteria; phylum Pseudomonadota; class Alphaproteobacteria; order Rhizobiales; family Rhizobiaceae; genus JBFXAF01. Next base: position 98,472 of record JBFXAF010000004.1, on the reverse strand, counting down.
TCCCATCCGCTCGAAGTGGCGGCGATCCTGACCGACATGCACATGGACGAGGCGACGATCGCCGTCGCCCTGCTGCACGACACGATCGAGGACACCAACGCCACCCGCCAGGAAATCGACGAGTTGTTCGGCCCCGAGTTCGGCAAGCTGGTGGAGGGGCTGACCAAGCTCAGAAAGCTCGACCTGGTCTCGAAGAAGGCCGAACAGGCGGAGAACCTTCGCAAGCTGCTGCTCGCCATCTCCGAGGACGTGCGCGTCCTGATGGTCAAGCTCGCCGACCGGCTGCACAACATGCGCACCCTCGACCACGTGCCGCCCGAGAAGCGCCAGAGGATCGCCGAGGAGACGATGGAAATCTATGCGCCGCTGGCCGGCCGCATGGGCATGCAGGACATGCGCGAGGAGCTGGAGGAGCTCTCGTTCAGGATGATCAACCCCGAGGCCCATCGCACCGTGACGGAGCGTCTGTCGGAGACGCTCGACCGCAACCGCGGCGTCATTGGCGAGATCGAGAAGGCGCTGTCGGCGCTGGTCGACAAATACGGCATTCGCGCCGAGGTGAAGAGCCGCCAGAAGAAACCGTGGTCGGTGTTCCGCAAGATGGAGACCAAGGCGCTGTCCTTCGAGCAGCTGTCCGACATCTTCGGCTTTCGTGTCGTCGTCGAGACGGTTGACGACTGCTACGCGGCGCTCGGCGCCATTCACACGACATGGTCGATGGTTCCCGGCCGGTTCAAGGACTACATCTCGACGCCCAAGCAGAATGGCTACCAGTCGATCCACACGACCATCGTCGGACCGTCGCGCCAGCGCGTCGAGCTGCAGATCCGCACCGGGGCGATGAACAGCGTCGCCGAGTACGGCGTCGCGGCGCACGCCATCTACAAGGACGCCAAGGGCAAGGCCAATGGCGCGCCGCCGGTCCTCTCGAAGGACACCGACGCCTATGCGTGGTTGCGCCGAACGATCGAACAATTGTCGGAGGGCGACAGTCCGGAGGATTTCCTGGAGAACACCAAGCTGGAACTGTTCCAGGATCAGGTGTTCTGCTTCACGCCCAAGGGCATGCTGATCGCGCTGCCGCGCGGCGCCACGCCGATCGACTTCGCCTACGCCGTCCACACCGAGGTTGGCGATACCTGCGTCGGCGCCAAGGTCAACGGCCGTATCATGCCGCTGATGACGGAACTCAAGAATGGGGACGAGGTCGAGATCATCCGCTCCAAGGCGCAGACGCCCCCCGCCGCGTGGGAATCGATCGTCGTCACCGGCAAGGCGCGCGCGGCCATCCGCCGCGCAACCAAGAACGCCATCCGCAAGCAGTATTCCGGGCTGGGGATCCGCATTCTCGAGCGCACCTTCGAGCGGGCGGGAAAGACCTTTTCCAAGGAACGCGTGAAGCCGGTGTTGCACAGGCTCGCGCGCAAGGACGTGGAGGACGTGCTGGCTTCGGTCGGACGCGGCGAACTGTCTTCCAACGACGTCGTCCTCGCCGTCTATCCCGACTTCAAGGAGGATCGTGCGACGTCGCAGCCGAAACCTCGCGAGGAGGGCTGGGTCAACCTGCGCAACGCCGCGGGCATGTTGTTCCAGATGCCGCGACGCTCGGGTCGCAAGGGCAAGAATGGCCCTGCGGTCGAGGGCGCCGTTCCCATCCGCGGCGTCCGGGGCGATCTTCCGGTGAAATTCGCGCCCGAGGGCGCGGTGCCCGGGGACCGCATCGTCGGCATCGTGCAGCCGGGATCCGGCATCACGATCTATCCGATCCAGTCGCCGTCGCTGACGGCCTTCGACGACCAGCCGGATCGTTGGATCGACGTGCGCTGGGATATCGATGAGAACAATCGTGAGCGATTTCCCGCCCGCGTTTCGGTCACCGCCATCAACGCGCCCGGATCCCTGGCCGACATAGCGCAGGTGATCGCGGCGAACGATGCGAACATCCACACCCTGTCGATGGTCCGCACGGCGCCGGACTTCACCGAGATGATCTTTGACCTCGAAGTCTGGGACCTGAAGCATCTCAACCGGCTGCTGTCGCAGCTCAAGGAAAACACGAGCGTGAGCGAGGCGAAGCGGGTCAATGGCTGAGACGGGGATGACCACGCAGGACGTTCTGGAGGTGTTCCGCGAGGCGGGCGCGGTGCTCGAAGGGCATTTCATCCTCTCGTCGGGCCTCCGGAGCCCGGTCTTCCTGCAGAAGGCCCGCGTCTTCATGCACGCCGACAAGACGGAAAAGCTTTGCCGCGCGCTCGCCGCGGCGATCCGCAGGACCGTGCCGGGACCGATCGACTATGTCGTCGGCCCCGCCGTCGGCGGCCTGATCCCGGCCTACGAGACCTCCCGCCATCTCGGCGCGCCGGCGATCTGGGTGGAGCGCGAGGAGGGGGTGTTCAGGCTGAGGCGCTTCGCCATCACGCCCGGCGCCCGCGTGGTGATCGTCGAGGACATCGTGACGACCGGCCTGTCGATCCGCGAGACCGTCGAGTGCATGCGCTCGCTTGGCGCCGACGTTCTGGCGGCCGCCTGCATCATCGACCGTTCGGCCGGCAAGGCCGATGTCGGCGTGCCGCTGGTGGCGCTGGCCGAGTACGAGGTTCCGGCCTATCCCGCCGACGCGCTGCCGCCGGACCTGGCGAAGATCCCCGCCGTCAAGCCTGGGAGCAGGAGCCTGTAGGCGCCATGATCCTCGGCATCGGCTCCGACCTGATCGACATCCGCCGGATCGAGAAGACGCTCGAGCGCCACGGCGACCGCTTCGTCCATCGCATCTTCACCGAGATAGAGCGGACGCGATCCGATCGTCGAGCCGAGCGGGCCGCGTCCTACGCCAAGCGCTTCGCCGCCAAGGAGGCATGCGCCAAGGCGCTGGGCACCGGCCTGGCCCGCGGCGTGTTCTGGCGCGACATGGGCGTGGTGAACCTGCCCGGCGGCCGCCCGACGATGCATCTGACCGGCGGCGCGCAGAAGCGCCTCGACGAAATGGTTCCCGACGGGCACCGCGCCCAGATCCACGTCACGATCACCGACGATTTTCCGCTCGCGCAAGCTTTCGTGATTATCGAGGCCCTGCCGCTCCAAGCTATGGCGGGCGGGGCGGATTGACCGCACCCCAGAAGCGTTGCTCCGGCCCGGTCGAGCCGGTATGAGGGGCGCCGACAATGAGGACGACATGAGCGTGGCCGAGAAGACCGAGAAGAAGAAGGGCGGACTGGGCGAGACCATCAACGTCATCGTCCAGGCGCTGATCCTCGCACTCATCATCCGGACGATCCTCTTCCAGCCGTTCTCGATCCCGTCGGGATCGATGCGGCCGACGCTGCTCGAAGGCGATTACCTGTTCGTGACCAAATGGGCCTACGGCTACTCCCGCCACTCGCTGCCCTTCTCCCCGAACTTCTTCTCGGGCCGCATCTGGGGTTCGGCGCCCGAGCGCGGCGACGTGGCGGTCTTCAAGTTTCCGCCCAATCCCTCGCTCGACTACATCAAGCGCGTGATCGGCCTGCCCGGCGACCGCATCCAGATGCGCGAGGGCCAGCTCTTCATCAACGGCCAGGCCGTGCCGCGCGAGCAGGTGGGGCAGATCGACAATCCCGACATCACCGAGATGGACCGCCCGGTCGACGTCTACCGCGAGACGCTGCCGAACGGCGTCTCCTACGAGACGCTCGACATCTCGAAGAACACGATCGGCGACAACACGCGCGAGTTCGTCGTGCCGGTCGGGCACTACTTCATGATGGGCGACAACCGCGACAACTCGACCGACAGCCGCTTCACCGTGGGCTTCGTGCCCGAGGAGAACCTGGTCGGGCGCGCAAACATCATCTTCTTCTCGATCGCCGGCGGCGCCAGCCCGCTGGAGATTTGGAAGTGGCCGACGCTGATGCGCCCCGACCGCCTGTTCTCCATGGTCAGGTGACGGCCGACCGACGATGAACGCGAAACGGCCGACCGGCGAGGCCCTGGCCGCGGCTCTGGCGGACCGGATCGGTCATGTCTTCGCCGACGGCAGGTTGGCGGAGACCGCCCTGACCCACTCGAGCGCGGCGGGGACACGGACGAGCAACGAGCGCCTGGAGTTCCTCGGCGACCGAGTGCTCGGGCTGATCGTCACGGACCTGCTCTACCAGATGCATCCCGACGCGCCGCAGGGCGAACTGGCCGTCCGCTTCAGCCAGCTGGTGAGCGGCGACACCTGCGCCGCCATTGCCAGCGAGATCGGCATCGACGCGCTCGTCCGCGTCGATGCGGGCCTGCGCGCCAATGGCGGGCGCAAGGCGAAGAACGTTCTGGGCGACGCGATGGAGGCTCTCGTCGCGGCCGTCTATCTCGATGGCGGGATGGAAGCCGCGCGCGCAGCCGTCCTGCGCCTGTGGGAGCCGCGAGCGAGGATGCTCGACCGGCCGCCGCGCGACGCCAAGACGGAACTGCAGGAATGGGCAGTGCGCTTCGACGGCGCCCGTCCCGTCTACACGATCGAGGGGCGCGAGGGCCCCGACCACGAGCCGGTCTTCACCGTGCGGGTCAGCGTCGAAGGATTCGCGCCCGCCGAGGCGTCGGGAAAATCCAAGCAGGCGGCGGAGCGGGCCGCAGCGGCGGCCCTCCTCGCCCGCGAGGGTGTCTGGGCCGAGGAGGAGGCGACCGCATGACCGGCGCCCCGGCTCCAGACACCCCGACCCGCTCAGGCTTCGTGGCGCTGATCGGCGCGCCGAACGCCGGCAAGTCGACGCTCATCAACCGGCTGGTGGGCACCAAGGTCTCGATCGTCACCCACAAGGTGCAGACGACGCGCGCGATCGTGCGCGGCATCGCCACGCACGGGCAGGCGCAGATCGTCTTCGTCGACACGCCTGGCATCTTTCAGCCGAAGCGACGCCTCGACCGGGCGATGGTCTCGACCGCCTGGGGCGGCGCCAAGGACGCCGACCTCGTCGTGCTCCTGATCGACGCCGAGCGAGGCATCAGGGGCGACGCATCGGAGATCCTCGACCGGCTCAAGGACGTCGGGCAACCGAAGATCCTGGTGCTCAACAAGGTCGACCAGGTGAAGCCGGAGGCCCTTCTGGGCCTGGCATCCAAGGCGAACGAGCGCGTCGTCTTCGATCGTACCTTCATGGTTTCGGCGCTGACCGGATCTGGTGTCGACGATCTGCTCGACCATGTCGCGGCGGCGCTGCCGGAAGGTCCCTGGTATTATCCGGAAGACCAGATCTCCGACCTGCCCATGCGCCAGCTCGCCGCCGAGATCACCCGCGAGAAGCTCTATCTCAGGCTGCACCAGGAACTGCCCTACTCCTCGCATGTCGAGACGGAGACATGGGAGGAACAGCCGGACGGCTCGGTGCGCATCGAGCAGGTGATCTACATCGAGCGCGACAGCCAGAAGGGCATCGTGCTCGGCCATAGGGGCGCGACGCTGAAGGCGATCGGCGCGGCCGCGCGCAAGGATATCGGCGAAATCCTCGAGCAGAAGGTGCACCTCTTCCTGTTCGTGAAGGTACGCGGCAACTGGGGCGACGATCCCGAGCGCTACCGCGAGATGGGGCTGGAGTTTCCGGGCTCATAGGTCCCTGCTTCTGACAGGAAGATCAAAGTCCTGCCGGCCGCCGCCCTTGATTTCGTGTCGCGACCGGTGAAAGGCTCTCCGGCATGGAATGGCGCGACGAGGGAATCGTTCTCGGCACGAGGAAGCACGGCGAGACCAGCGCCATCCTGGAGGTGATGACGCGCGGCCACGGCCGCCATCTAGGGCTTGTGCGGGGCGGCCGCTCGCGCAAGCTGCAGCCGGTCCTGCAGGCGGGTAATCGCGTGGACGTGCTCTGGCGCGCGCGTCTCGACGAGCATCTCGGCGTGTTCCAGGTCGAACCGGTGGAACTCAACGCCGCCCGTCTGTTCGACCGAGCCGTCTCGGTCTATGCGCTCCAGACGCTGGCCGCGCATCTCAGGCTGCTGCCCGAGCGCGATCCGCATGGGGGCCTGTTCGAGGCGCTGGCCGTGACGCTCCAGCACCTGGAGGATACCGCGTCGGCGGCCGAACTGGTCGTGCGCTTCGAACTGATGGTGCTCGAGGAACTGGGCTTCGGCCTCGACCTCGCCCGCTGCGCCGCGACCGGCGCACGCGACAACCTGGCCTTCGTGTCGCCGAAGACCGGTCGCGCCGTTTCCCGCGACGCCGGTGAGCCATGGGCGGACCGCATGCTGGTCCTGCCGGCGTTCCTCGCCCCCGGTTCCGGCCTGCGCGCAGACGCGGTGGCGGTGGAGACGGCCTATCGGCTCACCGGCCATTTCCTCGCACGGCATGTCTACGAGGCGCGCGGCATCGCCGAGCCGGAAGCGCGCGCCGGCTTTCTGGCCGCGGTGCTGCGGGGCTTCGCACCCGAGGGAGAGAGCGCCGCGTGACCGGACCGGTCGACCAAGGCGAGCCCGATGCGCCCGATAATGCCCGGTGCGGGAGAGGTGGTCCGACAGGGACGGGCGGTCGTGGCCGCACGCTCAGGGTCTCGGTGGCGCTGACGGACAACAGCGGCAGGCCACTGGCGTTCGGCCGCGAAACCTGCTCAATCTTTGCGTCGGAGCGGCTCTCGCGCGGATAGAAGCGCCGCGAAGCCGCCTTGATCGGCGGGCATCAGGCCTTGGGGGAGGCCTCATGATTCTTGAGCTCTTTGCGGTCCTTGGGGTGATCGTGGCCGGCGCGCTGTTCGCGCGCCAGAACGGCCAGTTGCGCAAGCTGGAAAACGATCTCTACGCGCTGCGCATGGCGTTTCTCGCTCATCGCGAGGGGATCGCCGACGGACCGCAGGATGCAGGGGCGTCGCCGGCGACGGCCGCCCGGTCGGGCGCCCCCGGCGTCGCGGCATCTCCTGATTCAGCGGAAATCATCGAGACGAATACGCCGCCGATCGCTCCCGACGAGCTGCTGGAGAAGCCCGTGGCAGCGGGCGAGTCAGCCGCTGCGTCGACGCGTGCCGCGGCGGCCGCCGAACCCGGCCCCTGGTCCGCGGAACCCGCCGTGCCGGCCACGATCGCCCACCCTCCGGCAGAAAGACCACGCCGCGACATCGAGACCGCGCTCGGCACACGCTGGGCCGTCTGGGTCGGCGGGCTGGCGCTCGCCTTCGGCGCCGTGTTCCTGATCCGCTATTCCATCGAGGCAGGCGTGTTCGGACCCCGCCTAAGGCTGACGCTGGCCGCGATCCTCGGGCTGGCGCTCGCCGGCGGCGGTGAATTCCTGCGCCGCAACGCTGGCTTCAAGATGCCGGTGGAGGGTTTGCAGAACGCCTATGTGCCGGCGATCCTGACCGCGGCGGGGGCCTTCACGCTGTTCGGCACGGTCTATGCCGCGCATGCGATCTACGGCTTCATCGGACCGACCGCCGCCTTCACCCTGCTCGGCGTCGTCGGCATCGCCACGGTCGCGGCCGCGCTGATCCACGGCCAGTGGCTCGGCGCGCTCGGCCTGATCGGTTCCTACGCCACGCCGGCGCTGGTCGCCTCGAACGCGCCGAACGCCTGGGCCCTCTTCGTCTTCGTCGGCGTCATCCTCGTCGCGGCGGCGGTGATCGCCCGTGCGAGGCGCTGGACGCCGCTGATGGCGCTTGCCTTCGCCGGGCCTGGCCTCTGGCTGCCGCTCTACCTGGCCCGCGCGCCCGATCCCGACTTCATCGTCGTCCTGTTCAACCAGACGGTCACGCTCGCCAGCCTGGCCTTCATCTGGCTGGGCGCGGGCAACGACCGCGGCCGGATCGATGCCGCGTCGATCGTGCCTGCCGTGCTGTCGGCCGTCGCCGCGACGGCGCTGGGCGTCAGACCGGAACTGGTGGCCGCAGGCGGCTTCCCCTACGCAGCGGTCGTGACCGCAGCGATGCTGGCCGTCGCGGTCCATCGCGAGCGCGCCCTGGCGCTGGCCGCCGGCGCGGCCTTCGCGGCGGTCGTCGTCCACGCCCGCGCTGCGCTCGGCGGCAGCTATACATTCGAGTTTTCGGGAGGAGACCTGACGATCGACGGGCTGCCCGTTCTCCCCTTCGCGCCAGGCGGCGCGTTGTGGAGCGGTGGGCTTGCGCTGCTCTTTGTCGGCGCCGGCCTATGGAGCGCCTGGCGCTTCGTCGGGCGACCCGGCTGGCGCGCGGCCGCGTGGGCGGCGCTCGCCGTCGTTCCGCCGCTGGCGATCCTCGTCTCCGACTGGGTCGCGGTGGGCAACCTCGACGTCGATCCCTTGCGCGCTGCCCTGGCGGGCCTGCTGTTCCTCGCCTTCGCGGCGGGCTGCGAATGGGTCGCTCGGGCCGAAACCCCGCCACAGTCCGGCGGCAGGGCCGTGTCCGTCCTCGTCGGGGGAGGCTTCGTCGCGCTCGCCCTCGCGCTGATGATGGCGTTCGGACCGGGCGTCACCACGGTCCTCACCGCGGCCGTGGCGGCGGCGGCTGCCCTGGCGACGCGCCGGCGCGACTGGCCGGCGCTCGGCTGGGCGGCGGTCGCGGCGGTGCTCCTGACGATCCTGCGCATCGCCATCGATCCGACGATCGTCGGCTCCGCGGCCCTTTCGACCCGGCCGGTGCTCAATCAGTTGCTCGCGGGTTACGGGCTGCCGACGCTCTTCTTCGCCTTCGCGGCGTGGCAACTGGCGCGAACCACCAACGGCCGGCCGCGCCTCGTCATGGAAGCAGCGGCCGCCCTGTTCGCCATGCTCACGGCCGCCATGCTGACGCGCCATGCCATGAACGGCGGCGTGATCGACGCCGACGCGCCGACGCTCGGCGAGCAGGCGATCTACACGCTGATCGCTTTTGGCGGCAGCGGCATCCTGATCGCGCTCGACCAGCGCGCGCCGAGTCCTGTGTTCAGGATCGGGTCGATCATTGTCGGCGTGCTGTCGGCGGCCTTCGTCGTCCTGCAGCACTTCCTCTTCCTCAACCCGCTGTTCACCGAGGAATCGACCGGCTCGATCACCTTCTTCAACCTGCTTCTGCTGGGCTACCTGATGCCGGCGATCGCCGCGGCTCTGCTCGCGCTCTATGCGCGAGGCAAGCGCCCGCAATGGTATGTCGCGGGACTTGCGCTGATCGCCGCGACGCTCGCCTTCGCCTACGCCACGCTGTCGGTGCGCCGCCTGTTCAAGGGCGAGTTCATCGGTCTTTGGAAGGGCATGGAGCAGCTCGAGACCTACGCCTATTCCGCGCTGTGGCTGGCCATGGGCGTTGTGATCCTGGCGATCGGCGTGCGGCTGAAGTCGCAGGTCCTGCGCCTCGCCTCGGCCGTGCTTGTCGTGCTCGCCGTCGGCAAGACCTTCCTGATCGACATGTCGGAACTCGAAGGGGTGCTCAGGGCGCTGTCGTTCATCGGGCTCGGCGGCGTGCTGATCGGTATCGGGCTGTTCTACCAGCGCATGCTTGTGAAGGCGGCGAGGGCCGAACCCGCCGGGAGGTAGGCGTTTTCACTCCGCCGGCGCCAGCCGTCCTGGCCGCTCTACCGGCTTCTCGGCGATCGGCCAGTGCACCACGGCAGCGAAGATGCCGAGTGCGACGCCGAGCCACCAGACGGGGTCGTAGCTGCCGAGGCGGTCGTAGAGATAGCCGCCGAGCCAGACGCCGAGGAACGAGCCGATCTGGTGTGAGAAGAAGACGATCCCGCCAAGGAGCCCGAGGTGCCGCGTGCCGAACATGATCGCCACCAGCGCATTGGTGGGCGGCACGGTGGAGAGCCAGAGCAGCCCCATCAGGATCGCGAAGACGATCACGGAGGTCGGCGTCTGCGGCAGGAGCAGGAAGGCGGTCACCAGCACCGACCGGCCGATGTAGATCCAGGCGAGGAAGATCGGCTTCGAATAGCGCTGGCCAATATAGCCGGCCGAGAGCGAGCCGATGATGTTGAAGAAGCCGATCAGCGCCAGTGCGATGACGGCGTAGCGCGCATCGATGCCGATGTCCCCGATGTAGGCGGGGAAATGCGCTGTGATGAACGCGACCTGGAAGCCGCAGACGAAGAAGCCCGAGACGAGCAGCAGATAGCTGCGATGGCCGAGCGCCTCGCGCAGCGCCTCGGCCACGGTCTGCCGGAACACGGCCTGCTGAGCCCGTCCCGACGATGAATTGCCGACCAGCGGAATGGCGAGGATGGGGATGACGAGCATCATCGCGCTCATGATGACCAGCGTGTCGTACCAGCCATAGGCGTCGATCAGGCCCTGGCTGAGCGGCGCGAACAGAAACATGCCGGCCGAGCCCGCGGCGGTGCCGAGACCGAAGACGAAGCTGCGGCGCTCGGCCGGCACGTTGCGGGCGAAGGCTGCGAGCACGATGCCGAAGGAACCCGAGGCGACGCCGAGACCGACCAGGAGGCCGCCGCCGACGTGCAGCATCGCCGGGCTGTCGGACATCGCCATCATGACGAGGCCGGCGGCGTACATGAAGCCCGACAGCGCCAGCACGCGCCAGGTGCCGAACTTGTCGGCCAGCGCGCCGAAGATGGGGGTGCCAAGGCCCCAGGCGAGGTTCTGGATCGCCATCGCCAGCCCGAAGGTGGTGCGGTCCCAGCCCTTCTCCGCCAGCATCGGCAACTGGAAGAAACCCATTGCCGAACGAGGCCCGAAGGTGAGCGCCGCGATCAGGCAGCCGCAGACGATGAGGAGCCACGGCAGGCGGCTTTGCGGGAGGGGGGAGGCAATGCTCGTCATGGGGAGGTCCGCTTCGGAACTGTTCAATCATTAACAGGTTTTCGGACCCACCGACAAATCAAATGGACGCATCGTTGGTTCAAGTGCGTTGATGCTGGGAAGATTTCCGGCTCGCTAGCGTTTTGCGCTAGAGTGTCCCGGCGCGGCGGAGGAAACGTGCCGGCGGTTGGCGGTTCGCGTGATCGAAGACAAGAGAACGGCGATACTGGTGGAGATACCGCGATTGCGACGATACGCGCGCTCCCTGATGCGCGACCGCGACCTGGCGGATGACCTCGTGCAGGACTGTCTCGAACGGGCGCTGTCGCGCCTCGACAACTGGCGCTCCGGCGACAGTCCGCGGCGCTGGCTCTTCACCATCATGCATCATCTGTTCATCGATCAGATGAGGCAGTCGAAGCGTCGGGCCGACCTGCTCGTGGCGGCGCCAGAGGCGGCCGAAAACGTCTCCCTGCCCGCGGGCCAGATGGCTGCGGTCGCCTCGCGCGAGGTCCTGGAGGCCTTGCAGTCGATCAGCCCCGACCGTCGCGCCGCTTTGCTGATGGTGTCGGTGGAAGGTTTCTCCTACGCCGAGGCCGCGAACATCCTCGGCGTGCCTGCAGGCACGCTGATGTCGCGCATCGCGCGGGGACGCGAGGAGTTGAAGGCCCTGCTCGATGATGCGCACCGCCGGCGCACCCTCAAGGTGGTGGAGCGATGAGCGCGCGCGAATTCTCAGATCGAGACATCCATCTGGCGCTCGATGGCGAGCTGCCCGAGGAAGAGCGCGCCGCCCTGGAAAGCTGGCTCGACGCGAACCCCGAACGCAAGGCTCACGCGGTGCGTTTCGCGGCCGACCGGGAACGGCTGCGCGAAGCCCTTTCCGGCATCGCCGACGAGCCCGTGCCGGTGCGCTTGCGCGAGATCGTCGGAACAGGAGAGCGCTCGCGGCGCAACGGATGGCGGGGCTGGCTGGCGATCGCCGCGGCGTTGATCTTCGCGGTCGGGCTCGGCGCCGGCTACGTGGCGGGGCTGACGGGATTGGGCTTTCGCCCGAGTTCCGGCGAAGGGCTCGCCGAGGGCGCGCTCGCCGCTCACGCGGTCTATTCCGCGGAGCGGCGTCACGCGGTCGAGGTGGCCGTCGACGATCGGGATCACCTGAAGACATGGCTGTCCAACCGTACGGGCCTGACACTGGTCCTCCCGGACCTGTCGGCGGAGGGCTTCGGCCTGCTTGGCGGCCGGTTGCTGCCGCAGGGCGAAGGCGTTGCCGCGCACCTCCTCTACGAGGATAGTGCAGGCGCGCGCGTGTCGATCTATGTGACGTCGAGCGCGGACCCGAAGTCATGGGGCAAGGTGCAGTCGCAGGCGGACGGAACGACCGCCATCTGGTGGTTCGACAAGGGAGTCGGCTGCGCCGTCGTGAGCGCGCTGCCGGGGGAACGCATGAGCGCCGTGGCAAGGCAGGCATGGCGGCAGATACTGGCCGGCGAGGGGGCATAGCCGCGTCCCTCGCGGCTACCAGTCCGTCGCCACAATTCGGCCCGAATCCAAGCGCGAAAGCGCCGGCGCTGCTTCAGCGGAGGAGACGCGGGGGCAGGATTCAGAACCCCCGCTTTTCCGAGGCCCCATTTCCCCGATGCGCGTCGAGTTTCGTCCGGCCCTTGCGTCCGACGCCGATGCCCTCGACGCGCTCGAACGCGCCGCGTTCACGGCCGATCGCATATCGCGCGCCTCGTTCAGACGGCTGGCGGTGAGCAGATCGGCGGCGGTCGTGATCGCCAGGACGAGGCATGGGCTCGAGGGTTACTTCGTCCTACTGTTCAGGTCCGGTAGCCGCGTGGCAAGGCTCTACTCGATCGCGGTGCGGCCGGGCCGTACCGGCGCCGGCATCGGCGGGCAATTGCTTGGCGAGGCTAGGTCGGAATCCATCCGGCGCGGCGCGGCCGAATTGAGGCTCGAGGTCAGGCCGGACAACCGCGCCGCGATCGCGCTCTACGAAAGGGCGGGATTTTTTGTCACCGGCCGCCGGGACCGCTACTACGCGGACGGCTCCGCTGCACTTACGATGGCGCTGCGATTGACGGCACCGCGATCCGGGCGCATTGCCGAGACCGTCTCCGGAACCGTCCGATGAGGCGGGCGTTCAAGGCGTCATGCCGACGCGCGAGCGGACCGACCCGCCTCGAAATTCCAGTCCGTCTCCCGCGGCCGACGCGCCGCCTGCCAGAGCGCGAAACGCCATGACCTGGGTCATCCTTACCGGCCGCAATCACGATCTCGACCAGGTTGCGACGCCGCACAAGATCATCACCAACCGCGACTACCTCGCGCATCCGGCGCTGTTTAGGGGGCAGCGGCCGAAGGTGATCAATCTGTCCAACAACTACGGCTACCAGAGCCGAGGCTACTACGCCTCGCTGCTTGCGGGCGCGCGCGGCCACAAGGTGATCCCGACGGTCGAGACCATGATCGACCTGTCCGAGCGCAAGCTCTACGAACACGCCCTGCCTGAACTCGAGCAGATGCTCAACCGCTCGCGCGGCGATCTCGGCGGCGCGTTCCCGTCGAAGATCGCCATCTTCTTCGGCATCGGCCCCGGCAAGGCCTGGGACCGCTTCACCAAGCTCCTGTTCGACTGGTTCCGCGCGCCGGCGCTGGAAGTCACGATCGTCGACAATGGCGATTGGGCGTCGATCAAGAAGATCGGCTTCCTACCGCTGGCGCGAATGACGCCAGCTGACGAGAAACGCTTCATCGTGGCCCTCGACACCTATACCGGCCGCGAATGGCGCGATTCGAGGGCGCGCACGCCGGCGCGCTACGCCTTCGCCACGCTGGTCGATCCGAACGACACCATGCCGCCCTCGCAGATCGCGTCGCTGAGGCACTGGGCGAAGATCGCCGAAAAGATGGGCGTCGAGGTGGAACCCATCACCAGGAAGGATCTGGCCAAGCTCGCCAACTACGACGCGCTGTTCATCCGCGAGACGACCTCGATCTCCAACCACACCTATCGCTTCGCGCGGCGGGCGCAGCAGGAGGGCATGCCGGTGATCGACGACCCGCTGTCGATGATCCGATGCACCAACAAGGTCTACCTCAACGAACTGATGGCGCTGAACAAGGTGCCGGTGCCGCAGACCGTGATGATCGCCAGCCCGGCCGACTTCGAGGTGGCCGCGGACACGCTGGGGTTCCCGCTCGTGCTGAAGATCCCCGACAGCGCCTTCTCGCGCGGCGTGAAGAAGGCGGAAAACATCCAGGAGCTGAAGGCGCTGGCGACAGCCTGGCTGGAGGATTCCGATCTGCTGATCGCGCAGAAATACGTCCCGACCACGTTCGACTGGCGCATCGGCGTGCTCGGCGGGCAGCCGCTCTTCGCCGTGCACTACCTGATGGCCAAGAAGCACTGGCAGGTGGTCAACCACAAGGCCACCGGCAAGCCCGACGTCGGCGGGTTCAAGACCTTCACGCTCAAGGATACCCCACAGGTCGTGGTCGACACGGCGGTGCGGGCGGCCCGCTGCATCGGCGATGGGCTCTACGGCGTCGACCTCAAGGAGACCAAGGACGGGGTCTTCGTCATCGAGGTCAACGACAATCCCGACCTCGACCACGGCTGCGAGGACACCGGGGAAAAGGATGAGCTCTGGGTCAGGCTGACCCAGTGGTTCCTGGACCGTCTGGAGAGGCCGGGACGGTAGGCTTCTTGCGCGGCTTCGGCAGCTTGTGATCCTCGCGACCGACGCCGACCGTCTCTTCCTCGCGCGGCGACAGCGTCATCAGATAGCCGAGCCCGCCGGGCCCGACGGTGCCGGCCGCGGGCGGCGGCGGGGCGATCCTTCGAGGCGGCCTGCGTCGCGTCGCCGGCCGTTCCTCGGTGCGCGCCAGCGCATCGAGGAACGACGCCGCCCAGACGGACACGTCGGTTTCGCGCACACGAGCGAGAAGGGCGCGGTGACGTTCGACCCGTTCGCCGAGAGGCATCGTCAGCGCGGTCTGCAAGGCCCGCGACATCTCGTCGATGTCGTGCGGGTTGACCAACACGGCGTCGACCATGTCCTCTGCTGCGCCGGCGAAGCGCGAGAGTACGAGGACACCCGGATCATCGGGGTTCTGGGCGGCGACGAACTCCTTGGCGACGAGGTTCATGCCGTCGCGCAGCGGGGTGACGAAACCCACGTCGCTCATCCGGTAGAGCGAGGCGAGCTTGTCGCGCCCGACGGATCGATGGATGTAGCGGATCGGGGTCCAGTCGAACTCGGCGAAACGGCCGTTGATGGCGCCGGCGAGGCCCTCGGTTTCGCCACGGATCATCGAATACGCATCGATCGTCTCGCGCGTAGGCGGCGCGATCTGCAGGAACGAGACCTTGCGCTCGAGCTGAGGATTGTCGACCAGCAGCTTCTCGAAGGCCTGAAAGCGAGACGGCAGCCCCTTGGAGTAGTCCAGCCTGTCGACGCCGATCACCTGCTTGCGCTGGAGCATGTGGCGGCGCATCTGCTCGATCCGCACATCCTCGTTGGGGCGGTCGGCCATTTCGGCGAAGATGTCCACGTCGATGCCGATCGGGAAGCGACGGGTGCGCACGAGCCGCCCCTTGAACGTCACCCCTTCGGAGGTCAGGGCGGCGCCGGCGACGTTGTCCTCGACATAGCGACGGAAGTTGACGAGGTCGGTCGACGTCTGAAAGCCGATGACGTCATAGTCGAGCAGCGCCTCGACGATTTCGACGTGGTTCGGCGCGGCGGCGAGAATCTCAGGCGGCGGGAAGGGGATGTGAAGGAAGAAGCCGATCGGGTTCGACGCGCCGAGCCGTCGCATTTGTCTGGCCAGCGGGATCAAGTGGTAGTCATGCACCCAGATCAAGTCGCGCGCCTTCACGAAAGGCGAGAGTTCCAGCGCGAAACGCTGGTTCACCTTGCGATAGTTCCTGAGGAAGGGCGGGCGATAGTCGATGAGGTCGAGACGGTAGTGAAACAGCGGCCACAGGACGCTGTTGGCGTAGCCGATGTAGTAGTCGGCGAACTCCTGCCGGGATAATGGAACCCCGATGCGCTCCACCTCGCCGGTCCGGTGCGGCACGGGCCGGTCCTTGACGGGCTGCGTGACGATCTCGCCGTTCCAGCCGAACCAGACGCCGCCGCGGCGACGCAGCGCATCGGCCAGCGCGACCGCCAGCCCGCCGCTCTGCGCCGGGTTGTCGAGGTCGCCGACGCGATTGGATACGATGATGAGCCTGCTCAATTCGAAGGGTTCCTTTCAGCCTCGATAGCGCCCGAGACGCACAATTGTTCCCGCCGCGCGAGCGCTCCGACCGTCATACCGCACCGCCATCCCACCGCTCGGCGAGACGCAGGAGCCGCGTGTGCAGTTCGTGCGGACCGCTGACGCAGAAAGCGGCGGCGGTCGTGCCGTCGCCGACCTTGATCGAGCGGCCGCCGAGGCGGTTCGCCGCGGCGAACGCCGCTTCGTCGGTCACGTCGTCGCCGGCTACGACCGGCGTTCGCCCGGCGAAGGGCGGCTCGCGCATGAAATCGGCGAGGGCATCGCCCTTGGTTCGGTCGCCGGCCTTGAGTTCGACAACGCACTTGCCCCTGAGCAGATGGAGGCCCGGATGGGCCGCCTCGGTCCGTGACGCGATCGACAGGATCACCGGTTCAAGGTCGGGACGCTGGCGGTAGTGCAGAGCGATGGACGCGGGCTTGCGCTCGACGATCAGGCCCAGATGGGGGTTGGCGAAGGCATCGATCGTGTCGGACGCGGCCGTCAGTTCCGCGCGGTCGACTGGCCCCTCGTGAAGAACTCCGGCTGCGTCGCGGCGCTGGAGCCCGTGCACACCCGCCGCCGGCAGCACCAGCGGCGCCAGAAACCTGTCGAGCCTGTCGACCGCTCGGCCGGAGAGGATGGCGACCGCGCCGCCGGTCAGCGCTTGCAGCCTATGAACGACGTCGAGCACGGCAGGCTCGATACGCGCCTCGTCCGGCCGGGCGACGATGGGCGCCAGCGTGCCGTCGAAGTCGAGGAAGAAAGCCGTTCTGCCGGGGTCGAGATCCGAAAGCGGATCGGCCCGGGTGGTTCCCTGGGGAATCCCGCGCACTCCTTACGATGGACGATATGTGTCCAACTTAGTGCGGTGGGACGATATTGCCAGCAAAAATGTCCGGCACGGACTCAGCGCCCGACGCGCAGTTTCTCGATTGCCGCGCAACGGAAGGTGAATTCGCGCTGGATGCGCGGGGCCGGCCGGGCGGTCAGGTCCAGCCCGTCCGGCGAGATCGAGCGTGGCCTGCCGAAGAACTTCGTCGCCTCCGCGACAGAGAAACCGGCAAGGGCGGTGGCCTCGAAGTAGGCCGCCATCTGGTCGGCCTTCTTGATCTCCGCCGCGAGCCCGGCCGGCAACTCCACAGGCAGTCCGAAGCGAAGGTGGATGGCCTGATGCAGACGGGCCTCGACCTCGCGGTAGCCGCCGCCAACCACCGCCTTGAAGGGCGAGATCATGTCGCCGATGACGTACTCCGGAGCGTCGTGGAGCAGCGCGGCAAGGCGTGCGTCGGGCGAGGGGCTCTTGGCCAAGCGGCAGAAGATGACTTCGACGAGCAGCGAATGCTGTGCGACGGAGAAGGCATGGTCTCCGACCGTCTGTCCGTTCCAGCGCGCGACGCGGGCCAGCCCATGCGCGATATCGGATGTCTCGATGTCGAGCGGGGAGGGATCGAGTAGATCGAGCCGCCGGCCAGACAGCATCCGCTGCCAAGCTCGCGGAGGAGCGCCGGCGCGGTCCGCCATCAGGCGTCGTCGGCGATGGCCGCCGCCTCGGGGAAGGCGAAGCCGACGCCGGGCGGGATTGCCAGGCCGAGCGTGACGCCCGCGGCGACCAGCGGCACGCCGGCGTCCATCGCGGCCTTGACCTTGTCGATGCGGGCGATGGCGAGTCCGGTGCGCGCGAGCGTCGTGCCGAGCGTGCCGACGGAGCGCCCGTCGGCGGAGATGTCGGCGCCGGCGGGCGGCAGGTCGGCCTCCGCGGATACGACCAGCACCCTGCGTCGCGCGGTGCCGCGATGGTGCATGCGCGTGACCACTTCCTGGCCGACATAGCAGCCCTTGCGCAGTCCCACTCCGCCGGTCTGGTCGAGAAGGACATCGTGGGGGAAGGCGTCGGCCAGCGAATAATCGTCGCCGCTCTCGGCGACGCCGTTGGCGATGCGGAAAGCGGTCCACTCTTCGACCGCCGCCGTGGCGGCCGCGGCGTCGTAGCTGCGTTCCGCTACCGACGGCAGACGGAAGCGAGTGTCGCGAAGCCAGAGGCCGGCCGTTGAATCATCGCGTGAGGTGCTTGAATCAGTCTCTGAGAAAGTCGGATCCGATCCGAAGCGGATCGCGATAACCGGTTGATCCACCTTCACGATTTCGACCTTCGCTCGCAGACGGTAGATCATCAGCCGCCGCACGAAGTCGTCGATGATGTCCGCCCGGCATTCGAGCCGGAAGGAATTTGCTCCTGCCGAAGAGACGAGGAAGTCGAACAGTATCTTGCCCTGCGGCGTGAGCAGCGCACCCGGCTTCGCTTCAGCTTCGCCAAGCGCCGCCAGGTCGGTCGTCACAAGGTTCTGCAGGAAGTCGCGGGCGTCGGCGCCGCTGACGGAAAGGATCGACCGGTCGGTGAGATGGACGACGCGCATGGCAGCCTTGCAATCGCGGAGGCCATTACGTAAGCCGCCGACCGATGACCGGCAAGGGCGGCGACGATGGCGGTGGCAAGCTATGACCTGATCCTCGGCGGCGGAACGGTGGTGAACCAGGACGGCGTCGGCCAGCGCGACGTCGGCGTGCGCGACGGTCGCATCGTCGCCCTCGGCGACCTGTCGCAGGCCCATGCCGGGGAGACGATCGACTGTCGCGGGCTGCACGTACTGCCCGGCTTCATCGACAGCCAGGTGCATTTCCGCGAGCCCGGGCTCGAGCACAAGGAAGACCTGGAAACCGGCTCGCGCGCAGCCGTGCTCGGCGGCGTAACCGCCGTCTTCGAGATGCCGAACACCAAGCCGCTGACGACCAGCGAGGCGGCGCTCGCCGACAAGGTGCGGCGCGCGTCGGGTCGCATGCATTGCGACTTCGCCTTCTGGGTCGGCGGCACCCGCGAGAATGCGGCGGACGCCGGAGAACTGGAGCGTCTGCCGGCGGCGGCGGGCATCAAGGTGTTCATGGGGTCGTCCACGGGCGACCTACTGGTCGAGGACGACGAGGGGGTCCTCTCGATCCTGAAGAACACGCGCCGGCGGGCGGCATTTCATTCCGAGGACGAGGCGCGGCTGCGCGAGCGGGCAGGCCTGAGGGTCGAGGGCGACCCGGCATCGCATCCTGTCTGGCGCGACGAGATCGCCGCGCTCCGGTGCACGCAGCGTCTCGTGGCCGTGGCGCGACGGGCGCGGGCGCGCATCCATGTCCTCCACATCTCGACCGCCGAGGAGATCGAGTTCCTGGAGGCGCACAAGGACGTGGCGAGCTGCGAGGCGACGCCACACCATCTGACGCTGACGGCCGGCGATTATGAGCGACTGGGCGCCTTGATCCAGATGAACCCGCCGGTGCGGGACCGAAGGCATCGCGACGGCATCTGGAAGGGCATCGCCAGCGGCGTTGTCGACGTGCTCGGCTCCGACCATGCGCCGCATACGCTGGAGGAGAAGGCGAAGCCCTACCCCGCTTCACCGTCGGGCATGACGGGCGTGCAGACGCTGGTGCCGCTGATGCTCGATCACGTCAACGCCGGGCGGCTCTCCATCGAGCGCCTTGTCGATCTCACCAGCCACGGTCCGCAGCGGTTGTTCGGCATCGCGAGGAAAGGCCGCATCGCGGCCGGCTGGGACGCCGACTTCACGGTTGTCGACCTGAAGCGCCGGCACGTCATCGCCAACGCCGAGCAGGGGTCGCGAGCCGGATGGACGCCGCATGACGGTCGCGAGGTCACCGGTTGGCCGGTCGGCGCCATCGTGCGCGGCACGCGCGTGATGTGGGACGGGGCGATCGTCACGGCGGGGCAGGGGCAGGCGGTGAAGTTCCAGGAGGCTGGGTAGGCTGGGGATCACCTCCCCCCGAGGGGAGGTTTGCGCGAAGGACAGGCAGGGGTGTTGCGGCAGGTCGAGCGTAAAGACCCCACCCCTCTCGTGAACGTGGCATTGCTCCGTTCGCTCGGCGCCCCTCCCATCAGGGGGGAGGGAGCGGGCCTCTCAATCGCCCGCCACGAAGAACACCCAGCGGCCCTCGGGCGTGATGCCGACACGATAGAAGTTGTAGGCGCCGTAGGTCAGCATCTGCTCGTAATCGCCGGCGGTGACGATCTTGAACAGCTCCACCCGCTGCCGTGGGTCGAGCTTCTCGAGCGGCAGGCCGACGAAGTATGGCCACACGTAGAGCTCTTCCGGCGTGCCGGGATCGAGATGGACGAAGCCGGCCTCCATCACTTCCTGGAGAATGGCCAGAATCTCCTGGCCCTCGATATCGCCGGAGCTCTGCCGCAGGTGCTCGATCGGGTCGCCCTCGATCTCGGTGAATGAAAGCTGGGTGATGTCGGCGCCGGTGCCGATCAGCGGCCTCAGCCCTTCGAGGTCGCCGGCGCGCGCCGCCTCGATGATCAGTTCGCGCATGCGCCGCGCCGGCGCCGGCACGGCAGCGACGTCGTAGAGCACGTCCGGGATGGGTTCCTCGGGATCGACAGCGGGTGGACGCGCCTCCTCGACGGGCGGCGCCTGGGGCGGCAGGTCGTCCGGCGACGCCTCGGCCGGCGGCTCGACCTCGGCGTCCGAAGGCGGCTCGACGGGCGCCGGCTCCGGGACCTCGCCGACGGGCGGAAGAGGCTGCTTCTCGATGGGCTCGTCGCCCGGAGGCGGTGGCACCTCCTCCTGCGGTATCTCGCTGAGCGCGAAGGCGGGGGCGGCGAGGGAGAGCGCTGTCGCCACGACGAACGCGGCGAGCACCAGCCTCGGAATCGCATGAACGGATGGCGACGGCCGCAGCGGGATCGGCATCATGGTGTCGGTCCTCGTTCGGCGGCCCTCCTGCCGCCGCCGGCCACAATACACGAAAACGGGCGAAACTTCAGTGCCGGCGCAAGAACGGGGCGAATTCGCCGGCGACGACCTTTTCGCGCGTGCGGTCGAGCAGCGCGAGCGCCGCATCCTCCCCGGAGGAACGAAGCATTTCCTCGAAGGCGGTTGCGAGCGCGGCCTCGGCGATGATCTCGGGCTCGATGCCGGCGGAAAGACCTTCGGCCCACGCCTCTGCATGGCTTTCGACGGCGGTCAGGCGCTTTTCCTCGCGCACCAGCGCGTCGATCTCGGTCACAGCCCGTTCCATCGCTTGCTCCACCTGTTCCAAGGTGTCGATCCGAACAATTTGGATCAACTTTGAATGTCCCTGTTAAGGTCCGGTTAAGAGTTGTAGCACACGGATTCAGGCGTGTACGGGGCAGCCGGCGAAAAAAGTGGACGTCGTCGCGAGCACCTGCCGGAAGGGTTAATTTCCGTAGCGGACGGCGATCTCGCGCGAGAGCTCCTCGCCCTCCTTCATGTAGCGGCCGATGGCCTCGGTGGCCGAGGCGGTACAGCTCACATAGACGCCGTCAAAGGACCGGTATCCGCGGTTGAAGCTCGCCACGAACCGCGCCCGGCGGGTGGTGTCGGGGTTCTCGACCTCGATCAGCTTCTCCATCCGCTCCCGCCACTGGGTTCCGGCGTCGCCGCACAGATTGCGCAGATAGTGAAGCGAACCAAGCACCTCGGCGAGACGCAGCAGCCGCGGTTCGTATGGCGCGTCGACGGCCCGCGCCGGCAGGGCGGCGGCGAGCGTGATCAGCAGGGCGGCGGCGAGGCGGTTCATGATGCATTTGTCGCGGATGATTTTGTCTGCCGCAAGGCGCGCGGCGCGTGGACTCGGAACATGGCTAACCGGCAAGAAGGTCCGCCGCCATTTCGAGCACCGAAGGGGTGACCGGCAGGGCGCGCATCTCCTCAAGCGTCAGGAAGCGCGCCTCCGCCGCGTCGTCGGCCGCGACCGGCTCGCCGGAAGTCCAGTTCGCGCCGAACACGTGCAGCCGGTAGTGCGGGGCCCCTCGAAAGGCCGGATCGAGCCGCCATGCGCGCAGGAAGGCGACGGCGTCGACGCGCAGGCCGGTCTCTTCGTGGAGTTCCCTCAGCGCTGCATCCTCGTCGGTCTCCTCTGGCTCGACGCGTCCGCCCGGAAAGGCCCACAGGCCCTCGGAGGGCGGCCGGCCGCGCCGCACGAGCAGCAGCCGGTCGCCGCGCCTCAGCGCGACCGAAACGGCGGGAATGTCTTGATGATCGTCGGTCATGGACTGTGGCGGCTGGCCTCGCGTCGACCCGACCCCTATCTTCGCGGAGGCTGGAAAGGAAGTGCGGCATGTGCGGACGTTATGCGCTCGACGTGACGGCGGAGGAACTCGTCGAAGCCTTCGGCATCATGACGCCGGAGGTCTACGCCCCTCGCTACAACATCGCGCCGACCCAGCCGATCATGTCGGTCATCGCCGGCCATCCGCGCGAGCCCGGTTCGAATCTGCCGGAACGGCGGGCGCTGCTGATGCGATGGGGGCTGATACCGTCCTGGGCGAAGGAACCGAAATCGCTGCCGCTGCTGATCAACGCGCGATCGGAGACGGCGGCGGAGAAGGCGACGTTCCGCGCCGCGATGCGCCATCGCAGGACGCTGATCCCGGCGTCCGGCTTCTACGAATGGAAGCGCGAGGCCAAGAAGACCGGCCAGGCCTACTATATTCGCCCCAGGGGTGGCGGCGTGGTCGCGTTCGCCGGGCTGATGGAGACATGGTCGGAACCGGGTGGTTCCGAAATCGACACCGGCGCGATCCTCACCACCGCCGCCAACGAACAGATCGCCCCCATCCATGACCGCATGCCGGTGGTGATCCGTCCGGCCGATTTCGCCCGTTGGCTCGATTGCCGCAACAGCGAGCCGCGCGACGTCGCCGATCTCCTCCAACCGGTCGAGCCCGGCTACTTCGAGGCAATTCCGGTGTCCGACAAGGTCAACAGGGTGGCCAATACTGGCCCGGACATCCAGGAACGGGTCGGTGCGCCAATGCAGAGTCCGACCTTAACCCAAAAGAAACCAGCCACGGGAGAAGGGGACGACAATACCCCTCAGCTTAAGCTTCTATAGCGCCGGTCAAGCATTGTTCCTCCAGCAGGGAGCGAGAGCGATGAACAGGCAGGCAGCGAATTTCGGCAGGCGGGCCGATGTCCCGCGCAGGCAGGCCGCGACGCCCGCGGCAGACAGGCGAGCGGGACGCCGAATAACGCCGGCGCTCGCCGGCCTGCCGAACGTCTACGCGCCCGGCGACTTCGAGAATTTCGTCGGGGCCGTGTTCGACCGCGTCGAGAAGCAGGATGGGGTCCTGGTCCTCGCCAGCGGCGACAATCTGGTGTTCTATCTGCCCGTCGAGAAGCTCGCTGAACCGCTGATGCAGCAGGCGATCTTCAACTTCGTGGCCGGCCGGCACCGGCTCGACGCCTGAAGGCGGAGGCCTCAGGCGGCCTTGGGCGCGGCCTTCGCGGGTTTGCGCTTCAGCGCCATCAGCGCGGCGACGATCGCGGCATTGCCGATGGCGCGGTATTGCTTGGCGAGAGCCGGGGCCTTCTCAGGCGCTCGTTCGGCTTCGCTCTTGGTGGCAGGCATTGTCTCTTCCCTTCAATATGCGAGGCGGCGCAGATGGTGTCCGAATTCGACCAAATAGTGACGGGCCGTACCCTTGGGCGATCTTTCCGCCTTCAGCGATTGTGTCATGTTTAATCAATTCCTACCGGGCGCGGTTTCGGCAAAACCGACACGGCATGACGCCACGGCATCTGACCGGTGTTCGTTTCGGGAAGATGCCGCGGATGCGGATGGACCGGATACGGATGCGGTCCCGCCACTTGCCGCTTGACGGAGCGCCGGCCACGGGGCGATAAAGCCGCGCAATGACAGCGGCGACCGCCATCATCGGCATCTGCATTATCGGCTAGCGCACCCGCTGGTCCGGTCGTTTTCGCCTTCTCTAGAAAGAACAGAAAAACGCCCCGGCCAGCAGGCCAGGGGAGTTTCATGGCGTCTGGAACGGGGCTGAGGCTCTACAACACACTGACGCGATCGAAGGAGGATTTTTCCCCGATCGATCCCGCGAACGTGCGCATGTATGTCTGCGGTCCGACCGTCTACGACTACGCCCATATCGGCAATGCGCGCCCGGCGATCGTCTTCGACGTCCTCTTTCGGCTGCTCAGGCACCTCTATGGCGAGGACCGCGTCACCTATGTCCGCAACATCACGGACGTGGACGACAAGATCAACGCGCGGGCCCTGCGCGACTACGGGGCGGAGATCGAGACAGGCCGGCTGACGCTCAACCAGGCGATCCGCAAGGTCACCGAGACCACCTACGAGCAGTACCAGAAGGACGTGAAGGCGCTCGGCTGCCTGGAGCCGACGGTGCAGCCGCGGGCGACAGAGTTTGTCCAGCCGCGCGCCGACGGCCGCGCCGACATGACCTCGCTCATCCAGAAGCTGATCGAGCGCGGCAACGCCTACGAGGCGCAGGGCGAGGTGCTGTTCGACACCGCCTCGATGCCCGACTACGGCCGGCTGTCGCGCCGCAATCTCGACGAGCAGCAGGCCGGCGCGCGCGTCGAGGTGGACGCCCACAAGAAGAACCCCGGCGACTTCGTGCTCTGGAAGCAGTCGTCGCCGGACGAGCCGGGCTGGGAAAGCCCGTGGGGCAGGGGCCGGCCGGGCTGGCACATCGAGTGCTCGGCGATGTCGGCGGCCTATCTCGGCGAGGTCTTCGACATCCATGGCGGCGGGCTCGACCTGATCTTCCCGCATCACGAGAACGAGATCGCCCAATCGCGCTGCGCCCACGGCACCGACGTCATGGCGAACGTCTGGATGCACAACGGCTTCCTGCAGGTCGAGGGCCGCAAGATGTCGAAGAGCGAGGGCAATTTTCTTACGATTGCCGAGTTGCTTGCTGATTGGCATGGAGATGTGTTGCGCTTGAGTATGTTCAGGACGCACTACCGTCAGCCGATCGACTGGACCAAGCAGAGTCTAACCGAAAGCCACAACATCATTGTAGGTTGGGAACGGCTTCTCCGTGCCGAAGGCATCGCGCCAGACGACGGCATCGCCGCGTCGGGGGTCCTCTCGGCGCTGCTCGATGATCTAAATACCCCGTTGGGTGTAGCTGAGTTGCACCGGCTGCGGCATAGCGATCTACAGGGTCTGGCTAACTCGCTTCACTGGCTCGGGTTCTCGCTTCAAGCTGATACGGTCGCCGGGCGGCCACGAACGATTGCAAAAGCACAAATCGAACGTAGCGTCGCCGAGCGCCTTGCCTTCATCGCGCAGAAGAACTGGGCCGAGGCCGACCGCATCCGCGACGAACTGCTCGCGCAGGGCATCCAGTTGAAGGACGGCAAGGACCCCGCCACGGGCGAACGCGTGACCACCTGGGAGGTGAAGCGGTGAGGACCGGCGGCGCGAGGCTTGCGACGACCCCCCTCTGGCCTGCCGGCCATCTCCCCCTCAAGGGGGGAGATCGGCTGTCCTGCCTGCTTTCGCCAATCACCGACGTTGCAGGAAGGGTGAATAGACTCAAGCTGCTGATCTCCCCCCTTGAGGGGGAGATGGCCGGCAGGCCAGAGGGGGGTCGATGAAGTCGAGCCACCATCCGGTCCCGCTGGCGAACCGGCGCAACGCGCGGAAAATGCGCAAAGCGCTGACCGAGGCCGAACTCAAGCTCTGGAACGAATTGCGTGCGCATCGGCTGATGGGATTGTCATTCAGACGGCAGATGCCCATCGCCGGCTTCATCGTAGACTTTGCTTGCCCGGACAAGAAAATCATCGTCGAGATCGACGGCTCGCAGCACGGCGATGAGATTGCTGCGATGGCAGACGCTTCACGAAGCCATAGGCTGGAACAACTCGGCTGGACCGTGCTGCGCTTCTGGAACGACGACATCCTGCGCGATCTCGACAATGTCTGCCAGCACATCGTGACCGTATCCGGGCTGACGCAGGCGGATGCCGTTGCTCGGCTGCGGGCAGCGAAAGCAGAAGGGGCCCATCCATGATCGACCATGCCGGCATCGCGGTGTCCGACTGGGCGACGTCGAAGGCCTTCTACGACGCTGCCTTCGTGCCGATGGGCATCTCCATGCTGCACGTCGTGCCGCCGGAATTCACCGGCGGCGTGAAGGTCGGCGGCTACGGGCGCACCAAGCCGGACTTCTGGCTGCACGAAGGCGGCGAGACGGGTCCGGGCCGGCACTATGCGTTCACGGCCGCGAGCCGCGCCGAGGTCGACGCGTTCTACGCGTCCGCGATGGCCGCGGGCGGGCGCGACAACGGCGCGCCGGGGCTGAGGCCGCAATATCACGAGAACTACTACGGCGCCTTCGTTCTCGACCCCGACGGCAACAATGTCGAGGCGGTCTGCCACAGGCCGGAATGACGAAAGGGCAGGGAAGGCAATGGCTTGCCAAGTGCAAGGGAATCGGTCCGGCAGCGCGTTGAGAGACTGGATGAAGACAGGATGAGCCTCGACAACAAGCCGAGATATTCGGGCGGATGCCAATGCGGCGCGGTGCGTTTCCGTGTCGAGGGGGCGCTCGGCGACGCGTCCGTCTGCCATTGTCGCATGTGCCAGAAGGCGAGCGGCAACTTCTATATGCCGCTGGTTTCGGTGAGGCAGGCGAAGCTGACATGGACACGCGGTGAGCCGAAGAGGTTCCAGTCGTCCAATGCCGGGCGGCGCGGCTTCTGCGCCGACTGCGGCACGCCGCTGACCTACGAGGCGCCGGACGGGGTGGCGCTGGCGATCGCCGCCTTCGACCAGCCTGAGGGGATCGCGCCGACCATCCAGTGGGGCATCGAAGCGAAGCTGCCCTATGTCGACGCGATCCCCGTGCTGCCGGGCGAGGACACGATGGCCGACCAGGATGCGTCGAGCTTCCTCGCGACGCTGGTCTCCTACCAGCATCCCGACCACGACACGGAAAGCTGGCCGCCGGAGAAACGCGCGTGAGCGAACTCAGAACCTTCTATCCGGAGATCGAGCCGTTCGAGACCGGATTTCTGGACGTCGGCGACGGCCATACGATCTACTGGGAGCGGGTCGGCACGAAGGGCGCGAAGCCGGCCGTCTTCCTGCATGGCGGGCCGGGCGGCGGCTCGTCGCCGAAACAGCGGCGCGTGTTCGACCCGAAGCTCTACGAGGTGATCCTGTTCGACCAGCGCGGCTGCGGGAAGTCGACGCCGCACGCTTCTCTGGACGCCAACACGACCTGGCATCTCGTCGCCGACATCGAGCGGCTGCGCGAGATGTTCGGCTTCGAGAAATGGCAGGTGTTCGGCGGCTCCTGGGGCTCCACGCTGGCGCTCGCCTACGCCGAGACGCACCCCGAACGGGTGAACGAGCTGATCCTGCGTGGCGTGTATACGGTCACGAAACCGGAGCTCGACTGGTTCTATCAGTTCGGCGTGTCGGAGATGTTCCCGGACAAGTGGGAGCGGTTCCTGGCGCCGATCCCGCCGGCCGAGCGCGGCGACATGATGGCCGCCTACCACCGGCGGCTGACCGGCGCGGACCGCAAGGCGCAGATCGAGGCGGCCCGCGCCTGGAGCCTGTGGGAAGGCGAGACGATCACGCTGCTGCCCGAGCCGGAATCCAGCGGCAAGTTCGGCGAAGACGACTTCGCCATCGCCTTCGCCCGCATCGAGAACCACTACTTCGTGCATGGCGGCTGGTTCGAGGAAGGCCAGCTCCTGCGCGACGCCAAGAAGCTCAAGGGAATCCCCGGCGTCATCGTGCACGGCCGTTACGACATGCCGTGCCCGGCGAAGTATGCATGGCAGTTGCACAAGGCCTGGCCCGACGCGGACTTCCATCTGATCGAAGGCGCGGGCCACGCCTTCTCGGAGCCGGGGATACTGGATCAGCTGATCAGGGCGACGGACAGGTTTGCAGGCAAGACATGAAACGCGACCGCCTCTACCTCTTCGACACCACGCTGCGCGATGGCCAGCAGACGCCGGGCATCGACTTCTCCGTCGAGGACAAGATCGCCATTGCCGGAATGCTGGACGAATTCGGCATGGACTATGTCGAGGGCGGCTATCCGGGGGCCAACCCGACCGACACGGCGTTCTTCCAGAAGCGCCGCACGGCGCGCTCGAAATTCGTTGCGTTCGGTATGACCAAGCGCGTCGGCGTCTCGGCCTCCAACGATCCGGGGCTGGCCGCGCTCGTCCAGGCCAAGGCGGACGCGATCTGTTTCGTTGCGAAGAGCTGGGACTATCATGTGCGCGTGGCGCTGGGCTGCACCAACGAGGAGAACCTCGACGCGATCCGCGCCTCGGTCGAAGCCGCTCGCGTTGCCGGCCGCGAGGCGATGGTCGACTGCGAGCATTTCTTCGATGGCTTCAAGGCGAACCGGGACTATGCGCTGGCCTGCGCCAAGGCCGCCTTCGATGCCGGCGCGCGCTGGGTCGTGCTGTGCGACACCAACGGAGGCACGCAGCCATCGGAAGTGAGGGACATCGTGGCCCAGGTGATCGCGGCGGGCATTCCGGGCGAAAATCTCGGCATCCATGCCCATGACGACACGGGGCAGGGGGTGGCCAACTCGCTGGCGGCGGTCGAGGCCGGCGTCCGGCAGATCCAGGGCACGCTGAACGGCATCGGCGAACGCTGCGGCAACGCCAACCTCGTCACGCTGATCCCGACACTGATGCTGAAGCCGGCCTTCGCCGAGCGTTTCGAGACCGGCATTTCCGAGGATGCCCTGGCCGGGCTGACACGGCTGTCGCGCCGCTTCGACGAACTCCTGAACCGCGCCCCGGAAACGCAGGCGCCGTATGTCGGCTCGTCCGCCTTCGCCACCAAGGCGGGCATCCACGCCTCCGCGCTGATCAAGGAGCCGGCGACCTACGAGCACGTGCCGCCGGAGACGGTGGGCAACCGCCGCCGCGTCATGGTCTCCGACCAGGGCGGCAAGGCGAATTTCATCGCCGAGCTGAAGCGGCGCGGCATCGACGTGCCGAAGGACGACCACCGGCTGGATGCCTTGATCTCGGTGGTCAAGGAACGGGAGGCGCAGGGCTATGCCTATGAAGGCGCCGATGCGAGCTTCGAACTGCTGGCGCGTTCGATGCTTGGCACCGTCCCGGAATTCTTCAAGGTCGACTCCTTTCGTTGCATGGTGGAGCGCCGCTTCGACGCCAACGGCAATCTAAAGACGGTTTCGGAGGCGATCGTGAGGGTCGTCGTCGACGGCGAGGAGAAGATGTCGGTCGCCGAGGGCCACGGCCCCGTGAATGCGCTCGACCTCGCGTTGCGCAAGGATCTCGGAAAATTCCAGCACGAGATCGGCGACCTCGAACTGGTCGACTATAAGGTGCGCATCCTCAACGGCGGCACCGAGGCGATCACGCGGGTGCTGATCGAATCGCTCGACGCGACCGGCGCGCGCTGGTGGACGGTCGGGGTCTCCGACAACATCATCGACGCCTCCTTCCAGTCGCTCATGGATTCGATCATCTACAAGCTGATGAAGAACCGCGACATGGCGGGACTGGTCGCGGCCGAATAGCCGTGCCTCACCCATCAGCGAGACTGGACCTGTGCATCAGAACTTTTCGATGGTCTTGGCCGTCGCGGCGGCGCATTGAGGCCGTATGGCCATGCCGATGACGTTGAGCGACAGGACCGACCCCGCGACACGTGGTTTCCTGTTCGCGCTCGCGGCCTATCTCTTCTGGGGCATCCTGCCGATCTACATGAAGGCGGTGGGACACATTCCGGCCGTCGAGGTTCTGGCGCACCGCATCGTGTGGTCGGTGCCGATCGCGGGCGTGCTGCTGGTCTGGCTCGGGCGGACGGCCGACATCCGCGTGGCGATCCGCTCGCCGAGAACGCTCGCGTTGGCCGCGCTGACCGCGGCGATCGTTTCGGCCAACTGGGGCATCTACGTCTGGGCGATCGCCAACGACCGGGCGCTCGAGACCGCACTCGGCTACTACATCAATCCGCTCTTCTCGGTGTTCCTCGCCGCGGTGGTCCTTGGCGAGCGGCTGGATCGCCTGCAGGTCGCGGCGATCACGCTGGCGGTCCTGGCGGTCGCCATCCTCACCTGGGAGACGGGTGGGCTGCCGTGGGTGTCGCTTGCGCTGGCCGTCACCTGGGGTTTCTACGCGCTGTTCAAGAAAACGCTGCCGATCGGCCCGGCTCAGGGCTTCTTCCTGGAGGTGATCCTGCTCACCCCGCCCGCGCTCCTCTACATCGCCTGGCTGCAATGGTCCGGCATCGGCAGTTTCGGCACGACGGATGCCGCCGACGTCTGGCTGCTGATCGGCTGCGGCTTCGTCACGGCCGTGCCGCTGATCATCTACGCCAACGGCGCCAAGCTGCTCAGGCTCTCGACGATCGGCATCATGCAGTACATCGCGCCGACCATCGTCTTCCTGATCGCCGTTTTCGCCTTTCGCGAGCCCTTCGGCTCGGAGCGGTTCATTGCCTTCGCACTGATCTGGACCGCATTGGTCCTCTACAGCTGGTCGATGTTTTCGCAGGCGCGCCGCAACCGGGCGGCCGAGGAGAAGATTGCGTGTACGAACTCCTGATCGCCAACAAGAACTATTCGTCCTGGTCGCTTCGCCCCTGGGTGCTGATGCGGACGCTCGGGATACCCTTCAGCGAGCGGCAGATCCCGTTTCCGTCCGGCCCGAGCTTCTCCACATATCGTCAATGGTCGCCGACCGGCCGAGTGCCGTGTCTGATCGACGCCGGCGAGGCGGTGTGGGATTCCCTGGCGATCGTGGAATACCTTGGCGAGAGGCATCCAGGCGTTTGGCCCGCCGACCCGAGGGCGCGAGCCTTCGCCCGCTCGGCGTCCGCCGAGATGCATTCGAGCTTCCAGACGCTGCGTGACAGATGCGGCATGAACTGCGGCATCCGCGTCGCCCTCGGCGAGAGGCCGCCCGCCCTGGAGGCGGACATCGCCCGCATCGGCGAGATCTGGAACGGGGGGCTCGAACGCTTCGGCGGCCCGTTCCTGTGCGGTCCCGCCTTCACGGCGATCGACGCCTTCTACGCGCCGGTCGTGTTCAGGGCGCAGACCTACGGTCTCCAGTTCGGCGGCGGCGCCGTATCCTATCTGCAGCGTATGCTCGACTTGCCGGCGATGAAGGAGTGGTACGCATCGGCATTGGCCGAAGTCTGGCGCGAAAAGGGACACGAGGACGAGACGATGTCCTCGGGCACCCTGATCGCGGACTATCGCGCGACGGCCTGACGGCTACATCTTCTCGATCACTGACGGCTCGCCATCGGTCGGGACGCCGTCGGCCGCGGCATCGACCATGATCGCGGCGACGACGGATCTGGGGTCGTCGACGACGAGCGGCCGCACGAGGTGGCCGGTGTGAATGAAGCCCTCGGCCCGCATGTGGTCGAGCAAAGCGAGCATCGGGTCCCAGAAGCCGGCGATGTTGACGAAGACGATCGGCTTGCGGTGGTGGCCGAGCTGCGCCCAGGTCATCATCTCGACGATCTCCTCCACCGTGCCGATGCCGCCGGGAAGCGCCACAAAGGCGTCCGATTTCTCGAACATGGTGTGCTTCCGCTGATGCATGTCCTCGGTGACGATCAGGTCGTCGAGGCGGCGGAGCGCCGGTTCTGTCGCCTCCTTGCTCATCAGGAAGCGGGGGATGATGCCGGTGACCTTGCCGCCGGCACGCAACGCGGCATCGGAGACGGCGCCCATGATGCCCTTGGTGCCGCCGCCGTAGACCAGAGTGAGGCCGGCGGCCGCGATCGAGGCGCCGAGATCGTGGGCAGCGTTGACATAGCCGTCGCCGCGGCCCGGCGAGGAGCCGCAGTAGACGCAGACGGATCGAATCGTGTTCATGGAAACCGATTGGTGATTGGGGTCGTAGCTGGGGTCAAGGTCGAAGGAAACGCCGCAAGGATTTTCCTTTGTCGGCGTCATGCAAACGCGATAGTCCTTGTTACGCGGGTCTTGGGATGAAGGTCGATGGTCGCAACCCCTATTAAAGTGCTGCTCTTCCTGATCGGAGGCGCCAGCGCCGCCGGTGCGACGGCCTATGTGGCCGGGGTGCTCGATCCCCTGATCTACGGCGATGACGCCGTGGCCGTCGGCATCGCCGAGACCGCTCCGGACGAAGCCGCGCCGAAGGGCGAGCGCGTCGGCTCGGGCGAGGAAGCGCCTCCCGTCGACGCGACGCCGCCTGCGACGGCGTCCGAAACGCCACCCGCCGCCGAGGCCGGGGGACAGGAGATCGCCGCGCTGACGCCGGACGAGCCGCCTTCGGCAGGCGAGACGCCGCCCGCGGCGACAGATCCGACGCCGGCCGAAGTGGCCGTCGACCCCTCGATCCCCCGTTTCGACGTGGTGCGGGTCGAGCCCGACGGCTCGATCGTCATCGCCGGCAAGGCGCCGCCGCAGTCTTATGTCGAGGTGGTGACGCCGGCCGAGGTCATCGCATCCGATTCAGCGACGCCCGAGGGCGATTTCGCCGCCGTGCCCGACGAGCGGCTGAAGCCGGGCGACTACGAGATCAAACTGCGCGCCATCGCTCCCGGCAACGTCGTCACGGTGTCCGAGGAGACTGCGCTGGTTTCCATCCCGGCGGATTCGTCGGGCCAGGTGCTTGCGCTGGTCGAAAAGCCCGGGGAAGCCTCGCGCATCATCACGCTGCCGGCCGTCGCCGAGCCGAAGGAAGAGGAAGTCGTCGCCGCCGCACCCGAACCGGAAAAGCCGGCCGAAGCGGCCGCGACGCCCGCGCCGGAGAAACCGGCCGAGGTGGCGGCTGCTCCCGAGCCCGCGGTCCCGGCAAGATCCGAGCCGGAAGGCGAAGCGGCCGCGCCGGCCGAGACCGCTCCAGAACAACCGGAAGGCGAGCAGCAAATCGCCGCCGTCGATCCCGCGCCCGCGGAGGCCGATGGAACGGAAACCGCCCCCCCGCAGGACGCCGCCGACGCGACCAGCCCTCCCGCCGATGGCGCGACGCCGCCCGCGGCCGGGGGAACCGAGATCGCCGCGCCCGAGCCGAAGCCGGAGGAACCAGCCAAGCCGGCCGCGCCGGCGGTGAAGGTATCGGTCGAGGCCGTCGAAATCGACGGGCGCAAGGTGTTCGTCGCCGGCGCTGCCGATCCGGGCTTGCCGATTCGCGTCTACGCGAACGAGATGATGCTCGGCGAGAACCGTGCGTCGCCGGAGGGGCGGTATCTGGTCGAGGCCGAGCGCGATCTGCCGGTCGGCGACTACATCATCCGCGCGGATGCGCTGGCATCCGACGGCACCGTGATCGCACGCGCGGCCGTGCCGTTCGAGCGGGAGCCTGGCGAGACGATCGCCGCGGTGGCTCCGCCGACGCCCGAACCCAGGCCCGCCGAACCCGCCAAGGCGCCGGAGACGGCCGCCGAGCCGTCCGCGCCCGAACCGGCGGCGCCGGAGAAGCAGCCGGAGGTTGCCGCGGTTCCCGAGCCCAAGCCCGCCGAACCGGCCAAGGAGCCGGAGACCGCCGGAGCGCCAGCGGCGAAGGAGCCGGAGGCAGCCTCGGCACCCGACGCGGCGACGGACGCGGCAAAGGAGCCGGAGGTAGCGGCGGCGCCCGAACCGGCGACGCCGGAGAAGCAGCCGGAGGTTGCCGCGGTTCCCGAGCCCAAGCCCGTCGAACCGGCCAAGGGGCCGGAGACCGCCGCCCCGGGAGCGCAGCCGGAAGCGCCCGCGCCTGAGGTGGTGGTTCCGGAGGATGCGGCCGAGATCGCCGCCAACCCGCCGGAGATCACGGCGCCGAAACTCGAAGCATCAGGCAGCGGGGTCATCATCCGGCGCGGCGATACGCTGTGGCGTATCTCGAAGCGCGTCTATGGCCGTGGCGTCCGCTATTCAACGATCTATCTGGCCAATCAGGACCAGATCGAGAATCCGGACCGCATCTGGCCGGGCCAGGTGTTCAAGGTTCCCGGCGAGACCAATGAAGGCGAGCCGGCCGACATGACTGCCGTTGGCGAGCAGGCCACTTCCGTCCAGTAGGAGGCGGCGCCCCGACGCGCCAGGCCATCGGCCTATCCGACGAAGCGTTCGATCGCGTCGAACAGGACCGGCCATGCCGGCTCCTGCGGCAGGATCACATGGTTGCGGCTCTCGAGCAGCACGAACTCCGCGTTGGCGATACCCGCGGCGAGACGGCGACCCTCCTCCAGGGGCTGGATCGCGTCATGGCGCGCATGCAGGACCAGGGTCGGGGCCTTGACCTCGGCCAGGAACGGGCCGGCGTCGAATGCGTCAACGGCGGCGCGCAACCGTGCGGCGTTGCCTGGAGACGTCGTTTCACGCTGGAGGTCCGCGAGCGACTCGATCTGCTCGCGGTCGCCGTCGGGAATGAACATGGTGGCGAAGGCGTTGATGAAGACGCTTCCCGGCTGGCCCCACCCGTGTCGGATGAGGGTGAGGATAGCCTGGCCCTTTTCCCGTTCTTCCTCCGATGCGCGGACGAGCCGGCCGCGCTCGAAACCGCCCTGGAGGATGAGGTGGCTCACCATTTCGGGCCGGCGCGCCGCGAAGGCAATGGCGATCGGCGCACCCTGTGACGCCCCGTAGAGCGCGAACCTTTCCAGCCCCGCCGCCTCGACGACGGCTTCGAGGTCGTCCACGAACCGGTCGAGCGGAAGCTCGCCGACCTCCCAGTCCGAAAGGCCGTTGCCGCGCTGATCGTACCGGACCACCTCGAATCGCCGGTTCAACCGGTCGAGGAAAGGTCGCCAGATCGGGCTCCGCCAGTCATGTTCGAGATGGGTCAGCCAGTTTCCGGCCTTGACCAGCGGCGTGCCCGCGCCGCTGGTGGCGTAGGCGATGCGCACGCCGTCCGCGGAGCGGCAGAAGGCGACCCGCTGGCGCGACGCTTCCCTGGCGGCGGGGACGTTCGGCGGCGAATCCGGCGACCCGACGAAGCGGAAGCCGCGGCGCGGGATGGTCCTGATCCATTCCTGCCTCCGGCCGTCGTCGCCGATCGCGGTTCGGGCAGCGCTGATGCGGGCGGCGATCGCCGAATCGGAGACGGTGCGACCATTCCAGATCGCGGCGATCAGGTCGTCCTGGGAGACGACACGATCACGATGGTCGATCAGGTACAGGATCAGGTCGAAGACCTGTGGCTCGACCGCGCGGGGCAGTCCGTCGACCCGCAACTCGCGGGTGGCCAGATCCAGCTCGCATCGCCCGAAGCGGTAGGTCATGGACCTCGTCTAGCACGCGCCGGGCGTGGCCGGGAACGCCGGCAGGATGGCGAGGAGCAAATACAAGCGAAGGACAAGGAAAGGGCAAGACGGAGGCAAAGCGGCAGGCTGCTGCGCCGGATACGGTCCATCATCGCAAATGGAGATCAATCCGATGAAGCCCTCAGCCGAGCAAATCCGCCGCCATTACGATGGATCGATCGATATCGGGCACTATGCAAGCCGTGCCGCCGCCGAGCGTCAGGCGGCGAGACGGCTGGCGCTGGCCGGAGCTTTCCGAGCCTTGATCGCCCGCATCTCGGACATCTGGTTCCGCGTCGCGCGAATCTAGGGCCGAACTTTCCTGTTGCATGGAGCAAGTTCATCGTCTATCGACGATGAACGATGAACCAAGCGATCGATAGCGCCATCGGGGCGCGAGCCAGGCCATCCCCCGACGAGATTGCGGCGAAACTCGCCGCACTCGCGCACCCGACCCGTCTCGGCATCCTGCGCCATCTCGGCAGCACCGGCCAATGCTGCTGCAAGGACGTGGTCGAACGCTTCGATCTTGCCCAGTCGACCGTCTCCCAGCATCTGAAAATACTCGTCGACGCCGGCCTCGTGCGCTTCGCGCCGGACCGGCAGCGTTCGCGCTACGAGATCGACCGCGTGGCGCTTGCGGGCCTTTCGGCCTCGGTCGGCGCGCTGGTTGTGGACTGCTGCCCCGATTGCTGACGGGCGAAATCAAGAAGAACACGATCAGGGAAGAGCGCCTCGTGGCCCAAAAGACCGTTTCCGCCGAGTCCGGATCAACCTTCCGGACGCTCGCCAATCTCTGGCCCTATATGTGGCCCGCCGGGCGACCTGACCTCAAGATGCGGGTCGTCTGGGCGACCGTCTTTCTCGTGGCCGCGAAGGTCATCCTGATCTACGTGCCCTACTTCTTCAAATGGGCGACCGATGCGCTGGCCGTCGACGGCGCGCCGTTGCCCGACCTGCCGGATTTCCTTCTCGCGCCTATCATGCTGGTGATCGCGTATAACGTGGTGCGCCTGGTCCAGTGGGGCCTGAACCAGCTCCGCGACTCGCTTTTCGCCCGCGTGGGCCAGCACGCGGTCAGGCAGCTCGCCTTCAGGACCTTCGTGCACATGCACGATCTGTCGCTTCGCTTTCATCTGGAGCGCCGCACTGGCGGCCTGTCGCGCATCATCGAGCGCGGCACCAAGGGCATCGAGACGATCGTTCGCTTCACCATCCTCAACACGCTTCCGACCGTGCTGGAGTTCGCGCTGACCGCCGGCATCTTCGCCTTCGCCTACGGATGGTCCTACCTCGCCGTGGTCGCGGTGACGGTGGCGCTCTACACCTGGTTCACGGTGGTGGCGAGCGACTGGCGCATCGGCATCCGCCGCGAGATGAACGACAGTGACACCGAGGCGAACACCAAGGCGATCGATTCGCTGCTCAATTTCGAGACGGTGAAGTATTTCGGCAACGAGAAGATGGAGGCCGAGCGCTTCGACCGCTCGATGGCGCGATACGAGATCGCCGCGACTCGCATCTGGACCTCGCTCGGCTGGCTCAACTTCGGCCAGGGCGCCATCTTCGGCGTCGGTATGACGATCATCATGGTCATGTCCGCGCGCGAGGTGATGGCCGGCACCCACACCATCGGCGACTTCGTCTTCGTCAACGCGCTGCTGATGCAGCTTTCCGTGCCGCTCAACTTCATCGGCTTCATCTATCGCGAGATCAGGCAGGCGCTGACCGACATCGAGCAGATGTTCGATCTGCTCGACGTCGAGCAGGAAGTCGTGGACCGGCCGGACGCGAGGCCGCTCGAGGTCAAGGAGGGCCGCGTCGAGTTCCGTGATGTGCACTTCTCCTACGATCCGAACCGGCAGATCCTGAAAGGCATCGACTTCGAGGTGCCGGCGGGCAAGACGGTGGCGATCGTCGGTCCGTCGGGCGCGGGCAAGTCGACCATCTCGCGGCTGCTGTTCCGCTTCTACGACATCCAGAAGGGCGCGATCCTCGTCGACGGCCAGGACGTCCGCGACGTCCAGCAGGAGAGCCTGCGCGCAGCGATCGGCATGGTGCCGCAGGACACGGTGCTGTTCAACGACACGGTCCGCTACAACATCCGTTACGGTAGGACGGCCGCCAGCGACGAAGAGGTTGCCGAGGCGGCCGATATGGCGCACATCGGCACCTTCGTGAAAAGCCTGCCGGAAGGCTACAAGACCATGGTCGGCGAGCGCGGGCTGAAGCTGTCGGGCGGCGAGAAGCAGCGCGTCGCGATCGCCCGCACCATCCTCAAGGCCCCGCCGGTCCTCATCCTCGACGAGGCGACCTCGGCGCTGGACACGCAGACCGAACAGGACATCCAGAAGGCGCTGGATCTGGTGAGCCGCGGCAGGACGACGATCGTCATCGCGCACCGCCTTTCCACCGTGGTCAACGCCGACGAGATCATCGTCCTCAAGGACGGCACGATCGCCGAGCGCGGCACGCACGGCAAGCTGTTGGACGCGGGTGGGCTTTACGCCGCGATGTGGAGTCGCCAGCGCGAGGCCACGGAGGCGGAGCAACGATTGCGCGCCGCCCGCGAAGGCGACGAGCTCGGCGTCGTCGTCCGGCGGCGGACGCCGGAAGTCGCGGAATGACGGGCGCGCGGCTTGCCGCGTTGCGGGCTGCGGCCTAGTTCGATAAGCAGGCCGCAACCGGGAGAGCCGATGAGCCTCGTCGACACGATCCGCAACGCCTTGGTGCCCGTTCACCGCGAGGGCTGGCCGTTTGTCGCCGGCTTCGGCGCCGTGGCGCTGGTGCTCGGCATCTTCTCGACCTCGCTGTTCTGGATCGGGCTGATCCTGACCGGGTGGTGCGCCTATTTCTTCCGCGATCCAGAGCGGGTGACCCCGACCGACGACCGGCTGGTGGTGAGCCCGGCCGACGGGGTGGTGTCCTCCGTCGCGCCGGCCGTTCCGCCGCGCGAACTCGAGCTCGGCTCCGCCGAGATGATCCGCGTCTCGGTCTTCATGAACGTCTTCTCCTGTCATGTGAATCGCGCGCCGGTGCGCGGCAGGGTGAGTCTGGTCGCCTACCGGCCGGGCCGCTTCGTCAATGCCGAGCTCGACAAGGCAAGCGCGGAGAACGAGCGCAATGGCGTGGTGATCGAGAGCCCGAACGGCGCCGTCGGCGTTGTCCAGATCGCGGGGCTCGTGGCTCGCCGCATCGTTTGCTGGACCGAGGCCGGCGAGGCGCTGGCCGTCGGAGAGCGCTTCGGGCTGATCAGGTTCGGCTCGCGGCTCGACGTCTACCTGCCAGCCGGCGCGGCGCCGCGCGTCGCGGTCGGCCAAACCGCGGTGGCGGGCGAGACAGTGATCGCCGCCTTCGACGGCGGTCAGACGCCCCTGGTCCGCCGGGACTAGGATGATGGACGCCTCGCCCCCTCCCGAAGCTGGCGGGCCACGCATACGCGAGATCCCACTGAGGCTCCTCCTGCCCAACCTGATCACCGTCTCGGCGATCTGCGCGGGACTTTCGGGCATCAGGCTCGCCTTCGAGCATCGTTTCGAGATCGCCGTCGTGATGGTGCTGATCGCGGCGTTTCTCGACGGCATCGACGGGCGCGTGGCGCGTATGCTGAAGGCCACGTCGAAGTTCGGCGCGCAGATGGATTCGCTGGCCGACATCGTCAATTTCGGCGCGGCGCCGGCTCTGGTGCTCTACGCCTACCTGCTCGACAAGGCCGGCTCGCCGGGCTGGATCGCGGCGCTCCTGTTCGCCATAGCCTGCGGGCTGAGGCTTGCGCGGTTCAACGTGCTGACGGAGGACGATCGGCGGCCCGCCTGGCAGGGCGCCTACTTTGTCGGCGTGCCCGCTCCGGCTGGCGCGCTGCTCGTGATGTTGCCGGTCTATCTCGGCTTTCTCGGCGTCGAGCCGGATCGGACCTATGCTTTCGTCGCCAGTGGTTTCACGATCCTCGTTGCGGTGCTGCTCGTCTCGCGGCTCCCGGTTCATTCGGGCAAGAACGCCTTTGGAAGCATCCCCGGGGACAAGGCGCTGCCGGCGATGCTCGCCTTCGCGGCCTACGTCGCCATGCTGTTCGCCTATCCGTGGCAGACGCTTTCGGTCACTGCGTGCGCCTACCTTTGCTTCCTGCCGTTCAGCGCGCGCATGTATGCGCGGACGGCGAAGCGCGAGATGGGCAACGAGCGGCCGGACGAGCCGAACGAGCTTTAGGCCGCTTCCTCCAGCCCCAGCGACTGCAGCGCCACGCGCCGGACCGACGGGTAGTCGGTCTTGCCGGTCGCATGGATCGGCACATCGTCGACGATCGCGATGTGATCCGGCACGGCAATGACGCTCACGCCTTGCTGTTTGGCGACGCGCCTGAGCGAGGCCACGTCTGCGCCCCCCGCCGTGGTGACGAGGACGATCTTTTCGCCCTTGCGACGGTCGGGCACCGTTGCCGCAGCGTGGCGGCCGTCGGGCCACAAACCATATGCCAGCCTTTCGACTGCGCCGAGCGACACCATCTCGCCGCCGATCTTGGCGAAACGCTTGGCGCGGTCGCGGATGGTCACGAAGCCTTCGCGGTCGAAGGAGACGATGTCGCCGCTGTCATGCCAGCCGTCCGGCGGCGCCTGGACGTGTCCCGGTCGCTCGGGGTCGCAGTAGCCGAGCATCAGGTTCGGCCCGGCGACCCAGAGCCGACCGCCCTCCGCGATGCCATCGACCGGCTCAAGGCGCGTGCGCATGCCTGGAAGGATGCGGCCGACGCTGCCCTCGCGCCCGTGGGTCGCCGTGTTGACCGCCACGACTGGCGAGGCTTCGGTCATGCCGAAACCCTCGACGATCGATGCCCCGAACCGCTCGCTCCAGGCCCGCCGCGTCTCGGCCTTCACTGGTTCGGCGCCGGCGACCACCAGGCGCAGGCTTGCGAAGTCGGCGTCGTCGGCCGCCCGCGCATATGCGTTCAGAAAGGTGTCGGTGCCGATCAGGATTGTCGGCCGCACACGCGCGGCCGTCTCCGGTATCTGCCGGTAGTGCAGAGGCGATGGATATGCGAACAGCTTCACGCCGGCCAGCAGTGGCAGCACGATGCCGCCCGTCAGGCCGAAGGAGTGGAACGCCGGCAGCGGGTTGAGCAGAACGTCGCGCGGCGAGAAGGCAAGGCGGGCCGCCACCTGCATGGCGTTGGCGGCGACGTTGCGGTGCGACAGCACGACGGCCTTTGGGTGGGCTTCGGAGCCTGAGGTGAAAAGAACGATGGCCGGATCGGCTGGTCGTGTCGTCGCGATCGGCGTTCGCCACAGAAGCGCGGCGGCGGCCTTGTCGAACCATGTGGCGCCGGGCCGCACATCCTCCAGCCAGACGAGCCGCGCTCCACCCGCTTCGGCCGCGGCGACGACCATGCCGAGATCCGCCCTGGCGACGAACGCCCTCGACGAGACCACGCTGCGGATGGCGGCTGAGCGGATGGCGGCCGTCACCGCCGCCGAGCCGGCGGTGAAGTTGAGCATGGCCGCGGGACGGCCTGCGGAAAACAGTCCGAGAAGCGTGGCCACGAGAGGGGCCGAGTTCGGCAGCAGCACGCCGACCGTCTCTCCCGGCGCGCTGAGGGAGGCGAAGCGGCTGCCGAGCAGGCGCGCGCCGGTCAGGAGCTTGCGCCAGGTGAGGACCTGGCCCTGCGAATCCTCCACCGCGACCCTGTCAGCCCCGAATCGTGCCGCCGAGTCGCGAAAAGCCTCCATCAGCCCGCCGGACGGCATGGTCGCGGCGAGCCTTGCCTCGGCGATCCGGTCGAAAAGTCCGTTCGCCGCGGTCTGCGGACGACCCGCACGCAAGGCGAGGCCCGACAGGGTCATTGGTTCCAGCGCGACCACCTTGAGCCGCGGGAACCATCGCCGGGGCGAATCCCCCGCCTCGGCGATGCCCATCGGCAGGTCGCGCCCGCCAGCGATGAAGATCGGCGCGACAAGCGCTTCCGAGGTGGCGGCGATGCGGGCGACTGCGCGGTAGAGCCTGAACGCCTTGCCGTCGGGCTCGATGCCGTCAGGAATGTAGACCGCCAGCCGGCCTCCACCTTTCAGGCGCCGCACCAGGCGACGCGAGACGAACACATGTTTTGCATTGAAGGCAATCGTACGGGCAAGGTCGCGCCAGGGCTCGAGCCAGCCGGCGCGCGCGGACCGCTCGTCGAGTATGTGCAGCGTTTCCTCCGGCAGCAGCGACAGCGCCAGCGCCGGGTCGAGCCGCGACTGGTGAACGACGACGTAAATGACGGGGCCGGCCGCTTCGCGGGCATGCCGCGCGCCCCGATCGTCGATGCGGTAGAAGAGCTTGAGCGGGGCATAGAGCAGCGCCTGCCGCCATCCCGTGCCGACGCGCCAAACCACCCAGGCCGCCGTAGCGAGCCAAAGGGCAAGGGCGCAGAGCAGTATCGATCCCAGAAGGATCATGCCGCACCTCCGAACCTGTCCTCGTCCCCGGTCGTTGGGCGTCCTCGGTGAGGGAAGGTAGCGAAACGCGAACCGAGGTCAATGACCCGCGCACCGGCGTGCGCCGTGTCGGCTGCAACCCAAAGAAAACGCCGGCCTCTCGGCCGGCGCAGTTTTGGGCAGACGGACCACGGGGTGGGGGAGGGGACGGTCCGTCCGCGGAAATAACCGTCACGGAGGCGATAGGTTCCGGCCGAATCAGAAAAAAGTCACGGACGCCGGAAAAAATGTTCACCGGCGATGATCAGGACGCCGGCCCCCACGATCAGGGCTGCGCCGACAAACACCTCGGGGCGCGGAAAATCGTTCCAGATCAGCCATCCGATCAGGAACGACCAGACCAGCGAGGTGTATTCGAACGAAGCGACGGCGGACGCCGGAGCGCGCTTCATGCCCTCGAACAGGCCGAACTGGGCCAGTCCGCCAATGCCTCCGACCCCGATGAGCAGAGCGAGTTGCAGCGGATCGGGCGTCGTCCAGTACTTCACCAGCGGAAGGCCGGCGATGACCAGGAAGAAACCGTTGTTGAGCACGAGCTGGACCAGCGTACGTTCCGAAAGCGCGATCTTGCGAATGAGGACGATCGACAATGCCCAGAAGCCGGCTGCGACAAGCACCAGGATGACCGGAACGCTGAAGCCGAGATTCGCGGGATCGCAGGCGATGAACACGCCGACGAAGCCGGTGACGACGGCGATCCAGCGAAAGGCCGGCACGTATTCGCCGAGCAGCCACACGGACAGCGCCGTCACGAGCATCGGAGCGGCGAAATAGATGGTCGTCAGTTCGGCGAGTTGAAGGTCGCGCGCGGCGGTGTAGTAGCACAGCCAGGCGATCAGGATGAGGAACGACCTGAGGAACATCTTGCCGACGACGGGGGAGGCGAGCGATTCGCGCACGATGCCCGGTCCGCCGATGACGATCGTGCCGGCGAGGATGGTGATCGACCGGAAGAACAGCACCTGCCAGACCGCGATTCCCTCGACGAGCAGCTTGATCGCAGCATCCTGGAAGGTGAAGAGCATGTAGGCGAAGCTGGTGAGCGCGATGCCCGCATAGATGCGGTTGCGTTGATCGGCGCCTTCGATCGCGCTCATGAAAGGTCCGACGGGCGGCGGGCGGTGACCGGCGACGGCCCAGGGTCGGACGGCGTGCCTTCTATTGCGCGCTGAATGCCGCACCGCAACATCCAGGATGGTCGGGCCTTTGGGTCAGGCCGCCGGCGCGGACGCGCCGGCGGTGCGGGTCAGCGGGTCAATTCGTGGCGAAGCAGTAGAGCAGGCCCTCGCCGCCTGTGCCGCGCAGAGCGTCGAGGCTGCAGCCGCCACGCGACGGGTGCGCGGCGTTCCAGGAGGTGGCGGTGGGAAGCGTGTCGGGTCCCATGCGGTCGTGATGCCC
The DNA here is from genome assembly GCA_050184585.1 of Rhizobiaceae bacterium. Lineage (GTDB taxonomy): Bacteria > Pseudomonadota > Alphaproteobacteria > Rhizobiales > Rhizobiaceae > JBFXAF01. The sequence continues at coordinate 55,599 of JBFXAF010000004.1, read as the reverse complement.
GGTCATGGCCGACCCTTCCGCGCCGCTCATGGTCCAGTCGCCGCAAGTCTGTTCGGCGGCTTTGGTGCCGTCTGCCATGGTGCCGGTGAGGATGTCGTGCTGGTTCGGCTGGTCGCCGCGACCCTTCACAATCTCGCCCTTCTCCGTAAGGCCCGTCTCCTTGTTGATGCCGTTGGCGTCGCTGTGCAGGGAGGCCACGTCGTCGGCGATCTTCACGCCCTTGGCGTTGTGCCACGGACCGGAGCCGATTCGGTCGCGCGCGTCGGTATCGGAGGTCGACAGATAGGCCGCCCATGTCTTGCCGGACGCACCAGCCGCCTCGGCGAGCGAGGCGCAGTGGGCATCGGCGCCGGCCAGTCCGCCGAAATCGGCGCCCTTGCCGGGGTTCGCACTGGTGATGAAGAAGCTCATCGAGGTGTCCTGCGCATGGGCGGCGCCCAGGGCGAGCACGACGGCGGCGGTTGAAAGGGTCAAGGCTTTGAACATCGGGCGTCCTCCTGAAATGATGTTTCCCACCACCTCAGGCAACGCTGGACCAAGACGCTTCGTCCGCCCAATCACGTCATCGTGTCGCGCGCGTGAGCGCGAGCGCTATCCCGGCATCCGGTAATCGACCCAGCGGTCGTGCTTCGCCTGATAGATCCTGCCGGTCTCGGCCAGCGATGGGCTGGCGAGCCTGACGATCCGGGCGGCGACCTCGTCGGGATGAGGCAGCGTGTCCGGGTCCTCGCCAGGTACCGCCTGTGCGCGCATGGCCGTGCGCGTCGCGCCGGGATCAACGGAATTGACCCTGAGCGCAAAGTTCTTCGTCTCGTCGGCCCACGAGCGCGCCATAGCCTCGACGGCCGCCTTCGATGCCGCATAGGGACCCCAGAAGGCGCGGGCCGAATGGGCGGCGCCCGAGGAGAGCATGATCGCGCGGCCGGCGTCGGAGAGTCTGAGCAGCGGATCGGTCGAGCGGATCAGTCGCCAGACGGAGGTGACGTTCACGTTGATCACCTTCTCGAACACCTTCGCCTCGACATGACCGAGCGGTGCGATGACGCCGAGCAAGGCGGCGTTGGCGACCATCACGTCGAGCTTGCCCCAGCGTTCGTGGATCGCGCCGCCGAGGCGGTCGATGCCGGCCATGTCGGCGAGGTCGAGCGGCACCAGGGTGGCCGCCCCGCCTGCCGCCTTGATCTCGTCGTCGAGCTCCTCCAGCCCGCCCACCGTGCGGGCGACCGCGACGACATGCGCACCGGCCGCGGCCAGCCGCTTCGCGATGAAGTAGCCGATGCCGCGGGATGCGCCGGTGACGAGGGCGACGCGCCCGGACAGGTCGAGTGTCATGCCAAACCGCCTGCAATCAGAATGAGTCTCGCCGGGTGCACCTAGATCAGTTCAACCCGGAGTGAATGACCAAGCGCGGTTGCGGCGCGCTGGAGCGTTTCGAGCGTGACATTGTGATCGTTGGGATCGAGGACCCGGCTGAGCTGTCGGCGGCTTGTCGACATGCGAACCGCCATGTCCGTCTTGCTGATCTTCTGCTTCGACATCACCTGTTGAAGTTGCCACGCGATCACTCGTTTGACCGCAATCGTCGTGGCCGGTTCATTGATGCCTTCCTCGTTGAGGAACGCATCGAGTGTGGAGCCTCGGTGGGGGTTTGTCGTCATGTAATGGTCCATTCTATTCTCGGCCCGCTTTAGACCGATATTCCGATCTCCGAACCTTGGCCTTTTCGATCTCCGTGCCAGGCGTCTTCATGGTTTTCTTGATGAAGCCGGCGACGACGATCAAATCCTCTCCGTGTTGAAAGAAAATCAGCCGTGCTTCCTTGCGGGAGGGCAAACTGGTCCTCAGTTCGAACAGCCCATCCCCGAGCGAACGGCAAAGAGGCATGCCGATCGGGAAGCCGAATTGCACTGTCCGTAGATCGGCGCCGATCTTTGCCTTCTCTTGCTTGCCGAGGCCGCGGAGCCACTCCAGTACTGGCTCGTTTCCTGCGCCCGTAGCAAAGAAGACAACTTCGAACATGAAGTCCCTTAACAAGGGTAAGCGTGCCATATATGGCGCGCTCGGTCAATGCTGCCGACCCTATTGCCCGCCGACCGCCAGCAGCGAGAGCGTACGCACGTTGTCGGCGCCGTCATGGTCTGTGAGCCGCGTCGGATATTCCGCCGTGAAGCATGCGTCGCAATACTGAGGCAGGTCGTTCTGGCGGCCCGTCTCGCCGACCGCGCGGTAGAGCCCGTCGATAGAGAGAAAGCCCAGCGAATCGACGCGGATGAAATCGGCCATCTCGGCGATCGACATGCGGGACGCGAGCAGCTTGGTGCGTTCCGGCGTGTCGACCCCGTAGAAACAGGAAGCGCGCGTCGGCGGCGAGGCGATGCGCATATGCACTTCCCTGGCGCCAGCGTCGCGCACCATCTGAACGATCTTCTGGCTGGTGGTGCCGCGCACGATGGAATCGTCGACCAGCACCACCCTCTTGCCCTCGATCATGCGGCGGTTGGCGTTGTGCTTCAGCCTCACCCCCATGTGGCGGATGGAATCGCCGGGCTGGATGAAGGTGCGGCCGACATAGTGGTTGCGGATGATGCCGAGCTCGAACGGAATGGCGGCGGCCTGGCTGAAGCCTATCGCCGCAGGCGTGCCCGAATCCGGGACGGGTACGACGATGTCGGCGGCGACCGGGCTCTCCAGAGCGAGTTCCGCGCCGATGCGCTTCCTTACGTCATAGACGTTGCGGCCCTCGACCTGGGAGTCCGGCCTGGCGAAATAGACATACTCGAAGATGCAGAACCGCGATTTCTGCGGCTCGAAGGGAAACACGCTCTCGATGCCCTTTGGCGTGACCACCACCATCTCGCCCGGCTTGATGTCTCGCACGAAGCGCGCGCCGATGATGTCGAGCGCACAGGTTTCCGAGGCGAGAATCCACGAGCCGTCGAGGTCGCCGAGCACCAGTGGGCGGATGCCCAGCGGATCGCGGCAGCCGATCATCTTCTTGGAAGTGAGGGCGACGAGCGAGAAGGCGCCCTCGATCTGGCGGACAGCCTCGATGAAGCGGGCGTTGAGGTCGCGTTCCTTGCTGGTGGCGACCAGGTGGAGGATCGTCTCGGTGTCGGAGGTGGACGAGAAGATCGCGCCCTGCTTCTGCAGGGTCCGCTGCACGGTCATCGCATTGGTGATGTTGCCATTGTGTGCGAGCGCCAGCCCGCCCTCGGACAGCTCGGCGAAGAACGGCTGCACGTTGCGCAGGCCGGCCCCGCCGGTGGTCGCGTAACGCGTGTGGCCGATGGCGCGCGCCCCCGGCAGTCGGTCGATGACCGACTGCTTGGTGAAGGTGTCGCCGATCAGTCCGACATGGCGTTCGACGTGGAACTGCGCGCCATCATAGGAAACGATGCCGGCCGCCTCTTGGCCGCGGTGCTGGAGGGCGTGCAGGCCCAGCGTGACGATCGCCGCCGCGTCCTGCCGGCCGAAGATGCCGAACACCCCACATTCGTCGTGGAAATGATCATCGGCTTCCGCCGGATCGATGCGGACCTCGCCTGCCATGGGCCTCGTTCCAGACTCGGGTTGTCGAAATGATACGCCGGCATTTCGCCGGCGCATCCTCGATTTCTAGTTTTCCTCCGCCGGCGGCGCGTCGTCGCCCTCGGGCGGCGCGTCGTTCTCGGCGGGCGGTGCGGCTCCGTCGGCGGCCGGCGGCGCCTCTTCGTCATCGCCACCGGTGAAGCGCTTCAGGATCGAATCCTCCGGATCGTCCGGCAGAAGCGCCTGCAGGCGCCGGCCAATCTCCTCGAGTAGCGGCCGCGACTTGGCTTCCGCGATCCACGCGGGCGGATTGACGCCTACCAGCCAGTTGAAGAACAGCAGGCCGACGGCGACCACCAGGATGCCGCGCGCCGCTCCGTAGAGGAAGCCGAGCGTGCGATCGAGCGCGCCGATACGGCTGTCGATGATGAAGTCGGCGACCTTCATGGTGATGACCGTCACCACGATCAGCGCGATGACGAAAATGACGCCGGCCGCGGCCGCCATCGCGATCTGCTCATTGTCGATGTAGGGCTGCACGTAGGGAAGGACGATCGGATAGAGAAAGAACGCCGCGACCGCCGCAGCCGCCCACGACGCGATCGACAGGATCTCGCGGGAAAAACCTCGCACCATGGCCAGCATTGCCGAGACGAGGGTGAAGCCGACGAGGATTCCGTCAAGCAGCGTGATCGGCATGTCGTCTCCGTTCGAAACGCGGGCGGGCGCCGCGGCTCAGTCTTCCGTCCGACGGCTGGACCCGGCAATGCGCGCCACGAGATCGGCGAGCGTTTCCGGCTGGAACGTCCGGGCGGCGATCATGCCCGTCGGTTCCTCGCCGCTCCGTGGCAGCACGGCCTGACTGAAGCCCAGCTTTTCGGCTTCCTTGAGGCGTTGCGCAGCGTGCGCCACGGGTCTCACGGCCCCCGAGAGGCTGATTTCGCCGAAATAGACGCAATCAGCGGGCAGGGCAAGGCCGGCCATCGATGACACCAAGGCGGCGGCAACGGCAAGGTCCGCGGCGGGCTCGGAGATGCGGTAGCCGCCGGCGACGTTGAGATAGACGTCGTGTTGGGCGAAGCGGACGCCGCAATGCGCTTCCAGGACGGCGAGCACCATCGAGAGACGCGGCGTATCCCAGCCGACGACGGCGCGACGCGGGGTGCCGAGCGGGGAGGGGGCGACGAGGGCCTGGATTTCGACCAGCACCGGCCTCGTGCCTTCCATGCCGGCGAAGACCGCCGCGCCAGGCGCCTTGGCGCTTCTCTCGCCGAGAAAGAGTTCCGACGGATTGGCGACCTCTCGCAATCCCTTGTCGGACATCTCGAACACGCCGATCTCGTCGGTTGGACCGAAGCGGTTCTTGACGGTTCTCAGGATGCGGTAGTGATGGCCGCCTTCGCCCTCGAAGTAGAGCACGGCGTCCACCATGTGCTCGACCACGCGTGGCCCGGCGATCTGGCCTTCCTTGGTGACATGGCCGACCAGTACCACCGCGGCGCCTGTCGACTTGGCGTAGCGGATGACCGCCTGGGCCGAGGCGCGCACCTGGGTCACCGTGCCGGGAGCGGAATCGGCGAGGTCGGTCCACAGCGTCTGGATCGAATCGAGGATCACGAGGTCGGGCCGCCTGCCGTCGGCGACGGTGGCGAGGATGTCCTCGACATTGGTCTCGGCGGCCAGTTCGACGGGGGCGGAGGCAGCGCCGAGTCGCTGAGCCCGCAGTCTCACCTGAGCAACCGCCTCCTCGCCGGAAACGTAGACGACGCGGTGGCCCCGCATGGCGAGCGCGGCCGCCGCCTGCATGAGTAGCGTCGACTTGCCGATGCCGGGATCACCGCCGACCAGCAGCGCCGAGCCGCGCACGAAGCCGCCGCCGGTGGCGCGGTCGAGTTCGGCGATGCCCGAGGCGATGCGCGGGGCATCCTCAATGTCGCCCGAGAGCGTGGTGAGCGCGACAGCGCGCCCCTTGCGCGGCGAACGCAGCGCCTGCGGACCGCCGCCGATGCCGCCGGCCGTGCCTTCCTCGACCAGCGTGTTCCATTCGCCGCAGGCCTCGCACTTGCCCCCCCAGCGCGGCGAGACGTTGCCGCAGGCCTGGCAGATGAACTGGACGCGGGGGGCCTTAGCCATCGGAACGAAGCAGACTACTCATAGCGCTCCGGCAGGTGGCTGTCCTCGACGAGGTCGAAGAAGCGCGTGTACTCGCCCTGAAACCCCATCGGCACGGTTCCGGTCGGTCCATGGCGCTGCTTGCCGATGATCACCTCGGCCTTGCCCTGCACGTCGCGCATCTTGTCTTCCCACTGCACGCGCTCCGCGGTGCCGCTGTCCGGCTCTTTGTTCTTGAGGTAGTACTCCTCGCGGTAGATGAAGATCACCACGTCGGCGTCCTGCTCGATCGATCCCGATTCGCGCAGGTCCGAGAGCTGCGGCCGCTTGTCATCGCGGCTTTCGACCTGACGCGAGAGCTGCGACAGCGCGATGATCGGTACGGCCAGCTCCTTGGCGAGCGCCTTGAGGCCCGTGGTGATCTCGGTGACTTCCTGGACGCGGTTCTCCCCTGCGCGCTTCGACGACCCCGTCATCAGTTGGATGTAGTCGATCACGATCATGTCGAGCCCACGCTGCCGTTTCAGCCTCCGGGCGCGGGCTGCGAGCTGCGCGATCGAGATGCCGCCGGTCTGGTCGATGTAGAGAGGGATCTTCTGCATCATCTGCGAACAAGCGACGAGCTTGTCGAAGTCGGTCTCGGTGATCTCGCCGCGACGGATCTTCGACGACGGGATTTCGGTCTGCTCCGAGATGATGCGGGTCGCGAGCTGCTCCGACGACATTTCGAGCGAGAACAGACCGACGACCCCTCCATTCTTCGCCTTGAACGAGCCGTCTGCCTGCGGGGCCGGTTCATAGGCGTGGGCGACATTGAACGCGATGTTGGTGGCGAGCGACGACTTGCCCATGCCGGGTCGACCGGCGAGGACGATCAAATCCGACGGCTGCAATCCGCCCATGCGCCGGTCGAGGTCACGAAAGCCGGTGGCGAGACCAGACAGGTGCCCGTCGCGCATATAGGCGGCGTTGGCCATGTCGACGGCGGTCTTGACCGCGTCGGTGAAGCTCTCGAAGCCGCCGTCGTAGCGGCCCGTCTCGGCCAGCTCGAACAGGCGTCGCTCGGCGTCCTCGATCTGCGCTGACGGCGGCATGTCGAGCGGCGCGTCATAGGCGATGTTGACCATGTCCTCGCCGACCGTGATCAGCGCCCGGCGCGTTGCAAGGTCGTAGATGGCGCGGCCATAGTCGGCGGCGTTGATGACGTTGACGGCTTCCGCCGCCAGGCGGGCGAGATAGTGGGCGACGGTGATGTCGCCGACCTTCTCGTCGGCCGGCAGGAAGGTCTTGATCGTGACCGGATTGGCGAGCTTGCCCATCCGGATCAGGTCAGCCGACACGTCGAAGATCTTGCGATGCAGAGGCTCGTGGAAATGGCCGGACTTGAGGAAGTCCGACACGCGGTAGAAGGCGTCGTTGTTGACCAGGATGGCGCCGAGCAGCGCCTGCTCCGCCTCGATGTTGTTCGGCGCTTCCCGATAGAGCGGTGTCTCCACCGTTTCGAACTTGCGTGCTGGCTCGGCCATTGGTCTTCCCGTCCCGTGCCCGGGCGTAACAGATCGGGTTAACGGGAGGTAAACATTCGCCGGCTCCGCCCCGCTGTTCACAGCGGAAAAGATTCCGTGGAAAGAATCCCCGTTGACTCGAATCGAATGCGAAATCTAGCGCGCGACCATGCGGAACAAAACAGGAAAATCAAAACGTCAGGCGGAGCGCGGTGCGAACAGGATTATGCTCGCCCCGACGACGCAGACCGCTGCGCCGGCGACGTCGAACCGGTCAGGCCTGACGCGCTCGGCCCACCAGAGCCAGAGGAGGGAGGCGCAGATGTAGATGCCGCCATAGGCCGCGTAGGCCCGGCCGGCGGCGTCGGTCTCGGCGAGCGTGAGCAGCCAGGCGAAGGCGATCAGCGATGCGACGCCGGGCACGAGCCAGAGCGGCGAGCGGTCGAGCCGCAACCATGCCCAGAAGGCGAAGCAGCCGCCGATTTCGGCCAGCGCGGCCAACGCAAAAACGGGAAGGGTCATGATGGCTCCTGGCGTCGTCCCGTATCTGGCACATGGATGCGGGTCGAAGAAGCCGCGGCCGCGGCCGGACCTCTATTTCTTGGCCGCTGCCTTACGCGCGCGCTTCGTGCCGGGCGCGGCAGGCGCTCCGTGCCCGTGCCCCATCTCGTGCATCGCGGCAGCCTTCTCCGCCTTGTCCATGTAGCCGCGGGTAATCGGCAGGGCGTCGTTCTTCCTGGTGATCTGGATCTGGAACACCATCATATCCTGCCAGCGGAACGACGCTTCGGACGCCGCGAGATAGAAGTCCCACATGCGGCAGAAGCGTTCGTCGTAGATTGCCTTGGCCCGGTCCCGGTTGGCGAGGAAACGCTGGCGCCAGATTTTGAGCGTCTCCGCGTAGTGGAGGCGCAGGATCTCGATGTCGCCGACCATCAGCCCGGCTTTTTCGATGTGCGGCAGCACCTCCGACAGCGCGGGAATGTAGCCACCCGGGAAGATGTATTTGCGTATGAAGGGCGCGGTGGCCGCCGGCGGCCCGAAGCGGCCGATCGAATGCAGCACCATCACGCCGTCGGGCTTCAACATCGTCGCGACCCTGTCGAAGAAGGTGCGGTAGTGCGGCACGCCGACATGCTCGAACATGCCGACCGAGACGATGCGGTCAAAGCGTTCCGGGATGGCGCGATAGTCCTGGATCTCGAAATGTACCCGATCCTCAAGCCCTTCCGTCCGCGCGCGTTCGGTGGCGACGCCGTGCTGCTCAGTGGACAGGGTCACGCCGAGGACGTCGAGATCGAAGCTTCTGGCCAGGTAGAGGCCCATCCCTCCCCATCCCGAGCCGATGTCGAGCACCGTCTGGCCGGCGCTGAGCTTCATCTTGGCGGCGATGTGGCGCTTCTTGGCGAGTTGCGCTTCTTCCAGCGTCATGTCGGGCCGCTCGAAATAGGCGCAGGAGTACTGCATGTCGGCGTCGAGGAAGAGCCGGTAGAGGTCGCCGGAGAGGTCGTAGTGCCGCTCGATGTTCTTCTTCGCGCGCCCCGCGGTGTTCATCTGCTGGAGGCGCCGCAACGCGTAGCGGATACCGTCGACGGCCTTCGTCCAGGCGGCCTCGACGGTGCCCGTCGGCCCCGTATTGGTGAAGACGACTTCCAGGAAGTCGAGCGCGTCGCCTTCGCGGAACTCGACTTCCTCGGCCATGTAGGCTTCGGGAAAGCCAAGGCCTGGATCGAGCGCGATCGCGCGTTCGGCGCGCCGGGTCAGGATCTCGACATGGACCGGTTTTCCGGTTCCATCTCCGAAGCTGTGCGTCGTTCCGTCGGCTCCCGTGATCTTCAGGTTTCCGGACCTGAGGATCCGTTGAAGCAATCGCAACAGGAGCAAGTTCATCGCAGCACCCACTCGACGAGTGATGTGGGACGAGTATGCGTCAGGGATCGGGCGGTGGGAAGTTCTCCCTATGGCACAACCTGAGGTGAGTGGTTGCGACAGGCAAACAGCCCCGTGTTCGCGAGAAAACCCAGGCTCGCGCCCGGGTTTCCTATTCGTTCAAGATTGGCTGCGTCGCGATCAGACGGACGGTTCGGCCTCTTCGCCTTCCTCGCCGTCTGCGTTCGGGTCGAAGAAGTTGTCCGGTCGTGCATTCTCATTGATGTCGTCGCCGTAGATCGCTTCGGCGGTGGTGAGCGTCTCGCCGCGCGACTGACGCTCGGCTTCCTCGGACGAGCGCGCGATGTTGAGCGTGATCGTCACCTCGACCTCGGGATGCAGCGCGATGGCGACGTTGGTCAGGCCGATCGCCTTGATCGGCTGGTTGAGTTCGACCTGGTTCCGGCCGACGCTGAAGCCTTCGGCCGTGACCAGCTCGGAGATGTCGCGGGTCGATACCGAACCGTAGAGCTGGCCGGTCTCGCCAGCCGAACGCACGACCACGAAGGTCTTGCCATCGAGTTTGTCGGCGACCTCCTGCGCTTCCGACTTGCGCTCGAGGTTGCGCGCCTCGAGCTGGGCGCGCTGGCCTTCGAACTTCTTCTTGTTGGCGTCGTTGGCGCGCAGCGCCTTGCCCTGCGGCAGAAGAAAGTTGCGGGCGTAGCCGTCTTTTACCTTCACCGTGTCGCCCATCTGGCCGAGACGGGAAATGCGTTCCAGAAGAATGACTTCCATGGTCCTGTCCTTTCGCGGCGCGAAGCGCCTGAATCAAAATCTCAAGGACGGGAGAAGAGCGCGCCGCTTGAAGCGCGGCTTCGGTCGCTGTCCTGCCGTCCAGGCAGTTAGGGCGTCAGCCCAACACGGGATTTGAAGGACTCGCCGCCGCGCCCGTCGCGGAGGGAGGCGGCGGGGCGAAACTCACCCCGCCGCGAAAGCTCATCGCCGCATGATCCTCTCCGAAGGGTCTGAAACCCTTCGGGCCAAGGTCAGCGAACCACGTAGGGCAGCAGGCCGAGGAAGCGGGCGCGCTTGATCGCCTGGGCGAGTTCGCGCTGCTTCTTCTGGCTAACGGCGGTGATGCGGGACGGCACGATCTTGCCGCGCTCCGAAATATAGCGCTGCAGGAGGCGAACGTCCTTGTAGTCGATCCGCGGCGCATTGGCGCCGGAGAAGGGGCACGTCTTGCGACGGCGATGGAAGGGCCGCCGCGTCGGGATCTGGTTGATGTCGACCATTACGCACTCGCTCCTTCTTCGCGCGAACGGCGCGGACGATCCTCGCGGTCGCGGTCGCCGCCGAAGCCGCGATCACCGCCGCGATCACCACGGTCGCGGTCGCCGAAGCTGCGCGGGCCGCGGTCGCCACGCGGACGGTCGCCGAAGCCACGGTCCGGACGGTCGTCGCGGTCGCGCTTCTGCAGCATTGCCGACGGGCCTTCCTCGTGCTTGTCCACCTTGATGGTGATGAAGCGCAGGATGTCCTCCGACAGACCCATCTGGCGCTCCATTTCCTTGAGCGCTGCAGCCGGGCCGGTAATGTCGAGGAGCGTGTAGTAGGCCTTGCGGTTCTTCTTGACGCGGTACGTCAGGGACTTCAGTCCCCAATTCTCGATCCTGCCCACGGACCCGCCATTCTGCTCGATCACACCCTTGTAGTGTTCGACAAGGGCGTCGACCTGCTGTTGCGACAGATCCTGACGGGCAAGGAATACATGTTCGTAGAGAGCCATGCTCACTTTGCCTTTCTTCGTTTCTCCCATGGATCCCGGCGGCTAGAGCCTCTGCGACCTCTCCAACCCAAAACGGGGAAGAAAGGCGCATTCCGAGCGGTCGAGAGCGGAGACACGGGAGGCGGAAGCCGTTCCGGCTTCACGTCGGCTGCCCTGCGGGCATCCGGCCCTCCGTTCAGCCCCCAGCAGGGACCCACGAGATTGCGGCGGCTCTTACAGGGGTAGCTTCGGAAAGGCAAGGGCGATGCCCGCGCGGCCTCCCGGGCGCTGCGCTGCCTTAAAGTCTAAGTTAAGCACTCTGCTCTACGGTCGCCACGATACTCTGCTCCGAAAGACTTCGATTTGGCGGCAAGCGATTGATTTCGTTGACAACTAGACTTCCACGCGGTTTCCGCGACGCGCTGCGGCCGACGAACCTCCCCGCAGCCGTCGCCATCCTCGTCGTTTTCCTCGCGGCCCTGTTCGCCGACCAGCAGAACCGCGCCCTGCATCGCGAGAGGCTTCGCGCCGACATCACCGCCGAGCTCACCCTCATCCGAGCCAAGCTCGAGGGCAACGTCAATGGCAATCTGCAGCTCGTCCGCGGCCTGATCGCGACGGTCGCCACCGAACCGACCATGGATCAGGCGCGCTTCGCCGATCTCGCTGGCAAGCTGCTCGACAACCGCTCGCAGATCCGCAACATCGCCGGCGCGCCGGACCTGGTCGTAAGCCTCATGTATCCGCTCGCCGGCAACGAGAAGGCGATCGGTCTCGACTACAACGACAACGAGCAGCAGCGCGAAGCCGCGCTCAGGGCGCGCGACACCGGCGATCTGGTGCTGGCCGGCCCGGTCGACCTCGTGCAGGGCGGACGCGGCTTCATCGGGCGTTTCCCGGTCTTCATCGACGACCCTGGGGGAACGCGCGACTTCTGGGGGGTGATCTCCGCGGTCGTCGACCTGGAGCGGCTCTATGCGGACAGCGGCGTCACCGCACCGGGGCCCACCTTCGAACTGGCCATCGACGGCAAGGATGCGCTCGGCGCCGGCGGAAAGCGCTTCTTTGGCGACGAACGGACGGCTGCCAGCGAACCCGTCACTGCCGACATCCAGCTACCGTCAGGCTCCTGGCGGCTCTCGGCGATGCCACGAGGCGGTTGGGACGCGGTTCCCGACGACATATGGCTGCTCAGACTGGCGATGCTCATCGGCGGCGCGCTGGTCGTCGTGCCGCTGATCGTTACGGGCAGGCTGATGGAGGAGCGCCAGAGCCACATCGGCGAACTGAGAAGCCGCGAGAACCAGCTTGAACGCCTGTCACGGCGCCTTGGCCTGGCGCTTGACACATCCCAGGTCGGCGTCTGGGAGTTCAACGTCAGCAGCGGGGAACTGGTCTGGGACGACCGCATGGACGAACTTTACGGAATGCCGGACGATGGCCGCGCCCGCAGCTACGACGATTGGCGCGGCGCACTGCATCCCGACGACCTGGCGCGCGCCGAACGGGACTTCAAGGAGGCGGTGGAGGTCACCGGACACTACAATTCCGACTACCGCCTCCGGCTTCTCGGCGGACAGGTGCGCCACATCCGGGCGATCGGCGCCGCCTACAAGGACGTCGACGGGTCGTCCCGGATCGTCGGGGTCAACTGGGATGTCACCACCGATGTCCTGCTGAACGACGACCTGAAACGGGCCAAGACCCTGACGGAGGCGCGCAATGCGGAACTCCTGATGGCAAAGGCGCGCATCGAGCACAATTCGCTGCACGATTCGCTGACTGCCCTGCCCAACCGCCGATACCTCGACGAGCGCCTCGAAATGCTGGCCGCGCATCCGGGCGAGTTCGCCGCCCGGACGGGCGTGCTCCACATCGATCTCGACCGCTTCAAGCAGATCAACGACACGCTGGGTCATGCTGCCGGCGACGCGATGCTGGTCCACGCGTCCGGCATCCTCAAGAAGAACGTCCGCTCCGGCGACTTCGTGGCGCGTGTCGGCGGCGACGAATTCGTCGTCATGTGCAGGCTCGAAGGCCCGGACCCGGCGCAAGACGCGCCCTACCTTGCCGGCGTCGCCGACCGCATCATAGCGGAGATGCGCCAGCCCGTGCCATATGAAGGGCACGACTGCCGCTTCGGCGTGAGCGTTGGCATCGCCGCGGAGGGCGAGGCGGACACCGACCTGCGCCGCCTGTTGATCAACGCCGACATCGCTCTCTACCGGGCCAAGAGTCGCGGGAGAAACCGCTATCAGTTCTACAACGATGCGCTGCAAGCCGAGATCGTCGAGACAAAGCGCGTCGCCGACGAAATCCTGGTCGGTCTCGAGGAGGGGCAGTTCGAGGCCTGGTTCCAGCCGCAGGTAGACGCGACGACGCTCGAGATCGCCGGGGTCGAGGCGCTGGCGCGATGGAACCATCCGACACGCGGCGTTCTCGCTCCGGACGCCTTCATGAAGACGGCCGAGGAACTGAACGTCGTCGCGACCATCGACCGCATGATCCTCGAGCAGGCGCTCGAACGTTTCCGTCAATGGCGAGAGGCCGGCCTAGCGGTCCCGAAGATATCGGTGAACGTGTCGGCCCGCCGCCTCCAGGACGAGGAACTGGCAGGCGCGTTGAGCAAGCTCCACATCGAGCCGGGAACAGTCTCGTTCGAACTGGTGGAATCGATCTTCCTCGACGACAATGACGACCTGATCACCTCCAGCGTGGAGCAGATCAAGGAGCTCGGCGTCGACATCGAGATCGACGATTTCGGCACCGGCTACGCTTCGATCGTCAGTCTCCTGAAGCTGAAGCCGCGGCGGCTCAAGATCGACCGCCAGCTGATCATGCCGATCATCGATTCCCCAGGCCAGCGACACGTCGTGGAGTCGATCGTCGAGATCGGCAAGTCGCTGGGCATCGAGGTCATCGCCGAAGGCGTCGAGACGATGGAGCACGCCGGCATCCTGAGGCATCTCGGATGCCATGCGCTGCAGGGATACGCTTTCGCCAGGCCGCTCAAGGCCGCCGATTTCGTCGCATTCGTGGGTGCGCAGCGCTGGCGCGAGGCCTCCTAGCCGTCCGCCTTCCATGTGCGCGCCGCTGGCGTCCCCTTGACGCCGCGCGGCCCTTTGCGCCAAACGCTGGCGCAAAGCCGCTGGAGGAGCGCCGGTGACGATCGCCTTCACATTTCCCGGGCAGGGCAGCCAGGCCGTCGGCATGGGCAGGGATCTTGCCGATGCGTTTCCAGAGGCAAGGGCGCTGTTCGACGAGGTCGACGAGGCTCTGTCGCAGAAGCTTTCGAGGCTGATGTGGGAAGGGCCGGAGGACCAGCTGACGCTCACGGCCAACGCGCAGCCGGCCCTGATGGCGGTATCGCTGGCCGCGATCCGGGCGCTCGAGGCGCGGGGCTTCGTGCTCAAGGAGAAGGTGTCCTTCGTCGCCGGGCACTCGCTCGGCCAGTATTCGGCTCTCGCCGCCGCCGGGGCCTTCTCGGTGGCCGACACGGCGCGGCTCCTGCGCATTCGCGGCAACGCCATGCAGGCCGCCGTGCCGGTGGGCGAGGGCGCCATGGCCGCCATCATCGGACTGGACGCCGATGTGGTCGACGCCGCGTGTGCCGGAGCGGCCGCGGTCGGTCCGTGCCAGATCGCCAACGACAATGGCGGCGGGCAACTGGTGATATCCGGCGCCAAGGCGGCGGTCGAGCGCGCCGCGGCGCTCTGCACCGAAAAGGGGGCCAAGCGGGCGATCATGCTGCCGGTCTCCGCACCCTTCCATTCGACGCTGATGGCGCCGGCGGCCGATGCCATGCGCGATGCGCTCGGCAAGGTCGAGAAGCATCCGCCGGCCGTGCCGGTCGTGGACAATGTCACGGTGACGCCGCTGAGCGACCCGGACGAGATCGTCCGCCGCCTCGTCGAGCAGGTCACTGGGCGGGTACGTTGGCGCGAGACGGTCGAGTGGTTCGCGGCGAACGGCGTCGCGACGGTCTACGAGGTGGGTTCGGGCCGCGTGCTTTGCGGACTCGCGCGACGCATCGCCAAGGACGTGTCGACCGCCAGCATCGGCAATGCCGCCGAGGTCGAGGCCGCGCTGGCGACGTTCGGATGATTGGACCCCGCCCGTTTGAAGGGCGTACCCCCTGACACGTGTCACGCAATCCCAAGGGAGAGCCGAAATGTTCGATCTGACCGGCCGCAAGGCGCTCGTCACCGGGGCTTCGGGCGGCATCGGCGAGGCGGCGGCGCGGGCGCTGCACGCAGCCGGTGCGACCGTCGGGCTGCACGGCACGCGTGTCGAGAAGCTGGACGCCCTGGCCGGCGAACTTGGCGATCGGGTCAAGGTGTTTCCGGCGGACCTCTCGAACCGTGACGCCGTGAAGGCGCTGGGACAGAAGGCGGAAACCGATCTGGAGGGCGTCGACATCCTGGTCAACAATGCCGGCATCACCAAGGACGGGCTGTTCGTGCGCATGTCGGACGCCGATTGGGATGCCGTAATCGAGGTCAACCTGACGGCTGTGTTCCGCCTCACGCGCGAACTCACGCACCCCATGATGCGCCGCCGCTACGGCCGCATCATCAACGTGACCTCGGTGGTCGCCGTGACAGGCAATCCCGGCCAGGCCAACTACTGCGCCTCCAAGGCCGGCATGATCGGCTTCTCCAAGTCGCTCGCACAGGAGATCGCCAGCCGGAACGTAACCGTCAACTGCGTGGCACCCGGCTTCATCGAGTCAGCCATGACCGAAAAGCTGAACGACAAGCAGAAGGAGGCGATCATGGGCGCCATACCGATGAAGCGAATGGGCCTGGGCGCCGAGGTGGCCTCCGCCATCAGCTTCCTCGCTTCGGGCGAGGCGGGTTACGTGACCGGCCAGACGATCCATGTGAACGGTGGCATGGCGATGATCTGAAAACGGCACGGCAGCCGCGCGATCTGGCCCGTTTTTCGCCTTGGAGGCCGGCATATTTTCGTGTAATGCGGCCACCAAATCGATGCCGAAAGCATTGTAGTGGCGGAAATGAGCCTGCCGCGGACCCAAAACCTTGGACCTTGATCGGCGGGCCGACCGCCGCTATCGAAGACAGACAATTTGTGAGGAAGACCACATGAGCGACACCGCAGAACGCGTCAAGAAGATCGTCGTCGAGCATCTGGGCGTTGACGCCGAGAAGGTGACGGAAGCGGCGAGCTTCATCGACGACCTCGGCGCGGACAGCCTGGATACGGTCGAGCTGGTCATGGCCTTCGAGGAAGAATTCGGGGTGGAGATTCCCGACGACGCCGCCGAGACGATCCTCACCGTCGGCGATGCGGTGAAGTACATCGACAAGGCGTCTTCCTGACCGGTTCGACGCAGGGCCGGTCGTCGGAGGAGCCATGAGGCGGGTCGTGGTCACGGGCCTCGGGCTCGTCTCGCCGTTTGGCGTTGGGTTCGAACACGGCTGGAAGGAGCTGCTTTCCGGTCGCAGCGCCTGCAGCAGGATCGACGCCTTCAGGACCGATGATCTCGCCTGCCAGATCGCGCACTCGATTCCGCGAGGCGACGGGTCGGGGGCGACGTTCAATCCGGAAGCCTACCTCGAGCCCAAGGAACTCCGGAAGATCGGCGACTTCATCCTGTTCGGCATCGCCGCCGCCGACGAGGCGCTGGCGGATTCGGGCTGGAAACCATCGACCGAACCGGAACGGTGCGCCACCGGCGTGATGATCGGCTCGGGCATCGGCGGCATCGAGGGCATCCACGAGAATTCGCTGATCCTGGAGCAGCGCGGACCGCGCCGCATCAGCCCCTTCTTCATCCCCGGCAACATCATCAATCTGGTCTCCGGACAGGTGTCGATCCGTCACGGGCTGAAGGGACCGAACCACGCGGTCGTCACCGCCTGTTCCACCGGCGCCCATGCAATCGGAGACGCTGCTCGGCTCATCATGTTCGGGGACGCCGACGTGATGCTGGCTGGCGGCGCCGAATCGCCGATCGGCCGCCTCTCGCTGGCTGGTTTCGCCGCCTGCCGGGCGCTGTCCACCGGTCGCAATGACGATCCACAGCGGGCTTCACGTCCCTATGACCGCGATCGTGACGGCTTCGTCATGGGCGAAGGCGCCGGCGTGGTGGTGCTCGAGGAGCTCGAGCATGCAAAGGCCCGCGGCGCAAAGATCTACGCCGAGGTGACAGGGTACGGGATGTCGGGCGACGCATTCCACATCACGGCCCCCGCGGAAGACGGCGACGGCGCCTACCGCTGCATGAGCGCGGCCCTCAAGCGGGCTGGCCTGACGCCGACCGATATCGACTATGTGAATGCGCACGGCACCTCGACCATGGCCGACACGATCGAACTCGGCGCAGTGGAGCGGCTCGTCGGCAACGCCGCCTCGAAGATCTCCATGTCATCGACTAAGTCGTCGATCGGCCACCTGCTTGGCGCGGCCGGCGCGGCGGAAGCGATCTTCTCGATCTTGGCGATCCGCGACAACGTGGCGCCGCCGACCATCAATCTCGACAATCCGGAACGCGAGACGCCCATCGACCTGGTTCCGAACGTGGCGCGTCGGCGACGGATCGACGTCGCCCTGTCGAACTCGTTCGGATTTGGCGGCACCAACGCATCGCTGGTCTTCCAGCGCCACGCGGCCTGATCGCGGACAGTAGTGGAGCTCCGCCAATTTGCCATATTCGGAGCTAGTCTCGACCTGGGACAACTGACCGGAATCTGAAGCCACATGAACACGGATCCTTCGCGAAACGGGGAGTTCGGCCAGCGACCGGTGCCGCCGTCGCTCATGGTGCCGAAGACCGCCAGCGAGGCGCTCAGGCCCCAAATCGGCACGCCGCCGCCTCGCCGCTCTCGCGCCTCGCGCAACCAGTTCGTGGTCTTCCTCAATTTCCTG
This sequence comes from Rhizobiaceae bacterium, assembly GCA_050184585.1. GTDB lineage: Bacteria > Pseudomonadota > Alphaproteobacteria > Rhizobiales > Rhizobiaceae > JBFXAF01. The sequence continues at coordinate 37,926 of JBFXAF010000004.1, read as the reverse complement.
ATGTCGCTCATTGTCTTTGCGGTCATCGCTGGCGGCGCTGCGATCTGGTTCGGCTTCCGCGCATTCGACGCACCAGGCCCGTCCGAGACGACCGGTACGATCCTGATCCAGCCGAACACCGGCGTGCAGGAGATTGGCCAGCTTCTCGCGCGGCGAGGCTTCATCAGCGATCCGCGCATCTTCTCGATCGGCCTGAAGATCCACGGAAACGAGCGCCAGATGAAGGCGGGCGAATACGAGATCAAGGCGCATTCTTCGATGCGCGACATCATGGAGTTGCTCAAGAGCGGCAAGTCCGTTCTCTACTCGCTCACCATTCCCGAGGGCCTGACGGTCGAACAGGCCTGGCAGCGGATAGCCGAACACGAGGCTCTGACCGGCGAGATGCCGGGAGAAATGCCCTCCGAGGGCATGCTTGTCGCCGACACGCAGCGCTTCACCAGAGGCACGGACAGGGCTCAGATCGTCTCCAAAATGATGGCCGCGCAGAAGCGGCTGATCGAGGACGTGTGGGCGCGCCGCGCGCAGGACCTGCCATTCGCCTCCATCGACGAGTTCGTCACCCTCGCTTCGATCGTCGAGAAGGAGACAGGTCGGGGCGATGAACGCAGCCGCGTCGCGGGTGTGTTCGTGAACCGTCTCAAGAAGGGCATGCGGCTCCAGTCGGATCCGACGATCATCTATGGCCTGTTCGGCGGCAAGGGTAAGCCGGCCGACCGGCCGATCTATCAGTCCGACATCGAGAAACCGACGCCCTACAACACCTACGTCATCGACGGATTGCCGCCGACGCCCATCGCAAATCCCGGCAAGGCGGCGCTCGAGGCGGCCGCCAACCCGTCGCAGACCAACGATTTCTATTTCGTGGCGGATGGATCAGGCGGACACGCCTTCGCCGAGACGCTCGAAGAGCACAACAAGAATGTCGCCCGCTGGCGTGACATCGAGAAGAAAAAGGCGGAAGAAGCCGCCAAGGCCGGGGCAGGCGGATCGTCGCAATAGCAGCTTTCGGTCCGATGACGGACGGCACGGTCTGGATGGCCGTGGCGATGCCGGGGATAGGGGGCGTCTGAATGGCCTTGCAGAGCATGACGGGCTTTGCCCGCGCGGCTGGCGAACATGAGGGCGCCGCGTTTGCCTGGGAACTCAAATCGGTCAATGGCAAGAGCCTCGAGGCGCGCCTGCGACTGCCACCGGGGCTGGAGAGGGTGGAATCTTCCGCTCGCCAGGCGGTGCAGAAGCGGTTCCAACGCGGCAATATCCAGGCGTCACTGACACTTTCGAGGGCCGGCCTGCAGCCAACGCCTGTCGTCAACGAGAACTTTCTCAAGGACCTGGCTGGTCTCGCAAAACGGCTCGAGGAACAGTTTTCGATCGCACCCGCGACCGCCGACGGTCTCCTCGCTCTGCGCGGCGTTCTGGATGTGCCTGAACTGGTCGAATCCGAGGACGCTCGCGCGGCCGTCGATGCGGCGGTCCTTGCGGCTCTGGAGCGCGCGCTGGAGGATCTGGTCAAGGCGCGTGTCTCGGAAGGCACGGCGCTCGGCCAGGTGCTGCTCGGCCAGATCGCCCGGATCGAGGCGCTGACGCTTCAGGCCGAGGCTGATCCGTCGCGGGCGCCAGGAGTGATCCGCCAGCGCATCGCCGACCAGGTCAAGCTCCTGACCGATTCGACGGCCGGACTCGACGAGCAGCGCCTTCATGCCGAAGCGGTGCTTCTCGCCACGCGCGCCGACATCCGCGAGGAGATCGACCGCCTGAAGACCCATGTCGCCTCCGCGCGGAGCCTGATCGCCGGCGGAGGCGCCGTGGGGCGCAAGCTCGATTTCCTTTCGCAGGAATTCAATCGCGAATCGAATACGCTGTGCTCCAAGTCGAACGCGGCCGCGGTCACGGCGATCGGGCTGGAGCTCAAGGCGGTGGTCGACCAGTTCCGCGAGCAGGCGCAGAACCTGGAGTAGCCGATGCCGAAACCGCTTCCTTCAACCGCGATCAGGCGGCGCGGGCTGATGCTCGTGCTGTCATCGCCGTCGGGCGCGGGCAAGTCGACGATCGCCCGCACCTTGCTGGAGAACGACCCGGCGCTTCAGCTTTCGGTGAGCGTGACGACGCGCGCGCGGCGCGGCAGCGAGATCGACGGCGTGCACTATCGCTTCGTCTCCATGCGCGATTTCGAGAGACTGCGTGACACCGACGCGCTTCTGGAATGGGCGGAGGTCCACGGCAACTGCTATGGTACGCCGCGCGAGCCGGCCGAGGCGGCCATGGCGGAAGGTCGCGACATGCTCTTCGACATCGATTGGCAGGGAGCCGTGCAGCTCAAGGAGAAGATGCCCGCCGACATCGTATCGATCTTCATTTTGCCGCCGTCGATGACCGAGCTCAGGGCGCGGCTGACAAGGCGGGCGGAGGACAGTCACGAGGCGATCGCGCGCAGGCTCCAGAACGCGAGGGTCGAGATGGAGCACTGGCGGGAATACGATTTCGTCGTGATCAACGACGACCTTGACCGTGCCTATGGCGAGGTCAGGGCCATCGTCGCGGCCGAGCGGCTGCGGCGCGACCGCAGGCCGGGGTTGTTCGACTTCGTATCCCGCCTGCTCGACGAGAAGACCGCGTAGCCGTCAGGGCGCTTCGCCGCAGACGGCTTCCAGATTGTGGCCGTTCGGGTCGATGACAAAGGCCGCGTAGTAATCCTCTTCATATTCGGGTCGCAGGCCCGGCGCGCCGTTGTCGGTCGCTCCGCGGGCGAGGGCCACCGCGTGGAAACGGTCGACGGCGGCTCGGCTCGGCGCCGTGAACGCGATGTGCACGGCGCCCGACAGCGGGGCCCCCGGTGCGGCCTGGCGGATTTCGAACATGTCATGCGTGCCCGTGCCGTAGCCGATCACCACGCCTTCTATCTCGAAGACGACGGGATAGCCCAGAGCGCCAATCACCGCGTCATAGAAGGCGCGGCTGCCATGGATGTCCGCGACCTTGATCTGGATGTGGTCAAACATGGTCGTCGCGTTTCTCCACCGCGTTCGCCAAGGCGACGAACTGGGCGACGTCCAGCGTCTCCGCGCGGCGGGTGCCATCGATACCCACCTGGGCCAGGAGTGCCTCGCCGCCCAGCGCCTTGAGGCTTTGCCTCAGCATCTTGCGGCGCTGGCCGAAGGCGGCTTCGGTCACCCGTGACAACACGCGCTGGTCCGCCGGAGGAGGTGCGAGACGTGGCGTCATGTGGACCACCGATGACGTCACCTTGGGCGCGGGGGTGAAGGCCTGCCGGGGAACGTCGAAAACAATGCGGGACCGGGCGCGCCAACCTGCCAGGACCGCGAGCCGGCCATACGCGTCATCGCCCGGCTCTGCGACGATGCGTTCGGCGACCTCGCGCTGGAACATGAGCGTCAGCGACGTCCAGAACGGCGGCCAGACGGGTCCAGTCAGCCAGCGGACCAGCAGTTCCGTGCCAATGTTGTAGGGCAGGTTGGCGACGATCATGACCGGTCCATGGGCAAGCGATGCGAAATCGGTCGACAATGCGTCGCCTTCGAGCACCTGGAGGCGGCCGGGATAGTGGTCCGCGATCTCCTGAAGCGCAGGAATGCAGCGCGTGTCGCGTTCGACCGCGACGACCCTTGCAGCGCCTGCCGCGAGAAGAGCCCGCGTCAGTCCGCCTGGACCGGGACCGACTTCGATGACGGCGACGTCATGAAGATTGCCGGCGGCGCGCGCGATCTTGCCAGTGAGGTTCAGGTCGAGCAGGAAGTTCTGGCCGAGCGCCCTGCGCGCCATCAGTCCATGGCGCTGGATGACGTCGCGCAGCGGGGGCAGGCCGTCCAAGCTGGTGGCCAAGCGCTGCCTCAGCGTTTGACGATGCGCGCCTTCTTGCGCAGTTCGTCCATGTATTTGGCGTCGATTTCCTTGCCTTCTTCGCCTTGCGCGACTTCGCCCTGGAACACCATTTGCGCGACGCGGTCGTCAGAGACTTCGCGTGAACTGCATACGCCGATGAATTCGATCCCGCGTTCGGTTTCGCGAACTTTCGTCGTCCCTCCGGGCTGCGTTGACTTGATCAGATCGGCCCAGTCCGTGGGAAGCTCCGGCGCCAGCACACGGCCAAGGTCGCGGACGGTGACGTCGATCAATCCCTTCACGAACTCCCGGGTCTGCTTGCAGCCCGAGAAACGCTGCCGCATCGCCTCGGCCTCTCGCTTGCGTTTGGCGAGGGTCGCCTTCCTCTCCGCTGCCGGGACGACGAAGATAACCTGCTGAAGCATGTACTCGGTCGCCGACGGTTTGGGGCCGCCCTGTTCGAGCATCCGTCGCACGACGTCCTGTTCCGACAGGCCGCCGGACTGGCGGAAGCGGCCGCCGAGCGCGGTGTTCCATGCCATCTGGGCGCGAATGTAGTCCTTGAAGTGAGCTTTCGTGACCCCGGTCTGCGCCAGGATCTGGTCCATCTGCTTGACGGGAATCTTGTTCGACTGGGCGAAACGGGTATAGGCGTCGTCGATCTGCTGGTCGCTCAGCTTGATTCCGAGACGCTTGACCTCGGCCATCCGCAGCGCCTGATCGATCATCTCCTGTTCGGCGACGCCCGCACCGCCCTTGCGCTGTTGCAGGCGCATGAATGCCGCGCGCCGCTGGATGTCGTATGACGTGACCGGGATGTCGTTGACCACGTAGCGGATTTCGCTGGCGCTCGCGCTGCCGACGCTCAGTGGCATTGCCAGGGTCAAAAGTACCGCCAACAGGCCGAAAGCGGCTCGGAACGGACGTTGGCTGAATAGCGTCATCGCTACGGTCCCCGAAAATGGCACAGGTCGGCTGAACGACCTCCTTGGCCGGGCTATGCGGCGAAACAGTGACAACCCGACCTACTGGAACGCGCTTCCGCCCAACGAACTCGTCCCGAAGTCGCCGATCGTGCGGAAGGACAGCGTGAAGCCCACGGTCTGGTCAACCTCCCTGGTGAGGCGATTGCGGCTTTCCGCGAACGTCATCGAATAGGAGAAGCATTCGTCGTCATAGGCGAAACCGATCGAGTCGTTGATGACCACGCCCGACTGGAAATCGTATGTCGCGGACCCAAACACTCTCCAGTTCTCATGGAGACGCGCGCTTGCGCCAATCGTCGCCTCGTGACGGTCGTTGGCGAACCCGTAGAGCGGCTGTGCCTGGATAAACGCGTAGTTCCCCGTCAGGCTGACATTGCGGATCGTCGTGCCCGCCTTGGCCTCCGCGCGCCGGACCTGGCCGGTCTGCTCGTCGAAACGCCCGGAGACCGAGGCGGAGAACCCTCTCGGGGCAGAGAAGCCCACGAGCGCCACATAGTCGGACTTGGGAGTCTCCAGCCCGGAAAACGCGCCGGCATTGACCAGATCTGGCGACGCGAACGAGTTGTTCCCGCCAATGTGGTACGACTGCCCCACGATGGCGTTGGCGGTCCAGCCGTTCAGGAACGTACCCGTGTAGCGAAGCCCGACATTGACACGGGTCCCGCCTTCGACCCGGTCGTAGCCCGAGAACTTGTCGCGTTCAAAGAGTGTCGTGGCGTCGAACACGAAGCTCTGCGCATCCTCGTTGGGGACCCCCAGCCGGCCCGCAAACGCTTCGCTCGGTCGAGCGAACACCTGGGTGATGGGTTCGACGACATGGGAGGACCCCGTCATCGAGAAGAGGACCGGCCATCGCAGTTCGAGCCCGGCGGTTGCCATGAAGCGGCTGTAGGTCGACCGCAGGTCGGCGAGCACGCCGCGCGAGGTCGCCATTTGGTTGATTGCCGTCACCGAGGCCGGGTCTAGGCTCGCATAGATGGCATCGCCGCGGACGTGGAGCATTGGAGTGACCACCAGCCCGCCATCGGTGATCACCGACTTCTTCCATTCGGCTTCGGCCGTGAGGCGTCCGGTCGAGCCTGAAATGCCGCGCACCACGGGGGTTGCGAGAGAAGCGTCGATGGTTTCCCGGCGGAGGTTTTGCGCGTTGACCTTGATGCTGAGCTCGCCGCCGGCGACGGGGTTGTCCGCGATGCGGGCATAGTCGACGGTCGGCAGCACCACTGGCTGAAGCTCGTTACGCGCCGATGCATGGCCGCCAGGCAGGTCTTCCTGCACCTGGAACCTGTAGGCGTGCAGATCGAAGTAGTTGCGGCCGTTCAGTCCGGTCAGGAAAATCTGCGACCTGTGGACGTAGTCGCTGTAGCCGCCGACCTTGTAGGTATAGGCGAAATTCTTGTCGGTCTGGGCCATGATGTCCCAGCCGAAGGTCCAGCGCGGATTGATCCGGAAGCGTCCCTTGCTGCCAACCATTCCGCGCAGGCGGTTCGGATCCGCCAGCGTTCCCGCGTTGACGCCGCCGAACGTGAAGTCCGATGGATCGTTCTGCCTGATTCCCGCGATGCGGATCGAATACTCACCCGAATTGAAGCGCTGCCGCCACTCAGCCTGTCCGAGGAAGCCCTGATTGGCGAAGTAGCTGCTGTAGAGCGTGAGGTCGTAGGTCGGCGCCAGCGCGATGTAGAAGGGGATCGTGCCGCCCATGCCAAGTTCGCTGCCGAAGGAAATGCCTGGCATCAGGAAGCCCGTCTTCCGCTTGACGGTAGGGTCGGCCACTTCGAAGAACGGCAGGTAGGCGATCGGGAAACCAAACATCTCGAAGCGCGACCGCTCGAAACGTACCGTCTTCGCCTTGCTGTCCCAGATGATCTTTCTGGCCTTCACTCGCCAGATCGGCGCCTTGTCGGGCTTTTCCTCGCAGGGCTCGCAGGCGGTATAGACGCCATTGTTGAAAGTCGTGACGAGCCCATCCTTGCGTTCGCCGCTCTCGGCCGCGAAGTAGGTCTTGTCGACGGTCTCGACCCGCAACGCATTGACGAATCCGTTCGCGAAGTCGTCGGTGATGTCGACCTCGTCGGAGTAGATGATCGTACCGTCGACATCGATCATCTGCACGTTGCCGGATGCGACGAGCCGGCCGGTGTCGCGGTAGTAGGTGACGCGCTGGGCGACCAGGCGATTTCCCGCGTAGTCGATTCGTACGCCGCCGACCGCGATCACCGTGTTGTTGTCGTAGTCGTAGACGAGCGTATCGGCTTCCAGGAGCATCTCGGAATCGCTCGGCACGTCCTGTGCCGCGAGTATGTCCTGGGACAGCGCCGGCGAGGAAGGAAGGACGGTCGCCACAAGCACGAAAACGCCCGCGCAGGCGCCAAGAAGGCGCACGCCGAGACCCGACCCGCGACAGACAGCCTGCCTTGCCGGCACTAACCATCCTCCCTGTGGAGAAGGATCGTAACCCCGATCACGCCCGCCAAAAAGACCGGCACCCACGCAGCTATCACCGGTGGCACCAGTCCCGCGCTCCCGAACGCCTTCACCAAAACCGAGATGACATAGAGCAGAAAGCCGGCCGCGACGCCACCAAAAACGAGCGCGCCGGACTGGCCGGTTCGCGTAAATCGGATCGACACCGTGGCGGCGATGAGGGTCATTGCAACCAGCAAGAACGGCAGCGCCACCAGCGTATGAAGCTGCATCGCGAAACCGTTCGCCTTGAGGCCGAACGATTTTGCGATTTCAATCTTTTCAGGCAGTTCGAAGAACGGGATCGTCTCCGGTCGCGCCAGCCGCTCCTGGACGATTTCCGGTCTGAGGTGGGTGGGAACCGTCACCGACGCCATCGGTTCCGGAACAGTGCCCGGTCGGTAGCGCCGAACGTCGACCAACTCCCAATGGCCTTCGCGAAGGTAGGCCCGCGACGCGTCGAATCTCTGGGTGATGTCGCCGTTCGAGTCGATCTGCAGGAACACGGCGTTGATCAAGGTCTGGCCACCCGCCGTGACCTCGTAGGCGCCGATCACCGTGTCGGTGTCATCATAGCGTTGCCGCAGCCACGGCGTCCGGAACGCCGAAACTGTCCTCAGTTCCTTCGACAGAAGTGTCGCCTCCAGCGTTTCGGCGCGGGAGAATCCATAGGCCGCCAGGGGATTGATTATGACGACGGAAACCAGGCCGAACACCAGAGCACCGAAGGCGATCGGCCTAAGGAACTGCCATGCCGACACGCCGGCGGAGCGCGCCACCACCAGTTCGTACTTGCGGTTGAGCGTTATCAGGGTCGCCATGCCCGCGAAGAGGGCGATGAATGGGATCGTCTGGAGCATGATCATCGGCAGCCGCATCGCCGATATGCTGACAGCGATTGCAGTGCCGAACTCAGGCACCTCGGACATGCGTCGGGACAGTTCGGTGAGGTCGATGATGAAGACCAGCGCCGCGACGCCGACGAAGAACCAGGTCGTCACCGTGAGGTGCCTGAAGAAGAAGTAGCGGCTCAAGGTCCATCCCATGTCAGATGGATCTTCCGGAACCCTGGACGGCACGCCTGCCGAACGGACGCAACACGGTGCTGAGGGTGAAACGCGCGGCGCCGACGAGCCGGTCGGCCAGCGCAACCGGGAGTTCGAGGACCCGGTGGCTGACGATGAAGTAGATGCAGACCGCCGAGGCGAGGACCGGCACGGCATACATGGCCGGAATGAAGTCCGAAGAGGTGCGCGCCTCGCCAGCGGAGAAGAAGCCGGACCATCGCACCGCCAGCGCGAGCGCCATAGCGGTGAAAAGCGGGTGGATTCGCGCCTCGCGGTGCGATTTCGGATCAGCGGCGACGGCGAGTGCGATCAGGGCGAAGGCGAGCGGATAGAGCCATTCGGTCAGCCTCTTGTGCAGCCTGGCGCGGAATCCGAGGGGATCGTCCTGGTAGTGAAGGTCCTCGGCCCCCGGATTGAACAGGTCGAAGAGGATCCTTTCGTCCGGCGGCAGCTGTCCTCCGGGCACGTTTGGCGCGAAGGCGCCCAGATCGAAGGCGTAGGCGTCGAAACGAATGATCGACACGTCGCCGTCGCCGGTCTTCCTGTGCAGTTCGCCCTGGTTCATCAGGAGCAGGTTGCGGCCGGTGGCGCCCGTCACCAGGGCTTCCTTCGCGTAATAGACCAGTTCGGTCTTTGGCTGACGCGAATCGACGATGAACACGCTGCCGAGCTGCCCGCCGGAAAGGCGCTCGCCGACCTGCACGAACAGTCCTTCCTCGATCTTGCGGAATACACCCTCCTGCACGACCGAGGAGAGCAGGTCGGCCCGCGCCGCGGCGATTCCGGCCTTCAGTTCGCGGCGGGCCAGCGGGTCGACGAAGTTCTGCACGACCAGCGTGCCGATGGCCGCGCCGATGGCCAGGATCAGGACCGGCTTGATCGTCGTGGATCGGCTGCTGCCCGCGGCATGAATGACGATCAGTTCTGAATCGGTGTTCATCGTCGCAAGCGTGTGCACGGCGGCAATCAGCACCGCGAAGGGGACCACTTCCGGAACGGTGGAGGGGAGAATCAGTGTTGCGAGCGCGAGGAAGGTGCCGATCGACTGCCCGCTATCGGTCACGAGGTTGATGCGCCCCAGGGCCTGCGTTGTCCACACGATTGCCATCGTGATCGCGAGCGTACCGGCGAAAACCAGGAACGCGCGGCGCAGGATGTAGCGTTCCAAGAGTGTCATTCTGTTGAGAAATCCAAGAGATCGCACGGGTTTAGGCGAACCGCGCGCCCTGCTGTAGCCTTGTGGTTCGCCCAGTTCAACCGACGACTGGCTCGCGGCGGGCGCGCTTCACCCGAGGATGATCGTCGAATTGGGCTAAGGAACGGACAAGCGGCAGGGTAAACGAAACGTTACGAGGCGTGTCGGGCGCATGCGTTTCCGGCTGCGCCGACGTCTTGCCTTGCCAAGCGCGGCAAAACTGCCAAATGTCGCGCCCGCAACTTTGAAGACAGGACGACAATGAACGCAAGACCCACGGTCGGCTTTGCCCGGCTCGCCGCTCCCAAGAAGGGCAACGCCGTCGTTCTGGTCGCAGACGGTCCGGCGCTGCCTCCCCTTGCCGCCGAACTTGACGAGCGCGGACAGCTTGCACGGGCGATCGCTGTGTCCGAGTTCACGGGCAAGTTCACCAGCGCCGTCGATCTGTTGGCGCCTCATGATTCCACCCTTGACCGCCTGGTTGCGCTGGGGGTGGGCAAGACGGAGGCGCTCGACGAATTTGCATGGCTGAAAATCGGAGGGGCCGTGGCTGCCCAAGCCCGCAAGCAGTCCGACGTTTCCGTCGTGCTGCAACTGCCGGGGCGCGACGTCGCGGCTACCGAAGCCGCCGGCGTCGCCGCGGGAATCCTGCTGCGCGCCTATCAGTTCGACAAGTACAAGACCAAGAAGGATGAAACGAACGGCAAGGCGCCCGAGAGTCAGAAGTTCACGATCCTGTGCGCCGATCCGGCTGCGGCGAAGAAGGCGTTCGCGGATGTCGCCCCCGTCGTCGACGGCGTGTGCATCGCCCGCGACCTGGTCAACGAACCCGCGAATCTGCTCGGTCCAATCGAGTTCGCCGGCCGGGCCAGGGAACTCGAGAAGCTCGGCGTGTCGGTGGATACGCTCGACGAGGACGACATGCGCAAGCTGGGCATGGGCGCGCTGCTGGGCGTTGCCCAAGGGTCATCCCGCCCACCGCGCCTTGTGGTGATGAGGTGGAATGGCGGCAAGGCCAAGGCCCAGCCAATCGCCTTCGTCGGCAAGGGCGTCGTGTTCGACACGGGCGGAAACTCCATCAAGCCGGCCGCCGGCATGGAAGACATGAAAGGCGACATGGGCGGCGCCGCCGCGGTGGTGGGCCTGATGCACGCGCTTGCCGCGCGCAAGGCCAAGACCAACGCGGTTGGGATCATCGGGCTGGTCGAGAACATGGTTGACGGCAACGCGCAGCGGCCAGGCGACATCGTCACGTCCATGTCGGGTCAGACGATCGAGGTCCTGAACACCGACGCGGAAGGGCGCCTCGTGCTCGCCGACGCATTGTGGTACTGCCAGGACCGGTTCAAGCCGGCCTTCATGGTCGACCTGGCGACGCTCACCGGCGCGATCATGGTCGCGCTTGGCAGCCACCACGCCGGTCTGTTTTCCAACAGCGACGAACTCGCGACCCGGCTGACCGATGCAGGCATCGCATCCCACGAGAGGGTGTGGCGCATGCCGCTCGGCGCCGAATATGACAAGATGATCGATTCCAAGAATGCCGACATGAAGAATATCGGCGGCCGCTTCGGGGGGGCGATCACGGCCGCTCAGTTCCTCCAGCGCTTCGTCAAGGACACGCCCTGGGCCCATCTCGATGTCGCGGGCACGGCCATGGGATCGCCGACCAACGAGATCAACCAGTCCTGGGGTTCCGGATTCGGGGTGAGACTGCTCGACCGCTTGGTGCGCGATCACTACGAGACCTGAGGTGGCGGAAGTCTATTTCTATCACCTGACCGAATCGACGCTCGAAGAGGCCCTGCCCCCGCTGCTGGAGAAATCGCTCCAGCGTGGCTGGTGGGCGGTCGTCCAGACCGGCAGCGAAGAGCGGCGCGATGCGCTCGACGCGCATCTTTGGACCTGGCGCGAAGACTCGTTCCTCGCGCACGGAACCGACCGCGACACCCACCCCGAGCATCAGCCGGTGCTCCTGACGACCGGCACCGCGAACATGAACGGGGCGAAGGCGCGCTTCCTCGTCGATGGCGCGGAACCCGGTGACGTGACGACCTACGAGCGAACGGTTCTGATCTTCGACGGCCATGACGAGGGGCAGTTGGGGGCGGCGCGTTCGCACTGGCGCGTACTCAAGGAAGCCGGCCATGAGGTCACCTACTGGCAGCAATCGTCCGAGCGCCGTTGGGAACGCAAGGCTTGATGCACACCATCACCGCTGCGTGGTCACCTGCATCATGTCGGCGCTGATGAGCCAGCCCGTTTCACCGCGTATGAAATAGACGAGAGATCGGCCGCTCAGCCGGACCGGGTCGCGGCCGGGCGGGCTGATCTGAGTGTTCCACGACCAGAGGATCAGGGCGCGGGTCCCTTCGCCGTCGACCAGGACATCGGTGAAGGCGATCGTATTGGGCCCGGCCGCGAAATTGCGCGCGAACACCTTTCTGATCTCGTCCCTGCCCGAAACGACGGGGGTGTCCGGAGCGAGAAAGATCGCATTTGGCGCATAGAGCGCTGCAAGTGCGTCTGGGTCGCCGGCTGCCGTCGCCTTGACGAACACGTCCACGGCATCCCTTGGATGCCCAAGCCCCTCTGCGTGTGCGGGGACCGCCAACAGGAGGGTCAGCAAGGCCAGGGTCCTCGAGGCGGATCGAACGCGCTTCCACTGCGCCGTAAGCCTGATCATCGCTTCCCTCCATGCCCAAGGTCGACCATAGGCGAACTGCTCGTTCGCACAACCCTCGCGCGAGACCGACGTCGCCTTGGTTCCGTGCCTAATGCGGTCCTGCCCGCCGTCCCGCGCTGGACACTCGCCAGGGGCCATGCCAAGTCCGCGATATAGGACATCCATGGCATGCGACTCGTCTTTCTCATCGTGCTTATTGCCGGGCTCGCGGCTGGCGTCGTCTACCCTTGGGCGGTCCAGAACTTCTCGGGCCGCGAACTCGGGACATGGCGTGTCTTCGACACGGGCACGGGGTTCATCCCGGCAAATGTCCCGCTGGCGAGGGGCGATGCGCCTCTGAGGGTGCTGGTCGACCTGCGGTCGAACGCACAGCCGCCGGGGCGGCCAACGGAGACGGTCCTGACGCTCACCGCCACGATCGCCGGCCGGACGGTGCTCGCCTCCACGCTCGACTTCGTCGATGCGCCGGTGCGCGACGATAGTCCGCAGACCGTCGAGAAGATCTATCGAGACGACGCCGGAGTGATCGAGAAGCTCGATGATGGCGACTATCTCTTCGTCGTAGGGCCGGGAGATCGCGAAGACATTCCCATACGCGCCGTGGACGTCGTGCTGAGGGCAGGGGCGAGTGTCTATGACCCGCGTGCCCAGCCGATCGGGTTCACGCTGATGGCGGTTGGTTTCATCGGCTTTGTCCTCAGCCTTCGCGGTCGAAGCAGCAGGCGCGAGCCGCCGCCTCCTCCGCCGCGATGGGGCAGGCAGAGCGGCGAGGGTCCGTAGGACCGCGGCCGGTCTTCCGCGTTCAGAGATTGTCGAAGGTTCCGCCGCGGCCCTTGCCGGTGGTGAAGCGCGCCGCGCCCGTGGCGCCTTCACCCCGAAACACGGATGCGCTCTTCCATTCGTTCGCGAGCGCCCGGGCATGACCGAGCGACCACTGCGTAAGCGTCGAGCGCCGGTCGGCCTTCATGCATTCCTGAGGGAAGCGTCCGATTTCGCGCGCGAGATCGATGGCCGCGACGACGCCCTGGCCATCCGGAACGACGCGATTCGCAAGGCCAATCGCCAGGCATTCCTCCGCCTCCACCTTGCGGCCCGTCAGAATCAGGTCGAGCGCGCGGCCCTGTCCGACGATGCGCGGCAGCCTGACCGTCCCGCCGTCGACGAGAGGAACGCCCCACCGCCGGCAATAGACGCCCATGTAGGCCGACGCCTCCATCACGCGCAGGTCACACCACAAGGCCAGTTCCATGCCGCCCGCGACCGCCGGGCCGGTGACCGCCGCGATGACCGGCTTGGAGAGCAGGAGCCGTGTCGGACCCATCGGGGCCTTCCGGGGCTGGTCGTCGCGCCCGTCGAAGGTCGGATCGAGATCGTGCGCGGCCAACCAGACTTCGTCGATGCCGGCTGCCGCAACCTTCAGGTCGAAACCTGCGCAGAAAGCACCCGGCCGGCCGGCAAGCACGGCGACCTTCGCATCCGCATCGCGCTCGAAGCCGAGAAACGCTTCGAAGAGCAGCCCCGCCATCTCCGGGTCCACGGCGTTGCGCGCCTCCGGTCGGTCGATCGTCACGATGGTGATGTCGCCTTCGTGCTCGACACGGACGTTCATTCCGCCAGTCCTTGCTCGTACTCGGTGGACAGGGTGAGCCAGATGTCCTCGTGACCGGCGAGCGAGCCCGTGAGGTCCGACCGCTCCTTGGAAAGTTGCGTGGCTGCCCTGGGATCGCGTTCGTAGAGTGTCGGATCGGCGAGCTGGTCCTCTATGCCGTCGATGCGGTTGCGGATGCGTTCGATCAGCGCCTCGGTGGCCTTGATCTGTTTGGCGAGCGGTTCGAGCGCTGCGCGTCTCTGCGCTGCCTCGCGCCGACGGTCGGCCTTGGATGCCTTCTCCGCCTCGCGGCGCTCGCGCCGATCGCCGGTGTCGCCCGTGACGTCTCGGCGATAGTCGGACAGATCGCCGTCATAGGGGTTCACCGAACCGTCCTTGACGAGCCAAAGCGTGTCCACTGTCGCCTCGATCAGATGGCGGTCGTGCGAGATCAGGATCACCGCGCCCGGGAAATCGTTGAGCGCGTGCACCAGCGCTTCCCTGGAATCGATGTCCAGGTGGTTGGTAGGCTCGTCGAGAATGAAGAGATTCGGGCCCTCGAAGGCGGAGAGTCCCATCAGAAGCCGCGCCTTCTCGCCTCCGGAAAGGTCCTTGGCCGCCGTGTTCATCTTTTCGGTCGACAGGCCGAACCGGGCGACGCGGCCGCGCACCTTGGATTCCGGCGCATCCGGCATCAGCCGGCGCACATGTTCATATGCGTTCTCGTCCGGCCTGAGATCGTCAAGCTGGTGCTGGGCGAAGATCGCCACCTTCAGCCCGGGCGCCACCGTCATCGTGCCGACCTCGCCCTTCAGCCGACCCGCGAGCAGTTTCGCGAACGTCGACTTTCCGTTGCCGTTGGCGCCGAGGAGTGCAATGCGATCGTCGGCGTCGATACGGAGCGACAACCGCTTCAGCACCGGCTCGCCCGGCGCATAGCCGACGTCGACGGCGTGCATGGCGATGATCGGCGAGGCGACGGTCTTGATGGGCTCAGGAAAGGAGAATGGCGGCACCGACTGATCGATCATCGCCGCGATCGGGGTCATTTTCTCCAGGGCCTTGATGCGCGATTGCGCCTGCCTGGCCTTCGAGGCTTTGGCGCGGAACCGGTCGACGAACGACTGGAGGTGCTTGCGCCGAGCCTCCTGCTTGGTCCGGTTCTTCTCCATCAGTTCCGCCTGCTCGACCCGTTGGCGCTCGAACTGATCGTAACCGCCTCGCCAGAAGGTAAGCTTCTTCTGGTCGAGGTGGACGATCGAGTTGACCGCTCGGTTCAGCAGGTCGCGATCATGGCTTATGAGGAGAACCGTGTGCGGATACTTGGCGACGTAGGTCTCGAGCCACAGCGTGCCTTCGAGGTCGAGATAATTTGTCGGCTCGTCGAGAAGCAGCAGATCCGGCTCAGCGAAGAGCACTGCCGCCAGCGCCACCCGCATACGCCATCCACCCGAGAAGGACGACGCCGGGCGCCGTTGCGCATCCTGATCGAAGCCGAGACCGGCTAGGATGGTGGCCGCGCGTGCTTCGGCCGAATGAGCGTCGATGTCGGCAAGCCGCATGTGGATCTCCGCGATCCGGTGGGGATCGGCTGCGTGCTTCTCCTCCTCGATGAGGGCCGTGCGTTCCGCATCGGCTCGGAGCACGATGTCGATCAGCGGTTCCTCGGTGCCCGGGGCCTCCTGCGCCACCTGGCCGATACGTGTGTTCCTGGGCAGAGATATCGAACCGGTCTCGGGGGAAAGATCACCCGAAACAGCCCGAAACAGCGTCGTCTTCCCCGTGCCGTTACGCCCGACGAGACCAGCCTTGGTCCCTGCGGGCAACGTGAGCGACGCGTGGTCGATGAGCAGGCGGCCCGCGATGCGGAGCGATAGGTCGTTGATGACGAGCATGGGGCCGTTCTGGCGGAGGCCGAAGCGGAAGGCAAGGGCGTTGGACGGCGAGCCTGCAGCTTAGAGCATTAGGCGCGCGCAGCCCCATCGACGTGATCATCGCTGCCTCGAGCACCGCGATCCAGTCACCCTGCCGCGCCACGACCGGCACTACCTTCCCGCGGAACAACGAAGGCGGCCCGTTCGGACGGGCCGCCTTCGCTCATCGTGGCGCACTCAGCGCGATGCGCTGCTGACAGCCGCGCAGAGCGCGACCAGATCGCGGTCGTAGCTGCCGGGATTGGCGGCCACCTCGGCGCAGCGGCGCGCGTAGCGGGCGATCTCCTCGGCCGACATGGACGCGACGGCGTCGTTCGCCGCGGCGACGCTGAGACCGGTGCCGACAGCGCCGGGTCCGGCGACGTCCGGGGCGTCCGGCCCGGGCGCGGCGGGACCCGTAGCCCCGACCCCAATGCCTGCCGCCGCGCCGACGCCATCCTCACCGATCCCTAGCCCGGCCCCGACGCCGTCTGCGCCGCCGATCGATGCGGTCGCACCGGCGTCGGCGCCATCGGCAGAGCCCACGCTGACGCTCGCGGCCGCGCCATCCGCGCCGCCAATCGAAACGCCCGCGCCTCCGCCAGGGGCGCCCGACGTCCCGATTCCGGCGCCGGCGCCGACGCCTTCAGTTCCGCCGATGCCAACGCCAACGCCAACGCCGTCGGTTCCGGCGCCGGCGCCGACCCCGACCTGTGCGGTGGCAGGAAGGACCAGGGCGAACAATGTGCAGCCAGCCGCAATGCTGGCGATTCGCGATGCGAGGATTGCCATGACGATCTCCTGTTGTTTGCCGCAGTCGGCTCTAAACTTCCGACGTGCTATCGATGCAAAGAACAGGGCCGGGATTGGTTTCGTTGCTGTCGCGCGCGTGGTTATCGTTCGACGACCGAAACAGGCGCAACTTTATCGAATCGCGCGGATGTTCACGCGAACGGGCGACCTTCCTCCGTCCGATGGAAGTAGATGAGGTCCAGCACGACTCCCGGTTTGCCGAGACCAGTCAGAATTGCGTGCGCCTGGCCGCGGTGGTGGGTCTGGTGGTTGAAGAAGTGGGCCATCGCAGGCGCAAGGCGCTGCGACATCGTCCGCATGTCGGTGATCGTCGTGTAACTGAAGCGGCCGGACAGCGACTTTTCCGTCAGCGAGCCGACCCACCTGGAAATCCGCGCGTCCTCTACCTGGCGCGCGGTCCGCAGCGCCGGCAGTTCGGGGTGGAGGATGGCATCCAGCGTCCTCGGCGCCTCGCCTTCGCCGGTGAACCGTTTCATCCACACGCGGTCGGCGACGAGCAGGTGGTTGAGCGTGCCCATCATCGAGCCGAAGAAGGCGCCCTTGTCCTCGCGCCATTCCTGGTTAGTCAGCTTCGCCGCGGCCTCGTAGAGGAGGCCGTTGGCCCACGCATTGTAGGCCGCGAACATCCGGAAATGCTGGATCACACTCGCCCCCTTCGAACGTTTGTGCCATCTGGCCTGCGAATAGCACGGAGGAGGGCGCCTGCCATGGCGATTATTCTTCACGAACTCGTCGGCGCCGATCCGGCCAGGCCGTTCAGCCCGCACTGCTGGAAGGCGCAGTTGGCGCTCGCCCACAAGGGGTTGGAATTCCGGACCGTACCTGCTCGTTTCCTCGATGTGCCGACGGTCGAGGGTGGCGTCTCGAAGACAGTCCCTGTGATCCGCGACGGCGACAGGGTGGTGGCCGACTCCTTCGCGATCGCCGAGTACCTCGAAGATGCCTATCCCGGGAGACCGACCCTGTTCGGAGGGCAGGGCGGCCGTGCCACGGCGCGTTTCGTCGAGCGATGGTCGCAGCTTACGATCCACGCCTATGTCGGCGGCGCTGCTTTGATGGACCTGCTCGCCATCCAGGATGCGGAGAACGCCGTCTATTTTCGCGGCACAAGGGAACTTCGTTTCGGCGCATCGCTCGAGGATGTCGCCGCCGGGCGGGACGCCGGACTGAAAGCCTTCCGCGCGTCGCTCGAGCCGCTGCGCTCGATGCTCTCGTTCCAACCCTTCGTCGGCGGACAGGGTCCGCTCTTTCCGGATTACATCGTCGCAGGTGCGTTTCAGTGGCTTCGCGTAGTCTCCACTTATGGCTGGCTTGCGGATGGCGATCCCGTGGCGGAGTGGTTCGAGCGCTGCCTCGATCTCCATGGTGGCCTGATGCGCCGCGTCCCGCCGGCTGCCTGAAGGCTTGGCAAGCAAGGGGTCGGCCTGTATAGGACCGCCACTTTTCCTTTCCGACCAGAGGACTTTGCATGGCGATCGAACGCACCTTCTCGATGATCAAGCCCGACGCCACCCGGCGCAACCTGACCGGCGCGATCACCAAGATGCTGGAGGATGCGGGGCTGCGCGTCGTCGCCTCCCGCCGCGTCTGGATGAGCCGCCGCGAGGCCGAAGGCTTCTACGCCGTTCACAAGGAACGCCCGTTCTTCGGCGAACTCTGCGAGTTCATGTCGTCCGGTCCGACGATCGTGCAGGTGCTGGAAGGCGAGAATGCGATCCTGAAGAACCGTGAGATCATGGGCGCCACAAATCCGGCGAACGCAGCCGACGGCACGATCCGCAAGGTGCATTCGCTGTCGATCGGCGAGAACTCCGTGCACGGTTCCGACGCTGCCGAGACCGCCGCCCAGGAAATCAGGTACTGGTTCTCCGACACCGAGATCGTCGGCTGATCGCCATCCGTCGGTGAAAGTGATGAGGGTCGGCGCGTGCCGGCCCTTTTTCTTGCGTGGACGGGCGACGTTCCGATGGAACGGTCACGCGATCTGGCGGTGGCTCGGGAAAGCGATGGTCGTCGGCTCGGGTCGTCCTCCGCTGACGTATTCCATCAGCGCCTCGAGCGGGATCGGCTTGGCGTAGAGATATCCCTGGAAGTAGTCGCAGCCGAACGCGCGCAGGAAGGACTCCTGACGCACGTTCTCGACATGCTCGGCGACCGCCGAGAGCCCCAGGGTGCGCGCCATGGCGAGAATGGTCTTCACAAGTGCCCGGTCGCTCTCCGTCGTCTCGATGTCGGAGACGAAGCCGCCGTCGATCTTCAACTCGTCGAACGGCAGCGTCTTCAGGTAGGTGAGCGAAGAGTAGCCGGTGCCGAAATCGTCGAGCGACAGGCGCACTCCCAGCTTCTTCAGGTCGGCCATCTGGCGGGCGACGCGTGGATGGTCGTTGGCCATCACGTGCTCGGTGAGTTCGAGGGTCAGCATCGTCGCGTCGATGCCGGTCGCGTCGATCAGGCGCGTTAGCATCGGAACGAAGTCGGCGGAGTTGAATGACTGCACGCTGACATTGAGCGCCAGGCGCATGCGCGCGAACGTGCTTTCGCGCTGCCAGGCCGCGAGCGTCTCGACGCCCCGCGCCAACACGAACTGGGTGAGCAGGTCGTTGAGTCCGAATTGCTCGGCAAGCGGAACGAAGCGGTCGGGATAGACCATGCCCAGCCGCGGGTGGCGCCATCGGATAAGGGCTTCCGCGCCGACGACCTGGCGATCATCGTCGACCTGGACATGGTAGTGGAGTTCGAGCTGGTCGTCGCTGTCGAACGCGATCCTGAGTTCGTTGAGCAGTTGATACCGTTCCGCCTCGCGGTCCATGGTCGCGGGGTCGAAGAGCGAGATGGCGTTCCGCCCGGCCGCCTTCGCTTGGTACATGGCGATGTCGGCCCGCTTCAGGATATCATCGACACGTTTCGCGGCGCCGTCGAACACGACGACCCCGATACTCGCGGAAGCGGCGTGGTTGAGGGCCCCGAGTTCGAATCCGCCACGGAAGGCCGCCAGGATCTGGTTTGCCGCCGTCACCGCTCGCCTCGTCGAGCTCGCCTGGTCGTTGCCTGCCTCCTCGATGATGACGACGAATTCGTCGCCGCCGATGCGGGCAACCGTATCGGCAAGTCCGACGCAGCGCTTGAGGCGGTCCGCGACCTGGATGAGGAAGGCGTCGCCGACGTCGTGGCCCTGTGTGTCGTTCAGGGTCTTGAAGTTGTCGAGGTCGATGAAGAGCAGGGCGCCACAGTCCCCCCGACGCTCGGCGCCGGCGACCGCCTGTCCCATCCGGTCGCGGAAGAGCCGACGGTTTGGTAGCCCGGTGAGTGGGTCATAGAAGGCGAGCGCCTCGATCTCCATCTCGTTGCGCTTGCGAACGGAGATGTCGTTGAAATAGCCGTGCCAGGTGAGGTCGCCGTTGACGAGTTCGGGCTGGGCGGTGACACGAACCCACTTCTCCGATCCGTCCCGCGCCTGAATGCGGAACTCGTGATCCCAACCTTCCATCTTGGCCGCCGCGTCCCAGAGCGACAGGCGAAATGCGTCGACGTCGTCGGGCCGAACGAGTTCGGAGAAACTTTGCGGTCGCTCCTTGTACTCCTGCTCCGTCAGGCCGGTGATCCGGGTAAGGCCGGCGCTCGCGTAGAGGATTTCGGCGGTGCCGTTTGCACGAACCACGAACTGGAACAGCGCGCCGGGCAACTGGCTGGTCAGCTTCTGGATCTGTTCCTCGAGCTTCAGCCGGTTGACGGTTTCGGTGATCTCGCGAACCGAGCCTTCGTAGTAGAGCGCCTTGCCAGTCTTCTTGTGGTGCACAAGGCGGGCGGATTCAGTGATCCAGATGCGCTCGCGCGTCTTGTGGCGGTACACCTCGGAGACGAAGTCGTCGACACGTCCATCGCGCCTGAGGATCGCCCGAAACTCGTCGCGACGACCCTGTTCGACGTACCATTCCTTGCCGATGTCGGTGATGCCGGCCAGCATCTCCTCTTCGCTGGAGTAGCCGTTGAGCTTGACCAGCGCCCTGTTGGCGCTGAGCTGGCGACCGTCAGGTGACGAACGGTAGATGCCCTCGGAAAGGTGTTCGATCAGTTCCAGGTTGTTGCCCTGTTCCTCGCGCGAGGAAAAGTAGAGCTTCCTGTAACGAAGCATCCACATGCCGAGCAGCACGGACAGGATGAAGTTGGCCGTGATCAGCCAATCCTTGTCCGACCCCACTTCCAGCAGCGAAGCAAAAATCTGTTGCATTCAGCGCGCGCCGTTTCCCCAGGGCGCACAATAGAACATTTGCAATTGCGGATTCGCTAAGTCGGCTGGCTGACGATCGACAAGGATAACAATCCGTTAAGACAGGTCAGCGCCGCGGCCGGAAGAGGAGAAGTTCGCCTCCGCTCGCATCGTCGAGGACCAGCCTGCGTTGACTGATACGGTAGGACGATATCTGGGAGAGCGCCTCGAGGTATTCCGTCTCCTGCTGCATGGCGCCCGGCACCATCTCGCCGGCATAGGTGTCGCCGCCCGCGATGATCGAGATCCGTCCGGCATCGCCGAACGTCGCCTCGCCGAAGTACCAGTTGCAGCCCGAGAACCCCGAGAGGCGGCCTTCGTCGTCGAAAGCGAGGCTGATTTCCGAGCCGTCGACCGGCGGCCGTCCGGCCAGCGAGTGCAAGAGCCAGTCGGTTCCCGTCAGCGGCGGTGTTTCTGGCGCCATCGAACCGCCGCGCATGGCGACCTCGACGCGAACAGCCAGATCGCCAAGCTCGACCGTCACCGGCGCATCGGTCGCAAAGCGAACCTCTCCACTGACCGCGATGAACGCCTCGATGCGCAGCGGTTCCGCGGCGGCGGCGTCGAGTTCGAAGACGAAGGGAACCGGTACCTGCCCAACCGGATTCCTGGTGAAGGTGGCCAACGCCCTGTCGTCTGCGTCAAGCAAGCGCACCATGAGCATGGCGTTCTCGGGCAGTGCGATGCGCGGGCGGTAGAAGACCTCGCCCATGATGCGCATGCCTGTGGCGGTTGCGACGCCAGGAAACGCCGGAAGCGCGGCGAGGAGGAAGACGAAGCGACGGCGATCGATCCACATGCGGTTTTCATCGCCCTGCAAATGCGGCCGAGCGATGACGGTTACGTTCGCCATCGCGCCGCCGCATCGTCGTCCGACCGCTTCGCGTCGACCCAGTCACCCTCGTCGCCGGCGACGGGATGTTCCTTCTTCCAGAAGGGAGCACGAGACTTCAGGTAGTCCATGAGGAAGTTCGCTGCCGCGAACGCCGCCTCGCGGTGAGAGGACGCGGTGACGACCAGCACGATGTTCTGGCCCGGCTCGATCCTGCCGAAGCGGTGGATCGCCGTAATGCCAGTGAGCGGCCAGCGCTCGGCCGCTTCCGCGGCGATGCTGGCGATCTGCGACTGCGCCATCCCGGGATAGTGCTCGAGTTCCAGCGCTGCCAGGCGTCCATCCTCGTCGCGGC
The DNA here is from genome assembly GCA_050184585.1 of Rhizobiaceae bacterium. GTDB lineage: Bacteria > Pseudomonadota > Alphaproteobacteria > Rhizobiales > Rhizobiaceae > JBFXAF01. The sequence continues at coordinate 15,915 of JBFXAF010000004.1, read as the reverse complement.
AGAGGCCGGTGAAGGTGACCACCGCCCCGATGTCGCGTCGTCCCGTCGTCATCGCCGCGACCTCGGCCCGGATGTCGAAGTCCCCGGCCTGGACGCGCACCGTGGGGATGACCGGCGCGGACACGGGTCAGCCCCCTGTCATCGGCGGAAACAGCGCGACCTCGCGCGCACCGGCCACCGTCTCGCGATGGTCGACATGCTCCTGGTTGATGGCGACGTGGATCGCCTTGGGATTTGACAATGCCGCCGCGTAGCCGTCTCCGCGTGCCCGCAGCCACTGAAGCAGATCACCGACGGTCTTTACCGCGGCGGGAAGATCGACCTCCTCGTCGGCGACTCCGATCCGTTCGCGCACCCAGGCGAAATAGATGAGCCTCATGCTACTCGTCCATGATGTGCTTCAGGCCGGCGCGGAAATAGTCGTAGCCGGTGTAGAGCGTAACGATCGCCGACACCCAGAGCAGGAAAATGCCGATCTCGGTCCAGTAGGGAACGATCTTGTTTCCCGCCGGGCCGAGCAGCAGGAAGCCGATTGCGACCATCTGGATCGCCGTCTTCCATTTGGCGAGTTGCGTGACGGGGACGCTGACCTTGAGCGCAGCGAGATACTCGCGAAGACCCGAAACGAGGATCTCCCTGCACAAAATGATGATCGCCGCCCAAAGCGACCAGCCTGCGATCGTCCGATCGGTATCGGCCGCGAGCAGGAGCAGGCAGGTCGCGACCAGCAGCTTGTCCGCGATAGGGTCGAGCATGCGGCCGATGTTGGACGTCTGCTTCCACGCGCGCGCCAGATAACCGTCCAGATAGTCGGTGACGCTTGCGGCCATGAAGATGATGAGCGCGGTCCAGCGGGCGAACTCGCTCGACTGCAGCCGGCCTTCGAGGAAGAAGCACAGCACCACGAGCGGTACCGCGAGGATGCGTCCGTAGGTGAGCATGTTCGGCAGGTTGAAGGCTCGGGGGCCCATCGGTCGGACTTGTTCTGACATGGCGATCACTCAAATCAGGTGCGATAGCTATCGGTCAATTGCGCGCCCTGTCGCGTTGCCTGGTTAATCGGTCACTTTTCGTGAAAGTGATTGTACACCAGCCGGGCGACCGATTCCGATATTCCATCGACCGCGATCAGGTCATCCAGCGCGGCCCGGCTGACAGCCTTGGCGGTGCCGAAGTGGTGGAGGAGGGCGCGTTTGCGGCCCGGTCCGATGCCCGTGATCTCGTCGAGCGGACTGCGCGTCATGTCCTTCTTGCGTCGCGCCCGGTGTGAACCGATGGCGAATCGGTGCGCCTCGTCGCGCAGCCGCTGGATGAAATAGAGCACCGGGTCGCGCACGGGCAGTGAGAAGGAGGGTTTGCCGGACATGAAGAAACGTTCGCGTCCGGCATCGCGATCCTGTCCCTTGGCGACGCCGATCGCGGTAACCCGATCGGCGATACCCAGCGCGTCAAGGATTCCCAGCACAGCGGAAAGTTGTCCCTGACCGCCATCGATCAGGAGGACGTCGGGCCAGGCCGGGAACGAGTCCGGCGAATCCGCCTGTTCCTCTCCGTGCTCGCGCAAGAGTCGCGAGAAGCGGCGCTCCATGACCTCTCGCATCATGCCGAAATCGTCGCCCGGAGCGATGTCGGCCGACCGGATGTTGAACTTCCGGTACTGGCCCTTCACAAATCCTTCCGGACCGGCGACGACCAGCGCGCCGACCGCGTTGGTCCCCATCATGTGCGAATTGTCGTAGACCTCGATGCGACGCGGCGTCGATTCAAGCCCGAACGCCGCGGCCAGCCCCTCGAGAAGACGCGCCTGCGTCGAAGTCTCGGCAAGCCGCCGACCCAGCGCCTCGCGCGCGTTCTGGAGCGCGTGGTCGGTCAGATCTTTCTTCTCGCCGCGCTGGGGCGAGCTGACCGTTACCCGGCGCGCGGACCGGGAGGAAAGCGCGTCGGCGAGCAAGTCCTGTTCCTCGATGGCGGTCGAGAGCAGCACGAGCCTTGGACACGGCTTGTCGTCGTAGAACTGGGCGAGGAAGGAGCCGAGCACCTCGGCCGGCTCGAGAGCAGGGTCGGCCTTCGGGAAATAGGCGCGGTTGCCCCAATTCTGGCCGGTGCGGAAGAAGAACACCTGGATGCAGCTCTGCCCACCCTCCTGGTGGATGGCAAAGACATCCGCCTCTTCGACGCCCTGTGGATTGATGCCCTGGTGGCTCTGAACATGGGAAAGCGCGGCAAGTCGGTCGCGATAGATCGCAGCGCGCTCGAAATCGAGCTCTCCCGACGCGGACTGCATGGCCACCGCGATCTCGCCCTTCACCTTCTGGCTGCGCCCGGAGAGGAAGTCCCTGGCCTCTGCGACGAGTTCGGCATAGCCGGCGGTGTCGATCTCACCCGTGCAGGGTCCCGAGCACCGCTTGATCTGGAAGAGCAGGCAGGGCCGCGTGCGGCTCTCGAACACCGAATCCGTGCAGGTGCGGATCAGGAACGCGCGCTGCAGCGAGTTGATCGTGCGTCCGACGGCCTGAGCAGACGCGAACGGACCGAAATACTCGCCCTTCCTGGAGCGCGCCCCGCGATGCTTGAAGATGCCGGGCGCCGGATGGTCGCCCGTCAGCAGGATATAGGGGAACGACTTGTCGTCCCGCATCAGCACGTTGAAGCGCGGCCTCAACCTCTTGATGAGGTTCGCCTCGAGCAGCAGCGCCTCGGTCTCGGTGCGGGTGACGACGAACTCCATCGTCGCCGTCTCGCGCACCATCCGGCCGATGCGGTTGGTGTGAAACCGGCCCTGCGCGTATTGGGTGACGCGCTTCTTCAGGCTACGCGCTTTGCCGACGTAGAGAGCATCGCCATTGGAGGCGAGCATGCGATAGACGCCCGGCGCATTCGGCAGGCGCTTGACCAGCGCCTGGATCACATCCGAGCCGACCTTTCCTTCGGTATCGCCGGCCCCCTGTGCCCATTCGACGGTGGTGAAGGAGACTTCCGCGGCCGGCGCCGCTGCCTCGACGCCGCTATCCTCGTCGTCCTCCAGTTCGCCGCCGGGCATGTAGCCGGCGATGTCGTCGCTCGCCGTCTTGCCGCCCTTTCGTGGCACCGGCGGGCGAACCGGGCTGGTCTCCCTGGTCATTCCACCATGCCTGTCACATCGGCGGTTTGCCAGGCAAGGTGCTGACCTCCGTCGATGGCGATCATCTGGCCGGTGACGGAACGCGCCTCCCAGAGATAGCGGATCGTCCTGCCGAACTCCGAGAGATCAGGGCCGCGGGAGAGGAGCAGCGCATCCGTCTGGGCCTGGAAGTCGGCCCCGCTCTGTCGGGCGTTCGGCAGTGTCGGTCCAGGCCCGATCGCGTTGACGCGTACGCGTGGCGCGAGCGCCATCGCCAGCGTCCGGGTCGCCGTCCACAGTGCCGACTTGGACAGCGTGTAGGAAAAATATCGCGGAGTCAGTCGCCAGACCCGCTGGTCGATGATGTTGACGACGAGCGCCTCGCCGTCTGTCGGCAAGTCGGCGGCGAGTGCCTGGGCGAGAGCGACGGGCGTTTCGACATGCAGCGCGAAGTGACGGTCCCACGTCTCCCAGTCGAGGGAGCCGACTTCATCCGCCTCGAACACGGACGCGCTGTTGACGAGCAGGTGAACCGGGCCCATCGAACGGGTAACCTCGTGGAACAGTTCACTGGCGGCGCCACGTTCGGCGAGGTCCTTGGGGAACACTCTTGTATCGGCTCCAGCGGCGCGGACCGCCTGGGCAAGCGCGTCGGCGTCGGCGCGCGAACGGTTGCAGTGGATCGCCACGGAAAAACCGTTGGCAGCGAGGTCTTCGACGATGGCGCGCCCGATCCTGCGCGCACCACCCGTGACGAGTGCGGTTGACGTCATTCACCGTTTCCTCGGCCGCCGTTTACCGGGCGTCAGCGGTTCGGGCGGCAATGTGGCCGGAACGCCACATTCTCTGCATCGCGCTTGGCCAGGTGACAGATATAGGGCCAGTCGGCCTCACCACCAACCCTTGGACCGCAAGGCGTCCCGCACACTGCTGACAATAAATGTGGCAACGATGTCACGCAGGACGCGCGCCCGATTCCGGCCAGCGAAAGACCTCAAAGTTGCGGCCCTGCCGCCCCATTCCACCACGACATTCGGAACCGCAGGACGTCCGAGCCGTTTAGCCCCCCGAGCGGCAACAGGCGCTTGCGTTTGCCCGTGTTGCGTTCACTGGGCCAAGGAGAGAAGAATATGTCAGTCACACTCAACCACCTTCGGGCTTCGGCCGCCGTGATCGGCGTCGTCGCCATTCTGGGCTCGGTCCCAGCCCATGCGGCAGACGTTGTGTTCGAGGAGCCGGTGCCGCCGGCTGCCCCGATGGAGCAGCCGCCGCTCAATACCTGGTCTGGCCCCTACGCCGGCGTGATGCTCGGCTACGGCTTCAACGGTCGCACCCGCGCGCCGGGGAACACGGTCAACACCGATGGGTTTATCGGCAGCGGTTTCGCCGGATACAACTATCAGGACGGCATGTTCGTGGCCGGTGTCGAAGCCGATGTGGGCTATGCGGGCCTGCGTGGTGCGAATGCCGGGCTGTCGTCACGGTCGTCGCTCGATGGATCTCTGCGCGCCCGCATGGGCATAGCGGTCACCGACGACATCCTTATCTATGGCACGGGCGGTGGAGCGCTGCAGAACCTGCGCATCTCCAACGCGGCCGGCAGCGACAGCAACACCATGCTGGGCTACACGGTCGGCGCCGGTGTCGACGTCAAGGTTACCGAGAACGTTTTCGGCCGCGTCGAGTATCGCTATACCGACTTCGGCAACCGGGGGTTCAACCTCGGTGGAGCGACCCAGAGCGTCGACACGTCGGATAATCGCGTGATGTTTGGCGTGGGCATGAAGTTCTGATCCGCATCCATGCCGGAACTCAAAGGGCCGGGCGCATGCGCCCGGCCCTTTTCTGTTGCCGATGCCCCTCAGTGGGGAGCGTGAGCCGCCAGGGCTGGAAACTTCTCGTCGAACCGCTTCGCCCACCGCTTCAGTCTGGTCCGGCCCTTCTCCCATTTCCCTGGGAACCGGAGGTCGAGATAGCCGAGCATTGCGCGAAGCGCGATGTGTCCGGCATGGATTCGCGCCGGCAGCTTCGGCGGGTTGGCCACGAGCCAGTCAAGCGAGCGCGTCGCCTTCGCCCATTGCTTTTCCAGCCACTCCTGACTGACCTTCTCCTCCGGGCGGAACCGGCGTTCGTAGATATGCGCCAGCAACGCGTCGCAGATCCCGTCGGCGAGCGCTTCCATCCGCTCCGCCTCGAGGCGCTTGGGGGCGTTGCGTGGAAACAGCGCGCCGCCGGAAAGCCTGTTGAGATGCTGTGTAATCACGCGGCTGTCGAACACGGCGTCGCCGTCGTCGGTGATCCAGACGGGGATCTTGCCCAGCGGGTTGGAGCCGATCAATTCCGAGGGCAGCGCGTTGGTGTCGGTCGCCACGATGTCGAAAGCGATGCCGACATGCGTGGCGGCCATCCGCGCCTTGGCGCTGTATGGGGAGGCGTTGGAGACGAGCAGTCGGGGCATGTGGGCTCCAGTTGGGGTGGACGAAGACGCCGCCATCGGCCGGCCTGGCGGCAATAGTCGCCGATGGCAAGCGAAAGAAGAGCCACGAAAGGAAACAATCAGCCAATCGGCGGCAGCGCGCATCTAAACTGGGGAAGAGAGCGCGCACAATGCCTTCCCGTTTCGACCGCGGCTTGGATCATCGTCCGCGCGCCGATGGCATGGCGGCCCTGGTGAGCGTGCACGAGCGCCGGTCGACCTCCGGGCAGGGACGGTAGTCGAGACCGATCGTCAAGCACATGCGCACCTCGCGCAGATAGCGGTCATCGCAAGTGACCGCGAGCGCGTTCTCCATCAACCCGTTGTTATCGGACAGAAAATCTCGTTCGATCTGGTTCGGATCAATCATGCGCCATGTGGTGGCCTTCGCATACGCGCCGGGGATTTCAACGCGTTCGCGAGCAGCCCTGAGCACGCGAAAATAGTCATCCTGAGAGAGACCCGAGCAGGTTCCATGCTTTCGCCATTGGTGGCGGATGAGACCAGCCGACGGCATGATGTCGTAGAGGGAACTCAGCGTGGCATTGTCGACCGAAGGCTCGTCTGTCGCGCAATCCTCCGGCCATCCGCGTTCATATTGAGGCCATAGTCCGTGCACGACGAAGGCATAGCGACGACCGCTTTCACACTGCTGGCGGTTGGCGTTTTCGCCTTCGACCTCGCAATAGCTGGGAGACCAGGACAACGACAGCACCCAGAAATCGAAACCGTGTGCCGCGGAGGCGTCGACGGGTTCGGTTCCTTTCGCGGGGCTGGCCGTCGATGGGGAGTCTTCGACCGGACCTTCTTCGCTCCGGTCGGAGAAAGCGAATGCCGCCGCGAGGATGACAAGGACCAGCGCAGCGCCTCGCCAACCGACAGAGCCGCCAACCTGCATCGCCCAAGCCTACCGCAGGACGCGGCAGTGCCCGTTGTAGACGCGCCAGCGGTCGAAGCCCGATACGCAGAACTCGACGCCGTCGCCGACCGATGCGAAGCCCATGCGATCCTCGATCAGATACCAGACCGTGCGGTGCTTGCCGTTGGACAATGCGGCGGTGGCGGCGCAATAGCGACGAGCGATCGGGCGCTTCTCGCTGAGGGGCAGGTAGCGGCGCTGATGGACCTTGCGGAAGCCGACGATCTCTACGTCGGGCAGGTGAGGGACGTGCCTTACCTGATGGCGAAACCGGTTTTCGATCCTGGCCAGGATCGACGGGTCGTCGCAGGCGCGCGCGGCGCGATCGGAATCGAGAAAACCCTCCCATGCCGCGGTGGGCGCGACGAAGGCGAGGCTGGCGGCGAGAGCAAGCAGGGCACGGTACATCTTCGAATCCCCCTGGGCGGCGCATCCTCGTTACATCAATCTGCTAGCGAAGGGGGAGTGGGTCAAGCTCGGCGGACGGTGGCGCCAAGCTTCCGCCACCGTCGGGTGCTGGAACGGCTCGACGGGTCCGTGGAGGATGAGATGAAGAGGCTGTTGGCGATCATTGCGCTGCTGGTCGGCTGCGGGCCGGCTTCGGCGGGTGTTCTCACCTGCAGCTTCACCGAACCCTTCTTCACCATCACCTTCGATTCGGCGACAGGCGTCGTGACCTGGGTTTCCGCGGACGAGGCCGATGTGGACACCGGCGAGATCAAGCCCCGCGTCATCGCGGAGAATGCCCGCCTGCGTCGCTCGGACGTCTGGGAGGGACACGAGACCTATTTCCTCGAGAGCGACGTCGAGACGATCTTGACCCTCAAGGTCAACGGCCGCGGAAGCGACGGCATGAGCGAGATGGTCTTCCCCTTCGAGGGCATCAGCGGAGGCAGGTCGGGCGGTTGCGAGAGCGACAAGGCGCCGGCCTACGACATGTACGAAGTGTTCCTCGATCTCGGGGCCAAGGAATAGCGTCTAGTCCGCGAGGCGGTCGATCCGCCATTTGGCCCCCGGCCCATCCGCGAGCGCTTGCGCGAGCGCGGGCAGCACGACCCGCAGTTCCTCTTCCAGCACATAGGGAGGATTGACGACGACGAGCCCGGAACCATCGAGCCTCCCCTCGGTCGTTGCCTGGCGGATTTCGACGATGGTGTCGGCGACCTTCGGGATCCCCGCCTCGGTCAGCGCCGCCCGGAACGCGTTCACGGCGCGGCGATCCTTGATCGGGTACCAGAGGGCATAGATGCCGCCCGGCCACCTGCGATGCGCGGTCTTGAGACCGTCGAACAGGCGGTCGAACTCCCCCGGTTGCTCGAAGGGAGGGTCGACCAGAACCATCCCGCGCTTCTCCTTCGGCGGCACATGCGCGCCGAGCGATAGCCAGCCGTCGAGCTCCGTCGCACGCACCTGGATGTCGCCGGCGAACAGGGACTTGAGGTCGGCGGCCGCTTCCGGATGCAACTCCAGCGCCGACAGGCGATCCTGCTTCCTCAGCATGTGACGCACGATCCATGGCGAGCCGGGATAGTGGCGCAGGCCGCCATCCGGATTGGCCGCGCCAACGGCGTCGAGATAGGGCGCCAGGAGGCCGGCGGCGGGGGCCGAGAAGCGATGCTGGAGCACTTTGCCGACTCCGCCCCTCCATTCGCCGGTGCGGCCGGCGTGGGCCTCGTTGAGGCCGTACATGCCTGAGCCCGCATGCGTGTCGATCACCCGGAAGGCGGAGTCCTTGCGTTTCAGGTATTCGACGATGCGCGCCAGCACGGCGTGCTTGACCACGTCGGCGAAATTTCCTGCATGGAACGAATGACGGTAGTTCATGGAGGCTGGCGCAGCGTTTTCACGCCGTCGCGTCTACACCCGCGCTCCCCGTTCCGCTAGTTTGCGACCCATGAACCAGCATTCGCCTGTCCGCATCGGCCATTCGGCCTGTCCGCACGACTGCCCGTCGACCTGCGCGCTCGACGTGGAGTTGCTCGATTCGAAGACGATCGGCCGGGTGCATGGCGCGAAGGACAACAGCTACACGGCGGGAGTCGTCTGCGCCAAGGTCGCCCGCTACGCCGAGCGCGTGCATCACGCGGACCGGCTCCTGAAGCCCCTGGTGCGCGGAGGCGCCAAGGGCGAGGGAGTCTGGAAACAGGCGAGTTGGGAAGCCGCGCTCGACCTCGTCGCGGAAAAGTTCGCCGCTGCCGAGGCGAGGCTCGGCCCGGAGACGGTGTGGCCGTATTTCTACGCCGGCACGATGGGGCTGGTGCAGCGCGATGGCATCGAACGGCTCCGTCACGCCAAGAAGTATTCCGGCTTCTTCAGCTCGATCTGCACCAATCTTGCTTGGACGGGCTATGTGATGGGGACCGGCGCGCTGCGGGGCGCCGATCCGCGCGAGATGGCGAAGTCGGATTGCATCGTCATCTGGGGCACCAACGCCGTGGTCACCCAAGTCAACGTGATGACCCACGCGGTGCGCGCCCGCAAGGAGCGCGGGGCGAAGATCGTCGCAATCGACATCTACGACAACGCGACCATGAGGCAGGCCGACATGGGCCTGATCCTGAGGCCGGGCACGGACGGTGCGCTGGCCTGCGCTGTCATGCACGTGCTGTTCCGCGACGGCTTCGCGGACCGCCCCTATCTGGCGACGTATTCCGACGACCCGGAGGGCCTTGAATGGCATCTGCGCGACCGGACTCCCGAATGGGCTGCGGCGGTCACGGGGCTTTCCATTGACGAGATCGAGGCCTTCGCCCGGCTGATCGGCGAGACGAAGCGCGTCTTCTTCCGTCTGGGCTACGGCTTCGCACGGCAGCGCAACGGTTCGGTCAACATGCACGCCGCCGTCTCGGTGCCGACGGTGCTGGGCGCCTGGCAGTATGAAGGGGGCGGGGCGTTCAACTCGAATTCGGGCATTTCGGCCTTCAAGTTCGACAAGGACCTTCTCGAAGGCGCCCGGTTGCGCGATCCCAAGGTCCGTTATCTGGATCAGTCGCGCGTCGGCCCCGTGCTGATGGGGCACGGGGATGCCCTCTATGGTGGTCCGCCGGTCACCGCGATGCTGATCCAGAACACCAATCCGGCCAACGTCGCTCCGGAACAGCGGCTCGTCGTGAAGGGCTTTCTGCGCGATGACCTGTTCACCTGCGTGCACGAGCAGTTCATGACGGATACGGCGAAGCTTGCCGATGTGGTGCTGCCGGCGACGATGTTCCTGGAGCACGACGACGTTTACAAGGGCGGCGGCAATCAGCATGTCACCCTCGGCCCGAAACTGATCGATCCTCCCGAGGGACCGCGCACCAACCACTTCGTCATCGAGGAACTGGCGAAGCGTCTTGGCGTCTCGCACATGCCGGGTTTCGGCATGACCGAGAAGGAGCATATCGACGTCCTGCTGAAAAGCCGCGACCTCGGCGGCTTCGATACTCTCAAGGAGCAGCGTTGGGCGGATGTCCAGCCGGATTTCGAGACCGCGCATTTCCTCTCGGGTTTCGGCCACGCCGACGGAAAATTCCGCTTCAAGCCGCAATGGGTAGGAGGCGTCGCGCCGAACCGCCCGCCGAAGAACATGGGCGCCGCATTCGGATCCGTCGACCGGCTGCCGGAGTTCCCCGACCATGTCGACCTGATCGAGGTGGCGGACGCCGAGCATCCCTTCCGGCTCGCCACGTCTCCGGCGCGCTCGTTCCTCAATTCGTCCTTCGCCGAGACGCCTTCGTCCCGCAAGCGCGAGGGACGGCCGGAACTGATGATCCATCCCGACGACGCCGAAGCGCTGGACCTGTCGGAAGGGGACCGCGTCGAGATCGGCAATCGACGCGGCGAGGTCGTGCTGCATGTGAAGCTCTTCGACGGCGTGAGGCGCGGCGTGGTCATCGCCGAAGGCATCTGGCCCAACTCCGCGCATGAGCGCGGCGAGGGCATCAATGTGCTGACCGGATCGGATGCGCCCGCGCCCTATGGCGGCGCGGCGTTCCACGACAATCGGGTTTGGGTCAGGGCGGCGTGATCGCCTAGCTGAGGTCGGCGGGCCGGATGAAGTCCGCGAGCCGCGCAGCGCCATCGCTCACGTCGGTCCACTCCCCATCGAACGTCAGCCGCGCCAGCGCTCCCGTCGGAAACTTCTCCTCGAGCGCAGCAAGCGGCATGTCGGCCGATCCCGGTCCCGCAAGGCGCTCGGCGAGCACTTCCATTCCCGGATTGTGGCCGACGATCATCAGCGTCCCGACGTCCGGCGGGGCCGCGCGGGCGAGCTTCACCAGCGCCGCGACGGGAGCGTCGTAGATCGCCTCGGCGAACTCCATCCCCACAGGCGCGCCGAACGCGGCCGAAGCGAGGTCCCACGTCTCAGTCGTCCGCCGCGCCGGCGACACCAAGGCAAGGTCGGGCAGCCAGCCGCGCCGGGCTATCTCGCGGCCCATCCGCGGCGCATCGGCCCGGCCGCGCTCCGCGAGCGACCGGTCGAAGTCGCGCTGCCCCGCCGTACCGCGTTCGGCCTTGGCATGGCGCATGAGAAGCAGCGTGCGGCTGGTCATGGGGCAACTCGCTTCTTGCGCAGATGATAGGTCAGCGCCAGCGCGATGCAGTGCGCCAGCTCCGCGCCTGGCAAATCGTCATCGACGCGCAGGCGGATCGCCCGATTGCCCTCGAAATCGAGGGCGTCGGGATAAAGCCTGCGGAAGGTGGCCACGAGGTCCGTCTGGCAGTGGAAGTAGACCGCGTATGCGCTGGCGTCGCCCCTGACCGCGTCGATGCGGATCGTGCTGCCGCTGCCGGATTCGGGCGTCAGATAACTCGGCTGGCCCCACTTCAGCCTCTCCTCCACGCGCCCGACGCCTTCGGTAGCGGCGGCCGTATCGAGGATCAGGTCGCGCAGCCGTCTCAGCCGTTGGCCGGCGGGTTCCGGATAGGTGTCGAAAACGGCGCGCACCGCCGGATCGGCGATCGGCCGTTGTTTCGGGCGCACTCTTTCGGCTGCGTCCATGACTGCGGCCTTTCCGACTCCGTCAGGGCGTAAAGCGGGCGAGGTCCTCGATGTTGACTGCGCCCGGCTCCAGGTCCGGCACGAGCAGCGCCGCCGCCTCGCGCTCGCGTCGGGCCGAGGAAAAGACGGTGCGCCCGTTCTCCATCCGTACAGCCCCACTCGCCATCATCGCCAGCGCGATGGGGTATAGCTTGAGTTCGGCCTTGAGCACGCGGGCCGACAGCGTATCGGCATCGTCCGAGATCAGCACGGGCACGGCCGCCTGCGCGATGATCGGCCCGTCGTCCATGCCCTGCGTGACGAAATGCACGGTGCAGCCGTGAATGCGCGCGCCGGCCTCGATGGCGCGCCCATGCGTGTCGAGCCCGCGGAACGACGGCAGCAGCGCCGGATGGATGTTCACCATGCGCCCCAGCCAGCGCTCGATGACCACCGGCGTGAACAGCCGCATGTAGCCGGCCAGCGCGACGATCTCGGCACCCAGCTCCATGAAGGCTTCGTGGATCGCAGCATCGTGATCCTCGCGGCCTCCGAAGTCGGCCCGCTGCACGATCCTGACGGGAACCTTGTTCGCCGCAGCGAAGACGAGCCCCCGCGCATCCGCATTGTCCGAGACCACCCCGACGATGTCGGCCGGGTAGCCCGGGTCCTTCGCCGCCTCGACCAGCGCGGCGAGGTTCATTCCACGTCCCGAGATCGCGACGACGACTTTCTTCCTTGCTGCGCTCACAGGGAAAGCTCCCCTCGATAGACGACGCCCGCTCCATGGCGCGGGACGATGCGGCCGACCGGCATCACGGTTTCGCCGGCCTCCTGGAGCACCGCCGCCACCTGGGCGGCCTGGCCGGAGGCGACCACCATCACCATGCCGAGGCCGCAGTTGAACGTACGCATCATCTCCGCGTTGGCGACGCCGCCGGTACGCGCCAGCCACGAGAAGACCGGCGGCACGTCGATCGCCGCGAGGTCGAGTTCCGCGGCATAGTCGGACGGCAGCACACGCGGGATGTTATCCGGAAAGCCGCCGCCGGTGATGTGCGCCAGCGCCTTGATCCCGTGGGTCGAACGGATCGCCTTCAGAATGGCCTTCACGTAGATCCGCGTCGGTTCGAGCAGCGCATCGGCGAGCGTGAGGCCGTCCGCGAATGGGGCCTGCGCCTCCCAGGCCAGGCCGGCGTCCGCGACGATACGCCGAACCAGCGAGAAGCCGTTCGAGTGGACGCCCGACGACGCCAGCCCCAGCAGCACGTCGCCCTCGACGATGTCGTCCGTCGGCAGAAGCTGGCCGCGTTCGGCCGCGCCGACGGCGAAGCCGGCGAGGTCGTAGTCGCCGTCCCGGTACATGCCCGGCATTTCGGCCGTCTCGCCGCCGATCAGCGCGCAACCGGCGATGCGGCAGCCCTCGGCGATGCCGCCGACAATCGCCGCTCCGTGATCCGGATCGAGCTTTCCCGTGGCGAAATAGTCGAGGAAGAACAGCGGCTCGGCGCCCTGGACGACGAGGTCGTTGACGCACATCGCGACCAGGTCGACGCCGACGGTCGAATGTCGGCCGCTCTCGATCGCCACCTTGAGTTTGGTGCCAACGCCATCATTGGCGGCGACCAGCACGGGATCGGCAAAGCCTGCCGCCTTGAGGTCGAACAGACCGCCGAAGCCGCCGATCTCGCCGTCGGCTCCTGGCCGGCGCGTGGTGCGCACCAGAGGCTTGATCTTCTCGACCATCAGGTTGCCGGCGTCGACGTCGACACCGGCGTCGGCGTAGCTCAGACCGTTTCGCGGTGTGCTCATGCCTGCCGTGGACCCTCGAAGCCGTCGGTCGGCTCTTCGCATGAAGGCGGCGTCACTGCAAGGCGATGGCGGCTTGCCTCCGGCGGCGCATTCCACCATCTATCGGTCGGGAGCCAAGATGACGTGACCATACCGAACCTCATCACCCTGCTGCGCTTCTTTCTCGTGCCGGGCGTGGTCTTCGCACTGCTTACCGGACGCATGGATTGGGCGTTCGCCGGATTTCTGGTCGCGGGCATTTCGGACGGCGTCGACGGTTTCATCGCCCGCCAGTTCAACCAGAAGTCCAGGCTCGGCGCCTATCTGGACCCGATGGCCGACAAGCTGCTTCTCGTCAGCGTGTTCCTGGTGCTGGGTTTCATGGGCGAGCTGCCGCTCTGGCTGGTCATCGCGGCCGTCTCGCGCGACGCGCTGATCGTCGGCGCGGTCATGCTTTCGACCATCATGGGACATCCGGTGGAGATGCGCCCGCTCTTCGTGTCTAAGGCGAACACGGCGGTCCAGATCACGCTCGCCGCGGTCGTGCTCGGGGAACTGGCCTTCGAAGCGACCCTCGGGCCGGTGAGGCCCGGCCTCATTTACCTGTCCGGCCTCTTGACCGTCGCTTCGGCGGCGGCCTATCTCGTCGGCTGGCTGAGGCACATGAGCGGCTATGGCGAAACCGACGTCCCGCATCGGTGAAGAGATCGAGGACGCGCTGGTTGCGGCCAAATTCCGCCGCCAGATCCGCTTCTGGCTGATCGCCGCCGCAATTTTCATCGCCTTCGTCTGGATTTTCAGCGACATCCTGCTGCCCTTCGTGGCTGGCATGGTGCTCGCCTATTTCCTCGATCCGGTGGCCGACCGCCTGCAGCGCGCGGGTCTGTCGCGTTTCATGGCGACCAATGTCATCCTCGTGGGCTTTCTCGTGGTGTTCGCGCTGGCGCTGATCGTCGTGGTGCCTGTGCTCGCATCGCAACTTGCCGACCTCATTGGCCGCCTGCCGGAGTACCTGGCCGATCTCCAGGCGCTGATCACCAGTTTCGATCCGCAGTGGATTCAGGATCGTTTCGGCGTGAACGCCGAGGACCTGCGCCAGGCCCTCAGCACCCTTCTCGAGAATTCCGTCGGATTCTTCACGACGATCATGCAGTCGATCTGGGACTCAGGCGTGGCGCTGTTCAACATCGCCGGTCTGTTCGTCGTTACGCCCGTCGTCGCCTTCTACATGCTGCTTGACTGGGACCGCATGATCGCCCGCATCGACAGCTGGGTTCCGCGGGACTACGTCACGACGGTGCGTGAATTGGCGCGGCAGATCAACGTGGCGACGGCCGGTTTCGTGCGCGGGCAAGGCACGCTATGCCTGATCCTCGGCGTTCTCTACGCCGTGGGTCTGACGGCGGTCGGCCTCAACTTCGGCATTCTGATCGGCCTGTTCGCCGGACTGATCAGCTTCATCCCCTATGTGGGCTCGCTGGTCGGCCTGGTGCTCTCGGTCGGGGTCGCCTTCGTCCAGTTCTGGCCGGACTGGACGATGGTCGTCGGCGTGGCCGCGATCTTCTTCGTCGGCCAGTTCATCGAGGGAAACATCCTGCAGCCGAGGCTCGTGGGCAAGAGCGTGGGCCTGCATCCCGTCTGGTTGATGTTCGCGCTGTTCGCCTTTGGAGCGCTGTTCGGCTTCGTCGGTCTGCTGCTTGCGGTCCCGGCGGCCGCCGCCGTCGGCGTTCTGGTCCGCTTCGCCATCGAGCGCTATCTCGAATCGCCTCTCTACACCGGCCACCAGCCCGAGGCGGTGCTTGCCGAGGAGGCTTCCAGGGCAAAGCCCAAACCGCGCAATCGCGCCCCGCGCAAGAATGTCGGGCAGCGATAGTCCCCGTCAGCTCCCACTCGACCTCGCGCATGACGAAGGGCGGTCCCGCGAGGATCTCGTCGTGTCGGACGCCAACATGGAGGCGGTGGCGGCGGTCGAGGGCTGGCCCGATTGGCCTGTGACCGTCATGGTGCTGGCAGGCCCGCGCGGCTCTGGAAAATCGCACCTCGCCGCCGTCTGGGCCGAGCACAGCGGCGCGGCGCAACTCGACCCTCGTCACATCGCCGACGCTCCGCCGGGCCACGCCCTGATCGACGACGCGGACGGTGCCGCACTCGACGAGACGGGCTTGTTCCACCTGATCAACCGGGCGAGACAGGACGGATCGAACATCCTTCTTACCGCACGGCGTTTCCCGGCTGCTTGGGGCGTGCGCCTGCCCGACCTTGCCTCGCGGCTGAAGGCGGCGGCCACGGTGGAGATCCGCGAGCCAGACGACGCGCTCCTCGCCGGCGTCATCGCGAAACTGTTCGCCGACCGCCAGGTGGACGTGGAGCCGCACGTCGTCCAGTTCGTCGTGCGCCGCATCGAACGATCGCTGGCGACCGCGATCGACGTGGTGGAGCGGCTTGACCGCGCCGCGCTGGAAAGGCAGTCGCGCATCACCCGCTCGCTCGCCGCCGACGTGGTGGGCGCGCTCGACGCGGGCCAAGGCGAACTGGATCTTTAGAGCGGAATCCGATCACGTTGCATCGTATCCGGCGGCCTTGAAGAAGTTTCGGCATTCTGCGGGCGTGAACAGATCGATGATGCGTCCGACGGCGGTCCACAGGCCCTCGACGGTGCGCTCGGC
>JBFXAF010000003.1:0-553868 GCA_050184585.1 Rhizobiaceae bacterium | reverse complement strand
GCTTCAACAAGCTCAAGCATTTCAGACGCATCGCGACCCGCTTCGACCGGCTCGCCGTCCACTTCCTCGGCTTCCTGCAACTCGCCGCCGCAATACTGTGGATGCGCTGAATGTCGATTCAGCCTAGCGCTCACCCCGCGCCCGGCGTCCAGTCCATCAGCCTCTCATAGGCCAGGGCGGCGCGCAACACCGCCATGTCGGCGCGCGGCGGACCGATGAGCTGCAACCCCATCGGCCTGCCCTCGGCGTCGAAACCCGCGGGAACCGCGGCCGCCGGGCAGGCGGCGAGCGTGGCGTAGGAGCAGACCTCCAGCCAGCGATGGTAGCTGTCCATGGTCCGGCCGGCGATTGCCTTCGGCCAGTGATCCTCGATCGGAAATGGAAACAGCTGCGCGGTCGGCAGCGCCAGCAGGTCGAAGCGTTCGAACAGTTTTTGCACCGCGCGATACCAGTTGGAGCGCGTCGCGGAGGCCGCATGAATCTCGGGTGCGGTCAGCCTGAGTGCACCCTCCACCTCGAACACCGCCTCCGGCTTCAGCAGCGATCGTTCGGCCGGATTGTCGTAGTGCGCCTTGAGGCCGCAGCCCGACGTGGAGTGGCGGAGCGTCACGAAGGCGCGCCACAGCCCCTCGAGATCGAAATCGGGCACGACCGGCTCGACATGAAAACCGCCGGCCTCCAGGCGATCCAGCGCCGATCCGCAGACGGCGAGCACGCCGTCCTCCATCGGCAGCCGGCCGCCCATGTCGCCCATCCAGCCGATCCGGAGCCCTGTCGGCGCGGGCATCGCGAGCCCGCCGACGAAATCCTCGTTTTCGCCGAGCGACAGAGGCGCCTGGCGGTCGTAGCCCGCCTGCACCGAGAGCAGCAGCGCCAGGTCGCCCACATTGCGCGCCATCGGCCCGTCGAGCCCCATCTGCGAGACGAAGACTTCCTTGTCCGGCCCGCCGGGCACACGTCCCTGCGACGGGCGCAGGCCGAACACATTGTTCCAGCCGGCGGGATTGCGCAGCGAGCCGCCGAAATCGCTGCCGTCGGACAGCGGCAGCATGTCCAGCGCCAGCGCCACCGCCGCGCCACCGCTCGACCCGCCTGCCGAAAATCTCGGATCGAAGGCGTTGCGCGTTGGCCCGAACACGGGGTTGAAGGTGTGCGAGCCCAGCCCGAACTCCGGCGTGTTGGTCTTGCCGATGACGATCGCGCCCGCAGCTTTCATGCGGCCGACGAAGAGTTCGTCCACATCCGGCACATTGTCCTTGAAGATCGGCGAGCCGAAGGTGGTCCTAATCCCCTTCGTCTGCGCAAGATCCTTCACCGCCACCGGCAGGCCGAACAGCGGCCCCGGCGTCGCTCCCCCGGCAAGAGCGGCGTCGGCGGCGTCGGCTTCCTTCAGCAACTCCGCCCGCTCGCGGAGCGAGACGACGGCGTTGACCGCGCCGTTCGCCTGATCGATGCGGTCGAGGAAGGCCGACACCGCCTCGCGCGCCGAGACGTCCTTGGCGCGGATCGCCGCGGCGAGTTCGGTCGCCGGCATCCGGCAGATGTCGCCCGCCGTCCCGATGCCGTGCCTGTTCTTCGGTTTTTTCGTCATGTCCGCCCCCGCTCCAAAGCCGCATCGACCTCCGCACCCGTCGGGATCGCGGGCTGCGCGCCCGGCTTGAGACAGGCCAGCGACCCCGCCGCCGCCGCGCGCGATAGCGCATCCTCGAGCCCCAGCCCCGCGTCCAGACCCGCGGCGAGATAACCGCAGAACGTGTCGCCCGCGCCGACCGTGTCGACCGGTTCGACCGGCAGCGCCGGAACCTCGATCGTTGCGGCGCCGCTGACGGCGATGACGCCGTCCCCGCCGAGCGTCACCACGATGGCGCGCCCGGTGCGTTCGGCGAAACTCTTCATCCGCGCCAGACGATCATCGCCGCCAAGCGTCAGCGCCTTGGCGTAAAGGTCGAACTCCGTCTCGTTGGCGACCACGATGTCGGCCAGCGGCAGCAGGTCCGCGGCCTCCCGCCGAAACGGTGCCGTGTTGAGCAGCGAGACCGCGCCGGCCTTCCGGGCGGATTGCAGCGTCGCGCGCACCGTTTCCAGCGGTATCTCGTGTTGCAGCAGCAGGTGGTCGCCCTTGCCGGGCGCCGCGTCCCGGACCGCGTCCGCGCCGACCTCGCCATTCGCACCCGGCACCACGGCGATCATGTTCTCGCCGTGGCCGCCGACGAGGATCAGCGCGATGCCGGTCGGCTTGTCCGTCTGGCGAACCGCACCGAGATCGACGCCGCCCGCCTTCAGCAGCGCCAGCGCCTCGCCGGCGAAGGCGTCGCGGCCGACCGCGCCCACCATGCGGACCTCGGCCCCGGCGCGCCGCGCGGCGAGCGCCTGGTTCGCGCCCTTGCCGCCCGGCGCGGTGGAGAAGCCGTCGCCGGGCACGGTTTCACCCGCTCCCGGCAGCCGGTCCACCGTGGCGATCAGGTCGAGATTGATGGAACCCACGACGACGATCAAATCAAGGCCTCCCGCCTTCGCGGGGAGGCTAGCCGTTCGATGATCGGATTGCCAAGCGTTTTCAGTTCGTTGCGAGCCGCCCGGCCTCCCAGCCGAGGATCGCCCGCTTGCGCGTCAGCCCCCAGTGGTAGCCGGTCAGCGCGCCGGACTTGCCGAGCGCCCGGTGGCAGGGAACCACGAAGGAGAGCGGGTTGGCGCCAACCGCCGCGCCAACCGCCCGGCTCGCGGCCGGCGCGCCGATGCCGCCGGCGATCTGCGAATAGGAGCAGGCCCGCCCCATCGGGATCTTCAGCAGCGCCTCCCACACCCGCACCTGGAAGTCGGTGCCGATCAGCACGACGCGCAGCGGTTCCTCCGAGCGCCAGCGCGACGGCTCGAAGATGCGCGCCGCATAGGGCTGCGTCGCCGCCATGTCCTCCACGAAGGTCGCAT
Organism: Rhizobiaceae bacterium; assembly: GCA_050184585.1. Classification (GTDB taxonomy): domain Bacteria; phylum Pseudomonadota; class Alphaproteobacteria; order Rhizobiales; family Rhizobiaceae; genus JBFXAF01. The sequence goes on along the minus strand of JBFXAF010000003.1, from coordinate 550,940 downwards.
TCGGCCAGCGGCCGGCCATGTCCTCGAAGGAGGCTCGCTCGCTGCCGGCGTCATTGAAGGCCAGCCCCGCCAACCCCCGGTCGGTGACCATGATCAGGGCCACGCCGAAGGGCGAGAGATGAAAGCCGTAGCGGATGGTGATGCCCGCGCCGCGGCTCTTGTAGTCGCCCGGCGACAGGGCCTCGTGGGTGACGAACAGGTCGTGCAGCCGGCCTGGTCCCGACATCCCAACCTCGAAGGCCGCGTCCAGCACCGGTGCGCCTTCCTCGAGAAGCTTGCGCGCATGGTCCAGCGTCACGGCCTGCAGGAAGGCCTTGGGCGACAGCCCGGCCCAGCGGGTGAACAGCTTCTGCAACCCGGTCGGGGTATCGCCGACCTCTTCGGCCAGCGCTTCCAGCGAGGGCTGGTCGCGATAGTCGAGGCTGATCTTCTCGATCACCCGGCGCACGGTCTCGTAGTCGCCGCCGAGCGGCGTGATGTCCTTCGTCAGCATGGCCGTCTGGGCGTTCATGGCGGTGTCTCCTTGCCCGACCATATCGCCCTTCTTCGAAGCCGTTCCCACCCGATTCTTGCCTACTTTGCGGCTGCCCGTCGGGCGGCTCCGGCGCTTGCCTTGTAGCGCACCAGGGGCGGCCTGACCCCATGCGCCATCAGCATGCGGCGCGCAGCAGTCGACGCGCCGGCCACGACGAAGCGCACGCCGGCGCGCTTTGCCTTGCGCGCCGCGCCCGCGATGACATGCGCGGCGCTGGAATCGATGAAGGGCGCGGCTGTGCAATCGAGGACGAAGGTGGTGTGGGGTCCCGCGACCCGGTCCAGTGCGACCCCAAGATTGGCGGCTGCGCCGAAGAACAGCGCGCCGTCCACCCGGTAGACCAGCAGGTCCGGATGCTGCTCCATTTCGGGGTCGTAGGCCGCCTCAGGCTCGTCGCCGCCCGCGCCTTTCCCGACCGACACCGACTTCGACATCCGGTCGATGAACAGCAGCGCCGCGACGATGAAGCCGACGACGATGCCGGTGAGCAGGTCACGGAAGATCACCAGCGCAAAGGTGACCAGCAGGACCGCCGCGTCGCTCCATGACGAGCGCAGCAGCGCCGCGAACTCGTGCTTCTCGAACATCGTCCAGGCGACGACCGCCAACAGGCCCGCCAGCGCGGCGAGCGGAACATAGGCCGCCAGCGGCGCGGCCAGCATCATGAAGGCGAGCAGGAAGACCGAATGCAGCATGCCCGCCACCGGTCCATGCGCGCCGGCGCGCACGTTGGTCGCCGTGCGGGCGAGCGTGCCGGTCACGCAGATGCCGCCGAAGAGCGCTGTGCCCATGTTCGCCACGCCCTGCGCGACGAGTTCGGCATTGGGTCGATGGCGACGGCCCGTCATGCCGTCGGCGACGACCGCCGAAAGCAGCGATTCGATCGAGCCGAGCAGCGCGAACGCGATGGCGTCCGGAAGCACTGCCTGCATCATCGCGATGCTGAACGCCGGCAGCGCCGGCATCGGCAGGCCGGAGGGGATGCCGCCGAAGCGGCTGCCGATCGTCTCGACGTCCAGCGCCAGCGCCGTCGTCACCAGCGACGCGGCCACGACGGCGATCAGCATCGCGGGCCATGAAGGCCGCCAGCGCCGCACGCCGATGATGACGAGGATCGTGAAGGCCGCCACCGCCGTCGCCGCGACGCTCACGGTTCCAGCCGCGCGGCCCAGCGCGAACAGCTTGTCCAGCAATGGTCCCGGCTCCCTGCCGGGCAGCGTCAGGCCGAACAGATCGTGCAGCTGGCTGGCGAAGATGATGATGGCGATGCCGGCCGTGAAGCCGACGGTCACCGGAAAGGGGATCAGCCTGATGTAGCCGCCGAGCCGAAGCCAGCCGATCGCGGCCAGCATGACGCCCGACATGAAGGTCGCCAGCAGCAGCCCGTCGACGCCGTGCCGGTCGACGGTCGCCGCCACCAGCACGATGAAGGCGCCGGCCGGCCCGCCGATCTGGAACCGGCTGCCGCCGAGCGCCGAAACGAGGAAGCCGCCGACGATCGCCGCGTAGAGTCCCCGGTCCGGCGTCACGCCCGAGGCGATCGCCAGCGCCATCGAAAGCGGCAGCGCGACGATGGCGACGGTCAGTCCAGCCACGGCGTCACCGCGGAAAGCGGACAGGCCGTAGCCCTCGCGCCAGACGCTGATCAGCTTCGGCGTGTAGAGGGCGGCGAAGCTTCCCGCGGATTCCCCGCCGTCGCGCCGTCGTTCCCCTCGCGCCGCCATTGCCGCTAAGCCTTCGTCCCGCCCTGGCCGGAGCCCTTGAGCCGCACGCCGCGGCCGCCTCCGTCGCTCGGCTGGCCGTCGTTCACCAGCACGACACCGGACGCTTCCAGCGCCTCGATCACCTTGACCAGCGTGTCGATGACGCCGCGCACGACGCCGTCGGAGGCCTCCATGCGCTGGATGGTCGGCAGCGACACGCCGGCGCGGTCGGCCAGCGTCTTCTGGTCGATGCCGGCGAGCGCGCGGGCCGCCTTCAACTGCGCGGAGGTGATCATGGCTCAGGCGTGATCCGTCATGATCTGATGCTGGCACATTCACAATGATGCTTCAAGCATCATTTATCATGGTCTGCGCACGGAGATGGACGGCGGGTTCAGCGCCCCATGCTGGGTCCGATCGTGATCATTCCGGTGGCGACGATGGCGAGCACGACGCCGCCCATCTGCATGGTCGACAGGCGCTCGCCGAACCATGCCAGCGCGATGACATTGACGGCGACGAGCTGGATGACGGCCGAAAGGCTGAACGCCGAGGCCATGCCAAACTCCCGCACCAGCCTCAGCATGATCAGGTTGCCGGCCGAATAGAGCGCGAGCGTCAGGAGCAGCTTGCCGACGCTTGGCGACAGCGCCCAGGATTTCGCGGCCGTGGCGGCCAGGAGGAAGATGATGGTCGAGGCCGCGAGCTGAAGGGCGCCGAACAGTGACACGCGATGATCCATGCCGCCCCAGCGGCGGTCCGCCGTTTCTGCTGCGCGCCATGCGCGCCGTCAATGGACCGGCGCCGGCGCTTTCGTGGTCCACCGGGCTTGGCGCGGCGGCGGCGCTCCTCCAAGGTGTGGGCGACACAGGAGGCCGCCATGAAGATCGTTCCCGCCGGCGAAGCCGCGACCCGCTTCGCGCCCGAAAACTGGTTCACCGGGCGCGTCATGCAGACGCCCATCGTCGAGGCCGAGGCGCCGGCCCGCCTGCGCGCCCTGCTCGTCGCCTTCGAGCCCGGTGCGCGCACCAACTGGCACACCCACCCGCTCGGCCAGACATTGCACGTCGTCTCCGGCGCGGGCCTCGTGCAGGTCTGGGGCGGCGAGGTGAGCAAGGTCCGCGCCGGAGACACGGTGTGGTTCGCGCCCGGCGAAAAACACTGGCACGGCGCGGCATCGCATTCCGCGATGTCACATATCGCCATGCAGGAAGCGCTCGACGGTGTGACGGCAGACTGGATGGAGAAGGTCAGCGACGAACAGTATGGCGGGTGAGGCGGTCGGCGCGCCCCGCGTCACCATGCCCCGCGCGACGACGCGCCGCTTTGACCCTGCCGGCCGCCGCCCTATTGTTCGCCTGAACGAGACCGGAGCCGCCGAATGGACCCGCTCATCCTGTCGCGCCTGCAGTTCGCCGCGAACATCTCGTTTCATATCCTCTTCCCGACCATCACCATCGCGCTCGGCTGGGTGCTGCTCTGGTTCAAATGGCGCTATAACCGCACCGGCGATACGGCATGGATGCGCGCCTATTTCACCTGGGTGAAGGTGTTCGCCCTTTCGTTCGCCATGGGCGTGGTGTCGGGCGTCACCATGAGTTTCCAGTTCGGCACCAACTGGCCGGGCTTCATGGAAAAGGTGGGCAACATCGCCGGCCCGCTGCTCGCCTACGAGGTGCTGACCGCCTTCTTCCTCGAGGCCGTCTTCCTCGGCATCATGCTGTTCGGCTTCCGCCGCGTCTCCAACCGCGTGCACACGCTTGCGACGCTGCTGGTCGCCTTCGGCACCACCATGTCGGCCTTCTGGATTCTTGCGCTCAATTCCTGGATGCAGACGCCGGTCGGCTTCGAGATGCGCGACGGGGTGGCCTACGCCACCGACTGGTGGTCGATCGTCTTCAACCCGTCCTTCCCCTACCGGCTCATCCACATGCTGATCGCATCGGGGCTGACCGTCTCGTTCCTCATCGCCGGCCTCTCGGCGCTGCGTTTCCTCGCCGGCGACCGTTCGGACTCGCTCAGGAAGGCGCTGAAGACGGGCGTCTACGCCGGCGCGCTGCTCATCCCCGTGCAGATCTTCGTCGGCGACCAGCATGGGCTGAACACGCTCGAGCACCAGCCGCAGAAGGTCGCGGCGATGGAGGCCAACTGGGAGACGCGGCCCAACGTGCCGCTCGTCCTCTTCGCCTGGCCCGACGAAGAGGCGCGGGAGAACCGTTTCGAGATCGCCATCCCCAACGGCGCATCCATCATCCTCGGCCACAGCCCCGACGCGGTGGTGCCAGGTCTGAACGACTTCGCCGGCAACCACCCGCCCGTCCTGCCGGTGTTCTGGGGCTTTCGCATCATGGTCGGCACCGGGCTTCTGATGCTCGTCCTCTCATGGGCCGGCGCCTGGTACCTCAGGCGCCGCGGCGAGCTGCCCCGCATCCTGGCATACCTCTTCGTGCCGATGGCGCTGTCCGGCTGGGTCGCCACGCTGGCCGGCTGGTACACCACCGAGATCGGCCGCCAGCCCTGGCTCGTCACCGGCGTGCTGCGAACGCACGAGGCGCTGGGTCCGGTGACGGCCGGGCAGGTGGGGTTCACGCTTGCGGTCTATCTCGCCCTCTACGCCGCGCTGCTGATCGCCTATCTCGGCGTGCTGGTGCACCTGGCGCTGAAGGCGGCGAAGGAAGGCGACGCCGCGCCGCTCCCCGGCGTGCTCGACCACCCGCTCGACCAGCCGGCCGCGGGGTGAGGGGCATGCGTGCGCCCAAGAAGACCTTCACGAACGCTCGGAAGCTGCGCAAGGATCTGAGCCTGCCGGAAGTGGTGCTTTGGGATTGCCTGCGAAACACGCGATTGGAGGGCCTTCGTTTCCGACGCCAACACCCGGTCGGCCCGTATGTGCTGGACTTCTACTGTCCGTCAGGACGGCTGGCCGTGGAGGTCGACGGCCTACAGCATGACCATCCGGGTCAGATCGCTCACGACAAACGACGAGACCGCTGGCTGACGGACAGTGGAATCCGTGTGATGCGCATAGCCGCAACAGACGTGCTCCAAGATCATGCCCTTGAAGGAGTCTTGGTCATGATCGCGCATGCAGCGGCAGGTGTGAACGATCATATCGGCAACATGCCCCCTCCACCGCCTTCGGCGGTCCCCCTCCCCCGTGAACGGGGGAGGATCAAGGTTCCGGCCGGCCGCGACGCTGGATACGCCCCTGCAAAGCTGGGGTGGAACGGTGACGCAGGATCCTCCCCTGCGAAGCGGGGGAGGGGGACCACGCGAAGCGTGGTGGAGGGGGCGCATGCTCACCCCGAGGACGAAACTCCATGACCCTCGACTGGCCGACCCTCCTGCCCCTGATCTTCGCCGCCCTCATGGGCATCGCGATCCTGGTGTACGTCATCCTCGACGGCTTCGACCTCGGCATCGGCATCCTGTTCGCCCTTGCCGGCGACGACGAGCAGGACGTGATGATCGCCGCGATCGGCCCGTTCTGGGACGCCAACGAGACCTGGCTGGTGCTGGCGGTCGGCCTCCTGCTGGTCGCCTTCCCGGCCGCGCACGGCATCATCCTCACCGCGCTCTACATCCCCGTCTTCGTTCTTCTCGTGGGTCTGATCCTGCGCGGCGTCGCCTTCGACTTCCGCGCCAAGGTGCCGAGCCACCGCAAGCGCCGCTGGAACCGGCTGTTCTTCGCCGGCTCGCTCGCGGCGTCCCTGGCGCAGGGCTACATGCTCGGCGTCTACGTGCTCGGCCTCGATCTCGGTTGGGGCGGGGTGCTGTTCGGCCTGCTGGTCGCCGCCTGCCTCGCCGCCTCCTACGCGGCGATCGGCGCGGCCTGGCTGATCTACAAGACCGAGGGGGAGCTCCAGAAGAAGGCTGTCCTCTGGCTGCGCTCGGCGCTCGTCTTCACCGTCGCCGGCATGGCGGCGGTGTCGCTCGCCACGCCGCTTGCATCCCCGCGCATCTTCGAGCGCTGGTTCGTGTTTCCGGAGATGCTGTATCTTTCGCCGCTGCCGATCCTGTCGGGGCTGGCCTTCCTGTGGCTCTGGCGGCTCAGCTTCCGGCTGCCCGACCCGGCCGACGCGCACAGCCTGAAGCCGTTCCTGGCGCTGGCCGCGATCTTCCTGCTCGGCTTCCTCGGCCTCGCCTGGTCGTTCTACCCCTTCGTGGTGCCCGACCGGCTGACCATCTGGGACGCGGCCTCGGCGACCGAAAGCCTCGCCATCATCCTCGCCGGCACGGCATTCGTGCTGCCGGTCATCATCGGCTATTCCTTCTACGCCTACCGCGTCTTCGGCGGTAAGGCGGGCGAGTTGAGTTACGATTGAGAGACGACGGTCCGCCGGGAGCCCCGGCGGACCGCTCTCCCCGCCGGCTCAGTCGCCGCCGAACTCGGCCTTGAAGGCGTCGAAGTCGATCTGCATGCCGTTTAGGATCGCGCTCCAGTGGCGCGTCAGTCCGGCCTGCGCGACCGCCTCGGCGATCTCCGCGTCGGTGGCGCCCATGTCGCGGGCGAACTTCGTGTCGAGCCAGACGCAGTAGCGGCAGGGGATCTGCGCGGCCACGGCGATGTTGATCAGCGACTTGACCTTCGGGTCCAGCGCGCCCTCCTCCACCTCCAGCGCCTTGGTGAGCGCCCAGGCGGCGGCAATGCCCTGCTTGGGGTAGACCTTCATGTACTCGGGCGTGACGCCGTAGATTGCCTCGATGTCCTTGTAGGTCTCCTCGAGGGACGGCTTATCCTGGGCGACCGCTCCGGGTGCGCCGAGGGCAAGCACGGTGACTGCCGCCAGCGCGGCGGCGATATTGACGAGGTTCATGGTTCTTCCTTTCTTCTTTCATGTCGAAGGCATGGGAGGAGCTTGGCCCGGGCCGCCTTCTTGCCCGTGCCTTTGCCGCGCCCTCCGCCTGGAGAGCCGGTCGTTCGTGATGGTGAGCGCTGCGGCCGTCGAAACCCGGAGCGGGCTAAAGGCGCATGTCGATGATCGGCATCCTCGCCAGCCACAGGCAGGCGGCTGAAACCAGTACGGCGAAGCCGGCCACGAGGATCGCTGCGACAAGGCGGTCCTTGCGGCCGGAGGACGCGGACAAGGGTGCGCGGCGGGTCGGATTCATGCGCATTTCAGCTCTCCTCTGACGGCGAGACCGAGCAGCACCGCGTCTCCGTCGCGGTAGCGCAGGGCCGGATGCGGCACGAGCGGCCGGCGCGCGATCTCGCGGTAGCCGCGGCGGCGGTAGAACGTCATGGCTCGATGGTTCCGGTCGAAGCATATCAGCGACACGCGTGGGCAGCGGAGCGCCGCGGCACGTCCCTCCACGCGGTCGAGGAGCGCAGCGCCAATGCCCTGCCCGCGACGTTCCTCGTCCACGGCAAGGCCGGAGAGATAGAGCGAGCCGGAGTCCTCGAGCTCGGCGTAGGGCGCGAGCACGGGATCGTCATCCGTCTCGCCAGCCGCGCGCGGCGGCATGGGAAACGCATGCGCCATGCCGACCGTCGTCTGGCCGATGACCGCCAGGTCGCAGTTCTCGTAGGAAAAGGCGGTCCCCTGGCGTGCGTATCGCGCCGCGCCCACCTCCTCCAGGTTCTGGCCGCGCCGCGCGAAGCGGCTCCAGATGTAGGCGGCGAGCCCGTCCGACGAAATCAGGAACAGGCGGGCGATGTCCGCAGTGTCGGAAATCCTCGCAGGTCGCAGCGTCACGTCCCCGGCGCGGCGGTCGCTGATCATGGCGTGGGTCATGCGATCCTCCTCCCGCCGCCTACATCCACAGGATGTGGCGGCGCGGCGCGAAGGTGCGTTCGCGCACGTAGCCGATGTCGCGCAGCTGCTGGTCGGTCAGCGCGGCAAGATCCTTCGCTTCGCCCCTGGACAGGGTTTGCAGGGTGGTGGAGCGACCCCAGCGGTGCGCAAATATGCTGGGGGCGAGATGGCTCATGAGGGCGTGCAGATACATCGAAATCTCCTTGCCGGGCGGAGCCTGGCTCCGCCCGTTGCTGATGCTGGTCTTGGGGTTCGTCGGCCGACGAGGAGCCGGCCGCTTTGCGATCAGGCGGCCTTGGCCGGCATTACCGCCTCGCAGATCGCCGCGATGTGGTGGTGGTCGGTACCGCAGCAGCCGCCGATCACCCGCATCTTGGGCAGCACGCCGCCGAGCGCGCGGTAGCGCCGTGCGAGATCGGCGATGTCGCCCTCGTCGAGCGCGGTCGATTCATCCAACTCTGCATGGCTCTTGGCGGACGCGTTCGCTCGCACGCCCTGGACACGCGCCAGCCACGGGGCGTCGCGGTCGAGCACGGTCTGGAAGTGGCTCGGGTGAGCACAGTTGATCATGTAGTAGAGCGGCGATCCGCCGGTCACGGCATCGACCGTCTCGATCGCCCGCTGCAGGGTCTCTCCACCGACCAGCTTTCCGTCCGTCTCCACCGTGAAGGCGACGACGCAGGGCATCGCGGATGCCTTGGCCGCCAGCGCGATGCCGGCCGCCTCGCCGATGGTGTTCATGGTGATGGCGGAGATCATGTCGGCTTCCGTCTTCGCGAAGATCTCTGCCTGGAAGGCGTGGAAGTCCTGGGCTTCCGTCCAGTTCATGGATCCGCCCTTGTAGCCATCGCCGCGCGGACCGATGACGCCATTGAGTATCTGTGGCGTCGTCGGGCTTTCCCATTTCAGCCTCAACCCGGAAATCAGCTCCACGGCCGCACGGTTCGCCTCCGCGAGCGCCGCCGCGTCGTAGCCGAGCTTGGCGCCCCAGTCGCGGCTCGCCCGCCAGGTCGCCGTGTCGAGCACGAAGCCGAGCCCCTTGTTGCGGGCGACGGCGAGGAAGTTCTCGTAGTAGCGCGTCAGCGCGGCCCGGCCCGCCGCGTCCTTCAGGAGCGGGAAGGATGCGAACTGAGGCAGGTCGATGCCCTGCGTGAAGATCAGCGACGTCTCCATGCCGCCATCGGAAAGAAATGTGCCGCCCTTCATCAGCGGCAGGCTGGTGCGATACTTGGCCATACTCGGGTCCTCTTCCGGTCATGAAGGGCCGTCGAAACGCGACCCTCGATGACCGGGCTTGTCCCAGATTGTTTGCATACAAACTAGAATCCTTATGGTCCGGTAGAACCGCCGCGGCGATTTCTAGCGTAATTCCAATACTTTGTTTGCGCCCTTGCGTGACGACACGAGGCTGTTACGCTTGTCGTGCAGGAGAAAACCGTACCGTCGGTGCAGCAAACGGGAGAGAGCCATGCGCAAGGGAGAGGCGACGCGCGAGCGCATCCTGGAGATCGCCGAGGCAGCGGTGCTCGCGAAGGGCTTCGAGGCGACCTCGATCGAGGAGATCATCGCCGAGGCCGGTATCACCAAGAGCGGCTTCTTCTATCACTTCCGTGACAAGAACGTGCTGGCACGCGACCTGCTGCGCCGCTACGTCGAGGCCGACGACCGCATCTTCGACGAGGTCTTCCACCGCGCCGCCGAACTGGCCGACGACCCGCTTCAACGCTTCCTGATCGGCCTCAAGATGCTGGCCGAGATCATGGAGAACCTGCCCGGCGGCCATCCCGGCTGCCTGGTTGCCTCGATCTGCTACCAGGAGCGGCTGTTCGATCGCGAGGTCGTCGAGTACAACCGCCGCTCGGTCGAGGGATGGAATGCGCGCTTCCGCGGCTATCTCGATGCCATCGTGGAACGCTACCCGCAACGCGACCCGGTCGATCTCGATGCGCTGGCGGAAATGTTCTCCTGCGTCGTTGACGGCGGCATCATCATGGCCAAGGTGCTCGACGACCCGTCGCGGCTGGCCCGGCAGGTGCTGGCCTACAGAAGCTTCATCAAGCTCCAGTTCTCACCCGCGACCGCTGCTGCCGATCGCACCCCGGCGTTCGCGGCAGCCTGACGCTCAGTCCATGTGGGCGGCGGCCGGCGCAGCCGATGCCGCCTCCGCCCTCGGCCGCCTCAGCAGCAGGGCGAGAGGGATCGCCGCCAGCGTCACGATCATCATCAGCTTGAAATCGTTGACATAGGCGATCATCAGCGCCTGCTGGTTGACCAGCCCGTCGATCATCGAGAGCGCCGCCGGGTCGCCATGCGCGGCGGCGGGGGAGAGCGCGCCGAGCATCGGGTTGTTGGGGGTGACGCCCGCCGCCAGTTCCGCGTGGTTCACCTGCAGGTTGCGCGCCAGCATGACGGTCACGATCGAGATGCCGATCGACGAGCCGATGTTGCGGACGAGGCTGAACAGCGCCGCCGCATCGGTTCTGAAGCGGGGCTCAAGCGTCGCGAAGGCGACCGTCGACAGCGGTACGAAGACCAGCCCGAGGCCGAGCCCCTGGATGATCCCGGAGGTGACGATGAGGGTGTCGTCCATCTGCGGCGAGAAGCCGGTCATGTCATGCAGCGACCACGCCGTCAGCGCCAGCCCGGTGACCACCAGCATCCGTGCGTCGACGATCTGCACCAGCCGCCCGACCAGCAGCATCGAGATCATCGTGCCGACGCCGCGCGGCGCCATCACCAGCCCGGTCAGGATGGTCGAATGGTTGAACAGCCGCGCCAGCATGGGTGGCAGCAGCGCCAGGCTGGCGAGCAGCACGATGCCGATGATGAAGATGAAGACCAGTCCCGTGGCGAAGTTGCGGTCGGCGAAGATCTTCGGGTCGATGAAAGTGTCGCGGCCCGTGACGAGGTGGACGGCGAAGACCCAGAAGCCGGTGATCGCCAACCCGAGTTCCAGCCAGATTTCGGTCGCCGAGAACCAGTCGACCTCCGCGCCCCTGTCGAGCATCAGTTGCAGCGCGCCGACGCCGAGCGACAGCATGGCGAAGCCGAAGAAGTCGAAGCCGCGCAGGCGCGTCGCGATGCGCGGCAGGTAGGCGGCGCAACCAAGGAAGGCGATCATCCCGACCGGCAGGTTGATGAAGAACACCCAGCGCCAGTCGGCCGTCTCTGTGAGCCAGCCGCCCAGCGTCGGGCCGATGATCGGTCCGACCATGATGCCGGCGCCCCAGATCGCCATGGCCGATCCGTGCCGATGCTTCGGATTGATGTCGAGCAGGAAGGTCTGCGACAGCGGCACGATCGCCGCGCCGAACAGGCCCTGCGCCACGCGGAAGGCGACCATCGAGGCGAGGCTCCAGGAGAGGCCGCACAGCATCGAGGTCACGGTGAAGCCGACGATGGCGACGAGGAACAGTTCGCGCCGGCCGAAGCGGTCGGCCAGCCAGCCGGTCACCGGCGTCATGATCGCCGCCGCGACGATATAGGAGGTCAGCACCCAGGTGATCGTGTCCTGGCTGGCCCCGAGGTCACCCGTCATGGTCGGCAGCGCGACGTTGGCGATGGTGGTGTCGAGCACCTGCATGATCGTCGCCAGCATGATCGATACGGTGATCAGGCCGCGATGCGGGACTTCCCTGAAGGGGGCTGTGGTCATGGCCAGCTCCGCAAGGCCGGGGACCGACCCCCCTCTGGCCTGCCGGCCATCTCCCCCTCAAGGGGGGAGATCAGCAGTCTCGACGTTGCCGCAAGTTTCCCACCTTCAACGATTGGCGACGAACGGAATGAAAGCGTGATCTCCCCCCTTGAGGGGGAGATGGCCGGCAGGCCAGAGGGGGGTCGCATAAACAGATCGATCTGTGAGGCGATTGTCACTCCGCCGCGGCCGCCATGCCGAACAGCGCGCCGAAACCACGGCTGACGCCGGTGTCGACCGACACGGTGGCGCTCATGCCGGTGCGCACCAGCAGCGAGGCGTCGGGATCGGTGAGCTTCAGCCTGACCGGTATGCGCTGCGTGACCTTCACCCAGTTGCCCGTGGCGTTCTGCGCAGGCAGCAGCGAGAACTCCGCGCCGGTGCCGGCGCCGATCGAATCGACCACGGCGTCCAACGGACGTCCGGGATAGGTGTCGAGCGTCACCTCGGCCCTCTGGCCAAGCTTCACGCCGGTGAGCTGCGTCTCTTTGAAATTCGCCTCGACCCAGGTGTCTCCGGTCTCCACCAGCGTGAACAGCGGCGTGCCGGAGCCGACATACTGTCCGAGCTTCACCGAAGCCGCCTGCCCGACGATGCCGTCGGCGGGCGCTTCGACGGTGGTCTGCCCGAGCTGGTAGGCCGCGCGGTCCCGTGCCGCCTTGGAGGCGAGGACGCTCGGATGGCTGTCGGTGGCGATCGAGGCGTCGCCGCCGAGCGCCGCCAACGCGCCCCTCACGCTCTCCACCGCCGCCTGGTGCTGGTCCCTGGCCTTGGCGAGGTCGCGACGCGCCGTGTCCAGCGAGGACTGCGTGCCGACGCCCTTGTCGGTCAATGCCAGAGCCCGCTCCAGTTCGGCTGCCAGATAGTCCACCTCGCCGGCCGCGGCCCGCTCCTGCGCCACCGCCTGGCTGTGGGCGGCGCGCAGTTGCTGGACCCCGATGCGCGCGGCGGCGAGCGCCGCATCGGCCTGCGCCAGCGCGATGCGATAGGGTTCGGGGTCGACGGAGAACAGCACGTCGCCGGCATGCACCGCCTGGTTGTCTTGGATGCCGAGCGTCACGATCCGGCCGGGGATCTCCGAGGCAATGCCGACGCGCGCCTGTCTTAGATTGGCGTTGTCCGTCTCCTGGTAGCGGCCGCCCGTCACCCAGACGAAGGCGCCGCCAGCGAGGAGCGCAAGCGGCACGGCCAGCATGAGCGCCAGGCGTCCGCGACGCCGCCTTGGAGTGGTCGGGGCGGGCGCGAGCGGGGCAGGGACGCCGACGATCTCGACCTTCTCGCCCTCAACGGGCCTCGCGGGGGCGTTCATGCGTCTAGCTCGCTTTCTGCATCGCGGACGGGACAGCGATGTCGGCGACGTCGGCGTCGGACAGATTGGCGACCACTGCCTTCAGCCCGTCGATCAGGGCGCGGCGAGCGGCGGCATCGAGCCCGGCCAGCGCTGCCTCGTAGACTTCGCCGGCCATCGCCTTGACCCTGCCGTAGGCCTCGCGGGCGCGGTCGGTCGGGTGGATGGTCCGCACGCGCCGGTCGGCCGGGTCGAAGCGGCGCTCGATCCAGCCACCCTCCTCCATGCGGTCGATCAGGCGCGATACGCTGATCGGCTCGATCTCGAGGAGTTCGGCGAGGCGCGCCTGGGCGATGCCCTCCTCCTTCGCCACCTTGACCATGAGACGCCATTGGGCGGCCGAGAGCCCGGTGCCGGCGGCGCGCGCCTCGAAGCGCCTGCGCATCAGCCGCGCCGCGTCATGCACCAGGAGTCCCAGCCGGTCGGTCTCGTCGGTTTTCATGAGTGGCACATATTATAAGCATGCTTACTATACAAGCGTCCGCGCCTGCGACACGCTGTCCCCGGCGCTTGGGCGGCGGCGCGCGCCCTCGCCCCGCCCTGCGGCGCTTTGGCGACCGCCCCGTGGCCTTTGCCTTTTGACGCGCCCCTGCTAAAGGCCGCGCACCATGACCACGCCGATCAAGAACATCCGCAACTTCTCCATCGTGGCGCATATCGACCACGGCAAGTCGACGCTTGCCGACCGGCTCATCCAGATGACCGGCGGGCTCGACGCGCGCGAGATGGCCGGCAAGGAGCAGGTGCTCGATTCCATGGACATCGAGCGCGAGCGCGGCATCACCATCAAGGCGCAGACCGTGCGCCTCGCCTACAAGGCGAGCGACGGCCAGGACTACGTGCTGAACCTCATCGACACGCCCGGCCATGTCGACTTCGCCTACGAGGTGTCGCGTTCGCTCGCCGCCTGCGAGGGCTCGCTGCTGGTCGTCGACGCCTCGCAGGGCGTCGAGGCGCAGACGCTGGCCAACGTCTACCAGGCGATCGACAACAACCACGAGATCGTCGTGGTCTTGAACAAGATCGACCTGCCGGCCGCCGAGCCCGAGCGCATCCGCGAGCAGGTCGAGGACGTCATCGGCCTCGACGCCTCGGAGGCGGTGCTCATCTCGGCCAAGACCGGCATCGGCATCGAGGACGTGCTGGAAGCCATCGTGAAGAAGCTGCCGCCGCCGCGCGAGGGCGACGAGGCTAAGCCGCTCAAGGCCATGCTGGTCGATTCCTGGTACGATTCCTATCTCGGCGTCATCGTGCTGGTGCGCGTCATCGACGGCGTGCTGAAAAAGGGCCAGACCATCCGCATGATGGGCACCGGCGCCAGATATCCCGTCGAGCGCACCGGCTTCTTCACGCCCAAGATGGTTCCCGCCGACGCCATCGGCCCCGGCGAGTTCGGCTTCATCACCGCCTCGATCAAGGAGGTCGCCGACACCCGCGTCGGCGACACCATCACCGAGGACCGCCGCCCGACTGCGGCCGCGCTGCCGGGCTTCAAGCCGGCGCAGCCGGTGGTGTTCTGCGGGCTGTTTCCCGTCGACGCCGCCGATTTCGAGGATCTGCGGGCCGCCGTCGGCAAGCTCCGGCTCAACGACGCCAGCTTCTCGTTCGAGATGGAGACCAGCGCCGCGCTCGGCTTCGGCTTCCGCTGCGGCTTCCTCGGGCTCCTGCACCTCGAGATCATCCAGGAGCGGCTGACGCGCGAGTTCGACCTCGACCTGATCGCCACCGCGCCGTCGGTCGTCTATCGCCTCGGCCTCACCGACGGCACGACGAAGGAGCTGCACAATCCGGCCGACATGCCCGACGTGGTGCGCATCGACCACATCGAGGAGCCGTGGATCCGCGCCACCATCCTGACCCCGGACGACTATCTTGGCGGCATCCTCAAACTCTGCCAGGACCGGCGGGGCATCCAGGCGGACCTCTCCTATGTCGGCAAACGCGCCATGCTGGTCTACGATCTGCCGCTCAACGAGGTGGTGTTCGACTTCTACGACCGGCTGAAATCGATCTCCAAGGGTTACGCCTCCTTCGACTACCATCTGACCGGCTACCGCGAGGGCGACCTCGTCAAGATGTCGATCCTCGTCAACGAGGAGCCGGTCGACGCGCTCTCCATGCTGGTCCACCGCACCGGCGCGGAAAAGCGCGGCCGCGCCATGTGCGAGAAGCTGAAGGACCTCATCCCGCAGCACATGTTCAAGATCCCGATCCAGGCGGCGATCGGCGGCAAGGTGATCGCCCGCGAGACCATCTCGGCGCTACGCAAGGACGTCACCGCCAAATGCTATGGCGGCGACGTGACCCGCAAGCGCAAGCTGCTCGAGAAGCAGAAGGAGGGCAAGAAGCGCATGCGCCAGTTTGGCCGCGTCGACATCCCTCAGGAAGCGTTCATCGAGGCGCTGAAGATGGGGGATTGAGCGGTCCGGCGGCTTGCTGCCGGACGCATCGACCCGGTGGGTCGATGCGAGCGAAAATCCGGGTGGGAGCTGCCGCGAGCAGCGGGTCCCACCCCGGGGTTTGAAGCGCCCGAGGCCGTAGCCGGGGGCTACCTCTCGCCGCCCTTTTCCCCCGATGCTACCCTTGCCGCGAAACTCGGACTGCCGCCCATGCGCTTCTTCGACTTCACCTCCTGGCAGACGATCCTGACCTCGATCGCCGCGCTGCTCGCCGTCACCATGATCGGCATGGGCATAAGGCTGCTCATGATGATGACCATCCAGCAGCGGCGCGAGCGTCAGAACCGCCAGATCAACGAGCGGCTGAAGGCCCTGATTTCCGCCTACAAGACGCTCGGCGGCTCGTTCACCGGCACGCTGACGGTGAGCCCCGCGCATATGCGCGACTTCAGGCGGACCGCGGCGGCGCGCGAAGCCGTCCCCGTGGCGGTCGTTCCCGAAACTTCCACCGCGCCCGCCGACCCCGATCCTGCCGGCCCCCAGTCTGCCGGCCTCCGATCCGCCGGACCCGAAAGCGGCTCCGACCGCGCCTGCCGCATCCGCGACGCGGTGGAGGCGTCGCTCTCCGACATCGTGCTGTTCGGCACCGAGACCCAGGTCGCGCTCGCGGCGGCGGCCATGCGCGACATGGTCGCCGGCCGGCCGGTCCACGTTGCCGAACTCGTCGTCTCGCTGCGCGCCTACATCCGCGAGGTGCTCGACCTCGACCCGATCCCGGAAAACCTCGTCATCCCGGCCCAGGGCCCGACCCGGCCGTCAGGCGCAAGCGGCCGTGGCGGCGGTCAGCGCGAGGGCGGCGGCGGGAGAGGCGGAGGAGGAGGCATGGGCGCCGGCGGCGGCATGGCGATGGGTGGGATGGGGCTCGGCGTCGGCGCGGCGGCTGAGGGAGACCCAACTGGCAGGAGTTGACGCAATTTGCTTCTGCACTCGACGCCAGCGGCTAGTTAGCAACCCTCATTCTCTAGGTGGCGGATGGCTTAAATGCCTCAGGATACGCTAGAACGATCCGTTGTGAATCCTGACCGTCGATCAAACAATAACGGATTGTTTTGTTTCGCATGACCGACTGTGCAACTGCTAGGGAATTCAGCAGTACTCGAACGCTGGGATCGATCTCCCGCCAATGTTGAACTACATAAAGTTCCACAGCGACGCCAAACAGGCGTTGTGCCTGATCTCCGTTCGCTCCCATGGTTCCAGGCGTAAGCTTTCGCTTCATTCCCGGCCCTTTGAACGCAAATGCTGCTGCAACGCGCTTACCGTTATATGTAACGCGAGTCGTTACTAGGTCCGCTTGCTCCCCGCCCCAGTCCTTGAACGTACCCTCTTCGTTTACGATCCTCTGAATACCTTTTTTGAATTCGTCTTCGCTCAGGGAAGCTAGCGTCTTGCTGTTTCCTGGAACCTTTCGCACTTTGGCAAACGAATCAATGTCATCGATCGTCAACTCGACTACCGAAATCTTAGCCCCTTCATACACAATCTTCGTTTGTAAACCCTGGCTGCTATGCGTTCCTCGGGGTCTTGTCTTCGTAGGCAGATTCTCACGCCAAGCCTTTTGATCGGCCGCCTTAAGAACAATCTTCTTTCTTGCGTTTACCCAAGGGGCTTTCTCATAACGCTTGTGTGGGAAGCCAGACCTTGAATCCGCGGCGAGGCAGACAATTAGCTTGTTTTGACTCAACACGTTGAGGGCGTTTCTTACCTGCTGCTTTGTCTTTGGTCCTAGATTTGCAATCTCCATGATCCGATGAATGTCTGCGGGTCTTGTGTGCCTTCCGTAAACCGCGTTAAACACGGCCCGGCGTATTTTATCAGTGCCGAGAACTTGGCCCATACTTTGGATAGTATCATTTACGTTCGCATGATCGTCGATTACCGAAACCGGTCTTGCCATCTCAGCTCAGCTTTTTTATCTCTTTCAGGAGTCCTTTGGGAAACATGACACTAAGAGTTGACTCAGCGATTCCCAGTGTCGAAGCTATTTGCGCCTGCTGAATGCCTCTCGCAACGAGTTGGAGAATCATTAGCTTCTTAAGCGCATTCAGCTCGTCTGCTATCCGGGAAATGTCCTTATCGGCGGTCTCGTTAACTCTTGTCATTCGTTGCCCTCTCCCAGTGCCACTCCGCTCCTCCGCCCCTTCAATCTTGGAGCACCTTTGCTCCCGGATGGGATCATTCGGCTCATCGTAGCCTCGCTAATTTCCAACATTGAAGCGATCTGCTTCTGCGGAACGTCCGCCCTTAGCAGTTGGAGAATAAGGAGCTTTTTGACGGCGCGAATCTCTGCGATCAATTCGTCAGCCTGTTTCTTGTCCATCATCTTCCCTGTGCTTCTTACCGGCTAAGAGGCTAACTTCGGCCAGAATTCCCTTTGGAAACGCTCGGCTAAGACTCGTCCTATGCATTCCGAGTGCCGCTGCAACATGGTCTTGTTTCAATCCTTGTCGGAGCAAAGAGAGAACTAGCAGTTTCTCTAGGGAGCCGAGGCGGCCTTCATCGACGCTAACTTTGGCCATTGGATTCGTCCTTTTGAGCAGTACGCTTCTTTAGTGTCCCCTCCTTCCTCGCGGTCGATAGGGCAACGTTCACAGTGTTCGGGGTAGTGCCAAGAATGTCAGCGATATCCTTGGGCCCAAGGCCCACTCGGCCTAAAAAAAGGATCTTTTCCTTCTGCGACGGAAGGTTTCCCACTGCCAAATGCGCTTGCAATCGTATTAGCGTATCAAGCTTCTGCGCTATCAACTCGTCCACCATTAGAAAATCCTTTTCCCTTCTTTCTCGCTGATTGGATCAGCCTTTCAGGCAGAGGATATACGTGCATCGGCCTGATGGTACCTTCATCGGTGACCTTGATCATGATACCGTCATCCACCCATCGCTTGACTGTACGACTTAGCAGTCCGGCGTCGCTGGAAACCTCCTTAGCCACTTCTGTTTGCGTTCGCGTTCCGTCAAACAGGTTGTACGCTTCATAAGTTTTCTGATTTGCGACCGGCGATATGATGTTGGCCAGGGCATCTGGCGCGAAAGTCTGCCGAGCGATCAACGACATCATCGCACGAAGGTAGATATCAGCATTCTTCATAATAAATGCTCCCACTCAAAGCTGGCGGATCATATAGGGAACACGCGCGCCTTTCGCAAGGTAAGATAACCTTTCCAGCGAATACCCCACCGTCCCCGATAATGTTTTATGCCAGTACGAGCCAAAAATACGTACTAATATCAACTAGATGTATCGCGTAGTTCAGGATGGATTATGAATTGGTAGCAGGGTGTGGAAAAGGGGCATTAGCGATGGAACTGGGTGTTGGCGAGCGGCTGATATAAGTTTTCGGCAGTGCCGCGGCTTAAATCAAGTTTCCTTTCACTTCGTCGGACGCCGCTTACAGATCGAGAACTGGGAGATGTGCATTGCTGCCGCACAGCTTGGGCAACTCGCTCGCATAGCCACCTTGGACAACCGCGCGGTTTCGGTGAACAAACTCCCACCCCACCTTCAACAATTCCAATCGCTTATCAAGAATATTACCCCTTTTTATCCACCACCCTCCGCCCGCCCTTAAACTGGCCCCGTCGTTTCCACCGGGATCGCTGTTCGCGACGGTGGCCAGCGGGAGCGACCGGCGCCTCCGGGCCGTCCTCGTAAGGCGGCTCTGGGGAGGCTCCGCCGAAGGTTCCCCTGCGGGCATTAGGACCCGTGCGTGCCGGACGGTAGCACTTAACCCTCCGGAGCCGCCGAAAGGAGGTTTTGGAGGGGAAGCGGATCGGGCGGGCGCCAAAAGTCGCCGGACGGGCGGCCGCGAGGCCGCATAAAAACAATCAGATGAGCGACCCGCGGCCGCCCGTCTTCCCGGACCATTTTTCCGAAAACCCGGCCCCCGAAAACAGGCGCGGAAAGGAGACCCCATGCGCGAGACCTTTCCCGACTGGGTGCCCGAGGGGTTTCGCATCTGCCCCTATTTCGAGCCGGACCCGCCGGACCGCTCGCCGGACGATACCGACGAGGGCTATGCCTGGACCGTCGAGAACCATCGCGGCTTCGCGCTCACCTGCATGGTCATGCTCTGCCTCTTCCAGGCGCTCTGCACGCTGCGCGGCCACCCGCGCGAATGCCGCCGCGGAAAATGCCGGCGCACCGGCGTCTGCAGCGGCCGGCGCGACCCGCGCGACTGGACCAGCGCCTTCATCGGCCCGGTCGTGCCGCCCTGCGTGCCCGCCGACACCGACATCATCATCGCGCTCCGCCACGCGGTTCTGAAGAAGATGGACCGCATGTTCCAGTCGGAGGAGGGGGAGCCGGTCTTTCACTTCACCGAGGACGACGTCGCCGAGATGCTGGCCTTCGTCACGCCCGATGGGCTGCCGAAGCGGCTGGACCCGAACTCGCCGGTGTCGACGGGCTACGTCGACCGCGCGACCGGCAAGGCCATGACCTTCGACGAGATGGTCGCCGACCACTGGGCCCGCGATCCCGACGGCATGGCCAGGGCGACCGGCCGGTCCGGCCCCCCGCGGCGCAGGGAGCCGCCGCGGGACAAGGCGAAGGACCATGCCACACCTGCGTCTTCGTCATCCTCGGGCGACCGGAGCGCAGCGAAGGGAGACCCGGGGATCCATGCCTGATCGGCGACGCGATGCCTGCGGTCCAGACCGTGGTTGGCCTCAGCCAGGGGCCGGCATGCTTCTCCCTGTCCGCGACGGCCTTCGGCCTGCTTCGCCCGAGGACGACGCGGGCAAGCCCGAGCCTCCATCTTGCCTGCAACCTTCCCTTGCGTCACATTGTATACATTCGATGCCGGGGGAGGGCGCGATGGAGGAGGAACTCGTGGCCCTCAAGGCCGCGTACAAGGCGTGGGGCGAACGCGGCTGGTACGCGCTCGACGTGTGGCGCGACCTGATGGACGAGGAATTCACCATCCACACGACGGTCGACGGGACGACGCCGGGACTCGCCTTCGCGGCGGAGCGCAACGGCCGCAACGAGGCGCTGATCTACCTGTCGGGCATCTTCGAGGACTGGGACATGGTCCACTACACGCCCGAGCATTACCTCTGCCAGGCGCCGATGATCGCCATGTTCGGGCGCTGCGCCTACCGCCACAAGAAGACCGGCCGCGTGGCCGACTGCGCCATCGCCTGCCTGTGGCGCTTCGAGAACGGCAGGGCGGTCGCGTTCACCGAGGTGTTCGACACCGCGCGGGCGGCGCGGGCCGCGATCGGAGCGTGACGCGCCTTTCCTTCGCCGGCATGGACGACCACACTCGCGGGCATGATTCGGCTCGCGCTCGCCCTCTCGCTTATCGCCTTTCCGGCCGCCGCCGAGACGATGAGCTTCTTCATCGCCAACGGGATGCCGCACGACGTCGCGGTGGAACTGCATGGCGAGCGCCGCGTCTGGCCGGGAGACGACCAGGTCTACCTGATAGGCAGAGGCGAGAAGAAGTCGGTGCCGATCGAGTGTTCGCCGGGAGAGCGCATCTGCTACGGCGCCTGGAAGCTCGGCGACGACAGGGTGAGCTTCGGCGTCGGTCCCGACGGGAGCTTCGTCTGCGACGACTGCTGCTCGATCTGCGTCGGCTCGACCATTTCCGACATCCGCCTCGGCACGATGGACTGACCGCGCTACTCGCTCTCGCCGTCCAGCGCGGCGATGGGTACGCCGGCGAGTTCGGCGGCCAGCAGCCGCGCCGCTCCGGCGCGCGCGATCCTGAGCATCAGCGCCTTGCGGCTGGCGGCCGTCAGCCGGTGCTCGGGCGCCTCGCGCATCATCTCCGCGCCGTATCCGTCGGAGAGAATGAAGCCGCACTCCTCCGGGAATATCTCCGCCGGCACGCCGGGATGGGTGGCGAAGAAGAAGCGGTCGCAGAACAGCCGGTATTCCGGCCATTTGCGGTCAACGCGGAAATCCTCGACCGACGACTTGATCTCGACGATCCAGAGATCGCCGGTGCGGGTGATCGCCACCAGGTCGGCGCGGCGGCCCGAGGCCAGCGAAATCTCCGGCAGCACATGCGCGCCCATCTCGGCCAGCAGGCGCTGCACGCCGCGCCTCACGATCATCGCCCGCTCGGACTGGCGGCCGTCGGCGAGGCTGTAGGCTGGAAGCGGCGAGACGATGGGCATGGCCCATCATGGCACGCTCTGTTCACGTTTTGAACCCGCGATGACGGCTCAACTGACATCCGCCGCCGGAGGTTCAGCCGCGCCCGGCGATGTCGTCGAGGATCGGGCAGTCGGGCCGGTCGTCACCGTGGCAGGCATGAACGAGCCTGGTCAGCGTCCTGCGCATGCCCTCCAGTTCGCGGATCTTGTCGGCGATCGCCTCGACATGGGCCTCCGCGATCGACCTGACGTCGTGGCTGGCGCGGCTCCTGTCGCGGTACAGGGCCATGAGCTGGCGGCAGTCCTCGATGCCGAAACCCAGCGAGCGGGCGCGGTGCAGGAAAGCGAGGCGGTGGATGTCGTCGTCGGAGAAGTCGCGGTAGCCGTTGAGCGCGCGGCCCGGCTCGATCAGGCCGATCTCCTCGTAGTAGCGGATGGTCTTGGTCGGCAGCCCCGACCGCCGCGCCGCTTCGCCGACATTCATCGCATTGCCCTTTCGTTAACGTCTTCAGCCCTCGGCGTCACATTCTCGTGACAGCTGTTGCGAAAATGCCATAGGCGCGGGACGAACCGATGGCGCGCGGCTTCCGCAGCGACAAGAACGCTTGGCAAGGGTGAAACGCGCGCACTAACAATGCCGACGAAAATGCGGCCCGAATCGGGCGCGTTTCGAGTCATGGTCGGTTCGTTCGGATGGAATGATGCGGACACGTTCTCTACTCATCGCCGCGATGGTGGCCCTTGCCACGGGACTGGCGGGCTGCACGGGCGACGGCTCGATCCAGATGTTCTCCTCGGATTACGGGGCGAAGAAGGACAGCGGCTACAATCTCCCCACGATCCCGATCTACAAGGTGGATCGCAAGTTCCATCGCCAGATGGTGCGCTACGAGTCCAAGGAGAAGCCCGGCACGGTGATCGTCGATACGAAGGCGAAGCACCTCTACTACGTCATGAAGGAAAACCGCGCCGTGCGTTACGGCATCGGCGTCGGGCGCGAGGGCTTCGGATGGTCCGGCACGGCCCGCGTCGCGCTGAAGCGCAAATGGCCTGTGTGGACCCCGCCACCGGCGATGATCAGGCGCCAGCCCGAACTCAAGAAGTGGGCCGGCGGCCAGCCGCCCGGGCTCATGAACCCGCTCGGCGCGCGCGCCATGTACCTCTACAACAAGGGCGGCGATTCCGGTTACCGCCTGCACGGCACGCCCGAATGGTCCTCGATCGGCAAGGCCATGTCGTCGGGCTGCATCCGCCTGATCAACCAGGATGTCATCGATCTTTATGACCGCGTCGCCGTCGGCGCCAAGGTCATCGTCAGATAAGTCGCGAACCGTCCAGGCAACGTACGGTCGACTGAACAAAGAGCCGGGCTCAAAAGCCCGGCTTTTTGGTCTCTGGCGGAACGATTGCCGGCCCGGCGCTTTCCCGCTAAGAGCCCGCAGCCAGCTTCCGGGGATACGCCATGAACACGACGACGGAGTCCGCCGCGACCGCCGAGATGCAGGCCGCGCTGCTGTCGCGGGCGCTGCCCTACATGCAGCGCTACGAGAACAAGACGGTGGTGGTGAAGTACGGCGGCCACGCCATGGGCGACATCGAACTCGGCCGCGCCTTCGCCCGCGACATCGCCCTGCTCAAGCAGTCTGGCGTCAACCCGATCGTCGTGCATGGCGGCGGGCCGCAGATCGGCGCGATGCTGACCAAGATGGGCATCGAGTCGCGCTTCGAGGGGGGCCTGCGCGTCACCGACCAGAAGACGGTGGAGATCGTCGAGATGGTTCTCGCCGGCTCGATCAACAAGGAGATCGTGGCGCTCATCAACGCCGAGGGCGAATGGGCGATCGGGCTTTGCGGCAAGGACGGCAACATGGTGTTCGCCGAGAAGGCGAAGAAGACCGTCACCGATCCGGATTCCAACATCGAGCGGGTGCTCGACCTCGGCTTCGTCGGCGAGCCGGTCGAGGTGGACCGCACGCTGCTCGACCTTCTGGCGCGCTCGGAAATGATCCCCGTGATCGCTCCCGTTGCTCCCGGTCGCGACGGCCATACCTACAACATCAACGCCGACACCTTCGCCGGCGCCATAGCTGGCGCGCTCAGCGCCACACGCCTGCTGTTCCTGACCGATGTGCCGGGCGTGCTCGACAGGAACAGGAAACTGATCGACGAACTGACGGTCGCCGAGGCCACGGCGCTGATCCGGGACGGCACCATCTCCGGCGGCATGATCCCCAAGGTCGAGACCTGCATCCAAGCGATCGAGCGGGGCGTCGAGGGTGTCGTCATCCTCAACGGCAAGACCCCCCACGCGGTGCTGCTCGAACTGTTCACCCAGCATGGCGCTGGCACGCTGATCGTGCCCTGAATGAAAACACCGCCGCCGGTCATGGGCGCGCGGCGGTGGACTTTCAGATCGATGCGCGACGAAAAAGGCGGCGCGACACGCCGGCAGCGCGGGCCCCTCCGACGCGGGCATCGCCTTTTCCAAAAGGTCAAAATTCCGCGTGAAATTTGCTGGCCGGCATGCAAGAGTGAGCGCCGAGCGGGAGGATAGGACTCCTGCCGCGCGCCGGAGCGACCTGACCAGTGGACGACCGGCGCAGCATCCAACGAAGCAACCGACAGGGTGTGGATCACATGAAGCGTTTCGCTCTCGGCCTCCTGGCCGCAACCGCGATGGCCGGCTCGGCGCTCGCGGCCGACATTAAGCCCGCGATTCTCTACGATCTCGGCGGCAAGTTCGACAAGTCGTTCAACGAATCGGCCTATAACGGCGCCGAGAAGTTCAAGACTGATACCGGCATTGAGTATCGTGACTTCGAAATCCAGAACGACGCCCAGCGCGAGCAGGCGCTGCGCAAGTTCGCCGAGGACGGCAACAACCCGATCGTCATGCCCGGCTTCAACTGGGCGACGCCGCTCGAGAAAATCGCACCCGAGTTCCCCGACACCAAGTTCGTCATCATCGACATGGTCGTCGACAAGCCGAACGTTCGATCGGTCATCTACAAGGAGCAGGAAGGCTCTTACCTCGTCGGCATCATGGCGGGCATGGCGTCAACCTCCAAGAAAGTGGGCTTCGTCGGTGGCATGGATATTCCGCTCATCCGCGCATTTGGATGCGGCTATGTCGGCGGGGCCAAGGCGGCCGGCGCAACGGACGTGATCCAGAACATGACCGGCGACACGCCGGCCGCCTGGAACGATCCGACGAAGGGCGGCGAGATCGCCAAGTCGCAGATCGACCAGGGCGCGGACGTCATCTACGCCGCGGCCGGCGGCACCGGCGTGGGCGTGCTCCAGGCGGCGGCTGACGCCGGCAAGCTCGGCATCGGCGTCGATTCCAACCAGAACCACCTGCAGCCGGGCAAGGTCCTGACTTCGATGCTGAAGCGTGTCGACGTGGCCGTCTACAGCGCCTTCGAGGATGCGAAGAACGACTCGTTCTCCTTCGGCATCAACAATCTCGGCGTGAAGGAGGACGGTGTCGGCTACGCGATGGACGACAATAACAAGGATCTGGTGACGCCGGAAATGCTGGCGGCCGTCGAGAAGGCCAAGGCGGAGATCATCGCTGGCACACTCGTCGTCCACGACTATCGGTCCGACGACGCCTGCCCGTACTGACCTTCGTTTCAATCGAACGCGAACCGCCGGCCTCGCGCCGGCGGTTTCTTTTTGACCTAGCGCGAACAGGTCGGGCCGACCAGCGAACGGGCGGCGACACGGGCCGGATACAGGGCCGCGACAGGTTCCTGCCAACGGAAACTGCCTGAACCGGAATTGAACCCCGCATGACACCAAGCCTCCGCCTGCCCGCCGTCATCATGCTGCTGATCACCGGCATCCTCGCCGGCGCGGAGCTCGGCAAGATCGCGCCGCTGGTCGAATGGTACCGCACCGAGCGAGGCTTCTCGCTGGTGCTGTCGGGCTGGCTCACCGCCATGATCGGCCTCTTCGTTGCACTGGCCGCGCTGCCTGCCGGCGTGGCGATCGAGCGCATCGGGCCACGCCGCACGGTGCTCGCCGGATCGCTGGCGCTCGCGGCGGGAGGACTCGCGCTCGCCTTCCTCGAATCGCCCTCGGCGATTCTCGCGGCGCGGCTGGTCGAGGGGCTGGGCTACGTCATCCTGGTTATCGCGCTGCCGGCGGTGATGGCAGCGATCTCGACGCCTGCATGGCGTGCGACCGTGCTCGCCATCTGGAGCTGCTTCGTGCCGGTGGGCTTCGGGGTTTCCGACCTGCTGGCCGGGGTCATGCTGCCGGAGCCTGGGCCCGCGTCCTATCTGTTTGTCCTCGCGCTCGCCTATGCGATCGCGGCGACAATCGGCGTCCTCCTCATGGCGCGCGTGCCGGACGTGGACCACCGGGCGCAGGCTGCCGAAGCAGGAGGGAGCCTGCAAGGCGCGTTCACCTTGCCCGTTCTGTCGATCGCCGCGAGCTTCGGGCTCTGGGTGGTGATGACGGTCTCCTTCTTCTCGTTCATGCCGACCTATGTGGCGGGCGCGGGCACCGTGATGCTCATGTCGGCCGGCGCCGTTGCGCTGACGGTGCCAGTCGGCAACGTCGTCGCCAGCGCGCTGGTGAAGGGTCGCGACGCGCGGTTCGCGGCGGGGCTCGGCGCGGTCGGGCTGGTCGGAACGGCGCTCCTCGCATGGCCCGCTTTCGGGGACGCGGGACCGGGAGCCATGACAGCCGCTGCCGTCGCGGTGGCGATCCTCGGCGGCGTGACCGGCTCCGCGCTCTACGCGGCGATCCCGCTGGTGACGCCGCGCGGCGGCTCCGTCGCCGTGGCGATCGGAATGGTCGCCCAGGCCGGCGGGATCGGCACCGTCATCGGCCCGCCGCTCGCCGGATGGGTGATCGAGCGCTACGGCTGGCCGGGCTTCGCCGCCTTCACGACGCTGTTCGCGCTCGCCGCGACGCTGGCCATCACGCCACTGCTGGCGCGCAAGATCGGGGGTTGAGGCTCACAGCCACCACTTCCCAACGAGGATGCCGAGCGCGAAGGCGGCGGCAAGGCCGATCGCGATGGGGGTCGCGCGGTTGTCGCCGGTCTCGTTCAGGCTGCGACCGACCGGGCGCTTCGTCCTGTCGATGACGCGGCGCACGGGCCGCTCCGGCGCGGGCGAGGGTGCGTTCCGCATCTGCGGCAGCGCGGAAATGCGCGCGGACACATCGCGCCAGCGTTCCTCGCCCGGCGGCTGCGGCAGATCGAACAGGTGCATGCGCTCGGCGACGGCCACGACCGCATCGCGGAAGGCGGGATCGGTCTCCATGTCGCGCTCCGCGCGCTCGCGCTCGGCATCGTCGAGGATACCGGCCACGTAGTTGCCGGCGCGCACCAGCCTGTCGACTTCCAGATCCATGGCGTTCACCAGAGGCGCGGTCTCGACGCCTTCTATCCGGGAGTCGCCGGCCCGCGCCACCGAATTCGCACGCTCAGGTCCCGGCCGGCCGCTTCGCGAAGCCCTTGACGAGAATCGGCCCGGTCGGCTTGCCCGTGGGCGAGCCGGGCGATGGTTCGAGCGTTATCTCGTAGAGCTGGTCGGGCGCAGGCACCGGCAGTCCGTCGCGGTGAAGCCGGATTTCTTCCGCGCGCGGGAAGGTGCCGAGCGATACCGGGCCGACCGCCGGATCGTAGAGCGTCCAGGCCTGCAGGGTCCGGTCGGCCGGCACCTGGAAATCGACCAGCGGCACGATGCGGACGGTGTTGTCGGCGAAGGCCTCGAAGATCGCGCCCGGGACCTCCTCGGACGTGTTCAGAACGACGATGACCACCGGCTTCTCGTCCGGCCGCGTGACAAGGCCCGCGACGTAGCCGAGGCCGACCGCTGCCAGCAGACTCGCGGCCATCGCCATGCCACGCCAGGCGGCAGCGGACGGGGATGCCTTCGGCCGGGCCGGCCGTGCGCCGGAAGCCAAGCCGATGAACGGTTCTCCGGACGGCAATTGCGGGGTGTCGGCGATGCGCGCGGCGATGGCATCCCAGGCGCCAGGAGACACCGGCTCCTCGGGGGCGTACCGGTCGAGCGGGTGCATCTTCTCCGCAAGCCGCGTGACGGCCTCGCGAAACGCCGGGTCCGCTTCAAGGTCCCGTTCCGCGCGCTCGCGCTCGGCGCCATCCAACAGGCCGAGCACATAGCTGCCGGCGCGCTCCAGGCGGTCGTCCTCGTCGCTCATGAGAGGCACTCCTGCAGAGCGGCGACGCCCCGCCTGATCCAGGCCTTGACGGTGCCGATCGGAGCCTTCAGCTCCGCCGCGATCTCGCCGTGGGTGAAGCCTGCCACATAGGCGAGCAGAATGGACCTGCGCCTCAGCGGCTCAAGCTGCTCAAGACACGCCTTCAGCGCCTCGGAGTCGGGAAGCGCGGCATAGGCCGCGTCGGACGCCCCGGCACGTTCGCGAAAGCCGGACAGCTCGTTCTCGTCGACATAGTCGAGTCGCGCCCCGTCCCTGAGGAGGTTGCGCGCACGGTTGCGGACGATGGTCGCCATCCAGGTGCGTGCCGACCCGACGCGAGGATCGAAACGCGGGGCGGCGCGCCAGATCGATACGAACGCCTCCTGCACGACCTCCTCGGCAAGGTCGGCGCGTCCGACGATGCGCCGCGCTATGGCGACCAGCCTTCCTGCCTCGGCGCCGAACAGCGCGCCCAGCGCCTCGCGGTCGCCCCGCGCCACCTTGCGCAGAAGCGCATCAGGCTTGTCGACGCCGCCTAGCGATCCGTCCATCTGCCGCGTCCAGTCCCAATCATCATCGAGCGTTATACACGCGAGCACGGCAAACGGAGGCAGCCGAAGAATTTTTTCCGCCTGCTGCATCCGGATCCGATTCCCGCGGGTACCGGGTCTGCAGGCCGCGGTGAGCGGCATCCAACGGCAATGAAGGAGACCCCCATGCGCGCATACCGCACGATCCTCGCCTCGCTGACAGCTCTCGCCGCAGGTGTCGCGGCCCCGGCACTCGCCGCGCCCGCCGTCGGCCTGGTCGGCGACAAGACCCTCGTCTGGCTCGATACCGATACGGGCGCGATCAGCAAGACGGCCGATGTCTCGGGGGTCGACCGCCTGCTCGGCATTGACGTGCGTCCGGGCGACAACAAGCTCTATGGCGTCGCCGGTGACGGTACGCTGGTCACCATCGACCTCGGGTCCGGCTCCGCGACCGCCGGGGCCAAGCTTTCGAGCATGCTGCCGGAGGGCGTGTCGGCGATGGTCGACTTCAACCCGATGGCCGACCGCCTGCGGGTGATGGGCTCCGACGGCACCAACCTGCGGGCGCATCCCGACACGGGCGAGGTGACGGTCGACGGTTCGCTCAACTTCGAGGCCGGGGATCCGGGCGCGGAAGGCAAGCCGAACGTCGTGGCGACCGCCTATATCAATTCCTTCGGCAAGCCGGAAAAGACGGCGATGTACGACATCGACGCGGCCGGCAATTTTCTCCAGCAGACCAAGCCGAACGACGGCACGCTGAAGACGATCGGCAAGCTCGGCATCGACGGCGCCGACATGTTCGCCTTCGATGTCCAGACGACTTCGGACGGCGCCAACACCGCCTGGCTCGTCGCGGCCGGAGCCACGTACAAGGTCAACATCGAAACGGGCGCGGCCGAGAAGGTCGCCGACATCTCCGGCGGCGAGGCGGGCCTTCGCGATCTGGCCGTGCTTCCGGCGATGTAAGCTTCGAGGCGGCGGTCCGCCCGCCGCCTTCACCAGTGCGGCGGCTTCGTGACTTCGTGTCCCGGAGCCGCCTGCTCCTCCAGCGCGACGAAGCGCCGGGCAAGAACATCGAGCGTCTTCTGCAATCGGTCGATGACCGTCCACTGCTCGGCGATCTGGCCGGACAGCTCCTCGATCGTCCGCTCCTGCTCGGCGGCGCGGATCTCCAGCGCGGTCACCCGGTAGATGGGCGTGGTCATCGCGACCTCCGACGATAGCTTGCGAAATTGACAAGCAGGGGCTGATTTGTCGAGAGTGCCCTCCTGCGGGGACGATTGGCAGGGCCGGGGCGGCATGTTACCGCTTTGATCAAACGATAAAAATCCAGAGACGGGACCGGTGCATGGCTGAAGCGGCCATCGAACTGATCGGCATCAACAAGTCCTTCGGCGCCGTGCACGCCAATCGCGACATCAATCTGGAGATCGCGCGCGGCACCATCCACGGAATCGTCGGAGAGAACGGCGCCGGAAAGTCGACGCTGATGTCGATCCTCTACGGCTTCTACCAGGCCGATTCCGGCGAGATCAAAGTCAACGGCAAGCCGGTCACGATCCACACCCCGAACGACGCCATCGCGACCGGCATCGGCATGGTCCACCAGCACTTCATGCTGGTCGAGAACTTCTCGGTGCTGGAGAACATCATCCTCGGCGCCGAGGGCGAGCCGCTGCTCAAGTCGTCGATCGCCAAGGCGCGTTCCGAACTAGCGCGGCTGGAGAAGGATTACGGCCTGGACGTCGATCCGGACGCGATCATCGAAGAACTGCCGGTAGGCATCCAGCAGCGCGTGGAAATCCTCAAGGCGCTCTACCGCGGCGCCGAGATACTCATCCTCGACGAGCCGACAGGCGTGCTGACGCCGGCCGAGGCGGACCATCTGTTCCGCATCCTCCAGCAGCTCAAGGACGAGGGAAAGACCGTCGTCCTCATCACGCACAAGCTGCGCGAGATCATGGCGATCACCGACAACGTCTCGGTCATGCGGCAGGGCCAGATGGTGGCGACGCGGCAGACCAAGCGCACGACGGTGGAGGAACTTGCCGAGCTCATGGTTGGCCGCCGGGTGCTCCTGCGCGTCGAGAAGGGGCAGGCGCGTCCCGGCGATGTGAAGCTGTCCGTCAGGAACCTGACGGTGAAGGACGGGCGCGGCGTCGAAATGATCAAGGACGTGTCGTTCGACGTCCGCGCCGGCGAGATCGTCGGCATTGCCGGGGTCGCCGGAAACGGCCAGTCGGAACTGCTCGAGGCGATCTCAGGCATACGCCGCGCGGTATCGGGCAAGGTGACGATGGACGGGCGGCCCATCGCGGTGACCGGGACGGCAGAGCCCGCCGAACTCAGGGAACGCGGCCTGGCGCATGTGCCGGAAGACCGGCATCATGTGGGCCTCGTCCTGCCCTTCGAGGAAAACGAGAACTCGATCCTGGGCTACCATGACCAGCCCGCCTATCTCAAAGGGCCGTTTCTCAATGTCGACGCCATCATCGCCGACGCCAGCGAGAAGATCGAAAAGTACGATATCCGCCCGGCGAATCCGCGCCTCAGGACCGCGAACTTCTCCGGCGGCAACCAGCAGAAGATCGTGCTGGCGCGGGAAATGGAACAGGACCCGGGCGTGTTGATCGTCGGCCAGCCGACGCGCGGGGTCGACGTCGGCGCCATCGAGTTCATCCACAAGAGGCTGATCTCCATGCGAGACCAGGGCAAGGCAGTGCTGCTCGTCTCGGTCGAACTCGACGAGATCCGCTCGCTGTCGGACCGCATCCTCGTCATGTTCGACGGGCGCATCGTCGGCGAGCGCGGCCCGGACGCGACCGAAGGCGAACTCGGACTGCTGATGGCGGGCATCGAGCGCAAGGAGGCGGCCGAATGAGCACGCCATACGCCAAGCTGCCGCGCTGGGTCGACTACGGGCTGATCCCGCTCATCAACCTCTTCGTCGCCTTCTTCGTCGCCGGGCTGGTCGTGCTCCTGGTCGGAGAGAATCCGCTGCGCGCCGCGCAGATCCTGTTCGAGGGCGCCTTCGGCGGCGGGCAGAACATCGCCTACACGCTGTTCTACGCGACCAACTTCATCTTCACGGGGCTCGCCGTGGCCGTGGCCTTCCACGGCGGACTGTTCAACATCGGCGGCGAAGGTCAGGCCTACATCGCGGGTCTCGGCGTCGCCGTGGTCGCGCTGACGCTCGACGCGTCGGCGCCGTGGTGGCTGACCTTTCCGCTGGCGATCATCGCAGCGGGCGCGACGGGCGCCCTGTGGGCGCTCGTGCCGGCCTATCTCCAGGCCAAGCGCGGCTCCCACATCGTCATCACGACCATCATGTTCAACTTCATCGCCGCCAGCGCGATGGTCTATCTGCTGGTCGACGTGCTGAAACCCGCGGGGTCGATGGCCCCGCAGACCCGAACGCTTCTCGAAGGCGCGCACCTGCCGAAGCTCAACTGGCTGCTCGAGGCGATGGGCATGACCGTGCGCTCCGCGCCGCTCAACATCTCGTTTCTGCTGGCGCTGGTTGCTGCGGTGGTCGTGTGGGCGCTGATCTGGCGCACCAGGCTCGGCTACGAAATCCGCACCTTCGGCTTCTCGCCCAAGGCCGCGCGCTACGCCGGCATATCCGAGGCGCGGATCATCATCGTCACCATGATGATCTCCGGCGCGCTCGCCGGCATGATGGCGCTCAACCCGATCATGGGCGACCAGCACAGGGTGGCGCTCGACTTCGTCGCCGGCGCCGGCTTCGTCGGCATCGCGGTGGCGCTGATGGGCCGCTCGCATCCCGCAGGCATCGTGCCGGCGGCGATACTCTTCGGCATGCTCTACCAGGGCGGCGCCGAACTCGCCTTCGAGATGCCTAACATCTCCCGCGACATGATCGTCATCATCCAGGGGCTCGTCATCCTGTTCGCCGGCGCGCTCGAGCATATGTTCCGGCCGACGATCGCCGGACTCGTGGCGTCCATCAGCCCGCGGGCCGTCGGCATGACGACCGCCAAGGGGGAGCGCGCCTGATGGACGTGCTCATCCAGCTGCTCGACGCGACGCTGCGAGTGTCGGTGCCCCTGCTGCTCGCCTGTCTCGCCGGCCTTTACAGCGAGCGGGCCGGCGTCTTCGACATCGGGCTCGAGGGCAAGATGCTGGCCGGCGCGTTCGCCGGCGCGTCGGCCGCCGCATGGGCCGCGGCCAACGGCTATCCGGCCGCAGCCTGGATCGGGCTGGTGGCCGCGATCCTCATCGCGATCTTCCTCGCGCTGGTTCACGGCTTCGCCTCGATCACCCATCGCGGCAACCAGATCGTGTCGGGCGTGGCGATCAACTTCGTCGCCGCCGGCTCCACCATCATCCTCGGCCAGGCATGGTTCAGCCAAGGCGGTCGGACACCGGCGCTTTCCGGGCCTTCCCGCTTCGAGGCGATCACCTTGCCGGGCGCCGAGGCGGTGCGCGACGTGCCGGTCATCGGCATGATCTATTCGGAACTGATCTCCGGCCACTCGATCCTTGTCTATTTCGCCTTCGCCATGGTCCCCTTCACTTGGTGGGCGCTCTACCGGACCCGCTTCGGGTTGCGGCTGAGAGCGGTGGGCGAGAATCCGGCCGCCGTCGACACGGCCGGTATCTCCGTGCCCTGGCTGCGCTACCGGGCGGTGATCTGCACGGGCATCCTGACCGGCATCGCGGGCGCCTATCTTTCCGTCGCCCAGAATGCCGGCTTCGTGAAGGACATGACGGCCGGCAAGGGCTTCATCGCTCTGGCGGCGCTGATCTTCGCCAAGTGGAAGCCGGTTCCGGCCATGTTCGCCTGCCTGCTGTTCGGTTTCCTCGACGCGACCTCGATCCGCTTCCAGGGCCTCGCCTGGCCGCTCGTCGGCAAGGTGCCCGTGCAACTGATCAACGCCCTGCCCTTCATCCTGACGGTGGTCCTGCTTGCAGGGTTCATCGGCAAGGCCATCCCGCCACGTGCCGGCGGCGTGCCCTACGTCAAGGAACGCTAGGCATGTCGCACGACCTGTTCCTCGCGGCGAAGGACGCCATGGCGAAATGTCATGCGCCCTATTCGAAGTTTCCAGTCGGCGCCGCGATCCGGACGGAGGATGGTCGCATCTTCACAGGCGCCAACATCGAAGTCGCTTCCTACCCCGAGGGCTGGTGCGCGGAGACCACGGCGCTCGGCCATTACGTCATGGGCGGCGGCGGCAGGATCGCCGAAATTGCCGTGGTCGCCGAACGCATGGCTAGGGTGACGCCCTGCGGAGGCTGCCGCCAACGGCTGGCGGAGTTCGCCGGACCTGAAACGCCCGTCCACCTCTGCGACGAGACCGGGGTCGCAGAGACGGTGACAATGGCCGATCTCCTGCCCTTCGGCTTTCGCGGAGACCTGCTGAAATGAAGGAAGCCGTCGACCGGCTCGTGGAACGTCTCGGAGGGTTCGCCGCGTCGACGGCGCTGGTTCTGGGCTCCGGGCTCGGCGGTCTCGTCGACGAGGTCGATGATGCACAGCGCATTCCGTATGCCGACATTCCGGGCTTCCCGAGGAGCGGCGTGACCGGCCATGCGGGGCAGGTCGTCGCCGGACGTTTCGGCGGACAGCCCGTGCTGATGCTCGCAGGCCGCGCGCATTATTACGAGCATGGCGACGCCGCCGCGATGCGTCCGGCTCTGGAGGCTCTCGCCGGTCTCGGCGTGAGCCGGCTGATCCTCACCAACGCGGCGGGCTCCGTCGACCCCGGCATGGGCCCCGGTTCGGTGATGATGATCACCGACCACATCAACTTCTCCGGGTCCAATCCCCTGTTCGGCGAGCCCACCGACCGTCGCTTCGTCGGCCTGACCGAAGCCTATGACGCAGGCATGAAGGACGCCCTGCGCAAGGCAGCGTCGGCGACCGGGACGAAGCTCCACGAAGGCGTCTATATGTGGTTCTCCGGACCCTCCTTCGAGACGCCGGCCGAAATCCGGATGGCGCGGACCATGGGAGCCAACGCTGTCGGCATGTCCACCGTGCCGGAGGTGATCCTGGCGCGTTTCCTCGGCCTGCGCGTCGCCGCCTGCTCGGTCGTCACCAATCTGGCCGCCGGCATGACCGGCGCCGAACTTTCCCACGAGGAGACCAAGGACATGGCGCCGCTCGGCGGTCGCAAGGTCGCGACGATCCTGCGCGAGCTTTTCCGGGGCCGGATGCTGGACGCATAGTCGTGCTTCCCCAGGAAACCATCCGCAAGAAGCGCGACGGCGGGCGGCTGGCCGGCGGGGAAATCGCGGCCTTCGTGAAGGGCATCAAAGACGGCGCCGTGACGGAGGGGCAAGTCGCGGCCTTCGGCATGGCCGTGTTCTTCAACGGCATGAACCGCGACGAGGCCGTGGCCCTTACGACCGCGATGCGCGATTCCGGCGACGTGCTCGACTGGTCGGATCTGCCCGGCCCGGTCACGGACAAGCACTCGACCGGCGGCGTCGGCGACAACGTCTCGCTGATGCTCGCCCCGATCGTCGCCGCCTGCGGCGCCTATGTGCCGATGATCTCGGGACGCGGGCTCGGCCACACCGGCGGCACGCTGGACAAGATGGATTCCATACCGGGATACGTCAGCCAGCCGGATAACGGCCTGTTTCGCAAGGTGGTGAGCGAGACGGGTTGCGCGATCATCGGCCAGACGGCGAACCTGGCGCCCGCCGATCGGCGCTTCTATTCGATCCGGGACGTGACCGCGACGGTCGAGTCCGTGCCGCTGATCACCGCTTCGATCCTGTCGAAGAAGCTCGCGGCCGGGCTGGGTTCGCTCGTGCTCGACGTCAAGGTGGGCAGCGGTGCGTTCATGGCGCGGCCGCGGGAAGCCGGTGCGCTCGCCACCAGCCTGGTCGAGGTCGCCAATGGGGCGGGATTGAAGACTTCGGCGCTGGTGACCGACATGGACCAGCCGCTGGCCTCGGCCGCGGGCAATGCGGTCGAGGTGGCCAACGCCGTCGATTTTCTCACCGGTCGCTCTCGTGATCGCAGACTGGTCGACGTCACGCTGGCGCTCGCCGCCGAAATGCTGGCGGCGACGGGGCTCGCCGGAACGGTGCGGGACGGTCTCACCAAGGCCCGTCGGGCGCTCGATGGCGGCGGCGGCGCGGAGACGTTCGGCCGCATGGTCGCCGCGCTCGGCGGTCCGCGCGACTTCGTCGAGCGCGCCAACGTCCATCTGAGGCATGCGCCGGTCGAAATGCCGGTCAAGGCCGGACATGGCGGCTACGTCTCGGCGATCGCCACACGCGACATTGGCGTCGCGGTCGTCGCGCTCGGCGGCGGCCGCACGAGGCCGGAAGATCGCGTCGATCACGCGGTCGGCCTGACGCGGCTTCAGCCAATCGGCGCAGAGGTCAAGGCCGGCGAGCCGCTTGCGCTCGTCCACGCCCGGTCGCACGACGATGCGGAGGCGGCAGCCGAGGCTGTGCGCATGGCCTATTCGATGTCCGAGGACCGGACAAAGCCTCGGCGGTCCGTGATCAGACGCGTTGGGCCGCCGATCTGACTATTGCACCAGCAGCAGCGAGCCGTTCTCGATCTGGAACTTGTCGAGCCTGCCGAGGAAGCTCATGCCGACGAGCGTCGTCTTCAGCGCGGCGTCGTCGAGCACGACGGCGTCGACGTTCTCCACGAAGATGCGGCCGATCTGCAGGCTGTTCAGCGTGACCGCGGCGGCGCGCGCCTGCCCGTTCGCGGTCTCCACCGTGTATTTGTAGTCAGCCGCCGTCAGTGCAAGGCCGATCCGGCGCGCAGTCGACACGTTGATGGCGACCAGCGTCGCACCGGTATCGACCAGCGCCTCGACCTGCCGTCCATTGAGCTTGAAGCCGGCCATGAAGTGACCGCGCGCATCGGCGGCCAAGCGGACCTTGCGGCCAAGGAGCTGTTCCTCAGGCTGGGCCATGGCCACCGCGACCCTCGGCGCGACGGCGACCGCGGCCGGGTCCGGAGCTTCGCTCGGCCCTTCGGCGACCAGTTGATGAAACGCCTCGGGGTTGGCCTGGTAGAGGATGGGGATCGACGCCGAGGAACCGGCAAAGACGCCAAGGAGTATGAGCTTGCGCAGCATGGTCGGGTCCGCGATAGGTTGGCGACCCTAACGCCCTCAGGGTGTGTGCAGGCTTAACGGTTGGCGCCGGCCGGCCGGCATCGTTAACGAACCGTCAACCGCCTCACTTCGTCCCGTACATGCGGTCGCCGGCGTCGCCGAGGCCCGGCACGATGTAGCCTTTCTCGTTCAAATGGCTGTCGATCGCCGCGGTGTAGACCGGGACGTCGGGATGGGCGTCGGTGAAGCGCTTGATCCCCTCTGGCGCCGCCAGCAGGCAAAGGTAGCGCATGTTGGTCGCGCCGCGGCCCTTCAACTTGTCGATCGCCGCGATGGCGGAGTTGGCGGTGGCCAGCATGGGGTCGACGACGATGACGAGGCGGTCCGCGAGGTCGCTCGGCGCCTTGAAGAAATACTCCACCGCCTCCAGCGTATCATGGTCGCGATAGAGGCCGATATGGGCGACGCGGGCCGCCGGCACCAGGTCCAGCAGCCCTTCCAGCAGCCCGTTCCCGGCGCGCAGGACCGAGGCGAAGACGAGTTTCTTGCCTTCCAGGATCGGCGCATCCATCGGCTCGAGCGGTGTCTCGATGCGGGTCTTGGTGAGTTCCAGATTGCGCGTCACCTCATAGCCGAGCAGGAGCGATATCTCGCGCAGCAGCCGGCGGAAGCCGGCCGTCGACGTCTCCTTGTTGCGCATGATGGTCAGCTTGTGCTGGACGAGCGGATGGTCGACGACGGTGACGCCCTGCATGGAGAACTCCCGGGATCGGCTGGCCTGTCGCGTATCCTATTGCCTGCCCGGCGCGGGCGGAACCCGCAACGACCACGCCGACCACAGTTTTCGGTCAACGCCCGGCGTCGAGACGCGCGAGGAGCGCGGTCCGCGTCTTCCTGTCGACGAAGGCCGACTCGAGCGCGGTCCGGGTGACGGCGGTCAATGCCCTGGCGTCCATGCCAAAATGCGTCGCCGCGACGTCGTACTCGTGCTTCAGGCTGGTGGCGAAGTAGGGTGGGTCGTCGGAGCTGAGCGTCACCCTGCAACCAGCCTCCTTCAGCTTCGGAAACGGATGATCGGCGAAGGTCGGGAAGACGTCGAGCGCGACATTCGATACCGGGCAGACTTCCAGGACGATCTTCTCCGCGGCGATGCGCCTGACGAGTTCGGCGTTCTCGATCGCGCGTACGCCGTGGCCCAGGCGGGCGGGTCTCAGATGATCGAGGGCGGCCTCGACGCTCTCCCAGCCCGCAAGTTCGCCGGCGTGGACCGTGATGCCCAGGCCCGCCTCGCGGGCAATCTCGAAGGCGCGGACGTAGTCCTCGGTCTCGCCGAATCTCTCCTCCCCGGCCATGCCGAATCCCGTCACCAGCGGGTGGCCGCACCTGGCGGCGAAACGGGCCGCCGCCTCGACCGATTCGACGCCAAAGTGGCGCACGCCGGTGACGATCATCCGGCCCTCGATGCCGGTCTTCGCTCGCGCCCGGCCGATTCCCTCGCCGAGCGCGTTCGTATAGGCCTGCGGCGACAGACCGGCCTTCACGGCGTGGTCGGGCGAGATGAAGACCTCGGAATAGATCGCGCCTTCGCGGGCGAGACTCGTCAGATAGTGCTCGACGAGGCGGGCATAGTCCTCCTCGCTGCGGAACAGGTCGGCGGCGAAGTCGTAGGCGGCGAGGAACGACGCGAAGTCGTGCCAAACGAACGCGCCGTCGCGGATGAACGGCGAGGCGTCGGCTCCGTACCGGGCGGCCTGCCGCATCACCAGTTCGGGCGGCGCAGCGCCCTCGATGTGGCAATGAAGCTCAGCCTTGAGAAGCATCGTCTCCGTCCCGCCGGCGCCGCCAGACATGATCCTGGGGCGCGATTCTTGGCCGCGCCACCGACAATAGCGCCGCCACCTTTCATCGGCTATGGTCCCGCCGATTTCGAACGGACACGAAGATGTCAGGTGAGCGTACGACGGCTGATGGCGGAATGGAGGGATCATATGGATTCCGCGCAGTCATCCCGTCCGAGAAGCAGGGTCTGGTCAACCGCGTCTTCGACCGCGTCGCCGATCGCTACGACCTGATGAACGACCTGATGTCGGGCGGGCTTCACCGGCTGTGGAAGGACGCGATGGTGTCGTGGCTCAATCCGCCGTCGCGCGGCGCCTGGCGCGTGCTCGACGTGGCCGGAGGCACGGGCGACATCGCCACGCGCATCGTCGATGCCTCGGGCGGGGCTGCCCAGGCAACCGTGCTCGACATCAACGGGGCGATGCTTTCGGTCGGGCGCGAGCGCACCGCCAAACGTGGTCTCGGTCAAAGCATCGATTTCATCGAGGCGAACGCGGAGGAACTGCCATTTCCGGACGCGAGCTTCGATGCGTACACGGTTGCCTTCGGCATCCGCAACGTACCCCGCATCGACGTTGCCCTGGCCGAAGCCCACCGAGTGCTCAAGCGGGGAGGACGATTCCTGTGCCTCGAGTTCTCCGAAGTCGACACGCCGCTTCTCGACCGGGTCTACGAGACATGGTCGTTCAGCGCGATCCCGAGGATCGGCCGGATGGTGACCGGGGATAGCGAACCCTATGCGTATCTGGTGGAATCGATCCGAAAATTTCCCAGCCAGGCGGATTTCGCAGAGATGATCCGCAGGGCCGGCCTGGACCGCGTGACCTGGCGCACCTACACGGGCGGCATCGCCGCGCTGCATTCTGGCTGGAAACTTTGACGGCCGGCCCGCGATGAGCACCGCCGGGGCGGCATGGCGGCTCGCCAGGGCTGGGTGGATCCTCGTCCGCGAGGGGGTGATCGCGGCGATTCCCGGCGAAGAACTCACTGGAATCCCGCGAACGGGATGGCGGCTGGCGCGGTTGATGACCCGCCGTCGCGCGAAGGGGTCGATCCGCAGCGACCGGCTGGCGGCCGCGGTGACGCGACTGGGGCCTTCGTGGGTGAAGCTCGGCCAGTTCCTCGCCACCCGTCCCGACGTGGTGGGCAACGACATCGCCCTCGACCTCGCCCGGTTGCAGGACCGCATGGCCACATTCCCGAAGGCGGCGGCGGTGGCGCAGGTCGAGGCCTCGCTCGGGCGGCCGATCGGAGACCTGTACGCCAGCTTCGGCGAGCCGGTCGCGGCCGCTTCCATCGCCCAGGTGCATCCTGCGGAGGTCATGGAGCCGGACGGCCGCCTGACCAAAATGGCAGTCAAGGTCATCCGGCCAGGCGTGCGCCGCCTGTTCAACCGGGATCTCGAAAGCTATTTCCTCGCCGCCCGGCTGCAGGAGCGCTTCATCCCGTCGTCGCGGCGGCTG
This sequence comes from Rhizobiaceae bacterium, assembly GCA_050184585.1. Lineage (GTDB taxonomy): Bacteria > Pseudomonadota > Alphaproteobacteria > Rhizobiales > Rhizobiaceae > JBFXAF01. The sequence goes on along the minus strand of JBFXAF010000003.1, from coordinate 511,256 downwards.
CGACCTGTCGAGGTCACACAGACGCTGGCGCAGACCACCAAGGTCGAAATGGACCTGAGGCTCGAGGCGGCGGCACTGTCTGAGCTCGGCGAGAACACCCGAGACGATTCCGGCTTTCGCGTGCCTTTCGTCGACTGGGCGCGGACCGGCCGCGACGTCGTGACGATGGAATGGATCGACGGGACCAAGATGAGCGACGTCGCCGCCATCCGCCAGGCCGGCCACGACCTTGAGGCCATCGCCGCGACGCTGGTCCAGTCGTTCCTCAGGCACACGCTGCGCGACGGCTTCTTCCACGCCGACATGCATCCAGGGAACCTGTTCGTGGAGCCCGATGGGACGATCGTCGCGGTCGACCTCGGCATTTCGGGGCGGCTCGGGCGAAAGGAGCGGCGGTTCCTGGCGGAAATCCTGCATGGATTCATCACGCGCGACTATCGACGCGTGGCGGAGGTGCATTTCGAGGCCGGCTACGTGCCCCGCACCCATGACGTCGCCGCATTCGCCCAGGCGATCCGCGCCATTGGCGAGCCGATCCACGGCCAGCCGGCCGAGACGATCTCCATGGCGCGGCTGCTCACCCTTCTGTTCGAGGTGACGGAAATCTTCGACATGGAAACCCGGCCCGAACTGGTGATGCTGCAGAAGACCATGGTCGTGGTCGAGGGGGTGGCGCGCACGCTCGATCCGCACTTCAACATGTGGAAGACGGCGGAGCCGGTGGTGAAGACCTGGATCATCCAGAATCTCGGGCCGCGCGGCCTGCTCGACGACGCGCGTGAAGGCGGCGCCGCGCTGCTCTCGCTGCTGAGGCAGGCGCCGGACCTCGCGGCCCGCACCGAGCGGCTGACGCGCGAGATCGACGCCATGGCCGAGCATGGCCTGCGCTTCGACGACGCGACCGCGCGCCGGATCGGCAAGGCGGAGGCGCGGGCCACGCGCTGGGGCAGGATCGCGCTCTGGGTGATCGCGGCGGCGGCACTCTGGATCGCATGGACCTTGAGCCGTCTGCTCATTTGACAGCATTGCTAGCAATGCTTACATGCTGGCGCAACATTCCCGGTGGATGGCATGGCGACCCTGACGATCCGCGGCGTCAATGAAGAGACCAGGAAAGCGCTGCGATTGCGCGCCGCAGGCAACGGCGTGTCGGTCGAGCAGGAAGTCCGGACGATCCTGGACCAGGCGGCCGGAAGCGAGCGTGACGATGCGGTACAGGCGGCCAGCTCGCCGCGGGCGATGCGTTCACACATCGAAACCCGCCTTGAAGGCGCCGAGCATCTCGGTGGCAACCTGGCCAACAAGCCCCTGAACATCGCAACGGCCCTGTCGGGCAGGCGTGTCCTGCTGATCGTCGGAGGCGGCATCGCCGCCTACAAATCGCTGGACCTCATCCGGCGACTGCGCGAGCGCGGGGCGGCGGTGCGCTGCGTCATGACGACCGCGGCGCAGGAATTCGTGACAGCCCTGTCGGTCGGCGCGCTCTCGGCCGACCATGTCTTCACCGAGCTGTTCGACCGTGCCGAGGAACACGACGTTGGCCATATCAGATTGTCCCGGGAGGCGGACCTGGTCGTCGTCGCGCCAGCCACCGCTGACCTCATGGCCAAACTCGCCAACGGGCTCGCCAACGATCTCGCCTCCGCCGTGCTGCTGGCGACCGACAAGCGCGTGCTGATGGCGCCGGCCATGAATCCGATGATGTGGTCGCACCCGGCGACCCGGCGGAACCGCGCGACCCTCGCCAAGGACGGCATCCACTTCGTCGGACCGAGCAAGGGTGAGATGGCGGAGCGCGGAGAGGCTGGCGAAGGCCGCATGGCCGAACCGCTGGAGATCGTGTCGGCAATCGAGGCGCTTCTCGACGACCGGCCGAAGCCGCTGGCCGGCCGGAAGATCGTCGTCACCTCAGGACCGACCCACGAGGCGATCGACCCGGTGCGCTACATCGCCAACCGTTCGTCGGGAAAGCAGGGACATGCGATCGCGGCGGCCCTGCGGCGGCTCGGGGCCGACGTGCAGCTCGTGACCGGCCCCGTGGCGATCCCTGACCCGCAGGGCGTCACGGTGACCCGTGTCGAGAGCGCGCGAGAGATGCAAGCGGCCGTCGAGGCGCGGTTGCCCGCCGACGCCGGAATCTTTGTCGCCGCGGTAGCGGACTGGCGCACCGACGGGGAGGCGAAGACCAAGATCAAGAAGCAGGCCGGGGCGGAACCGCCTGCATTGAAGATGGTCGAAAACCCAGACATCCTCGCCGGCGTCGGGCATCACGGGCAGCGGCCGCGTCTTGTCATCGGATTCGCGGCCGAGACCAACGACCTCATCGCCAACGCGCAGGCGAAACTCAAGAAGAAGGGCGCCGACATCATCGTCGCCAACGACGTGTCGCAGGATAGCGGCATCGGCGGGAAGGGCGGCGTCATGGGCGGCGCGCGCAACCGCGTCAGAATCGTCTCCGCGGCCGGCGTCGAGGAATGGCCCGAACTGGACAAGGATGAGGTCGCGGCACGGCTGGCGCTGCTGGTCGCGGCACGGCTGGCGGAGGCGGAGACTTGATGCACATGGAGGCGCCCGTCATCGAGACCGCGCGTCTCAGGCTCCGACCGCACCGCGTCGACGATTTCGAAGCCTATGCCAGCATGTGGTCCGATCCCTCGGTGACGCGGCATATCGGCGGCAAGCCGTTTTCGCCCGAACATTCCTGGTCGCGCCTGCTCAGATGCCGCGGCATGTGGGCGGCGCTCGGCTTCGGCTTCTGGGCTGTCGAAGACCGGTCAAGCGGCAGTCTGGCGGGCGAGGTGGGCTTTCTGGAGCTGAAGCGGGACGTGACGCCATCGATCGAGGGCACGCTGGAAGCCGGCTGGGTCTTCTCGCCCCCCTATCAAGGGCGAGGCCACGCCACCGAGGCCGTCGCCACCATCCTCGGCTGGGCGTCACGCGAACACCCTGGCATCCCGGTCACCTGCATGATCAACCCGGGCAACAGGGCCTCCCGGCGAATCGCGGACAAGTTCGACTTCCGCGCCTTCGCCGACACCACCTACCAAGGCAATCCGGTCGTCCTGTTCAGACGCGAACCGCAGGACAATCCCGCGGCAAGGTCGACCGCACGCGCCTGATCAAGGCCGCCGGCTCGAGCCGGCGCCCCGAGCGTTCGTTTTCAGGCCGCTGGCTGTTTCGTCTTGCGCAGGTAGGGCAGGATCGTATCGAAAGCGCCGAACCGCTTGACGGCGTCCTCGTTGGAGACGGCGGCCGTGATAATGACGTCCTCGCCCTGCTTCCAGTTGGCGGGGGTGGCGACCTGGTGCCTGGCGGTCAACTGGATCGAATCGATCGCGCGCAAAATCTCGTCGAAGTTGCGTCCCGTGGTCATGGGATAGGTGAGGATCAGCTTTATCTTCTTGTCCGGCCCGATGACGTAGACCGACCGCACGGTGGCGTTGTCGGCCGGCGTGCGACCCGCCGCGCTGTCGCCCGCATCGTCCGGCAGCATGTCGTAGAGCTTGGCGACCTTGAGATCCCTGTCGCCGATCAGCGGATAGTCGACCTTCTGGCCCGTCGCCTTCTGGATGTCGTCCTTCCAGCGGTCGTGATCGGCGACCGGGTCGACCGAAATTCCGATGATCTTGACGTTGCGCCTTGCGAAATCCGCGGCGTAGCCTGCCATCGTGCCCAGCTCGGTCGTGCAGACGGGCGTGAAGTTCTTGGGATGCGAGAACAGCACCGCCCAGCCGTCTCCGATCCAGTCGTGAAACTGGATCGTCCCGTGAGTGGTCTCGGCCGTGAAATCCGGCGCCGCCTGGTTGATTCGAAGGCCCATCATCGTTTCCTCTTCATTTCGGGTCGACCAGATCATAGGCCTCGCATCGCACGGCGCTAGCACCTGTGACCCGGCCGGAGGCGGCCCAGCGGAAAACCATTCCGCGTCTGGCCCATTCGTGAAACGATATTGCGCCCAAAGAGTAAGGTCCACCTTCGACGCCCGTCCAGTTTAAAGCTGGCGGACTTTTGTCTAGCCTGCACGCCAAAGCATTGAGAATCAGCAATGGCGTCGGGCGGCCGCGAACGATTCGAACTGGATCCCCGTCTGGCGGCAGACAGCGAGCCGATGCTGCTGCTCGGTCTGTGCGAACTGAGGATCATGAACGACCGCCGATGGCCCTGGCTCGTTCTGGTGCCGCGGAGACCGGGCGTCTCGGAAATCCACGACCTGACGCCGCTCGACCAGGCGATGCTTTCCTTCGAGACGAACATGGCGGCCGCGGCGCTGAAGTCGGCCACCGCGTGCCTCAAGATCAACACGGGCGCGCTCGGAAACGTCGTTCGCCAGCTGCACGTGCATGTGGTTGCCCGCAACGAGGGCGACCCCGCCTGGCCTGGGCCCGTATGGGGCCATGGCGCGCGGGAACCCTACAGGGCCGAAGACCTCCACAAACTCGTCGCCGACATCAGCGCGACCTTCTGAAATTACGGCGAATCGGGCTATCGGCGCATCATGACCTTTCCGCTCTTCGACGCACCAGAGACAGAACCGAGCCGGCTGCTTGGCTACACGGGCAACGTGATCGACCGGCTGTCCGAGAACCGTGGCGACGACGCGGTCGCGAAGGCCCTCGGTGAACCCGGCGTCCGCGTCATGGCGATCCTCGATGGGCGCTGCTGGCTGCGCAAGATGGACACAGGCTTCGATCCTTGGTTCCCGCGGGGCGAGGCGGAACAACTGGGCCTACCGGTAAGCGAAGCCATTCTCCTCGGCTGGGAGCAGGGAAAGCCGCTGCTCGCCGTGACGGGGCACTTACAGCCCGATGATCTGCCGGCATACATCAAGGCGATCGACTTCAGATCCATCGCCGTCCAAGGTCTTCTCGACGAACGCTCGCTCGGCGCGCTGGCGCAGGCGGTGTCACTGCTGACGTGGCACACGACCCACCGGTTCTGCGGTCGCTGCGGACATGCCAGCGAGGCGCGCGCAGGCGGCTACAAGCGCGTCTGCGGCGCCTGCAAGGCCGAACACTTTCCGCGCACGGATCCTGTGGCCATCATGCTGGCGGTGACGCGCGACCGCTGCCTGCTCGGCCGTGGCCGGCACTTTCCCCCCGGCATGTATTCCGCGCTTGCCGGCTTCATCGAACCTGGCGAGACGATCGAAGCCGCGGTGAGGCGCGAGACGCTGGAGGAAGCCGGGATCCGGCTCGGGCGCGTGACCTACTTCGCGAGCCAGCCCTGGCCATTCCCGCATTCGCTGATGATCGCCTGCTTCGGCGAGGCGCTGAACGAGGACATCCGATTCGACGCGAAAGAGCTCGAGGACTGCCGCTGGTTCACCCGCGAGGAGACGCGAGCCGCCCTCGAAGGCCGTCATCCCGGGACCATCTTCGTGCCTCCCAGCACCTCGGCGGGGCACCATCTGGTGCGCCGGTGGGCCGAGAGCGCCTAGTCGCGAACATGAAGGAAGCACCATGATCCGCCATACGGTTGTCTTTAGGCTCAAGCATCAACGCGGTTCGACCGGCGAAAGGTCGTTCCTCGATGCCGGCGCGGCGCTGGCGGGCATTCCCGGCGTCCGCAACTTCGAGCAGTTGAGGCAGGTCAGTGCGAAGAACGATTTTCACTTCGGCTATTCGATGGAGTTCGCCGATCAGGCCGCCTACGACGGCTACAACGACCACCCGGTGCATGTCGCCTACGTGCGCGAGCGCTGGATCCCGGAGGTCGAGGCCTTCCTGGAAATCGACTACGAGCCACTGGGCGGCTGAAGCGCGTCAGTCCGCGCCCTTCCATTCCTCCCGCGATTCGCTGCGTGGATAGACGCCGAGTATCCGCACTTCGCGGGAAAAGAAGCGCAACTCCTCCAGCGCGTTCCTCACCGACGGATCATCGGGGTGGCCCTCGATGTCGGCGTAGAACAGCGTCGCGGTGAAGGCGCCGAGCTGGTAGCTTTCCAGCTTGGTCATGTTGACGCCGTTGGTGGCAAAGCCGCCCATCGCCTTGTAGAGAGCCGCCGGCACGTTGCGCACGCGGAAGATGAAGGTGGTCATCATCCGCGCATCGGCGCCTGGCCGCTCGGCCCACTGCTTGCTCCTGGTCAGAACCACGAAACGGGTCACGTTGGTGTCGGTGTCCTCGACGTTCTCCTCGAGGATATCGAGCCCGTAGAGCTCCGCCGCCAGCCGTGGAGCAAGGGCGGCCATCGAACGATCGTCGACCTCGCGAACGAGCTTGGCGGCCCCAGCCGTGTCGCCGGCTACGACCGGCTTCCAGCCGTTGCGGCGAATGTACTTCCGACACTGGCCCAGCGCGTGGATGTGGCTGTGGACGGTCCCGATCTCCTTCCGATCCACGCCGGGCAGGACCATGAGCTGGAAGTGGATCGGCAGGAAATACTCGCCGATGATATGCAGTTTCGATTCCGGCAGGAGGTGGTGGATATCCGCGACCCGGCCGGCGATCGTGTTCTCGATGGGAATCATCGCCAGGTCGGCCTTGCCGGACTCGACCGCGCTGAAGGCGTCCTCGAAGGTCGGGCAGGGCAGCGGTTCCATGCCGGGATACATGTTGCGGCAGGCAGTGTCGGAGTTGGCGCCCGGCTCCCCCTGGAAAGCGATGCGGTTGGTCTGCGATGGCATGCGTTCGTCCTTGGTCAGCTGAGCATCTTGCGGGCGCGTGCGAGATCGTCGGGCGTGTCGACGCCCAGCGGAACCGTATGGATCACCTCCGCGTCGATGCGCATGCCCGATTCCAGCGCCCGGAGCTGTTCCAGGCGCTCACGACCTTCCAGCGGCGAGGGCGGCAGCGCCACGAAGCGCGAGAGGGCCGCGCGACGATAAGCGTAGAGGCCTACATGGTGATAGAGCGGGCCTTCGCCCCAAGGGGCGGTTGCGCGGGTGAAATAGAGGGCCCTGATCCGGGTAGGCGTGAGGGGCGAGCCGACAACCTTGACCACATTGGGATTCGTCTTTTCCTCCTCGCGCACGATCTCGACAGCCAGCGTGGCGATATCGACGAGGGGATCGTCGAGTGGCGCGAGCGCGGAGCGGATCGCGTCGGGATCGATCGTCGGGAGATCGCCCTGGACGTTGACGACGATGTCGGCGACGCCCGCCGGATCGACGAGAAGCATCGCCTCGTGAATGCGATCCGATCCCGACTGATGGTCGGACCTGGTCATCACCGCCTCGAAGCCGTGCCCGCGTACGCTCGCAGCAACGTCGGCGGCGTCAGTGGCCACGACGACCCGCCCTAGACCGCTCTCCGCCGCGCGGCGCGCGACATGGACGATCATCGGAACGCCGGCGATGTCGGCGAGCGGCTTTCCGGGCAGGCGCGTCGAGGCCATGCGAGCGGGTATCATGACGATGATCGACATTGTCGGGAAGGCCGGGAAGGCTCGCGGTCGGTGGCAAAAGGTCTCACTGGAGCCGCCCTTATATGTGTTGCAACAGGGGAGCAAAAGACCTAGTTTCCGGCCGTTTTCGACCGGTCCGAGCCGGCCCGTTCGCCTGGGCAAACGGGCCGGTCCAATGGCGGCAGGATCTGGAGCGGCGGATGGATTCCTTCGAACTCAACAAGGTGCTCGGCGGACTGCTCGCGACGGTCTTCATCGTGCTGTCGGTCGGCATCGTGTCGGACGCGATTTTCGCTGCGCCGATCCCCGACAAGCCGGGCTTCGAAATCGAGGCCGCCGAGGATGACGGTCACGGCGCCGGTCCTCAGGAGCCTGCCGGCCCCGAGCCGATCGGGCCGCTTCTGGCCGCCGCGAACCCCGACAAGGGCATGTCGGTGTTCAAGGCAAAGTGCACGACGTGCCATACATCCGAGACCGGCGGCGCCAACAAGGCCGGCCCGAACCTCTGGGGCATCGTGAACCGCCATCCGGCCTCGCACGAGGGCTTCACCTATTCCGCAGGCATGAAGGCCTTCGGCGAGACGCAGAATGCGTGGGACTACGAACATCTGAGCCAGTTCCTCACGGCGCCCAAGGCGCTTGTGAAGGGTACGACAATGGGCTTCGCCGGCATCAAGAACACGGCCGAGAGGGCGGACGTGATCGCCTTCCTGCGGACGTTGTCCGACAGTCCGGCGCCGCTGCCCGAGACCGCCGCACCGGCTGCCGAGAACGCCGCGCAGCCCGGCTCGGAAGGCACCCCACCTGCGGAGGGCGCCGCTGCCCCGGCCGGTGAACAGCCCGCCGCGGACACGGCGCCCGCCCAGTAACGCGATCGTCACCGCTCGTTCACGAAAAAGCCGGGTTCAGCCCGGCTTTTTTCGTTTGTTCGCTGCGTTTCTGTCCCGCCCGGCGTTCCCAAGCGGGGCAAATGATCTACATTCGCGCGAAGACGACCCGAGAGGACCGCAATGCCCCTTCGATCGCCCGCACTCCCTCGCTTCCTGCTTGCACTGGCGATCGGCGTCTCGCCGATCGCGGCAATGGCCGAAGAGGGGTGGCTGACCACATCGTCATTGATTGGCGAGTCGAAGTATGCGGCCGGATTCGACCGCTACGACTACGTGAACCCCGACGCACCGAAAGGCGGCACCTTCAACTCGACCGCCAGCGGCGGCTTCGATTCGTTCAACCCGTTCATCGTGCGCGGCACGGCGGCAGCGGGCCTGAGCCAATTCGGCGGCCTGCTCTACGACACGCTGATGAAGCAGTCGACGGACGAGCCGGGAACGAGCCATCCGCTCGTCGCCGAGGCGTTCAAGCACCCGGCCGACTATTCCTCCGCGACCTACCGGCTGAACCCCGATGCCCGGTGGCATGACGGAAAGCCGATCACCGCAGAGGACGTGATCTGGTCGTTCGGCGTCCTCAAGGCCAACAGCCCTATCTACAACCGCTACTTCGGCAACGTCACGGAGGCGGTGGCGGTCGGCGAGCGCGAAGTCGAGTTCCGCTTCGACCAGACGGGCAACCGCGAACTTCCCCACATCATCGGCGATCTCGCAGTCCTCCCCAAACACTGGTGGGAAGGCACCGACCCGCAGGGCCGCAAGCGCGACGTGACGGCGCCGACGCTCGAGCCGCCGCTCGGCTCGGGGCCCTATCGCATCGAGAGCTTCAAGCCGGGCGACACGATCATCTGGTCGCGTGTGCAGGACTACTGGGCGGCCGATCTGCCGGTGAATACGGGCCGCTACAATTTCGACCGGCGGCGCTACGTCTACATCGAGGACGAGAACGCGGACTGGCAGGCCTTCACGAAGGGCGGCTTCGAGGATGTTCGCGCGGAGGCGAGTTCGCGCCGCTGGGCCACGCAGTACGATTTCCCGGCAATCAAAGCCGGGGACGTGGTCAAGGCCGAGTTTCCAACGACGAGCGGCGAGCCGATGCAGGGCTTCGTCATGAATCTGCGGCGACCGCAGTTCCAGGACCGCAATGTGCGAAAGGCGCTGACCATCGCGCTCGACTTCGAGACGATGAACAAGCAGCTGTTCTTCGGACTGAATACCCGAACCGACAGCTATTTCGAGGCGAGCGAACTCGGCTCGAGCGGCCTGCCCCAAGGCGATGAACTCAATATCCTCGAACCCTATCGCGACAGGTTGCCACCCGAGCTCTTCACCGACGAGTTCAAGCTGCCCGTCTACGACACCGCGCAGACGGCGAGGCAGCACCTTCGCGAAGTCGTCGGACTGTTCGCGGAAGCCGGGTGGGCCATCAAGGGCGGCAAGATGGTCGACGCCTCCGGAAAGCAGTTCGTCATCGAGATCCTCGGCAATAATCCGACGGACGAGGTCATTTCGGGGAGCTACATCGAGACCCTGAAGCGCCTTGGCATCGACGCCACCCTTCGCATCGTCGACCCCAGCCAGTACGTGAACCGCTATCGCGCCTTCGATTTCGACATGGTGACGGCGCAGCTCGCCCAATCCCAATCGCCCGGAAACGAGCAGCGCGACTACTGGAGTTCGGCCGCGGCCGACGCGCCCGGATCGCGTAACCTGATGGGCATCAAGGATCCCATCGTCGACGAACTCGTCGAGAGGGTGATCTTCGCCAAGGATCGCGACGATCTGCTCGCGGCGACCCACGCGCTCGACCGCGTGCTCCTCTGGGGCTACTACGTCGTGCCGCAGTGGCATCGCCCAGTCGTCTGGCTCGCCTACTGGAACAAGTTCGGGATTCCCGAAAACCAGCCGAGCTACATCGGCGCCGACATCGATTCCTGGTGGATCGACACGGCCAAGGAAGCAGCGCTGACCGCCAAGACGGGGAATGCGAATTGAGCGGCCATTCGCGGCGCGAGTTCCTACTGTTGGGGGCCGCGGCCGCCTCCGCCACATTGTTTCTCGGACGCGCCTTCGCGGAGATCGAGACCGGCGTCCCCCTGCATGGCCTGTCGGCGTTCGGCGACCTGAAATACGCGCCGGACTTCAAGCATTTCGACTATGTGAACCCCGAGGCCCGCAAGGGAGGCGTGTTCAACTTCGCGCCGCCCAACTGGCTCTACAACCAGAGCGTTCTCACCTTCAACACGCTGAACAGCTTCGCGCCGCGCGGCGATGCGCCGCCCCGCATGGAGATGTGCTTCGATTCCCTGATGACATCGGCCCTGGACGAGCCCGATGCGATCTACGGGCTGCTCGCCGAGCAGGTGACGATCTCGGAGGATCGCAACAGCTTCACGTTCACGCTGCGACCGGACGCACGCTTCCACGACGGCTCGCCGCTGACGGCGGAGGACGTGGCGTTCTCCTTCCAGCTCTTCAAGGAGAAGGGGCATCCCGCCCTGCTGCTGCCGCTGCTGAAGATGACGGAGGCCGCAGCGCTCGATGCCGGCACGTTCCGCATCGGCTTCGACGGCACGCAATCGGCCCGCACCATCCTCAGCGTTTCCACATTCCCGATCGTCTCCAAGGCATCGCTCGCGGAGAGGCCGTTCGAAGGCTCGGCGATGACGCCGCTGCTCGGTTCCGGTCCCTACAAGGTCGGGCGCGTGTTCGCCGGCCAGACGATCGAATACGAACGCGTGGCCGACTATTGGGGCAAGGACCTGGCGGTCAATGTGGGCCTGAACAACTTCGATCGAATCCGGATCGAATTCTACCGTGAACGCCAGGCCGGTTTCGAGGCATTCAAGAAGGGCGAGGTCGCCTACCGTCAGGAGTTCACGTCACGCACCTGGGCCACCGGCTACGACTTTCCAGCCGTCGCCGAGGGGAAGGTGATCAAGCGCGAGTTTCCCGGCGAGAAGCGACCGTCGATGCAGGCGCACGCGATCAACCAGCGCCGCGCCCGGTTCGCCGACCCCCGGGTGCGCGAGGCCATCGCGCTGTGCTTCGATTTCGAATGGACCAAGCGCAACCTGTTCTACGGCTCGTACGACCGCTCCGATTCCTGTTTCGAACGGTCGGTCTACAAGGCCGAGGGGCCGCCACCGCCCGATGAGCTGGCCCTGATCGAGCCATTCCGTGGCCAACTCCCCGACGCGGCCTTCGGCGACGCCGTCAAGCAGGCGGTCTCGGACGGATCCGGGCGCGACCGCAAGCTGCTCGGACAAGCGTCGCGACTGCTCGCCGACGCTGGCTGGAAACGTTCGGGTTCCTTCGTCACCGACGCCAACGGCCAGAGGCTCATCCTCGAAATCCTCGTCCAGGACGACGTGTTCGTGCGGGTCGATTCCCCCTGGGTGGAAAACATGCGGGCGATCGGCATCGACGCCTCGATACGGATGGTGGATTCGGCGCAGTACCAGGCGCGCGAGGTCGAGTTCGATTTCGACGTGATCGCCATGGCAGCGTCGTTCAGCGCGACCCCGACCCGCGAGGAACTGGAACGCTTCTTCCATTCGAGAGCCGCCGGCGTCCAGGGAACAAGGAACCTCCCCGGTACGGCCGACGCGGCCGTCGACGCACTCATCGACGCAGTCGGTCACGCTACCGACCGCGCGACGATGGAAACGGCGATGCGCGCCCTCGATCGGGTCTTGCGCGCGCGGCACGACTGGATTCCAAGTTGGCATTCGGCGAATCATCGCGCCGCCTACTGGGACATGTTCGGGTTCGTCGACCCGAAACCCGATTTCGGCTTTCCGGTCGAGGCGATGTGGTGGTTCGACGAGGAACGGGCGAGGGCGATTGGCAAGGCTTGAGACGCGTGGGACGCGGGCGGGACGGGCGGCCTGATGGGCGCCTATGTGCTCAGGCGCGTGCTCTTGATGATCCCGACCCTGTTCGGGATCATGGCGGTCTCGTTCGCCATCATCCAGTTCGCCCCGGGCGGACCCATAGAACAGATCATCGCGCGCCTGACCGGACAGGGCGACGCCGGCGACCGGCTTGGTGGGGGCGGCGCGGATGCCGGAGGCGGCAGCGGCGTCGAGCAGGGTGGCGGCGAAGGCTCCTACGAGTATCGCGGAGCGCAGGGCCTTGATCCCGAGTTCATCGAGATGCTTGAAAAGCAGTTCGGCTTCGACCGGCCGCCGGTCGAGCGCTTCTTCAAGATGTTGTGGGACTATGCCCGATTCGATTTCGGCGAGAGCTATTTCCGCGACGTAGGGGTCCTCGAACTGATTCTCGAGAAGATGCCTGTGTCGATCTCGCTCGGCCTCTGGATCACCCTGATCTCCTACATGATCTCGATCCCGCTCGGCATCCGCAAAGCGGTGAAGGACGGCTCGAGCTTCGATGTCTGGACCAGCGGGGTCGTCATCGTCGGTTACGCGATACCGGGCTTCCTGTTCGGCATTCTCCTGATGGTGCTGTTCGCGGGTGGCTCGTTCTTCGACTGGTTCCCACTCAGGGGCCTGACCTCCGAGAACTGGGACCAGCTGTCGCTGCTCGGCAAGATCGGCGACTATTTCTGGCACCTCGTCCTGCCGCTGACGGCCATGGTGCTGTCGGCCTTCGCGACGACGACACTGCTCACCAAGAACTCGTTCCTCGACGAGATCCGCAAACAGTACGTCGTCACGGCGCGCGCCAAGGGCCTGTCCGAAAGGCAGGTGCTCTACGGCCATGTGTTCCGCAACGCGATGCTCATCATCATCGCCGGCTTTCCGGGCGCCTTCATCTCGGCCTTCTTCACCGGATCGCTTCTGATCGAGAACATCTTCTCGCTGGACGGCCTCGGGCTGCTCGGCTTCCGCTCGGTGGTGGATCGCGACTATCCGGTCGTGTTCGCCAACCTCTACATCTTCTCGCTGCTCGGCCTGTTCGTCGCCCTGATCTCGGACCTCATCTACACTTGGATCGATCCGCGTATCGATTTCGAGCGCAGGGACGTCTAGGGCGATGCCGGACCTCCAGGGCAAGACGCTCATCGAGACCGCCCGCAATCGCGGCGCGCGGTTTCACCTGTCGCCGCTGAACCAGCGGCGCTGGGCGAGCTTCAAGGCCAACCGGCGCGGTTACTGGTCGCTGTGGATCTTCCTCGTGCTCTTCGTGCTTTCGCTGGGCTCGGAGTTCATCGCCAACGACCGGCCGCTCATCGGCATGTACAAGGGCGAATTGCTGTTTCCCTCGGTCGTCGCCTATCCGGAGGAGAAGTTCGGCGGCTTCTACGCGGTGACCGACTATCGCGACCCGTTCATCCAGGAAGAGATCGAGGCCAATGGCTGGTTGCTGTGGCCACCCGTCCGCTACCACTACCGAAGCACGAACAACGAGGTGCCGGAGGCGTATCCCGCAAAGCCGTCATGGCTCTACGAGCCAGAAAAGCGCTGCGAGCGCTATCCGCTCGGCGTCGACGACCCGAACTGCAATGTCGGCAACTGGAACTGGCTCGGCACCGACGATCAGGGCCGCGACGTCCTGGCGCGCGTGATCTACGGTTTCCGGATCTCCGTCCTATTCGGACTGACCCTGACGCTGGCGTCCGCTGTCTTCGGCGTATCCGCGGGGGCGGTCCAGGGCTATTTCGGCGGGTGGACCGACCTTCTCTTTCAGCGATTCATCGAGATCTGGTCGTCCATCCCGGTCCTCTACCTGATCATGATCATGGCCGCCGTGCTGCCGCAGGGATTTTTCGTGCTCCTGTCCATCATGCTTCTCTTTTCCTGGGTCGGTTTCGTGGGGATCGTGCGCGCGGAGTTCCTGCGTGCCCGCAACTTCGAGTATGTCAACGCCGCGCGCGCGCTCGGCGTGCCGAGCCGGACGATCATGTTCCGCCACCTGTTGCCAAACGCGATGGTGGCGACGCTGACTTTCCTGCCATTCATCCTCAACGGGTCGATAACGACGCTCACCTCGCTCGATTTCCTCGGCTTCGGCCTGCCGCCGGGTTCGCCGTCCCTCGGCGAACTGCTGAAGCAGGGGCAGCGCAATCTCAACGCGCCGTGGCTGGGCATATCGGGTTTCGTCGTGATCTCGCTCATGCTTTCCCTGCTGATCTTCGTCGGCGAGGCGACGCGTGACGCATTCGATCCGAGGAAGACCTTCCGGTGACGGTTGATTTGATGCCGCGGTTGCGCGCGGCTAGACTGGCGGCATATGCGACAAGGTTTGACCATGAACAGGATCGTTCTCGAACACTATCCCGCGTCCAGGCTACCTGAGGAGCTGCGCGAGGGTATCGAGGCCGGCGCGTCAGTGCGGGTGACTGTGGAGGAGGAGAGCAGACGCCCCCCCCTATCGCGCGAGGAACTCCTTGCGTCGTTGAGGAATGCCCGGAAGCATGCGACGGGAGTAACGCTCGATGAAGCTGTCGCCCGTGTTCGCGAACTACGCGATGAATGGGACAGCTGATGGAGGTCCGTCGCCTCTATCTCGATGCCAATGTGCTGATCATACTCGGCGAAGGGAAAGGAGAGGTTGCCGACTTGCTGACCCATCTGGCCGGTGAGCAGATGCGGCAGGAAGCTCCTTTTCTCTGCACGAGCGAGTTGAGTCTCGCCGAGGTGCTCGTCCACCCTTATCGGCACGGCGATGATCAACTCATCCAGCAATATGACAGTTGGTTGATCTCCGGCGGCTTCATGGAAGTTGGCCCGATCCACCGATCCGTGCTTTGGTATGCTGCCGTCCTGCGCTCCTCGTATCCCTCCCGTAAGCTCCCCGACGCAATCCATGTCTCGACTGCAATCGGGTTTGGGTGCAGCCACATACTAAGCGCCGACTCGAGAATTCCCCGCCATATCGAGTTAAGCCATCGTCGCTGGGGCATCTCGAAGGGCCCGGCGACGATCGACGTCGTCAGCCCTGACCCCGTCACGCTGCGAGGAATCATTCAGAGCCTGGCAACACTATGAGCGAGCCCCTGCTCTCCGTCCGCGATCTCTCGGTTGCGTTCACGCAGGGCGGGCGGACGTCGACCGCGGTCGACAGCATCAGCTTCGACATCGCCGTGGGCGAGACGATGGCGCTGGTCGGCGAATCCGGATCCGGCAAGTCCGTCTCCGCGCTATCCGTCCTGAAACTCCTGCCATACCCGGCGGCCAGCCATCCGTCGGGCCAGATCCTGTTCAAGGGCTCAAACCTGCTCGCCATGGACGAGCGCGCGCTGCGGACGGTGCGCGGCAACAAGATCACCATGATCTTCCAGGAGCCGATGACGTCGCTCAATCCGCTCCACACCGTCGAGCAGCAGATCGCGGAAGTCCTCTCCGTGCACCAGGGCATGCGCGACAGCGCAGCGCGGGAACGCACGCTCGAACTGCTCGCCGAGGTCGGCATCCGCGATCCGGAAAAGCGGCTCGACGCCTACCCGCATCAGTTGTCCGGCGGCCAGCGCCAGCGTGTCATGATCGCCATGGCGCTCGCCAACGAGCCGGAGTTGCTCATCGCCGACGAGCCGACCACGGCGCTCGACGTGACGGTTCAGGCGCAGATCCTCGAATTGCTCGCCGCGCTCAAGCGCAGGAAGGGCATGTCGATGCTCTTCATCACCCACGACCTCGGCGTCGTGCGAAAGGTCGCGGACCGAATTTGCGTGATGACCAAGGGCGAGATCGTCGAAACGGGGCCGACCGCCGATATCTTCGCGCGGCCACAGCACGAGTATACGAAACATCTGCTCGCGGCCGAGCCGAAAGGCAAGCCGCCAGCCTCCAACCCCAGCGCCGAGGCGGTGATGGTGGGCGAGGACGTTCGCGTCTGGTTCCCCATCAAACGCGGGTTGCTCAGGCGTACGGTTGACCACGTCAAGGCGGTCGACGGCATCGACGTCGTCGTTCGCGCCGGCCAGACGCTCGGCATCGTCGGCGAGTCGGGCTCAGGCAAGACCACACTCGGGCTCGCGCTCGCCCGCATGATCTCGTCGCAGGGGCGGATCGCCTTCGTCGGGCGCGACATCAATACGATCGGCATGCGCGACATGCGACCCCTGAGGCGCGAACTGCAGATCGTGTTCCAGGATCCCTACGGCTCGCTCAGCCCGCGCATGTCGGTAAGCGAGATCGTCGCCGAAGGCCTGGGCATTCACGAACCGTCACTGTCGGCCGACGAGCGCGACGAGCGTGTCGTCGCCGTGCTCAACGAGGTTGGGCTCGATCCCGAGACGCGGCATCGTTATCCCCATGAGTTCTCCGGAGGGCAGCGCCAGAGGATCGCTATTGCGCGCGCCATGGTGCTGAAGCCGCGATTCGTCATGCTCGACGAGCCTACGTCGGCGCTCGACATGAGCGTGCAGGCGCAAGTCGTCGATCTGCTGCGCGATCTGCAGGCGCGGCACAATCTTGCCTACCTCTTCATCAGCCACGATCTAAAGGTGATCAGGGCGCTGGCCAACGACGTGATCGTCATGCGCAACGGAAAGATCGTGGAGCAGGGACCGACGGAAAGCATCTTCGAACGACCCCAAGCCGACTACACCAAGGCCCTGATTTCGGCCGCGTTCAATATCGAGACCGCGCCGGAAGGCGTCGTCAGTCAGTGAGGGCGGGATGACTGCCCAAGGCAAGGTGCTGCTTGCGGTCACCGGTTTCAGCCCGCAGCGCTGGTTCGAGCTGCTGTCGGCGGAACGGACCGTCGTCACCGAAACGGACGGGCCGAACGACCCCTCGATCAGCTATGCGGTGGTGTGGAAGCAGCGGCCGCAGCTGCTCGCCGGCCTGCCCAACCTCAAGGCGATCTTCTCCATCGGCGCGGGAGTCGACCACATCTTCGCCGAGCCCGGCATGCCGGATGTGCCCATCGTGCGCGTGGTCGCCGACAACCTGTCCCGACACATGACGGAGTACATCGTCTGGCGCGTCCTCGACCATCACCGGCAGGGAGCGCTCTACCGCGGACAACAGGCAAGACGCATCTGGCGCGAGACGCCGCAACGGACCGCGGTGGACACAGCCGTCGGCATCATGGGCCTTGGCGAACTGGGGCGAGCGGCGGCGAGCGCGCTGCTCGGGCTCGGCTTCACGGTCAATGGATGGAACCGCAAGGGCGGTAGCATGGAGGGCGTGCATTGCTGGTCGGGAGAAGCCGGGCTGGTGCCGTTCCTCAACGCCACCGACATCCTCGTCGTGCTGTTGCCGCTGACGCCCGTGACCCGCGGCATCATCGACTACGGGCTTCTGAAGAACCTGAGGCGGCGCAACGCCCTCGGCGGCGCGGTGCTTATCAACGCCGGCCGGGGCAGACTGCAGAAGGATGATGACGTCCTTCGCGCACTCGACGATGGGACGCTGAAGGAAGCGAGCCTCGACGTATTCGAGATCGAACCGCTGCCGAAGACCAGTGCTCTTTGGAAACACCCTGCCGTCTTCGTCACCCCTCACGCGGCGGCGACGTCGGATCCGGACCATCTCGTCACGCCGATGCTGAAGCAGATGGCGGCGCACGACCGCGGCAAGCCGCTGACGAACCTCGTCGACAGGGACGCCGGCTATTGATTCTCAGGGGCGCCTGAAGGCGGTCGGCTGGCCGTAGAGATAGCCGATCCGGGCAACCGCGTCCGCCAGAGGCTCGCGCGAGACAAGCATCGTGTGCCCGTTGGCGTGCAGCAGCGTATGGGGATCGGTCATGATGCCGACGTGCCCTTTCCAGAATACGAGGTCGCCGCGTCGCAGGATGCGATCCGAGTGGAGCGACGTGCCGATCGAACCAGCCTGCATGTCCGTGTCACGCGACACCTCGCGGCCGGCCATTCGCATGGAAAGCTGCACCAGACCCGAGCAATCGACACCGAAGGCGCTTGCCCCGCCCCAGAGGTAGGGAGCGTTCAGCAGCGTCTCGGCCACGTCCACGAAATCCTTCGCCACGTCGGCGATCGGCACGAGGTGCGACGAGACCAGCGCGCTGCCATCTTCGCGCAGGGCGTAGCGCGTCCCGCGCGTTTCAGCCTCGCCGCACACGGCGACCGAGGAACCTATCGACAGCGCGGCCACTGGCGGCAGCTTCATGTCCGGACCCGGATAGATAAACGTCCGGGGTACGGCGACACGGTGATTCGGCAATGGTCCGGCAGGCCCGAGCGACGTGGCCGCGATGTAACCTACATAGCGGTCCAGGCGCGCCTGCACCCAGCACCAGCCATCGGCGCCGTCGAACAGATCGACCTCGTCTCCGAACAGGAGCTGGCTGTCGATCGGCGCATCGGCGGAGGGTCCGCGACGCAGGTCGGCAACCGGGACGACCACCCGGGCGGATTGCGGCTCGACATATCGCGCCGCCTCGACCCGACCAGCAAGCCTGGCGTCAGCGAGGTCGCCGCGAAAAGCGTTGAGGCGACGATCCAGGTCGGTCAATGCGGGAGAGCCCCGGCCCGGGCGATGATGGCATCGCCGAAACGTTCAACGAAGAGAGAGCCCTGGACCGTCCGGCGGACCAGGACATTGCGCTTGTCCTTGTCGTCGCGATGGCGGCTGACCAGCCCGAGCGCTCCCATCGTGTCCAGAGCGCGCGTAATGACCGGCTTGGTCACTCCGAGCCGTTCCGCAAGGCCGCGGATCGTGTGCGGCGGCGGGTCGAGATAGATGCTGAGCAGTATCGCGGACTGACGCATCGAGAGGTCCGGGCCGCCGGCGCGTACTTCCTCAAGCGCCACGGACTGCCACAGACGCAGCGCCTGGCTCGCGCGAAGCGCAACTCCCATGTCGCGCGGCCTCCGGAATGGTTTCGGCTCCATGCAATCCAACCTGTCGTCGGCTCGAATCGCAAGAGCCATCACGCGAACCGTCGGTGGAACAGGTGCTCGAGGGCGCGAATCGCCTGCGCTTCGCCGCCAGCCAGGCAATGCGGACGGTCGCCGGGGCTCCAGCCAAAGATGTCGAAATGCACCCATGCCGAAGTCTTCTCGACGAAGCGCTTGAGAAAGAGGGCGGCGGTGACGGCGCCGGCGAAGCCGTCAGTCGTCACATTGTTCACGTCGGCGACCTTGGACGAGAGCTTCGTGTCGTAGGGTTTCCATAGCGGCAGCCGCCAGAGCGGATCGCATGCGGCAGCGGCCGAGGCGTCGAGTTCGGCCGCCAAGGCGTCATCAGGCGTGAAGTAAGGCGGCAGATCCGGTCCGAGCGCGACGCGCGCTGCGCCGGTCAGCGTCGCGATGTCGATCAGGATGCGCGGCGCCTCCTCGTCGGCGAGTGCGAGCGCATCGGCGAGGATCAAGCGTCCTTCCGCGTCGGTGTTGCCGATTTCCACGGTCATGCCCTTGCGACTCGGAAGCACGTCACCCGGTCTGAAGGCGCTGCCCCCTATGGAATTCTCGACCGCCGGCACGAGCACCCGCAAATGGATGTCGAGCTTCGCGGCCATCAGCATCGAGGCGAGGCCCAAGACGCTGGCCGCGCCGCCCATGTCCTTCTTCATGAGCAGCATGTTGCTGGCGGGCTTGATGTCGAGGCCACCCGTGTCGAAGCACACGCCCTTGCCGACCAGCGTGACCTTCGGCGCGTCGGCGCGCCCCCAACGCATGTCGACCAGACGAGGCGCCTGTATCGATGCCCGGCCGACGGCATGGATCATCGGAAGGTTCGACGATAGCAACTCGTCCCCGGCGATCGTCGTCACAGCCGCGCCATACCCGTCGGCGAGTTCGCGGACCGAACGTTCGAGCGCCTCCGGCCCCATATCGTTCGCAGGCGTGTTGATCAGGTCGCGCGCGAGGATCACCCCGTCTGCGATCCGCCGTGCCCGTGCGCCGTCGGCACCCTGCGGCAGATCGAGTTGCAGCGTGCGGGACGACTTCTTCCCGTACCGGGAAAAGACGTAGCTTCCGAGCAGCACGCCGACCAGGGCGTTTGTCGGGTCGGCCAGGTGAGAGGCGACATGCCAGTCGCCTTCGGGAAGCGCGCGCGAAAGAGCGCCGAAGGCAAGCGCACCAAAGCCATCATCGTCGCGCGGCGCACCGAACAGCGCTCCTGCCACGACACCGCCATTCCCCGGCAGGACCAGCACGCGCCCCGGTTCGCCGTCGAAACCGTTGGCCTCGGCCCAGAAAATCGCCATCGGATCGAGGCCTGCGGCCGATAGCCCGCCTCTGGCGACGACGTGGATCGGCCGGCTGACGCTGCTGGGACCTTCGACGATCGTGACGGGCATGCACTGAACCTCGGGACTGGAGCAACGTCTAGGCGATCATCCTTAACCATCCGTTAGGGTTAACGGAATATTGCTGCCGACCAGAACGGTGCCGCCGCTCGGGCACCACGCGTGATGGAGGCGAGCCATGATGAATGCAGTGCGATCCCGCCCGGCACGCCGCATCGTCATCGCGCTGGCCGTCGCGAGCCTCGCCGCGCTCGCCGGCTGCGCCAAACGCGAGCTGACAACCGGCTCGATCGATCGGGGCAAGGCCGTCGAGACCATGTCCGGGAACGAGCTCGCCGGCGCCGCCGATTCACTCGGCAAGGCCTATGCGAAGAGCCCCGCCGACAAGGCCATCGCCATGCGCTACGCCAGCGTCCTTCAGATGAGCGGCCGCAACGACCAGGCGCTCGCCGTCATGCGACGCCTCGCCATCGTGCAGCCAAAGGACCGCGACGTGCTCGCCGCCTACGGCAAGGCGCTTGCCGCCGCCGGCCAGCTCGAGCCGGCGCTGGACGCCGTCAGGCGCGCGCAGACGCCCGAATATCCCGACTGGAAGCTGCTGTCGGCCGAAGGTGCGATCCTCGACCAGCTCGGTCACGCAAAGGAGGCACGCGCCAGTTACCGCAAGGCGCTCGACGTGAAGCCGGACGAATCGTCGGTCCTTTCGAACCTTGGCATGTCCTATCTGCTGGAAGGCGATCTCAAGTCGGCGGAGACCTACCTGCGCTCCGCGGCGCAGGGGCAAGGCGCCGACAGCCGCGTCCGACAGAACCTTGCGCTGGTCATCGGACTGCAAGGCCGCTTCGACGAGGCCGAGAAGATCGCGCGGCAGGAACTCTCACCCGAACAGGCGCAGGCGAATGTCGACTACCTGCGCTCGATGCTGTCGCAGCAGAACGCCTGGCGCGACCTCAAGAAGGAAGAAACCAACACCAACTGACGGCCGGGGCACCGGCCACAGTCACAGTTTCCGCAGCGCGACTTCGTCGACCCGGTGATTCTCGCCCTTTCTGAGAATCAGGTCAGCGCGCGGCCTCGTCGGCAGAATGTTCTCGCGCAGGTTCTTCAGATTGATGTTGTGCCACAGCCCTTCGGCTATGGCGCGCGCGGCGTCCTCCGACAACTGCGAATAACGATGGAAGAATGAATCCGGATTGCGGAACGCGGTCTCGCGGAGGCGCATGAAGCGGGTGATGTACCACTCGTGGATCTGCTCCTCCTCGGCGTCGATGTAGATCGAGAAGTCGAAGAAATCCGATACGAACGGCACGAACTTGCCATCCTTGGGAAGCTCGCGCGGCTGCAGGACGTTGAGGCCCTCGAAGATCAGTATGTCCGGCCGGTCGATCGTCACCGAGCCATCGGGCACCACGTCGTAGGTCAGATGCGAGTAGACCGGCGCGCGAACGTCCGGTTGGCCGGACTTGATCGCCGAGAGGAAGCGAAGCAGCGCTCCGACATCGTAGCTTTCCGGAAAGCCCTTGCGCTCCATGAGATTTTCGCGGCGCAGCACCTCGTTTGGCCAGAGGAAGCCGTCCGTCGTGATGAGGTCGACCTTCGGGCTCGATGGCCAGCGCGCCATCAATTCCTTCAGAACGCGCGCGGTGGTCGACTTTCCCACGGCGACCGAACCGGCCATGCCGATGATGAATGGCGTCTTGATCACATCGTCGGCGTTGAAGAAGCGCTTGCGCTGTCCGAACAGGAGCTGGCTCGCTTCGACATGCGCCGAGAGAAGGCGCGACAACGACAAATAGATGCGGCGGACCTCGTCGAGATCGATCGGGTCGTAGAGCGAGGAAAGCCGCCGGACCTCGTCGGCGGTCAATGTCAGGGGCGTGTCGGCACGGAAGGTCTGCCATCGCTCGGCTGAAAAGAACCGGTAGGGCGAGTACCGTTCGGTCGGAACGAGCTGATCCATCCGTCCCCTTCCCGACAACCGGCTCAGGCCGGGCGCCGCGACCCCTTTTCCTCGATGCCCGATCGCCCGGTTCGACGCTCGAGTTCAGTCAGAACCTCGTCCAGCGACACTCCGGCAACCGACAGCACGACGAGCCAATGATAAAGCAGGTCGGCGCTTTCCGAAACGAGACCTTCGCGGTCTCTCGCGACCGCGGCAATCACGGTCTCGACCGCCTCCTCGCCAAGCTTCTGCGCGGCTTTCGGCATGCCGGCGGCGACCAGCTTCGCCGTCCATGAAGTGGCATCGCCCGAGCCGGCGCGAGCAGCGACGATCTTTTCGAGATCGGCAAGTGTGAATTCGCTCATGTGCCGCCGTTTAGGCCGGTGCGACGGCCGAGTCGAGTCGCATGGGGAGGCCGGCAGCCGCCATGTGAGCCTTCGCCTGGGCGATGGTGAACGCGCCGAAGTGGAAGATCGAAGCCGCCAGGACCGCGGTCGCGTGGCCGTCACGTATGCCCTCCACCATATGATCCAGAGTGCCGACGCCGCCCGAAGCGATCACGGGTACCCGAACCGCGTCGGCCACCGCACGGGTCAGCGCTATGTCGTATCCGGCCTTGGTGCCGTCGCGATCCATCGAGGTGAGCAGGATCTCCCCGGCGCCAAGGTCGACAACCTCGCGTGCGAACGCGACCGCGTCGATGCCCGTCGGCTCACGTCCGCCATGGGTGAATATCTCCCAGCGGGGCGCTTCGTTCGGCCCCGAAACCTTCTTCGCGTCGATGGCGACGACGATGCACTGGTTTCCGAACTTGTCGGCCGCTTCGGCGACGAATTCCGGCCGCTTCACCGCCGCCGTGTTGATCGACACCTTGTCGGCGCCGGCGAGCAGCAGCTTGCGTATGTCGGTGACCTGCCGCACCCCGCCGCCGACCGTGAGCGGCATGAAGCACAGCTCGGCCGTGCGGGCGACCACGTCGAAGATCGTCTCGCGATTGTCCGAGGAGGCGGCGATGTCGAGGAAGCAGAGTTCATCGGCGCCGGCGGCGTCGTAGGCACGCGCGGCCTCGACGGGATCGCCCGCGTCGACGAGGTCGACGAAATTGACGCCCTTGACGACGCGTCCGTCCTTCACGTCCAGGCAGGGGATGACGCGGGCCTTGAGGGTCATCGACGGTCCTCGAGCAACCCGGCAGGCGACGTGTCGTCGCCGCGGAGGATCGCCAGCGCCTGGGCGGGGTCGATCCGGCCGTCGTAGAGCGCCCTCCCCGAGATCGCGCCTTCGAGCTTTCGCGCGTCCGGCATGGTCATCCGCACGATGTCGGCGAGCGAGGCGAGGCCGCCCGAAGCAATGATGGGGATCGAGACCACATCGGCGAGCGCGATGGTCGCCTCCCAGTTGATGCCTGTCAGCACGCCATCGCGATCGATGTCGGTATAGATGACAGCGGCGACACCCGCGCCCTCGAACTTCAGGGCGAGTTCGGCGACACCCAGCGCAGATGCTTCCGCCCAGCCTTCCACCGCGACCTTGCCTCCCCTGGCGTCGATGCCAACCGCGATCCTGCCGGGAAAAAGTCTGCAGGCCTCATGCACCAGCGCCGGGTCGCGCACCGCGACGGTTCCAAGGATGACTCGCGCCAAACCCCGGTCCAACCATGCCTCGATCTGCTCGAGCGAGCGTATGCCCCCGCCGAGCTGGACGGGATTGCTTGTGGAGCGCAGGATCGCCTCGACCGCGGCGCCATTACGGCTCTCGCCCGCGAACGCGCCATCCAGATCGACGACATGCAGCCATTCGAAGCCCTGCTCCTCGAAGGCCTTCGCCTGCACCGCCGGATCGTCGTTGTAGACAGTGGCCCGGTCCATGTCGCCGAGCTCGAGGCGCACGCACTGGCCGCCCTTCAGATCGATGGCCGGGAAGAGGATCACGGCATCCACCTCAGGAAGTTGGCGATGAGCGCGAGGCCCAGCCTCTGGCTCTTCTCGGGATGGAACTGCGTTCCTGCGCGGTTTTCGCGCGCGACGGCGGCGGTCACCGCACCACCATAGTCGGTGACCGCGACAACGGCGCCGGGATCGGAGGTGGCGAGGTGGTAGGAGTGAACGAAATAGGCATGCAGTCCGGCCGGACCCACCGGAATGCCGTCGAACAGCGGGTGTCGCCGCAGCAGTTCGATCGTGTTCCAGCCGATCTGGGGGATCTTCAGCGCCGAATCGGCCGGCTCGATCTCCTTCACGTCGCCGGCGATCCAGCCGAAACCCTTCGTGACGGTCTTTTCCAGCCCGCGCTCGGACATCAGTTGCATGCCGACGCAGATGCCCAGGAACGGCCTGCCTACTTCCACGACGACTTCTTCGATCGCCTCGATCATGCCGGGAACGGCATCCAGCCCGGCGCGGCAGTCGGCATAGGCTCCGACGCCCGGCAAGACGACGCGATCTGCCGTCCGCACACGGTCGGCATCGGCGGTAAGGTCGATTTCCGCGGCGATGCCAGCCTCCCGCGCGGCTCGCTCGAAGGCCTTCACGGCCGAGCGGAGATTGCCCGACCCATAGTCGATGATCGCGATGCGCATGTCAGCGGCGGTCCGGATACGCCATAAGCCCGAGCGCCGGTCCGACCGGCAGGGCGGCGGCTGCCGGGACCCGTTGCGGGTGTCTCGGCGTGGCTATCTCCGCAGCCTCGACGTCGCCGTCTCCATCAACCAGGAGATAGCGCAATTCAGCTTCGTCGAGGGATTGCGCCTCCACCGCGGTACGCTCGGTCCAGCCGCGCCGACGCAGGGCGGCGATCCGCAGCGCCGGTCCTTCAAGCCCCGACCATATCGACACGACGAACGAAGCGACCGCACCGGCCAGCGGCACGCCTGCCAGCTCCGATCCCATCGCAAGCAGAATCTGAACCGCCAGCACCAGCGCCGCTTCGATCCACAGGCGATGCCACAGCAACCATGCGACAGGGATCAGAAAAGCAAGCACATGGAAGCCATCGCGCACGAACATGGCATCGCTCGTGCGGTCCCGGCCCAAGCCGCCACGCTCCATCACGACATAGGTTGCCATTCAGCCCTCACGCCGTCAGCGTGCCCTTGGTCGAAGGCACCGCGCTCGCCTCGCGCGGGTCGAGCGCGATCGCCATGCGCAGTGCGCGCGCCACCGCCTTGAAACAGGTTTCCGCGATGTGGTGGCTGTTGGCGCCATAGTGGTTCGTGACGTGCAGCGTGATGCCGGCGTTCTGCGCCAGCGCCTGGAAAAATTCGCGCACCAGTTGGGTGTCGAACGCGCCGGTCTTCTGGGAGGGGAACACGACATTCCAGACCAGGAATGGCCGCCCCGACACGTCCATGGCGGCCCGCGTCAGCGTTTCGTCCATCGCGAGGTCGATCGAGGCGTAGCGAACAATGCCGCGGCGCTCGCCCAGCGCCTTCGCCAGCGCCTGGCCTATCGCGATGCCGACATCCTCGACGGTATGGTGGTCGTCGATGTGGAGGTCGCCCTTGGCCTTCACGGTCAGGTCGACCAGCGAATGGCGGGCAAGCTGTTCCAGCATGTGATCGAAGAAACCGATCCCGGTCGAAACGTCGAAGCGGCCGGAGCCGTCGACGTTCACGGAGGCCGAAATCTCCGTTTCCTTCGTCTTGCGGCTCACCGTCGCGGCGCGATTACCCATCACGGACGCCATCTCCATTTCCCATCGGAAAACGCGGCCTTCTAACAGGCCGAGGCTGCGAAGGCCAGTTGCAAGCGGAGCCCTCAACCACCGCTTGCACGATGCTTGACTCTTTCACCAGCGCGAATACTCTTTCATATGCAAGAAAACTGGTTGGCGGGCATCGCTGGTTAATACGGGCCTGACCGACATCGGCCGCATGCATCAGGGAGAAGGAAATGTCTGCATTCGATGGGCGCTTCGGGCGCTCGCTTGGCTATTCGATCAAGGTCTTGCTCATCGCTCTCACGCCGTTCGGCGTCCTGCTCGGTCAAGCGACCGCGCAAGACGTCGTCAACCTGCGGATGGCGACGGTTCACAATGAAGGCAAGTACCTTGATGGACAGAAGAAATTCGTGCGCCTCGTCGACGAACGGACCGGCGGGAGCGTCAAGATCGAGCTCTTCTGCTGCAGCCAGCTCGGCGGCGAGCGGCAGATCGCCGACGGCGTAAGCCTCGGATCGATCGACATGGCCGTGCTCGGTGCGACCGGCGCCGAGGCGTTGAACCTTTTGTTCATGCCTTTCCTGTTCCGCGACAAGGAGCATGCGCTGAGCGTCGTGAACGGCGACGTCGGCCAGACGCTGCGCGAGAAGTATCATGACGAAACCGGAAACCGTCTCATCGGCTTCGTGTTGCAGGGGACCCGTGAGTTCCTGACCAACGGCCGCGCGATCCGGACGCCCGACGACATTCGCGGGATGAAGATCAGGGCGCCGGAGCTACCGGTCGTCGTGGCGTCGCTGAAAGCGCTCGGCGCCAGCGCAGCCGTTGTTCCATTCCCGGAACTGTATCTGGCCCTGCAACAGGGCGCGGTCGATGGCTGGGAAGGGCCCGTCAACGTCATGCACGACGCCAAGCACTGGGAGGTGGCGAAATTCCTCAGCCGGGCCTCCTGGATTCACGACTTCAACTACCTGATCGCGAGCGACGCCACCTGGGGCCGCATCACGCCGGACGACCAGAAGGTCGTCACCGACACCTGGCGGGAGGTCGCGGCCGAGATCACAGCGAATCTGGCAGCCGGCCTCGATGAGACCTACCAGCGCTTCACGGACAACGGCGTCGAGGTCGTCGTCGTCGATTCGGCGCCGTTTCGTGAGCTGACGAAGGATGTGTGGAAGGACTTCGCACCGCGCATCTGGGGCGACGGAACCTACGAGGCGATCCAGGCCGCGAAGTAGCACGGAGCCGCCATCCGGCCGACGAAGCGCGGTCGGATGGCTTGCTCCCAGCGCCGGGGGAAACACATGAGCGATTTCGACGTCATCGTCATCGGCGCCGGCAACGCTGCCCTTTGCGCCGCCATCGCCGCGACCGAGAACGATGCCAGGGTTCTGGTGCTCGAGAAGGCGCCGCGGCACATGCGCGGTGGGAACACCTATTGGAGCGGAGGCATGTTCCGGTTCGCCTATGGCGACCGCGATGAACTCGACCGCCTTGTCCCGGGGACCGTTGCAGCGGGAGGGGTTCTCGAAACGGCGGAACCCTACGGGATTGCGGATTTTCGCAACGACTTGACGAGCGTCACCAACGGCCGCGCCGATCCGGTCCTCGCACGACTTGTCGTCGAGGGTTCGATGGACGCCATGATCTGGTTGCGCGAAGCCTGCCACGTCGAGATGGAGCCCGCACTCTCCATCGCGGCGGTCAGGAAGGGCGACCGGTATTCCTGGCTGCGCGGCTTGGCAGTCAGGGCGGCAAGTGGAGGGATCGGCCTCTCCGAGAGCCTGTTCCGGCACTGCGAATCCATCGGCGTCGAGATTTCGTATGATACCGCCGCGCTTTCCCTCTCGATCGATCGCGACGGTTCGGTCGACGGGGTGAGGGTCCGGACGGAAGGCAATGCCGAGACGCTGCGCGCGAAGTCCGTCATACTGGCGTGTGGGGGGTTTGAGGCCAACGTCGAGATGCGCGCCCGGTACATCGGTTCGCTCATCGGGGCCGCCACCGTGCGCGGAACACCCTACAACCAGGGCGACGGGCTGAGGATGGCCCTCGATGTCTCGGCGCTGCCGGCAGGCCAATGGAGCGGGTGCCATGCCGCGCCGATCAGCGCCGACTGGGGCGAATTCGCGCCCCGCGACAAGACCGACCAGAGCAACAGGATCAGCTATCCGTTCGGCGTCATGATCAACCGAAAGGGCCTCCGCTTCGTCGACGAGGGGAAGGGGACCCACCTTTCAACTTACGCCGAGTACGGACGCGCGATCCTGGGCCAGCCGGGATCGACCGTCTATCAGGTCTTCGACGCCGTCACCGCGCCGCTGATAGACCGGGCCTATGGCAGCAGCATTCCTGTCGTGGCCGAGACACTGGAGGGGCTGGTGGACCTCCTGGACGTCGATGACAAGGACCGCGCCCTTGCGACGCTCAAGGCATTCAATGCCGCGGCGCGATCGCATCCGGACGGGTCCGATCCGCTTTCCGGCTTCGACCCATCGCGGCTTGACGGATTGGCGACGCTGGACCTCGCACCGAACAAGACGAACTGGGCAATGCCGCTGCTTGCCCCGCCGTTCAGCGCGTATACCGCGACCGGCGGCATCACCTTCACCTTTGGCGGGCTGAGGATCAACGAACACGCGGGGGTCATGGGCACCGACTGGCGTCCCATCCGCGGACTCTATGCGTGCGGCGAAATCGTAGGCGGACTGTTCCACGACAGCTATCCCGCCGGCACGGGTCTCACCGCGGGCGCCGTTATCGGCAGGATCGCCGGCAGAAACGCGGCGCTGCGCACGCCTGCGCTGGGCGGACACGCATGGCGATCGGGCGGTGACGGGCTATCTTCAAGCGTCGATGGCTCCAGGCCGCTCAGAGCCGGCGCGATGGAGGGCTGGGTCCCCTAGACCGTTTGAATTCGACGGAGCGCTTCATACATATGCGCGGACCAATCCTCGTACCGCACGGCTGCCTTTTCGGGGTCGAGCGCCATCGGAGCAAAAATGAGCAATGATTTGTCCATGCACGCCACGACCATCGTGACCGTGCGCAAGGGCGGCAAGGTGGTGATCGCCGGCGATGGCCAGGTGAGCCTCGGCCAGACCATCATGAAGGGAAACGCACGCAAGGTGCGTCGTATCGGCAAGGGCAACGTCATCGCCGGCTTTGCGGGCGCTACCGCCGACGCCTTCACGCTTCTCGAACGGCTGGAAGCGAAGCTCGAACAATATCCGGACCAGCTCATGCGCGCCTGCGTCGAACTTGCGAAGGACTGGCGCACAGACCGATATCTGCGTCGCCTCGAGGCGATGATGCTGGTGGCCGACAAGAGCGTTTCGCTCGCCCTGACCGGCAACGGCGACGTTCTCGAGCCCGAACACGGCGTCATGGCGATCGGCTCCGGCGGCAACTATGCGCTCGCCGCCGCGCGAGCGCTGATCGAAACCGAGAAGGATGCAGAGGAGATCGCACGCACCGCCATGCGGATCGCCTCCGAAATATGCGTCTATACCAATTCCAACGTCGTCGTCGAAACGCTCGATGCCCAGTGATGCGATGGGCGAAGTCGCTTTCCGGCCGGTGATCCGCGACGACTATGCGCTGCTCGAAGTCTGGCTGAACAGCCCGCACATGCGTGAGTGGTGGGGCGATTCCGACGACGAGCTCGGATTCATCCGCGACATGGTCGAAGGCCGCGACACGACGCGTCCCTACCTGATCACGCTCGACGCTCGGCCCGTCGGATACATCCAGTGCTGGTATGTCGGCCCGCACCAGACCGAGGAATGGACGACCGACAACCCGTGGATCTCGGAGCTCCCGAACGACGCCGTCGGTGTCGACCTGTCGATCGGCGAGCCCGACCTTCTCTCGCGCGGCATAGGCACTGCGGCGCTCGAGCGCTTCGTGGCGATGCTACGCGCGGAAGGGCACGAGACCATCATCATCGACCCCGACCCCGCCAACTCACGCGCCGTTCGCGCCTACACCAAGGCCGGCTTTCGTCCCGTTCCCGAGCTACAAGGCCGGTTCGACGACGTGCTGGTCATGCAATTCGATCCCAATCGAAAGTAACGGTACCCATGACGACATTCTCACCCCGCGAAATCGTCTCCGAACTCGACCGATTCATCATCGGCCAGAAGGACGCCAAGCGCGCCGTCGCGATCGCGCTGCGCAACCGTTGGCGCCGCCAGCAGCTCAAAGGTCAGATGCGCGAGGAGGTGATGCCGAAGAACATCCTCATGATCGGCCCTACCGGCGTCGGCAAGACCGAAATCTCCCGCCGTCTCGCCAAGCTCGCCGGCGCGCCCTTCATCAAGGTCGAGGCGACCAAGTTCACGGAAGTCGGCTATGTCGGCCGCGACGTCGAGCAGATCATCCGTGATCTGGTGGAGACGGCGATCGGGCTCACCCGCGAAAAGATGCGGGAGGACGTCAAGGCGCGGGCGCACCTCAACGCAGAGGAACGCGTGCTCGAGGCGCTGGTCGGCAAGACAGCCAGCCCCGCGACCCGCGATTCCTTCCGCAAGAAGCTGCGCGACAACGAGCTCGATGACAAGGAGATCGAAGTCGAGGTCGCGGATTCGGGATCGGGTGGCATGCCCAGTTTCGAGATCCCGGGCATGCCGGGCGGCAACATCGGCGTGCTCAACATCAACGACATGCTGCAGAAGGCCATGGGGGGCAAGCGCACCAAGACGCGCAAGACCACCGTGAAGGAATCCTACGACGTGCTCATCAACGACGAATCCGACAAGCTGCTCGACCAGGAGGAGGTGGTGCGCCGAGCGCTGGAATCCGCCGAGAATGACGGTATCGTCTTCCTCGACGAGATCGACAAGATCGCCGCCCGCAACGACATTTCGGGCGGACCGTCGCGCGAGGGCGTGCAGCGCGACCTGCTGCCGCTGGTCGAGGGCACGACCGTCGCCACCAAATACGGGCCGATCAAGACCGATCACATCCTGTTCATCGCATCCGGGGCCTTCCACGTCTCGAAACCGTCGGACCTCCTGCCGGAGCTTCAGGGCCGTCTGCCCATCCGCGTGGAACTGCGCGCACTCGACAAGGACGATTTCAGGCGCATCCTGACCGAGACCGAGGCCAGCCTGATCAAGCAATACATCGCACTGATGAAGACCGAGGGCGTGGCACTCGATTTCACCGATGATGCCATCGACAGCCTTGCCGGCATTGCCGTCGACCTCAACGCGAGCGTGGAGAACATCGGCGCCAGACGGCTGCAGACCGTGATGGAGCGCGTACTGGACGACATTTCCTTCGAAGCGCCCGACAAGTCGGGCACGGAGATGACCATCGACGCGGACTATGTGTCCAAACAGGTCGGCGACCTGGCCAGGAACACAGATTTGTCGCGTTTCATACTGTAGGACGGCTATCGGGCGGACGGGACGATCTGCCCCGCTTCCGAGCGGGGCCGCTTGACCCCGTAGCGGGCTTTGCGCTTTGGTCGCCCGAGCCTTTTTGCGGGTGGCCGTGCATGAAGTCTTTCGTCGCGATACTTTGCGCCGCGTCGCTTCCGGCGTTCCCGGCATACGCCGCGACCGCGGTGCCGCCTGGCAACCGCCATGCCGAGCAACCTGCAATACCGGGAGCGTCGGCCAAGCGTACCGATGCGCTGAAGACCACTTACGAAGCGAAGTACCGCAAGGTGCTCAGGCTCCTCAGCCGGGACGGCGACCTTCGCGCCAAGATAAAGGCGATATCCGCCGACTACGGGATCGACCCCTTGCACATGGCGGGCGCGATCGTCGGCGAACATACCTACAATGTCGATGCCTATGACCGGCTCCAGTCCTATTACGTGAAGGCGGCTTCCTATCTCGGCAACGCGATATCCTTCAGTTACGACGGCGAGGACATCGACGACTTCGTCGACAGGCCGCAGTTCGCCCGATGCGGCGGGGACAGCTATGACCTCTGGGTCTGCCGTGAGGCTGTATGGAACGCCAGCTTCCGCGGCAGGACGGTCGGTGAGACGAGCTTTCCGAACGAGCGCTTCAGCCAGGCGTTCTTCCAGCCGCTCTACGCGGGCCAGACCTTCGGAATTGGCCAGCTCAATCCGCTCGTCGCCTTGCAGATGAGCGACTACGTTCACCGCACGTCGGGCCTGCCCAAGCTCAGCCACCGCAACGCTCAGGAGGTGTACCGGACCATCATGGACCCGGATCTGACGCTTCCCTACGTCGCGGCATCGCTGAAGAAATCGATCGACGCCTACAGGGACATCGCCGACTTCGACATTTCCGGCAATCCCGGCGTCACCGCGACGCTCTACAATGTCGGCAACCCGGAAGAGCGGGCGCGGGCCCTGAAGTCCGAAAACGACAAGCGAAGGGCCGGCGGCCAGGAGCCACGCATGCCCGAGGAGAACTATTACGGCTGGCTGGTCAACGACAAGCTCGGCGATCTCGCGCCGCTGTTCTGAGCAGGCCGGGCCGGCGGTTCAACTGCGGCGCCACGGGAAGATCGCCCTGAGCGCCGGATCGCGGAGCCAGAGCCCGCCCCACATGAACAGGCCGAGATAGATCGAGAACAGGGTGTGGCTCAACAGGGGGCTGCCGACCCTGATGTGGGTCGCCATGGCGCCACCGAGCAGACCCATCGTCAGCACTGCGCCCAGAACGCTCGTCTTCGGAAACAGATAGATCAGCACGCAGGCAAGTTCGACCAGGCCGATCATCAGAACGTAGCCTTCGCGCCAGCCGAGTTCGCGCATCGTGTCGTCCGCGATCTGCATCCCCAGGAGCTTCGGCGACACCGATGCCCCGAGCATGAAGAGCGCATAGAAGCCGGTGAGGAGCCAGCCGGTGCGGCCCATCCATTTTTCGCTCATCCCTGCTGATCCTTCCGATGCCCCGCCGCTTCGATCGCCTCGATCATTCGCTGCACGGTCGAAAGATCGAGGTGTCCGATCCTGTCGGCCAGCAGATTCGCCAGTTTCGTCGCCTGCGGCGGCAGTCCTCCGGTGTCGACCACGACGCGTGGGGGATAGTCTTGCGCGAGCCGCTGCAGCTCCTCGGCATCGTCCCAGATGACATTGAAGTAGCCAATGACCTTCTGCGTAAATGCCCAGGTCGGACGACCGCGGCGGCCGTGCTCGAGCGCCGACAGGTAGGCCGCCGATACATCGAGCGCGGCGGCCATCTCCTTCTGTCTGATGCCTCGCGCCCGGCGTATCGCCCTCAGCTTTTCTCCGAACGGCGTCATGGCGCGGTGCGCCGCCTCAGGCGAACATAGATGGCCCCGGCGCCTCCATGGTTGCGCGCCGCCTCGTCGTAGCCGCTTACGAACGAGCGAAAGGGCGCGGTGGCGAACCATCCAGGAACTGAACGCCGCAGGACGCCGTCGCCCGCCGAGGATGAACCCTTGCCCGTGATCACCAGCACATATCGCAGGCCGCGCTCGTGGGCCGTCCGGAGGAAGCCAAGGAGAAGAAAGTACGCTTCGTCCTGCGTCATGCCGTGCAGATCCACTCGACCGCCCAGTTCGACGCGACCCTTGGCCAGCTTCTCGCGTACCGGCGCATCGATGGATCGCGCAACGATGGGTTGGCGCGGGGGAGCGGGGCTTGGTCTGTCGACCACCGGCAGGATCGAGGGGGGCGGCGGCCCGGGCTCGGACTGTCCTGGAAACTGCAACTGCGGATGTGGCCGACCCTTCAGCGGAGCGGTCGTTTGCGCGACCATGTTCCAGAGGATTCGATCTTCTTCCGAAAGAGGGAGCCGTCTCGTCATCGACCGGGCGCTTCGAAGAGAGAGCGCGGGATCAGGGCGTAGACGGTCGCCGCGTTGCGCACGACTCCGGCGATTTCGCCGGCGGCATCGCCCGAGCCGGCGAAGAGGTCACCTCGGGCGGCGCCGACAATCGCCGAGCCGGTGTCCTGCGCGATCATCAGTCGGCGAAACGGTGCGCCGTCGAATGCGGTCAGCGTCGGGGCGTCGATGTAGAACGGCGTGCCGAAGGTGTGCAGCTGCCGATCGACTGCAACCGACCGGCCGGCGGTCAACGGGACCTTCGCCGCAGCCACCGGGCCAAGGTCGGGATCGTCGACCTCCGCTTCGCGAAAGAATATGTAGGAGCGGTTCGTCCATAGAATCTCGTCGACGCGATCGGGGTTGGCCCGGAACCAGGCCCGAATCGACTGCATCGTCACCTTCTCGCGCGGAAGCTCACCGATATCGGCGAGCACCCCGCCTGGTCCGGTGAACCGCTGGCCCGACTTTGCGGCATAGGTGACGCGGCGGCGGCTTCCATCGGGCATGATCAGCCGCGCCGCGCCCTGGACGTGGACGAAAAATGCGTCGACCTTGTCCTCCACCCAGGCGATCGCCCTGGCGTGGCGGGCGATCGCGCCGCTCTCGATTGCTTGACGATCAGGGTACTCCTGGATGACCCCGGCTACTCGCCGGCCGAACGCCAGATAGGGGTCAAGACCGTCCGGGCGATTGGCGTCGTCGATATCGACGAGATCGTCGGGGCGCTCCATCAGCGGGACGCGGAATCTGCCGGTCTCGACCGGCGAGGCCATCACAGCTGGTTCATAGAAGCCGGTGACAAAGCCCGGCTCGGCGATCCTGCAAGCGACAAAATGGGTTTCGAAGAATGCGCGCGCAGCGTCGGTCATCGACGGCGGATGATTTCGGGCGGTTGTCTGAGCCTCGCCGAAAGCGTCTCGCCCCACGCCGAGCGATCCGGTTCGATAGGGCTTCTCGGTGACCCGGAACGCGGAGCGTCGGAACGCCTGGAAGGCAGGAAGCTGGTCATCGCCATTCCAGCCCGGCAGGTCCGAAAAGGCGACAGGCTGGAATAGCGGGGACACCATCTCGGCCGGTTCGGCCAGACTCAGTCTTCGGCTTCCGTCGCCACCAACTTCCAGTTGGGGTCCTTGGAGCGGGTGTCGCGCGCGAAGGTCCAGACGTCCTTGACCTCGGCGACGGTCTCCGGATCCCCATCGATCACCGTTCCGGCGCCATCGCGCGTCGCCGAGATCAGCTCGCTGACGATGCGAAGCGTGACGTGGGCCTCGCCGGCCTTCATCTCGGCGGAGACGATATCAGCCTTGTCGATGCCCACGAAGGAAGACTGGATCTTCTCCGACCGGTTCTCGCGATCGGCAATCGCCGAGACGAAGCCGTCGTAGACTTCGCGGGAGAGAAGGTTCTTCAGGGTCTTCCGGTCGCCGTCGGCATAGGCCATGACGATCATCTCGTAGGCCATCTTGGCGCCCTCGACGAAGGCTTTCGGCTCAAAGGAAGGGTCGGCGTCCCTGATCGCGCGAAGACCCTTGTTGATGTCGGTGCCAGGCTTGGCGAAGGCATCGATCGCAACATACACCGTCTCGGGTTCTGGCGATCCGCGCTTCTTCGGCAGCGATACGACGTTCTCGGTCGGCTTCGTCGCATCCTTCTCGCGGTTGCGGGCTGCCGAATATGGATCGAACGGTTGCCGCTCGTTGCCCGTGCGGCGACCCAAAACGTTGCGCAGCTGCAGGAAGATCACCACGGCGGCAACGAGGAAGAAAATCGTCCCGAAGTCGAAGAATTCCATGTCTTCCGCCGGGGTCCTTGTGCTGAAGCCGCGCGACGCCGCCACGATATGGCAGGGCGCGCGGCCCGATCCCTGCATATAGAACGCAAGTGGGCATCATTCAAATCAGAATGGCGTGCACCTATCTAGGCTGAAAAGCTCGAAGGAAGAAACCGCTGTTGCGTCTAGCTGCACCGCTGCTCCTGATCGCCCTTCCGCTTGCCGAGATCGCGGGTTTCGTCGTCGTCGGCCGGCAGATCGGCGCGCTGGGTACGATCGGGCTGGTGGTCGCCGCAGCCGCAGCCGGACTGTTGCTCTTGAGGGTCCAGGGCGTCAGAGCTGCGGGCCGCATCCGCCAGGCCGCCGCTGGCGGACGCATTGCCGGCGAGGACATGGCGAACGGCGCGATGGTCATGCTGGCAGGGCTCCTGCTCCTTGTCCCCGGCTTCATCACGGACATTGTCGGGCTCCTGCTCTTCATACCGCAACTGCGTCGTTTCATCTGGCGGCGGCTGGGAAAGCACATCACCGTGGCGACCGCTCGCTTCCGCCCGGACGCCTGGCCCGGAGGCAATGGCGGCCCGACTGTCGATCTCGATCCCGACGACTACAGTCGAACGAATGCGCCAGCTTCTCCGCGAAAGCGTCTTGCGACCGGCTCGGAAGGCTGATCGCGCAGTCCGGGGCAAACTTGTGTTGCAGGGACCACCATGCTAGCGAACCCCCCGATTTGACGCCGGGCTGGGCTCCGGCCACTTGAAGGAAGAGCGCCGAATGGCCACCAAAGACAAAGACAAGGACGCGGAGCCGAAGGCGGCGGGCGCAGTCGGCAACGGGGCTCAGCCCACGCTCAACGTTCTGGCGCAGTACGTTAAGGACCTGTCTTTCGAGAGCCCGGGCGCACCGAACTCGTTGCGGGGGCGCGAAAACGCTCCGGGCATCAACATCAATGTCAATGTCGCGGCGAATCCGCTTTCGGACAAGGAATTCGACGTCAATCTGACGCTGAGCGCCAAGGCAGTCGTCGAGAAGGACGTCCTGTTCAACGTCGAGCTCGTTTATGGCGGGGTTTTCCGGATTGACGGTTTCCCGCAGGAACACATGCTGCCGATCCTGTTCATCGAGTGTCCGCGGCTGCTTTTCCCGTTCGCGCGCCACGTGATCGCCGATGCGACCCGCAACGGCGGATTCCCGCCGCTGATGCTGGACCCGATCGATTTCGCGCAGATGTTCCAGCGCAAGATCGCCGAGGATCAGGCAAAGGCGAAAGTGCAGGTCAGCTGATTACCCCTGCACGATAGGAGCGAGGGTCTCCCTCCAGATTGCCTTTTCGCCCAGAGAGGCGACGAGATTTTCGTGCGCCGCAATCTCATGCGCGCTCAGCCTCGCTGGAAGGGCGCGCTCGCGCTGCGCTGCTGCACCGCCTTGGATGATGGCGCCGGCAACGGCGACGGTCTCGACCTCGATCAGCACCTCGAGGCCCAGCGCGGCCTGCCGTCCACCCGTCAGTTCGATATAGACTTCCGCGAGCAGTTCAGAATCGAGCAGCGCCCCGTGGCGGGTACGATGGCTGTTGTCGATGCCGTAGCGCCTGCAGAGCGCGTCCAGCGAATTGGGACCCATCGGGTGCTTCCGGCGGGCGATCGCCAAGGTGTCGACCACGCGGGCAGCATCGATCGGTTCGTGACCTAGACGTCCTAGTTCGGCATTGATGAAACTCATGTCGAATGTCGCGTTGTGGGCGATCAGTTGAGCGCCATCGACAAAGGCGAGGAACTCGGCGGCGACATCGCGGAACGGCGGCTTGCCGGCCAGCGACGCCAGGCTGATCCCGTGGATCGCCTCGGCTTCGGGGTGGATCGATCGGTTTTCCGGGTGAAGATAGACGTGGAAGGTGCGACCGGTCGGAAAGCGGTTGACCAGTTCGATGCCACCTATCTCGATGATGCGGTCAAGACGATGGTCAAGGCCGGTGGTTTCCGTATCGAAGACGATTTCGCGCATCGAATCACCCAGGGAGACATCTCTTCGCCAGGGGTCCCGAATCAACCGATCGCCGAACGAGGTCAACGACTTTCGGACGTGATCCCGTCGATGATCCCCGCGACGGCGTCGCGGGCGGCCTCCATACCCTCTCCGGTATCGATCACATAGTCCGCCATGCGGCGCTTATCATTGTCGGAAACCTGGCGCTCGAGGATGGCCTGGAACTTTTCGTCGGTCATCCCGGACCTCGCCATGACGCGCTGCCTCTGCACTTCGGCGGGCGCCGTGACCACGACGACACGATCGACCCGGTCGCGGC
The DNA here is from genome assembly GCA_050184585.1 of Rhizobiaceae bacterium. Taxonomy (GTDB): domain Bacteria; phylum Pseudomonadota; class Alphaproteobacteria; order Rhizobiales; family Rhizobiaceae; genus JBFXAF01. Next base: position 473,436 of record JBFXAF010000003.1, on the reverse strand, counting down.
CTCCCGTCTCGAAGAGCAGCGGTACGTCGAGCACGACGAGCGGCGCGCCAGCGGCGCGATGGCGAGCAAGAAAGGCGTCTGCATCGGCGCGCACCAGCGGGTGGATGATCGCCTCCAGGCGCCGAATCGCGGCCGGATCACCGAAGACTATCCGGGCCAGTCTTTCGCGGTCCACAACCCCGTTCCGCGTCGTCGCGGGAAACTCTTTCTCGACCAGCGGTACGGCCTTGCCCCGGTAGAGCCGGTGCACGGCCTCATCGGAATCGTGCACGGGAATCCCGGCTTCCTGGAACATGGCCGCGGTTGTCGACTTGCCCATGCCGATGGACCCGGTCAGGCCGAGAACGATCACGCGATCCGCTCCAGATCGCTGACGACCATTGCCCTCAGTTCCGGCGTCACCTCGGGCATTACCCCGAACCATTTCGCGAAGGCCGGAGCCGCCTGATGAAGAAGCATGCCCAGCCCGTCGACAGTTCTCAGGCCCCGTCCGCGCGAGGCAGCGAGAAGCGGCGTCTCCAGCGGGACATAGACCGTGTCGCTCACGATCGCATCCGACGGGAGGAATGCCGGGTCGAGCGGAATGGACTGGTCAGCGCTCATGCCGCGTGGCGTCACGTTCACCACCAGACCGGCATCCGCAGCGATTTCCCGCAGAGCGTCATTGCCATGCCCGGAAACGCCCGCGCCAAAATGGTCCGCCAACTCCCGGGCGCGCTCGGGGGTGCGGTTGGCGATTCGAATGTCGCGGATGCCGCGTCTGATCAGTCCGTAGACGGCCGCCCGCGCCGCGCCGCCCGCTCCGAGGACGAGAGCGACATACGCGCGATCCCAGCCCGGAGCACGATCGTCGAGATTTGCGAGAAATCCGTGCACGTCCGTATTGGCGCCGGCGATCCTGCCGTCCTCGATCCAAAGCGTGTTGACCGCCCCGACCGCTTCGGCCGCGTCGTCGCGGAGTGCGGAGACACGCCATGCAACCTCCTTGTGCGGAATGGTCACGTTACCGCCTGCATAGCCGTGTTCGCCGAATGTCCGTGCGAAAGCCTCAAAGTCGGCCGGCGCCACGTCGAGTGGCACGTACCTTCCAGACAACCCATGCTTCTCCATCCAGTGATGATGGATCAAGGGTGACCGCGAATGGCCGATCGGATGGCCCGCGACGAAAACGGTGCGACCTGGTTCAGTCATCAAGGGCACCCAACCGCCGAAGCTCGCCCAGGAGCGGCAGAAGCGGCATGCCGACGATGGTAAAGTGGTCGCCGTCGACCTTGTCGAAGAGAGCAATTCCCTGGCTTTCGATCTGATAGGCGCCGACGCTTGAAAGGGCCTTGTCCCCGACCCTCGCGAGATAGCGGCCTATTTGAGCCGGCGACAACGTTCGCATGGTCATCGACGCGGACTCGACATGCCGCCAGATCACGTCGCCTGCCCTGGCGATGACGACCGCGCTGTTCAAGTGATGGGTGCGGCCCTGCATCGCGAGCAGATTCCTGCCTGCCGCATCCGGATCGGGCGCCTTGTGAAACAGGCGGTCGCCGAGGGATAGCGTCTGGTCCGACCCGATCACGAGAGCGTCCGGGTTGCGCTTGCTGACGAAGACCGCCTTTGCCTCGGCGAGGATCAGCGCGACATCCTCCGGTGACGTGCGCGCGGCCAGCAGGGGCGCCTCGACGGCGCGCTCGTCAATCTCGGGCCTGACCACCGTGGGTTTGAGGCCGGCATTCTCGAGCATGGCGCGCCGGTGTGGACTGCCGGAAGCAAGGATTATGGGGATCGTCGACATCGGAGGCCCATCGGGTGCGGGCCGTCCCTAGCGCGTACGGCCCCTGAGGGCAACGATTGCGGCGGCGGTCTCCTCGATCGATCGGCGGGTCACGTCGATGGTCGGCCAGGCATGCCGGGAACAGAGCTGGCGCGCATAGGCGAGCTCCTCGGCGATCGTGGCGCGGTCAACGTAGTCGGTGGCCTCGAAGCCGCTACCAGCGCCGAGTATCCTGTTCTGGCGCACATGCGATATTCGCTCGGCGGTGGCGATCAAACAGACAATGAGAGGCCTGGTGGCGAGCATCAGTTGCTCAGGCAGCGGAACGCCGAGGACGATCGGTATGTTCGCCGTCTTGATGCCGCGGTTGGCGAGATAGATGCTGGTCGGGGTCTTGGAGGTTCTGGAAATGCCAATCAGGACGATCTCGGCGTCATCCAGATCTTCAACCAGCTGGCCGTCGTCGTGCTCCATCGTGAAGTTGAGTGCGTCAATGCGTCGGAAATAGTCGGCGTCGAGGACGTGCTGGGCGCCAACGCGGCGCCCTGCCGGCGCACCGAGGTAGGATTGGAAGATCAGAAGTACAGGCTCGAGCACTGAGACGCAGGGGAGGCCGAGCGAGGCAGCCTTGCGATCGATTTCTTCCGCGAGTGCCTGGTCTACGACGGTATAGAGGATAATGCCCGGCTCGTTTTCGATGTCCTCGAAGACCTTGGCGAGCTGTCGCTCGGTCCGGATCAACGGATAGATATGCTCGATCGCCCGGGCTTCCTTGTACTGCGCCGATGCGGCCCGACCAGCAGCGAGAAGCGTCTCGCCCGTGGCGTCCGAAATAAGGTGAAGATGGAAAAAGCTCTGGGGTTTTTGCACAGGGGGCTGTGAGGAAATGTGGAAAAGTCGCTCGGCGGAGAGCCGTGGGGCGGGGCGAGTGTATCAGATGGGTTCTCGTCCACAAACCCGCAGACGACGTCGGCTGTTTCACGTGAATCGTCAACAATGGGGATTGCGGAAGCGCCATCGGGTCGGTTGATCGGGGGCTCGTTCGGATAGCCGGGTCAGGCCACTGATTCTTAGAGCATTTCTGCGACAATCCCCACAATTGACAATGACTTGTGCGTATTGGACCAAAGCGTGTGGAACGAGGGGCGTGCCCGGCTGCGAGCTCAGGGCTGTGAATTCCCGAATCCCACAGAGTCTCATAAGCAAAAGACTCTCTTCTCAAGATAGAATTGATTAGAGACAGGACAGGAGTACGCCGGAGGATGACAACTCGGACCGTACTGGACGTCTTGCGTGGCGGAACGGCGTTTCCACCGCCCGTGTGGCTGATGCGTCAGGCGGGCCGCTACTTGCCGGAGTACCGGGAAACGCGGCAGCGAGCGGGAAGCTTCCTCGATCTGTGCTACGATCCTGATCTGGCGGTGGAAGTCACGCTGCAGCCCATTCGTCGCTTCGGTTTCGATGCGTCGATCCTCTTTTCCGATATTCTCGTGGTGCCACATGCACTCGGGAGGGATCTGCGTTTCGAAGACGGTCGCGGGCCGCTGATGGCACCGCTTGGACCGGACGACGTCGGGAGGCTGGCCATCGCCGGCTTTCATGACCGTCTGGCCCCCGTCTACGAGACCGTGCGGCGCCTCCGTACGAGCCTTCCGGACTCGACGACGCTGATCGGCTTCTGCGGCGCACCCTGGACAGTCGCCACCTACATGATTGCGGGCCAAGGAACGCCGGATCAGGCCCCGGGAAGGCTGTTTGCCTACCGTCATCCGGAGCGGCTTGATGAGCTGTTGGATATTCTTGCGGATTGCTCGGCGGAATATCTCGCACGGCAGATCGATGCCGGCGCTGACGCGGTCCAGATATTCGACAGCTGGGCGGGGGTTCTCGACGAAGACAGCTTCGAGGCGTTTTGCGTGCGGCCCGTGCGAAGGATCGTGGAACGACTTCGCCTGCGCCATCCCACGGTGCCCATCATCGGCTTCCCGAGGGGGGCAGGGACCCGTTATGCCTCATACAGGCAATCCACCGGCGTCGATGTGTTGGCGTTGGACTGGACGGTGCCGATGACGCTGGCCACCAAGCTTCAAGCCAATGGGCCGGTTCAAGGCAATCTGGATCCACAGCGCCTCGTAGCCGGCGGCAGGGCGCTGGAAGAGGGCATCGACACGATCCTGGCGCGGCTTGGTGCGGGACCGCTCGTGTTCAACCTCGGACATGGGATCACACCGGATACGCCGATCGCCCATGTCGACGCCATGCTCCAGAGGATCCGCGGGGCGAAACCGTGACCGGTGAAGGGGCCTCGATGAGGAGCGCCTTCGTGCGGGCGCTCGCGGCTCTTGGGATTGTAGCCGCGAGTACGGCGGCGCTTTTTGTTCTGGCGCCGATCGGCTTCTACGACTGGGCGAAGGCGATCCACGTCGTTGGAGTGATCTCGTGGATGGCGGGCATGCTCTATCTGCCGCGCCTCTTCGTCTACCACGCCGATGCCGGGCAGGGCTCGGCCCAATCGGAGACCTTCAAGATCATGGAACGAAGGCTGCTCCGCGGCATCATCAACCCAGCCATGATCGTGACCTGGGTGTTCGGTCTTTGGCTTGCCTGGCGCGGCTTCGCATTCGCCGGGGGTTGGCTGCATGCCAAGATTGCCGCGGTCGTGGCGCTTTCTGCCGTGCACGGCTATCTCGCCGGTGCGGTGCGGCGTTTCGCCGAAGACCGCAACACGCATTCCGCGCGACACTGGCGGGTTGTCAATGAGATACCCACATTGCTGATGATCGCGATTGTCGCGCTGGTGATCGTGAAGCCGTTCTGAGTCGCTTGCGTCTTGCCGTCTCGGGCGGTACAAGACAGCTCCTTCCTTCAAGCGCGCCGCCGATTCACGGCCTTTTGCTGTTGCCGGCCCGCCAAGCCCGTCCCGCAGCCTCGCTGTTGTACAATCTTCCAGGATTTTCCATGCAGGAAATGAAACTTCAGGATTTCAAGAACAAGAAGCCGACCGACCTGATCGCCTTCGCCGAATCGCTTGAAGTCGAGAACGCCAGCGTCATGCGCAAGCAGGAGCTGATGTTCGCAATCCTCAAGAAGTTGGCCGCGCAGGATATCGAGATTATCGGCGACGGGGTGGTGGAGGTCTTGCAGGACGGTTTCGGTTTCCTGCGGTCGGCGAATGCAAACTACCTTCCGGGGCCGGACGACATCTACATCTCGCCATCACAAATTCGGCGCTTCTCGTTGAAGACCGGCGATACGGTCGAAGGGCCGATCCGCAGTCCAAAAGAGGGCGAGCGCTATTTTGCGCTGCTGAAGGTCAACACTATCAACTTCGACGATCCGGAGAAGATTCGTCACAAGATACACTTCGACAACCTGACGCCTCTCTATCCTACGTCGCGGCTGAAGATGGAGATCGAGAACCCGACCACCAAGGATATCTCGCCCAGGGTGATCGACCTCGTGGCCCCATTGGGTAAGGGTCAGCGCGCTCTGATCGTCGCCCAGCCGCGGACCGGCAAGACGGTGCTCCTGCAGAACATCGCCCACTCGGTGACGGCCAACCACCCTGAATGCTACCTCATCGTTCTTCTGATCGATGAGCGGCCGGAGGAAGTGACCGACATGCAGCGCTCCGTGAAGGGAGAGGTCGTGTCCTCGACCTTCGACGAGCCGGCGGTGCGACATGTTCAAGTCGCGGAGATGGTTATCGAGAAGGCAAAGCGCCTGGTGGAGCATGGCCGTGACGTCGTGATCCTGCTCGATTCGATCACGCGGCTTGGCCGAGCCTACAACACGGTGGTGCCGTCGTCGGGCAAGGTGCTGACGGGTGGTGTCGACGCCAATGCGCTGCAACGGCCCAAGCGCTTCTTCGGCGCGGCGCGCAACATTGAAGAGGGCGGATCGCTGACCATCATCGCGACGGCGCTGATCGATACCGGCAGCCGCATGGATGAAGTGATCTTCGAGGAGTTCAAGGGCACCGGCAATTCGGAAATCGTGCTCGACCGGAAGGTTGCCGACAAGCGAATCTATCCGGCTATGGATATCCTCAAATCCGGGACCCGGAAGGAGGATCTGCTGGTGCCGCGCGCCGATCTGCAGAAGATCTTCGTCTTGAGGCGCATCCTTGCGCCGATGGGCACGACGGATGCGATCGAGTTCCTCATCGACAAGCTCAAGCAGACGAAGAGCAATGCCGACTTCTTCGATTCGATGAACACATGATGTTCAGCGCTTCGTCCGTTCCAGCTCTACCGCTAGCTTGCTGGGGTCGGTGAAGGGCGGCAGACAGGTCGTCGCCGTGCAGAGATAGGCTCCGGGCGTGTCAGGCAGCGTGACCACCTGCTCCGGCAGCTCAGCCGGCGGGTCCCCAATGGTCAGGGGGACGTCTACCCTACAAGGACTCGGCTTTCGGTCTGCAATGGCTGCGAATTGACGACTGCCTGGATCATCGATGGTCACGAGCTTCGTGATCATTGAACCGATGGCGATCGCATTCACGACCCCGGACTGCCCATAAGGCTGATCTTTCACGCGAGCCGCTGCTTCAGCGGCATTCAGGGCCCGCACATGGTCGTCCGGCCGGCCGGTCGTCATTGCCAGGCGGTAGAGCGCCTCTACGATCTGCCCGGTGGCAGAAGGGATCGCTTCGTCGACATCGCCTCTTATCCGAATCGGGACATCGGCGGAATCGGATGCAGTGAGAAAGTGGCTACGACCCGAACCGTCCGTGTACCACCTGTCGAGCTCGCTCGACCATCGGGCCGCGTCGGCGACATACTTCGACTCACCCGTCACTCCATGCAAGGCGATAGCCGCGTTGATCATGGCTGCGACATCCGAGGACATGGCGGGATAGAGCCTGGCGTCGCCAAGGGCCGACCGCGGCAGGCGCCCGTCGGCGTCGCTCGATTCGGAGACGAAACGGTATGCATCAATCGCAGCATCGACCCATCTCGGCTCAACCAGCATGCGGCCAGCCTCGACGAGCGCGACGATAGCAAGGCCGTTCCACTCGGTCACGACCTTGTCATCCAAGCCCGGACGGGGGCGCCGGTCCCTGAACTGACGCAACCTGTCGAGTGCAGCCCTCACGGCGTCGGCGTTCTCGGGATCGCCGTCGACAGCCCTGAGGATCGGTTTACCTTCCCATGTCGGGGGTGTTTCCAGGCGATAGCAGTTCGCGAGGTCTGTTCGTCCGGCGCCCAATGCTTCCGCGATCTCGGCTTCGGTCCAGGTGTAGAACAGTCCCTCCTCGCCCTCGCTATCGGCGTCCAGGCTGGAAGCGAATCCGCCCTGTGGAAGGCGTAACTCTCGGAGCATCCATTCGACGGTTCCGATGATTCGGTTGCGGAACAATTCGTCTCCAGTCTCCGCGTAGACCCACGAGGCCAGCCGCAGCAGTTGGGCGTTGTCGTAGAGCATCTTTTCGAAATGCGGCACGAGCCAGCGATCATCTGTCGAGTAACGACAGAGGCCGCCGCCGACATGATCGTAGATTCCGCCCATGAGCATTGGTCGGAGGCTCAGGATCACCGCGTCGCGATGATCCGTGCGGCCGTCCCTTAGCCAGCTCAGCCAGAGCGTGGTCATCATCGGGGCGTTCGGGAATTTTGGCGCACCGCGCAGCCCGCCTCGCTCAAGGTCGATGTGGCTACCGACGCCTTCGGCGAGTGGCCCGAGCATGTCCGTGAGCGAGCCTGACGGCGTTGCCGTGGAGGCCAGGCGGGATGAGACAAAGTCCCTGAGGCCAGTCGCGCTGCGCTCGATCTCGGCGCGTCGGTCGGTCCACGCTTGACTGACGGCCTTCAGAACGTCGACGAAAGCCGGACGTCCATGGCGCGCCTGTCTCGGAAAGTAGGTCCCGCCCCAGAAGGGTCGGCCGTCCGGGGCGAGGAACATGGTGAGGGGCCAACCGCCCTGTTCCCCTGTCGCACTAAGGGCTGCCATGTAGATCTGATCGATATCGGGACGCTCCTCCCGGTCGACCTTGATATTGGTGAAGAGGCGATTCATGACCTCGGCCGTTGCCTCGTCTTCGAAGCTTTCGTGGGCCATGACATGGCACCAGTGGCACGCCGCATAGCCGATCGAGAGGAGGATTGGGCGATCGAGCTCGGCGGCCTCGGCAAGGCTTGCGCCGGACCATGCGCGCCAGTGGACCGGGTTTTCCCTATGTTGACGCAGATAGGGACTGGCCTCGTTCGCCAGAAGGTTCATATGGGGGAGCGGCACGGACCGTTTCCTTTCGAGGCGCCGTTGGGCAAGAATTGATGGCTCCATGAGGTTTCCAGACACCATATATGCCCTCTCGAGCGGAGGGCTACCGTCCGGCGTGGCCGTCGTCAGAATTTCGGGCGAGCTGGCTGGCGCCGCCCTCCACGCGATCGCGGGAGGCTTGCCGGAGGAAAGGGCAGCAACACTTCGAACGTTGCGGGACGAGAACGGGACAAGTCTCGATCGCGCGCTTATTCTCTACTTCGCCGGACCGCGCAGCGAGACGGGCGAGAACATGGCCGAGTTGCAACTGCATGGCGGCAAGGCGGTCGTAGCGGCGGTGCTTGGGTGGCTTGGGAGATTCCCGGGATGTCGCCATGCGGAGGCAGGCGAGTTCGCGCGGCGTGCGCTCTTGAACGGAAAGCTGGATCTCACCCAGGTCGAGGCCCTCGGCGACCTCGTTGCGGCTGAGACCGAGTCGCAACGGAGGCAAGCCCTCGCTAATGCAGGCGGCGCGCAATCACGCCTATACAACGGGTGGCGGGATCAACTCGTCGATTGGTTGGCGCTGGTCGAGGCTGAGCTCGATTTCGCCGACGAAGACGACATTCCCGGCGGCGTATCGGCAATCGTCTGGCCGCAGGTGGCGAATCTGGCGCGGGAGGTGGAACGGCATGTCGCGGGATTTCATGCCGGCGAACTCGTCAGGGAGGGCTTTCAGGTGGTCATCCTGGGTCCGCCGAATGCCGGGAAATCGAGCCTCCTGAATGCCCTTGCCGCGCGGGAGGTGGCGATTGTATCCGATCAGCCGGGTACGACGCGCGATCTGGTGGAGGTTGCCCTGGACGCCGGCGGCTTCAAGGTGGTTGTGACCGACACGGCGGGCGTGAGGGACGCCGACGGCGTCGAAGCCATTGGGGTGCGTCGGGGGTTGGAGCGTGCGCGCATGGCAGACCTCGTTCTGTCACTCCTTCCAGCAGGTGATCCCGGTGGATTCGTGCGCCCACCCGATGGGGTCACGGCGTTGCAGGTGCGGACCAAGTCCGACCTACGGGACGATCCGCAAGCGCCCTGGTCGGTCTCGACGGTTACAGGCTTCGGTGTCGACAGCTTGATCACGGAGTTGGGGCGGAGGGCTGCAGCGGCCGGGCGCATCGGCGCAGGCGTGGTCCCGACGCGATCTAGGCAAAGGGACCTCGTCTTCGCGATTGCCGGATCCCTGCGCGCCGCTGCCGTTTCGGAGGATGGACTGGAGTTGCGGGTCGAGTTTCTGCGCGCCGCGGCAGCGAACATCGGGAGGCTGACCGGCCGCATCGACGTGGAAGACGTCCTCGACCGGGTGTTTTCGACCTTCTGCGTCGGCAAGTGATTCACGTGAAACACCGGTCGACGCCGGTTTCACGTGAAACCAAACATTGACAACGGTCTGGGCCGGTACCATTCCCGTCGCATGAACACCTTTGACGTCGTAGTGATCGGGGCCGGTCATGCCGGGTGCGAGGCCGCTGCCGCCTCAGCCAGATTCGGAGCGAAGACCGCGCTCGTTACGCTGGAAGCAGTAAACATCGGCGTCATGTCCTGCAATCCAGCGATCGGCGGGATCGGCAAGGGCCACCTGGTGCGGGAGATCGATGCGCTCGACGGCCTGATGGCGCGCGCCGCCGATCGAGCCGGCATCCAGTTCAGGCTCCTCAATCGCCGAAAGGGGGCCGCGGTCCGCGGGCCCCGAGCCCAGGCTGATCGCAAGCTCTACCGCGCAGCGTTGCGGGCGGCGATCCACGAGCAGGAGAACCTGGTCGTCGTGGAAGCCGAGGCGGTCGACTTAGTCGTCGATGGGGACGCCCTGCAGGGAGTGCTTCTAGCCGATGGTCGATCCATTCGGTGCCGAGCAGTCGTGCTGACGACAGGAACGTTCCTTGGGGGCCTTGTCCATATCGGAGATCAGAGTTTTCCCGCCGGCAGGATGGGGGAAAGGGCAACACATGGCTTGTCCGCCACTCTCCAGCGAAACGGCTTGCGACTCGGACGCCTGAAGACCGGAACCCCGCCGCGGCTCGACGGACGCACGATCGACTGGGCAGGCATCGACCTGCAGCATGGCGACGACGAACCGGAACCGTTCTCGCTTCTGACCACTTCTATCGACAACGCGCAAATCGCGTGTGGGGTCACGAGAACGGTCCCGGAAAGCCACGCCGTCATCCGTGCAAATCTTCACCGGTCAGCCATGTATTCTGGCTCCATCGAAGGCGTGGGGCCTCGATACTGTCCATCGATCGAAGACAAGATCGTCAGGTTCGGAGAGCGCGACGGGCATCAGATATTTCTGGAGCCCGAGGGTCTGGATGACGACACAGTCTATCCGAACGGCATATCCACATCATTGCCCGAGGAAACTCAGCAGGCATTGGTGGCGAGCATTCCCGGGCTTGAGAGGGCGCGGATTCTGAGGCCGGGCTACGCCATAGAATACGATCACATAGATCCCCGCCAACTCGATCCGACGCTCGAATGCCGATCGTTTCGCGGGCTTTTCCTGGCTGGCCAGATCAATGGGACGACGGGTTACGAAGAGGCAGCCGCTCAAGGACTTCTTGCAGGGATCAATGCCGCCCGTCGTGCGGGAGACTGCGACCCGATCACGATCAGCCGCACCGCGGCGTATGTAGGCGTGATGGTCGATGATCTGGTATCCCGGGGCATTACGGAACCGTATCGAATGTTCACCTCGCGGGCCGAGTACAGGCTCAGTCTCCGCGCCGACAATGCTGACGAGCGACTGACCCCGTTGGCCGCCCAGCTTGGGATCGCGTCGGCGGAGAGGCTGGGGCGGTTCGAGTCACAACATCGATGTCTTGACCATGCGCGCCACCTCGCGAGATCTCTGTCTGCAACGCCGAATGAGTTGCGTCGAGCCGGGATCGAGATCGGTTTGGACGGGGTGACGCGCTCCGCCTATCAACTGCTCGCCCATCCGAACTGCTCCGTATCCGAGCTTCGATCGATATGGCCCAGCTTGGGCGAGATCGATCGGCAGACGGCGGATAAGCTTGAGACAGAAGCCAGGTATGCTGTCTATCTGGAGCGGCAGGAGGCCGATCTTCAAATGGTGCGGCGCGAAGAGTTGAGTCCGATCCCCGTCGATTTCGACTACGCTCGCTTGCCCGGCCTCTCCAATGAGCTGAAGTCGAAGCTTACGTCTCGGAGCCCTCGCAGCATTGGCGAGGCGCAACGCGTCGATGGAATGACACCGGCGGCCATGGCGCTGATCGTCGCGGCAGTTCGGGTCGAACTCCGTGGCGCAGCGTGAAGAGCTATGAAAGCCTCGTTTCCGTAGCCGGACCCGTTTCACGTGAAACGTTTGATCAGCTCGTCGCGTTCGAGGAGCGCTTCAAGCGTTGGGCCGCGGCGATCAATCTGGCTGCTCCATCAACGTTATCGGATGTGTGGCGTCGGCACATACTGGATAGCGCGCAGCTTGCAGGTTTGCGACCGGATGCGCGTCAATGGCTGGATCTGGGTTCGGGTGGCGGGTTCCCCGGAGCGGTGCTGGCGATCCTGATGCGGGAAAGGGAAGGCGCCTGTGTAACCCTGATCGAATCGAACAGGAAGAAGGCTTCATTCCTGATTGCCGCGACAAGAGCGGCCCACGCGCCAGCAAAAGTCATAGCCGACAGGGTGGAGTTCGCCTCCGCCGCCGGAAACATGGTACCTCAAATCATAACCGCACGGGCGTTGGCGCCGCTGCCCGTGCTTCTGAGGCTGGCCGCGCCGTGGTTGAAAGCTGGCGCCACCGGCCTCTTCCACAAAGGACGGGACTATCGGATCGAGGTGCAAGAAAGCATTAAACTCTGGGATTTCGATCTGATAGAACACCCGAGCAAGGTGGACCCGTCGGGGGCCATTCTTGAGATATCGGACTTCTCGTCCCGTAGCGAAGCGTAGATCATGTCGACACGCATAATCACCGTAGCGAATCAGAAGGGTGGGGTCGGAAAGACGACGACGACGATCAACCTCGCGACCGCGCTTGCCGCGATCGGCGAAGAGGTTCTCATCATCGATCTAGATCCCCAGGGAAATGCATCGACGGGACTTGGGATCGAGCGCCAGGACCGGGCGATATCATCCTACGACGTCCTCACCGGGTCGGCGACGATCAGGGAGGCCGCGATGCCTACGGCTGTGCCTGGTCTCTCGATCGTACCTTCGACCCTCGACCTTCTCGGCGTTGAAATGGAGATTGCCGCCCAGCCCGATCGCGCGTTGAAGCTCCGCAGTGCGTTGCGTCTCGCGGACAGCGGGTTTGCGTATGCCCTGATCGATTGCCCGCCCTCACTCAACCTGCTGACACTCAACGCGATGGCTGCGGCCGATTCCGTGCTGGTGCCGCTGCAGTGTGAATTCTTCGCGCTCGAGGGATTGAGTCAGCTTCTGAGCACCGTCGAACGCGTGCGTGAGACGATCAATCCAGCTCTCGGCATACAGGGCATCGTCCTGACGATGTTCGACGGACGCAACAATCTGGCGAACCAGGTCGTCGACGACGTTCGCTCCCATATGGGCGACGCGGTGTACGAGACCGTTATTCCGAGAAACGTTCGCGTTTCCGAGGCGCCGTCTCATGGTAAGCCGGCTATCCTTTACGATCTCAAATGCAGCGGCAGCCAGGCGTACCTTCGGCTCGCGAGCGAGGTGATCCGCCGCGAGAGACGGCTGAAGGCTGCGTAGACGGACCGGGACAATGAGCGACGATCCATCGAGAAAAAGGCTCGGCCGAGGACTGGCGGCGCTGATCGGCGACTTCGACAGGCCCGCGGAATCCGCTCGACCTGCTGCTTCCCCCGACGGGCGGATCCCCATCGAACACATTTCACCCAATCCTCGGAATCCCCGGCGTTCATTTGCTGAAACCGACCTTGCCGACCTTGCGCAATCGATCCGGGAACACGGAATCGTGCAGCCGATCGTCGTCCGTCCGGCGGGGTCCGCGGGACGGTATGAGATCATCGCCGGCGAGCGTCGTTGGCGCGCCGCCCAGCGCGCGGGGCTTAGCGAAGTCCCTGTTCTGGTACGGGCGGTCGATGATCGCGTCGCGCTTGAACTCGCAATCATCGAGAACGTGCAACGCGCCGATCTCAACGCGGTCGAAGAAGCCAAAGGCTATCAGCAGCTCGTCGACGAGCACGGATACAGCCAAGCGGAGCTTGGACAGGTCATCGGGAAGAGCCGGAGCCATGTCGCGAACACCCTCCGGCTCCTGAAGCTGCCCGCCGTTATCCAGGACATGCTGATCGATGGCGCACTGTCTGCGGGCCACGCCAGAGCGCTCGTCACGAGCGAAGATCCATCCGGGCTGGCGCGTCAGATCGTCGAGAACGGCCTCTCTGTCCGGCAGGCGGAATCCCTCGCCCAGCAGGGCGTGAGCACCGACAGCCCTGGCAAGGCAACCAGGGCCGAAAAAGATCCGGACACGCTGGCGCTGGAGAAGCTGTTGTCCGACGCAACGGGCCTGGGTGTGACGATCCGCCATGCGGCGAAGGGCGGGGAGCTTCGAATTGTCTATCGGAACCTGGAACAGCTTGACGACATCTGTCGACGTCTCAAGTCTCCTTAGCCGGCATTCTATCTACGCCCACCCAACAAGAATCCCAGAATCGCCTGACGCCCGATCGCGTCCGTCAGTTCGGGTCTGCGCCGCGAATCGAGGACGGCCGCGTTGAGTCGCCGAAGCCCGGCTGCGAGAGTTTCGGTCGAGTAGCGCGACAGCGCCCCTTCCGCCAGCGTCCGCCGCGAGCCAAACAGGGGCGGACGGACCAATGCCAGCGCCGCCGACGCGGCCAGTCGTCGCTCGACCATCGCGGCGCGGGCGAGATGCAAGGACTGAGCGGCGCGGCAGGCGGCGAGAAGCACCGCCTGCGCCTGTCCCGTTGCGGCAGCCTTGGAATAGGCGCGCTCGAAAGCATCCGCACGTCCCGCGAACACAGCATCGATGACAGCATCGACGGACGCGGCAGGCACATCCGCCAGCACCGATTCAACGTCGGCCTTGGATATCTCCGAGCGGCCGGCCGCATACACGGCCAGCTTTTCGAGTTCGGACCTGATCACGAGCCTGTCGCCCCCGAGAACGGCTTTCATGGCATCACGCGCGTCCGTTTCGATCGTGAAGCCCCGCAATCCCTCATCGATCAGTGCGTCGATCGATCGCATCTCGTCCTGATAGCAAGGCAGTGCGATCGCCGAACGAGCCGACTCCACGGCGTTGCGCAGGGGCGCTGTCTTGCGGAGATCGCCAGCCTCCACGATCACCAGAGTTTGTGAGGACCGTGTCTTCGCGACGATGGAAATGTCCTCGGCGAGCGACTTTTGCGGTCCGGCCCCTCTGATCCAAACGAGACGCCGATCTGCGAACATGGGTATGGCGGAGACCTCATCCAGAAGCCGGCCTGGCTGACGTTCGAGTTCCGTCGCGTCCAGTCGGCTGACGGAGAATGGATCGTCGAGCGCCGCGCCGCTTCGCACGGCCAACACCTTGGCGCGCTCCGCCACCAGCCCTTGGTCCGGACCATAGAACAGGATGACGGACATGGCGGGGTCTGGCCTCGCCAACCAGGCGTCCACCTCGGAAGCTCTCTTCTGCGCCATGGCGCGGCCTAGCATGCGCGCCTCGGTCAGCGAAGCACTATCGCATCCGCCGATTCGATCGCGATCGTGCCAGTGCAGGCGACCCTCGACGGACATTTCGCTTCGCCCTAACGTTCAATCATGCCTCGAGGCCGGGTTTCGATTGGCGCGTCGTCACCTCGCGTTCTATCCTGCGTCGATCCAACGAGGTTCCACGGGAGTCGGGAGATGTCGGAAGAACCGGGTTTCGACGTCGCGCATCTCGGCCATGTCGAACTGCTCACCAATCGGCCCGAGGAAAGCCTCGACTTCTTCGTCAGGATCTACGGTCTGACCGAGAGTGGTCGGGAAGGCGATTCGATCTACCTGCGGGGGTGGGACGACTACGAGTTTCATTCGCTCAAGCTGACGGCCGCCGATACGACTGGAATGGTCCATGCGAGCTACCGCACGACATCCCGGCCGGCGCTCGAGCGGCGCGTCGCCGCGATTGCGGCCATGGGTTGCGGCATCGGGTGGACCGATGGCGATATGGGACATGGCCCCTCGTATCGGTTCAGCAGTCCGGACGGGCACATGTTCGAACTCTACTACGAAACGCGGAAGTACGAAGCGCCTGAAGCGGAAAGGCCGGCGCTCAAGAACGTCGCCCAGCGATTCCACGCGCGTGGTGCGGCGGTGCGGCGGATCGACCACTTCAACCTGCTCGCGACCGATGTTTCCGCCATGCGCGACTTCATGACCGGCGCGCTCGGCAGCCGCGTGACCGAACAGATCCAGCTCGACAATGGTCGGCTCGGCGGTTGCTGGTTCACCGTCAACAACAAGAGTTACGACGTCGCCGTCACCGAAGATCATTCGGGCGCGCGCGGGCGCTTCCACCATCTCACCTACGCCGTCGATCAGCGTGACGACGTTCTCAGGGCGGCCGACGTCTTTCTCGAGAACGGCGTCTTCATCGAGACCGGCCCCCACAGGCACGCCATCCAGGGAACGTTCTTTCTGTATGTCTACGAGCCGGCCGGCAACCGGATCGAAGTTGCGAATGCCGGCGCGCGGCTGATTCTCCAGCCCGATTGGCAGACAGTCACCTGGACCGAAGCCGAGCGGAAGAAGGGCCAGGCCTGGGGGCTGAAGACCATTCCAAGTTTCCACACACACGGGACGCCGCCTGTGACGGGCAAGGAGGAGCTTTGAAATGACAGCCAAGACCGCGCTGGTGGTCAGCGCGCATTCGGCGGATTTCGTGTGGCGGGCAGGAGGTGCGATCGCGCTGCATGCGGCGCAGGGCCTTGCGGTGACCGTGGTCTGCCTTTCTTTCGGCGAGCGTGGCGAGAGCGCGAAACTCTGGCGGCATGACGGCATGACGCTCGACCGGGTCAAGGCCGAGCGTCGCAGGGAGGCCGAGAACGCCGCCGAAGCGCTCGGCGTCGCCGACATCCAGTTCTGGGATCTCGGCGACTATCCGATATCGCTGCCGGACAACGCGCTGTACCGCCTGGCGAACCTCTATCGGACGCTGCGCCCGGCATTCGCGCTGACGCATTCGCGCGAGGACCCCTATAACCGCGACCATCCGCTGGTCAGCGAATTCACGCAGCATGCCCGCATCATCGCCCAGGCGCACGGACACGAGCCGGGCGCCAAGGTCCTCGGCGCGCCGCAGGTGCTGCTGTTCGAGCCCCATCAGCCGGAACAGTGCCGATGGATGCCGAACGTGCTGTTGGACATCACGCCGGTGTGGGACAGGAAGCGCGCGGCGATCGAGTGCATGGCCGGGCAGGAACATCTCTGGGACTACTACACCAGGGTCGCGCAGCAGCGCGGCGTTCAAGCGGCGCGCAACTCCGACAAGGCGATCGTCCATGGCGAGGCCTATGAAGCGGTGTTCCCGCATGTCGTCGAAACCCTCGTCCCCACGGAGGGCCGCGCATGAGTGTGGTCGTCCAGAATATCGCTCGCGCAGACGCAGCGGTCATCGCGGCTCTCGGCGAATGCGGCGTAGCGACCGTGCACGAGGCTCAGGGCCGCAAGGGGCTGCTCGCTTCCTACATGCGTCCGATCTATCCGGGAGCGAGGATTGCCGCGTCCGCGGTGACGATTTCAGCTCCGCCCGGCGACAACTGGATGATGCATGTGGCGATCGAGCAGATCAAGGACGGCGACCTCCTTGTCCTGGCTCCGACGAGTCCCTCCGAGGACGGCTATTTCGGCGATCTCCTCGCGACCTCGGCCATGGCGCGGGGCGGCCGGGGCCTGGTCATCGACGCCGGGGTTCGCGACGTGCGCGATCTCAAGGAGATGCAGTTCCCCGTCTGGTCGAAAGCCATCTTCGCGCAAGGAACGGTAAAGGAGACGCTGGGCTCGGTGAACGTACCCATCGTCTGCGCGGGAGCAATGGTCAATCCCGGCGACGTCATCGTCGCAGACGACGACGGGGTCTGCGTTGTACGGCGCGAGGAAGCGGCTTCGGTGCTAGGTGCCGCGCGAGAGCGTGTGGCAGCCGAGGAAGACAAGCGGCGGAGGCTTGCCGCGGGCGAACTTGGTCTCGATCTTTACGGCATGCGCCAGAAGCTCGCCGCGAAGGGACTTAAGTATGTCTAGCCACGGGGTCCGCTGCATGTGGATGCGCGGCGGCACCTCGAAGGGCGGCTACTTCGTCGCCAGCGATCTGCCCGCCGACCGGACAGCGCGCGACGCCTTCCTCCTTGCCATGATGGGTTCGCCGGATCTGCGTCAGATCGACGGTATGGGCGGCGCGGACCCGTTGGCTTCGAAAGTCGCCGTGGTTTCGGGCTCGTCGCGTCCCGGATGCGACGTCGACTACCTGTTTCTGCAAGTCTTCGTCGACCGTCCTATCGTGACCGACCAGCAGAACTGCGGCAACATGCTCGCCGGCGTGGCGCCATTCGCCATCGAACGTGGCATCGTACCTGCGCGTCAGGGACGGACCGACGTCCGCATATTCATGGAGAATACCGGGCAGGTCGCGACGGCAACCGTCGAGACGCCGGGCGGAGAGGTCACGTACGGGGGCAATGTGAGGATCGACGGTGTCCCGGGAAGCGCCGCCGCGATTCCGATCGCCTTCGAGGATACGGCGGGATCAACCTGCGGCGCCCTGTTGCCAACAGGTCGCGCCGTCGACACGATCGATGGCATCGAAGTCACGCTCATCGACAATGGCATGCCCTGCGTCGTGATCGACGCCGCCGATCTTGGCGTCTCGGGCTACGAAGCGCCGAAGTTGCTGGAGGCGAACGGATCGTTGCGGAGCCGGCTGGAAGCGATACGGCAGAAGGCTGGACCGTTGATGAACCTCGGCGACGTGACGGACAAGTCCGTGCCCAAGATGACGCTGGTGTCGCCCGCCCGAAACGGCGGCGCGATCTCTACGCGCACATTCATCCCGCACAAGTGCCACGACGCGATCGGCGTGTTGGGGGCCGTCAGCGTCGCAACCGCCTGCCTGCTGCCCGAAGGGCCGGCCGAGGCGCTCGCGTCTATCCCCGATGGCCGGGTCAGGAACCTCTCGATCGAGCATCCGACCGGCGAGATGACGGTCGTCGCGACTGTCGGCGACGACGGTGCGGTCGAGCGCGCGGCGATCCTGCGGACGGCGCGCAAACTGTTCGACGGCACGGTCTTCGGCTAATCCGCAATCCTCCCGCGCCCTGACAGCAAGAAGGCCCGGATACCCGAGCCCCAAGCCATTCAATCATGAGAATTTTGGAGCGGGCGAAGGGATTCGAACCCTCGACCCCAACCTTGGCAAGGTTGTGCTCTACCCCTGAGCTACACCCGCTCGCGCGGCCGACGCCGCAAGCCGGCGGTATATGGCGGAAGAGCAGGCCGAATGCAACAGTAAATCGCGCCTCGCCTCGCCTCGCGAATTCGCTTGTGCCTGCAGGCGATTTGCACCTAACACGGGCGCCGGATGAACGCCGGACCCTTCGCATGAAGACGACCGCAGAACTGCTCGCCTTCCTCGCCGACATCGGCGTCGAACAGAAGACTGTGCATCACCCGCCTCTGTTCACCGTGGCCGATTCCAAGGCGCTGCGTGGTCACATCGATGGAGCGCACACGAAGAACCTGTTTCTCAAGGATAAAAAGGACAACTTCTTCTTGGTCAGCGTCGATGAGGACGCGGTGGTCGATCTCAAGACGATCCATGTCGTCATCGCCGCCGCGGGGCGGGTGTCCTTCGCGAATGCCGATCACCTCATGAGGCTGCTCGGAGTGACGCCGGGCGCGGTGACGCTGTTCGGCGCCATCAACGACTCGGCCGGGCATGTCCGCGTCTTCATCGACGAGGCGCTGATGAACGCCGGAACGATCAATGCTCATCCGCTGACGAACGAAGCCACAACGACTGTCGCCGCCGACGGCATGGTACGGTTCCTTGCAGCAACCGGGCACAAGCCCGCAATCTTGAAAATCACGGGGTGAGCGCCACATCTTGCGGGCGACCCGATGAGGGCAGCGGCTCCACCAGGACCGCGAATGAGGCATAGATGAACGATCGAAACAATCCCTTCGCGCAACAAGGCGGCTATGGCGCCGTCGAGTTCGGAGACCGGCCTGTGCAGCCGGCAGCGCCGCGCAACGACCTGATCAAGGATACCACGACGGCTGGTTTTGCCGGCGACGTGTTGCAGGAATCGCGTCGTCAGCCGGTGCTGGTCGATTTCTGGGCGCCGTGGTGCGGACCCTGCAAGCAGCTGACGCCGGCTCTGGAGCACGCCGTACGCGGAGCGAACGGCGCGGTTAAGCTGGTCAAGATGAACATCGACGACCATCCGTCGATCGCCGGACAGCTCGGCATCCAGTCGATCCCCGCGGTCATCGCGTTCAAGAATGGTCAGCCTGTCGATGGCTTCATGGGCGCCGTGCCCGAATCGCAGATCAACGAATTCATCAGGCGCGTGGCAGGGCCCGGCGAAGCGGAGAACGGAATCGCGGAAGCCCTCGCCGCCGCGGCTGAGGCTCTGACGGCCGGTGACGCCGGCGCCGCCGAGGAGATCTACGCTGCGTTGGTCGACCAGGCGCCCGACAATGTCGAGGCCGTCGCCGGGCTTGCGGGCTTGCTCGCGGACCGCGGCGAGGCGGACGAAGCCGAAAGCGTCATCGCCCGAGCGCCGGAAGCCGTTCGCGCGGCGCCGTCGATCGCAGCCATCCAAACGCGGCTTGCACTGGCGCGGGAAGCGGCAAAGCTGGGCGACCCGGTGGCGCTCGAGCGCCGGCTTGCCGCCAGCGCGAAGGATCACGACGCAGCATTCGATCTGGCCATGATCCGGAATGTCGAAGGGCGCCGGACGGATGCCGCCGATCTGCTCCTCGGGATCATCAGGGCCGATCGTGCATGGCGGGAGGACGGTGCGCGCTCGCAGCTGGTGAAGTTCTTCGAAGCTTGGGGTCCGACCGACGAGGCGACCCTGGCGGCGCGGCGTAAGTTGTCGTCCCTCTTGTTCTCCTGACGCCGAGGCAAGGAGGACGCCGTGCAGGCGGGAAACGCCCACTATCGGACCGTGTCGGACCTTCCGGCCGCCATCCCGATCTTTCCTCTCGCGGCGGCGCTGCTCCTGCCGGGTGGACGGATGCCGCTCAACATATTCGAACCGCGCTACCTGGAAATGGTCGACGAGGCGCTGGCCGGGGATCGCCTGATCGGCATGATCCAGCCGGAGCTTCATGGCAGGTTGCGCGCGGATGGCGAGCCGGAACTTTGCCAGGTCGGCTGTCTGGGACGGATATCGTCGTTCGCCGAAACCGGGGATGGACGCTATCTCATTTCGCTGCAGGGGGTGTGTCGTTATCGCGTCGCGGAGGAGCTGGCGGGGGATGCGCCCTATCGCCGGTGCCGGATCACCCCATTCGCCGTCGACCTCTCGGAGGAGCAGCGTGCGGCCGAGGTCGACCGCAAGGGACTCTTGAAGATCTTTCGCGCCTATCTGGACGCGCACGACATGCAGGCGGACTGGGACTCTGTAAGCCGCGCCGAAAACGCCACGCTGGTCAACGCATTGTCCATGATGGCGCCCTACGGACCCGCCGAGAAGCAGGCGCTGCTCGAAGCCGCCGATCTGAAGCTGCGGGCGGAGACGCTTGTGGCGATCACCGAAATCGCCCTGGCCCGCAAGGGCGATGATGCGAACCCCGGACTTCAATAGGCCTCAATGTCCACCCGCGACGCCACGATCGACCCCAGGCTGCTCGAGTTGCTCGCCTGTCCGCTGACCAAGGGCCCGCTCAGATGGGACCCGGAACATTCGGAGCTGGTGTCGGAGGCTGCAAGGCTCGCCTATCCGGTACGCGACGGCATCCCCATCATGCTCGCCTCGGAAGCCCGCCGGATCGATCCAGACGCTACGTCGCCTTCTTCTCGCTGACGGGTCCACGCTGCGCCAGCTTAGGCAGCCTCAATGGAAGTTGCGGCCCTTCGGCATCGCCGTGCCCGCGTCCTGCGCGATCTCCACGATGTCCCGTGTCTGGACCGCTCCCGACGACAATGGTTGACGAGGCGAACGCCTGAGACGGTGGTCCGTGCCGGGGCGCTTGACCTCGTCGGCGCGCGCCAGGCTGTCGATCCCCGCGGCCTTTTCGGAGAGAACTGCGAGCCAGGGGGTCAGATCCTCCATTTGCTCGGCCACGATGTGGATGACGCCCGACTCGCTCTGTAGCCTGCCTCTCACGCGAATGCAGCGAGACCCCATGTATATCGATCTGAAACGCTCGAAATCGCGCTGCCAGATGACGATGTTGGCGATGCCGCCCTCGTCCTCGAGCGTAATGAAGATGGCGTTGCCCTTGCCGGGCCGCTGCCGGACGAGGACGAGACCCGCGACGCCGACACGCCTTCCGTCTTCCACTGAGGACAGTGAAGCGTTAGGCGTGACGCCTGAGCCGTCGAGGCGCTGCCGCAGGAAGGAGAAGGGATGCGCCTTCAGTGACAGGCCGAGCGCGCGGTAGTCATGGATTACATGCTCGCCGAGCGGCATGACAGGCAGGGTTGCCGAGGGCTCGTTGTCGGGAATGCGAAGATCGCCGCGATCGAACAGCGGCAGGTTTTCCGCGGCTGCGCGACTATCCAACGCGCGTACGGCCCAAAGGGCCTCGCGTCTGTCGAGACCGATCGAACGGAAGGCGTCCGCGTGGGCAAGATGCTCGATCTCGTCGCGATCGAGCCCTGAACGAAGCCAGACATCCCTGACCGACGCGTAGCCGTCGCCGCGCGCGGCGATGAATTTCTCGATCCGCCTGGCCGATAGACCTTTGACCTGCCGAAGCCCCAGGCGCACGGCGTGCCGCGTACGAATGACGCTGCGCATCTCTCCATGTTTCTCCAGGACCTCGTCGGGATCGAAGGGCGCTTCTTCCAGGGCGCAGTCCCAGTGCGAAAGGTTGATGTCAACCGGCCTGATCTCGACTCCATGATCGGCTGCATCACGTACGAGCTGGGCCGGGGCGTAGAAGCCCATGGGCTGCGAGTTCAGGATCGCGGCGCAGAAAACGTCCGGATAGAAGGTCTTGAACCAGCAGGAAGCATAGACCAGCAGAGCGAAGGCGGCCGCGTGGCTTTCCGGAAAGCCATATTCGCCGAAACCCTCGATCTGCCGGAAGCAGCGCTCGGCAAAGTCCCGCGGGTAGTTCTTTCGCACCATGCCTTCGATCAGCCGGTCCCGATAGTTTCCAATGGTGCCGGTGCGCTTGAAGGTCGCCATTGCCCGACGCAATTCGTCCGCTTCGCCGGGCTTGAAGCCGCCGGCGACGATCGCGATCTTCATCGCCTGTTCCTGGAAGAGCGGGACCCCCAGCGTCTTGCCCAGGATCTCCTCCAACTCGGGATGAACATAGTCGGGTCTTTCCTTCCTTTGCCGGCGTCGAAGATAAGGGTGCACCATGTCGCCCTGTATGGGCCCGGGCCGGACGATCGCCACCTCGATGACGAGGTCATAGAACCTTCTTGGCTTCAGCCGCGGCAGCATCGACATCTGGGCCCGGCTCTCGATCTGGAAGACGCCGAGCGTGTCTGCCCTGCAGATCATGTCGTAGACGCGGCTGTCCTCGGGCGGGATCGTCGCCAGCGTGAGCGGCCGGCCATGTTCGTCCCCAGCTCGATAGCGCTCCTCGAGAAGGAGGAAGGCGCGCTTCAGGCAGGTCAGCATGCCAAGCGCCAGAACATCGATCTTCAACAGCCCGACGGCGTCGAGATCGTCCTTGTCCCATTCGACCATCTTCCGCTTTGGCATGGCCGTCTTCATGATGGGCACGATCTCGTCGAGCCGGTCCCTGGTGATGACGAAGCCGCCCGTATGCTGCGAGAGGTGGCGCGGGAAACCCATGATGTCGTTGGCCCGATCGATGACGTGCCTTGCCGCCGCGTCGGCCGTGTCGAGCCCGCCTGCGTCGGTTTCCTTCTTGCCGAGCCGTGAATCCGACCAGCCCCAGATCGAGCTCGAAAGCGCCGACTGAACATCATCCGACATGCCCATGGCCTTCGCCACCTGGCGAAGGGCCGAGCGCCCCCGATAGGTGACGACGGAAGCGGCCAAGGCCGTCCTCTTCTCGCTATAGGTCCGATAGATGTGCTCGATCACCTCGTCGCGACGCTCGTGTTCGAAGTCGACGTCGATGTCCGGCGGCTCGTTGCGTTCCTTCGAGATGAAGCGTTCGAACAAGGTGTCGATGATGTCCGGCCCGACGTCGGTGATCTCCAGGCAATAGCAGATCAGGGAGTTGGCGGCCGAGCCGCGCCCCTGGCAGAGGATGCCCCGGGACCGCGCGAATTTCATGATGTTGTAGACGGTCAGGAAATAGCGCGCGTATTTCAGGTCGCGCACAGTCTCGATCTCGTGCCGGATGATCTTTTCCACCTTTTCGGGCACGCCGCCGGGGAAACGATCCGCCGCGCCAATCCAGGTCAGCCGTTCGAGTTCCTCCTGTGGCGGCAGGCCGGATTCCGTCGGCTCGTCAGGATAGTTGTACTGGAGCTCCTTCAGGGAGAAGCCGAGCGTTTCGGCAAATCGGATCGTCTCGGCGAGCGCTTCGGGATGCCGCTGGAACAGGCGCTCCATCTCGGAGGGCGGCTTCAGGTGGCGCTCGGCATTGGCGCCGAGTTCGAAGCCGGCATCGCAGACGGGAACGTTCAGCCTGATCGCGGTGAGAACGTCCTGAAGCGGACGCCTCGCCGGCGCATGGTAGAGCACATCGTTGACCGCCATCATGGGCACACCGGCCGAAGCGGCCATCGCCGCGGCCTGGGAGAGGCGGAACCGGTCGCTACCGGCATAGGTTGGCGCGACCGCCAGCCAGACGGCGTCGCGGCCGAAACGGTTACGCAGGGCATTCAGGAAATCGAGTTCGCCCGCCGGGTCCGCGCACAAGGTCGGGAGGACGGCGAGCGACATGGACACCCCCCATTCGAACAAATCCTGGCGATAGACCCGGGGATCGCCCTTCGGGCTCTCGTCGCGAATGTTCGCCTGGGTCAGCAGACGGCAGAGGTGGCCCCATCCCTTACGGTCGCGCGGGTAGGCGAGCACGTCGGGCGTGCCGTCGGCGAAGACCAGACGACAGCCGGGATGATAGGGAAGCTTGACCGCATCGGCCGTTTCCGAAAGCCGGATCGTCTTCGACTGGCCCCAGGCGCGGACCACGCCGGCCACGGTGTTGCGGTCGGCGAGCCCAGTCGCAACGTGTCCGAGAAGCTTTGCCGCGACCACAAGCTCCTCTGGCCGGGACGCGCCACGCAGGAAGGAGAAGTTCGACTGCATGGCGAATTCGGCATAGGCGATCATGCGCAGAGTCCCTGCACGAACCATTTCGGCATGGCGCCGGGGTCACTGTAGAATCCTTCGCGGTAAAGCCAGTAACGGCGTCCGTCCTCGTCCTCGACGCGGTAATAGTCACGCGTCAAACCGGGCTCCCTCTCGCGCCACCATTCCGGGGCGATGCGTTCCGGCCCCTCGGCCGCGGCGACACGGTGCAGGACCCTGCGCCAGCGGAAACTGGCCGGCGGACCTTCGGGAATCTCCGCCGTCACCTCGACCGGCTCCGCCTCGCGGAAAAGCCTGACTGGCCGCTCCGATCCGCGGAAGGGATCGGCCCCGCGAGCCGGCGCGGGCGGCAGGCTCCGCGCTTCGGCGAAAGGCGCGAGGGCGACAGCCCGCTCGGGCAGGTGGCTTTCGATGACGACGGGCTGGAGGATCGTTCCTTCGCCCAGTCTCGCCCCGACGCGATCGACGAAGAGCGCCAGTTCCTCTCCGGCGTTGGCGCTGCCGTCGGCAAGATCGCCCTGGACCTCGTCAAGGCGGGCGGCCACCCGCACTGAAAGGCGGACAAGGTCGAAGCCGAAACCAGCGTCGACATCGTTCTGGAGTACAGCAAGCCGCTCGCGGAAGAGCCTGGCGACGAGGAGCGGCGCTCGCAAGGGCCTGGAGGCGCCCACCGAGATACGACTTACCGCTCCGTCGACTCGGAACAGGCTGAGCTCGAGCCGGCGCGCGCCTTCACCGCGTCGCTCCAGGTCTCCTTCGAGACTGGTGGCCAGAAGGAAGAGCAGGCGCTCTATGTCCTCGATCAATGAAACCGGCTCGCCGAGATGACGCTCGGCCGACAAGGACGCGACGGGCAGGCGGGGCGATACGGGTTCCTCCACCGTGCCCAGCGCCTGGTCGAGCCGCAGGAGCAACGCCCTGCCGAAACGGCGGGCGAGTGGGGCGCGTGGCAGGCCGAGTATCGAGCCGACGGTGCGCAGACCAACGCTTTCGAGGCCGTGTCGCACCTTCGCGTCGAGCCGGAGCGCAGCCAGCGGCAGGGGCGCCAGTGCGACAGTCTCTTCGCCGGACGCGATGGCCGGCAGGGAAAACCGCGCCGCAGCCCAGGCGGCGCCCGGCGAGGAGGCTATGCCGACGCGTGCGTCGAAGCCTTGCCCAAGGAGACGTCGCACCAGATCGTCGCGCATGCTCTCCTCGTCTCCGAACAGATGCGCGCATCCTGCGATATCGAGGAAGAGGCCGTTCTCGCCGTCGAGCGCCACGAGTGGGGTATAGCGGTCGCACCAGTCAGCCAACGCGTCGAGCAAGCGACGGTCACAATCCGGCTCGGTCTCGACGACCTCGAGCGCGGGATACATGGCGCGAGCGTCGGCGATCCCCATTCCCCGTTTCAGGTTGAGCGCTTCAGCCCGCGCGTCGAGCGCCGCGATCCTCTGCGCGTTCTCCTCGCGCCGGCTGACGATGAGGGGCGGCAGCTCCGGCGGCTGGCGGGAACGCCACGACGCTCCCAGCCGCCGACGCCAGATTCGCTCCGTCGGCAGGTAGGGGAACCATATGGCTAGGATGCGCCGGCCTTGTTTCCCGAAAGGCGAGGTCATGGCTCTTCCACTCCATTACAAACTGGCCGGACATGGCGGTCGGGCTCCTGTCGACACTCACGCGAAACGCCAGGTCGCCGACCGAATCCGGCAATGGCCCGGCAATGGTCGACCGCCTTGCGGCCGAGGCAGGCGAGACGACGAAGCGGACCGGCGCGGCCGTGGGCTCCGCCGACACGCCCTGCCGCAGCAGGAAAACCGGCTGGCCGGCCGCGCCTGCGCGCCGGTGGAGCCGCCGCGTCGCCGTTAGGTCGAGTCTGTCGGAATTGCCGCGCTGCTCGACGACGACGCAGGCGATCGCAGGGAGCCGGGCCGCCTCCTCGGCCACCCACAGGGCGTCAAGGAGTCTGGGCGCCTCGGCGAGCAAGAGCGTTTCCGGGCGGATACCAAAGGTCATCGCCAGTCCGGCGGCGTAGGGGAAGCCCGCTTCGCGGAAGACCTCCGTGGTGCCGACCCACAGCAGCAGGCCATCCTGCTTGCTCAGCATGAGGGCCGCGAGCGCCAGAGCGAAGCCGGCGGAGGCGCCGGCATCGCGTGTCTCCCGGGTGTGGATTTCGGTCAGCGCCGCCAGTGGCAGGCCGCCTCCGAGCGTCGCGTCCAGACCCGGCACCCCTGTCGCGAGCGAGGCGTCGGCTCGCGCCGCGACCACCCCGTGCCTGAGAACGATCGCCCCGCCGGTCGCGCTCCCGTCGAGCGTCTCGGCCAGGCGTCCCTCGATCCGCGCGATTTGCCGGCGCAGGGCGACAACCCGCGCCACGGCCACGTTCGCCATGCAGCTTCGTCCAGTCACTTGTTCGCGTTATGTTCCAATCGATTCCAGAGCCAGGCGGCAGAGTCAAGCAACTCGAAGAAGAATTTATTCCCATACCCGAACGGCTTCGCCCCGAGCGGTCGCGAAAAACCTCGAAAGCGGCAAGCCGAACGGCTATATGGCCGCCAAAGGACAAAGAATGGCACGTATCTACAAGACCCGCGCGTGGCACGACCAGCTGTCACCCTCCATGGACGAGATGGAGATTCTGGCGCTGGAAGCCTATGCGAACCTGCCGGAAGAATTTCGCACCCTGACCGGCGAGATCGTCATCCAGGTGGCGGAGTTCCCGACCGACGAGATCATGGACGATCTCTCGCTGGAAACACCCTTCGACCTGCTCGGCCTGTTCGAGGGGCGTGGGATCGCAGAGCGCTGGAACCCGTCGACCGGCGAGGGACCGAACCGGGTCACCCTCTACCGCCGAGCCATCCTCGACTATTGGACGGAGAACGAGGAAACGTTGGGCGACATCGTCACCCATGTTCTCGTCCACGAGATTGGCCACCATTTCGGCCTTTCCGACGAGGACATGGAGAAGATCGAGGAAGCCGCCGACCAGAAGTCGGAGACGCTCATGCCGGGGTCGTAGCCGCGACGAACCGGCTACTGTTCCCCCAGCTTCATGTCGGGCGCGTACTCCCTGCCGTCGACGTCCTTGACCACCGCCTGGCCGCAACGCATGGTCTTCGTCTGCCTGTCATAGGCATAGGTCGGCGAGCCATAGAGATGCCAGCCCTTGTTAAGCGCCACGGTCACCTTGTGGCAAAAGCTGGAATCGTCGGGTCCGGTCAGGAAGCGATAAAGTCTCATCAGCCCAGCCTCTTACTTAGATTGGCCACCGGCGCGGGCGATGAGCCGCTCCGCCATGTCGAGATGAAGACGCTCGACCATGCGGCCGTCGAGCGAAATGGCTCCCCTGCCGGCGTTTTCCGGCAAGGCGAAGGTCGCGACGATACGGCGGGCCTCGTCGAGCGCCGCCGGCGAGGGCGCATAGGCTCGGTTGGCCGGTTCGACCTGTGAAGGATGGATAAGGGTTCGTCCGTCGAAGCCCATCGCCGCGCTCTCCAGGCAGTCTCGCGCAAAGCCATCAACGTCACGGAAATCATTGTACACACCGTCCATCGCAGTCAGGCCGCTGGCCCTTGCGCCGAGCACGACCTGCATGAGCCAAGGCGCGAGCAGGCGCCGTTCCGCGGCGACGCCGGTCTCCTTGACGAGGTCGTTGGTGCCGACCACCAGGCACGCGAGCCGCGCGCCGCGATCCCGCCCGAGTTCCGCGATGGCGCCGATGTTCAACAATGCTCGCGGTGTCTCGATCATCGCCCACAGGCCGACCTCGTTGGGCACATCGGCCTCGTCGAGGACGTCGTTGACCTCCAGGAGGTCGCGAGGCGTCTCGACCTTGGGCAGGAGAATCGCGTCGGGCGCCAGCCGGCCGGCAAGCGCCAGATCCTCCGCACCCCATTCCGTTGAAGGCGCATTGACCCGAATCACCCATTCGACGGATTTCGGCGGCGTGTCGGCGAAGAAGGCGGCAACGGCTTCGCGAGCGGCGGCTTTCCGGTCGGGGGCGACCGAATCCTCCAGGTCCACGATGACGGTGTCCGCCCCCCGTGCGCCGACCTTCGCGAGCGCGTCGGCGCTGGTGGCGGGAACGTAGAGGACCGAGCGGCGGGGGCGGTTGGGTCGCGGCATGGCGTTTCTCATGCCGCGCGCACCGTTGCTGCGCAAGACCTTGCAGGTCGATCACGAAACTGGTTCTGTCCGCGCCGCTTCAGGGAGGCATCATGGCCTATGACGTGGTCATCATCGGCGGTGCGATCGTCGGCAGCGCGGTTGCCTACCACCTGCGCGAGGAAGGTTTCGCGGGTCCGATCGCGCTGATCGAGCGCGACCCGCAATTCGCGCATGCCGCGACCACGCTTTCCATGGCTTCGATCCGGCAGCAGTTCTCGATTCCCGAGAACATCCGCCTGTCACAGTTCACACTTGGGCTGTTCCGGCGCCTCAAGCAGGAATTCAGCGCGGATGCCGACATCGGCTTTCGCGAAGGCGGGTACCTCATTCTCGCAACCGACGACGGCCTGCCCGTGCTGGCGGCCAACCACCGGACCCAGGTCGCCGAGGGTGCGGATGTCGTACTGGAGGATCCCGCGACGCTCGCAAGGCGATTTCCCTGGCTTTCGACTGATGGGATCGCCGCTGGCGTCTATGGCAGGAGCGGCGAGGGCTGGTTCGACGCGCATGCGCTGCTCGGTCTCATGCGCAAGGCGCTGAGGACGCGAAACGTCGACCTGATCGCCGGCGACGTCGTGGCGATTGAGCGGGACGGCGACCGCGTGTCGGCGGTGACGCTGGGCGACGGACGCCGCCTTCCTGCGGAGACGTTCGTCAACGCGGCCGGCCCCAATGCCGGCGTCGTGGCGTCGCTGGCGGGAATTGCTCTGCCCGTCGAGCCGCGAAAGCGAACCGTCTTCGTCTTCGAGGCGCGCGAACGATACCCGGACATGCCGCTTTTGGTCGATCCGAACGGCGTCTATGTGCGCCCCGAAGGCGCGGTCTATCTCACCGGGGGCGCGGAGCCGGAGGAGGGGGACGGGCCGGCTGATCCCGCCGATTTCGAGCCGCGCTGGGACCTGTTCGAGGAGGTGATCTGGCCGACGCTCGCGACGCGCATTCCCGCCTTCGAGGCGATCAAGGCGACGCGCGCCTGGGCGGGTCACTACGACTACAACACGCTGGACCAGAACGCCGTGATCGGGCCGCATCCGGAGGTGAAGAACTTCCTCTTCGCCAACGGCTTTTCCGGACACGGTCTCCAGCAGGCGCCGGCCGTCGGCAAGGCTTTGGCCGAACTCATCGCGCACGGAGCGTACCGCACCATCGACTGCTCGACGTTCGGCTATGAGCGCGTGGCGAAAGGACGGCCATTCCGCGAACTCAATGTGATCTGAGCGACTTTGCATCGACTGCCGGCTTCGTGATAAGCGGCGGACGCTGCAATCGAGAGACGGGTTCCGCCCATGGACAAGTTCACCAAGCTCACCGGCGTCGCCGCGCCGCTGCCGATCGTCAATGTCGACACCGACATGATCATCCCAAAGGATTATCTCAAGACGATCAAGCGCACGGGCCTTGGCAAGGGCCTGTTTTCCGACATGCGCTACAGGGAAGACGGGTCGGAGAATCCCGACTTCGTGCTGAACAAGCCGGCCTACCGCAAGGCGCAGATCCTGGTGGCGGGCGACAATTTCGGCTGCGGGTCGAGCCGTGAGCACGCACCCTGGGCGCTGCTCGACTTCGGCATCCGCTGCGTGATCTCGACGTCGTTCGCCGACATCTTCTACAACAACTGCTTCAAGAACGGCATTTTGCCGGTCACGGTCAGCCCGGAGGATCTCGAGAAGCTGATGGACGACGCAAGCCGGGGCTCCAACGCGACGGTCAGCGTCGACCTCGAAGCAATGGAGATCCGCGGGCCGGACGGCGGGGTCATCACCTTCGACATCGACGCGTTCCGCCGCCACTGTCTGCTCAACGGACTCGACGACATCGGGCTCACCATGCAGAAGGGTCCGTCGATCGACGCCTACGAGACGAAGATCGCCGCCGACCGTCCCTGGGCCTGACGGTAGCGCATGACGCCGTTCCTCCCCAAGCGGACCGAGGCGATCGTGTTCGGCCTGCTGCTGTCGGGCATGATGTCGTTCATCGTCTCCGGCATTTCGACCATCATCGCGATCGGCGTCACCACCAACCTGCCACTGCGCTGGCTGCTGGCCTGGCTGCCGTCCTGGGCGATCGCCTTCCCGGCGGTGCTGGTCGTCGCGCCGTTCGTCCGTCGCATCCTCAAGCAGATCGTCCGCGAAAGCTGAGTACGGAGGCTGACTTGGAGCGCAGGCTGATCTCCACCGGGTCGCCTTTCGAGAAAACCGCGGGCTACTCCCGCGCCGTGGCGCAGGGCGACTGGTGCTTCGTCGCCGGCACGACCGGCTACGACTACGCCACCATGACCATGCCCGAGGACGTCGAGGCGCAGGCCCGCAACTGCCTGGGCACGATCCGCAAGGCGCTCGAAGAGGCTGGCTTCGCCATGGCCGACGTGGTGCGCGCCCGCTACTACGTCACAGACCGCGCCTTCGTCTTGAGAGTGTTCCCCATCCTCGGCGAGGCCTTCGGCGACATCCGCCCCGCGGCTACGATGGTGGTGTGTCACCTCAACGAGCCGGAGATGAAGATCGAGATCGAGGTGACCGCGTTGCGGCGGGGGGCCACGGGTCGATGAATCTCCATGCCCTCCTGAGCGCTCGCGCCGCCGCGGGGCGACCGGTCAAGGCCGGGCTGGTCGGCGCGGGAAAATTCGGTTCGATGTTCCTGTCGCAGGTGCCGACCACCGCGGGCCTCGACGTGACCGTCATCGCCGACCTTTCGCCCGACCGGGCGCGCAGTGCGTGCCGTTCGGTCGGCTGGAGCGACGAGCGCATCGCCGCGACCCGGTTCGTCGCGGATGGTCGCGACCTGTGCCGGTCGGACGACGTCGAGGTGGTGATCGACGCGACCGGCTCGCCCGCCGCCGGCGTGGCTCATGCGCTCGCGGCCATCGAGGCCGGCAAACACATCGTGATGGTCAATGTCGAAGCGGACGTTCTCGCCGGGCCGGCGCTGGCCGCACGAGCGCGCAACGCCGGGGTGGTCTATTCGATGGCGTATGGCGACCAGCCCGCGCTGGTGGCGGAAATGGTCGACTGGGCGCGTGCGGCAGGCTTTCGCGTGCAGGCGGCCGGCAAGGGCACCAAGTACCTGCCGGCATACCATCACGTGACGCCGGACGACGTATGGTCGCACTACGGGCTGACGCCGGAGGCGGCGATCGCCGCCGGCATGAACAGCCAGATGTTCAACTCCTTCCTCGACGGCACCAAGTCGGCGATCGAGATGGCGGCGATCGCCAATGGCTGCGACCTCGCCGTGCCTTCGGCCGGGCTCTCCTTTCCACCCTGCGGGGTCGACGACCTGGCGCATGTGCTGAGGCCCAGTTCCATCGGCGGTGCGCTCGAAGGGACGGGAATGGTCGAGGTCATCTCGTCGCTCGAGCGCGACGGGAGGCCGGTGTTCCGCGATCTGCGCTGGGGCGTCTACGTCGTGCTGGAAGCGCCGAACGACTATGCGGCCGCCTGCTTCAGGCAGTACGGCCTGCCAGTGGATTCAACCGGGCGTTATGCGGCCATGTACAAGCCTTTCCACCTGATCGGGCTGGAACTCGGCATCTCGGTCCTCTCGGCGGCGCTGCGCCGCGAGGCGACCGGCTCGGCGCGGGCTTTCCGGGGCGATGCGGTCGCTGTGGCAAAGCGCGACCTCATGCCGGGAGACCGCCTCGATGGCGAAGGCGGCTATACAGTCTGGGGCAGACTGATGCCGGCCAGGGAATCGGTACGGCAGGCCGCGTTGCCGATCGGTCTCGCTCACGGCGTTCGGCTGGTGCGGCCTGTGGGCGTGGACCAGGTGCTGACGCTGGCGGACGTCGAACCGCTGCCGGAAGGCCCGACGTTGGCGCTGAGGCGCGAGACCGAGGCGATGGTCGCCGCCTGACGCCTTGCGCGCTCGCCGCATGGCCTGTAGCACAGCCCGGTTTCAAGCTGATCGGGGATTTCCATGGCATCGCGCAAGCTCCTCCTCCTTCCCGGAGACGGCATCGGCCGCGAGGCGATGGCCGAGGTCAGGAAACTGATCGCGGTGATGAACAAGGAGTTCCGCGCGGATTTCGAGATTGAAGAAGGACTGGTCGGCGGTTCGGCCTACGACACGCACGGCAAGGCGATTTCTGAAGATGACATGGCCAGAGCGATGGCAGCCGACGCGGTGCTGTTCGGCGCGGTCGGCGGGCCGAAGTGGGACGGCGTTCCTTACGATGTGAGGCCCGAGGCGGGACTGCTTCGCCTGCGCAAGGACATGCAGCTCTTCGCCAACCTGCGCCCGGCGATCTGCTACCAGGCGCTCGCCTCGTCGTCTTCGCTGAAACCCGAGGTGGTCGAGGGTCTCGACATCCTGATCATCCGGGAGCTGACCGGCGGCGTTTACTTTGGCGAGCCCAAGCAGATCACCGACCTCGGCAACGGGCAGCAGCGCGCGGTCGACACGCAGGTCTACGACACGTTCGAGATCGAGCGGATCTCGGGCGTCGCCTTCGAGCTTGCGCGTACGCGCAAGAAGAAGGTCTGCTCCATGGAGAAGAACAACGTCATGAAGTCCGGCGTGCTGTGGAAGCAGGTCGTTACGAAGACGCACAAGGAAAAATACGCCGACGTCGAGCTCAGCCACATGCTGGCCGACGCCGGCGGCATGCAGCTCGTGCGCTGGCCCAAGCAGTTCGACGTCATCGTCACCGATAATCTCTTCGGCGACATGCTCTCCGACATCGCGGCCATGCTGACCGGATCGATCGGCATGCTGCCGTCGGCGTCGCTCGGCGCGCCCGATGCGAAGACGGGAAGCCGCAAGGCGCTCTATGAGCCCGTGCACGGGTCCGCGCCGGACATCGCCGGCCGGGGCATCGCCAATCCGATCGCCATGATCGCTTCCTTTGCCATGTGCCTGCGCTACTCGTTCGGCATGGTGGCGGAGGCTGACCGTCTGGAGGCGGCGATATCTGGCGTGCTCGACGACGGTCTGAGGACCAAGGACATCATGTCCGACGGAATGACCGAAGTCGGCACCGTCGCGATGGGCGACGCTGTCGTCGAAAGATATCGGATGCTCGCGACCTGATCCGGGAATGCGAGCGGCCGTGGCCGCCGCGATTCAGATCCTGACGCCCAGGGGCACCGGCCCCCATTTGTTGTCGTGTTTCTGCGACGGGATCAGCGAGAACACGAAGATGATCAGGCCGCCGACGTAAGGCACCAGGATCAGCAGATAGAACCATCCCGACAGGCCGATGTCGTGCTGCCGGCGCACCGACATGGCCAGTCCCGGCAGGAAGCTCGCGACGATGAGCAGAACGATTACGCCGATGGTGATGATCGGGTTGTCGTCGTAGCCGCCGAGATTGCCGACGGCGAAGTCGAGCGTCATGCCGGCGAATGACAGAACAAACACCGCGATCCACCAGAACAGGAAGAAGCCCCAGTATTCCTTCCGGCGGGCGCGTCCCCGAAAATTTGCGTAGTTCGTCGTGAAAGCCCGCACGAAGTAAGAGAACAGGCCCGTGCTCTCGGTCTCCCCCGAGACCGCGTAGCGGCCGAAATGCTGAGGTGGCGCGGCCACAGGCGCCACCGGCGCGCCAGTGCCCACCTGAGGCACGGATGTGGCGGCGGGCACGTTCCCCATCCTGTCGTTGACGACGAAGATGTCGCGCGCCCTGCCGTTATCTTCCCGGAACTCGACGCGCGTGCCCTTGGTGACCGGAATCAGGCGTCGCATGTCGCCGCGTTCGAAGCCGTAGCGCTGGCCGTCCGTGCCGGTGATGAAGCCGACGCCCAGATCATCGTCGTAATGAAGCACTTCTCCGCGCATCGTAGCCCCCGAATCCCTGTTCACAGAGAATCGCAAGCCCGCGGCGGGTGCAAGCATGCGTTGCGCGGGGTCAGACGAAACCGAGAAAACGGCCGCAGACGAGGATGGCGAGCCACAATCCGATGGACAGGGCCGCGAGCAGCTTCGCGACCGGGCCGAGTGGCCGACCGGGGTCCAGACCCGCGAGGCGCGCGAAGACGAGAAAATTCCCGATGGCCAGCGCGATCAACGAAAGCTTGAGCAGGAAGAGGGGCATCGCGGCGTAGTCGCTGGCGCGAACGGAGAAGAGGGCAATCCCCGTGGCGGCGGCGCCGGCGAAGGCCGAGAGGGCGATTCGGCGCATCAGCATGCCGAACGGCCCGGCCTGCTGGGCTCGCAGCGCTCCGAGTATCCTGAGGTCGAGCAGCGTCACGCAGGTCAAGAGCGCGCCCACTGCGAGGATGTGAGCGGCATTGATGATCGGATAGGCGTAGAAGGACAGCTTCAGCGCGCGGACAGGCGCGAGCTGCTCGATCGAGAGGAGAATGCCGTCCACGGCGTCAAGCGGGCGGCACGCGATTCGGATAGATGTCGTAGGTCTTGCCGTTGACGATCAGCCGGACGGCCTTCATGCGCCGTTCGGCGTCGTCCTGCGACCGGTTGCCGATCGCCGTCACCTCGTCGCCCGGTTTCGCGGCGTTCTCGTCGAAACCGGAGCGGATGGTCGCGTTGGGCGGGGCCAGTTCGACGCGCCAGGCTTCGCCCTCGACGTCGACGGCGAGCGTCGCATGCGGATTGCCGATGTAGATGTCGCTGATGACGCCTTCGAGCTCGAAGAAGCCATCCTCGGTCCATGACCAGCCGTGATGGGCGAGCGATGCGACAGATGCGGCGGCAAGCAGGCCCGCGGCCACACCCGAACAGGCTAACATGCGGACGATTGCGGCGACGGGCATGGCGACCTCCCTTGCGACCCCCGGCACTGAGGGTAGGGTTCGGGGGTGCAGGGTCAAATCACGAGCGGCTGATCGCCATGCGTTGACTCTTGACGCTTTCCGCGTAAATACCGCGCCCGGAACGGAGTTCTCATGATGCGCGGCCTCTTGATGGCCTTCTTCGCCCTCGACCTGCCCGGCTTCGCCGCCGGTCGCGGTCGTGCGCGCCTCCTCTCCAAGACGGCCAAAACGACCGGCAAAACGGTCTGACTTCCCTTGGCCCGCCACCCTCTCCCTGGCACGGCCGGGGAGGCGGGACCCGCGAGGCCGGCGGGTCTTCTCCATAACGGAGCGGAGAGGGACAGGAGCTTTCCATGGGTTTCAAGATTGCGATCGTCGGCGCCACGGGCAATGTGGGCCGCGAGATGCTCAACATCCTCGAGGAACGGGGTTTCCCGGCCGACGAGGTGATCCCGCTTGCCTCGCGTCGCTCGGTCGGCACCGACGTGTCCTTTGGCGACCGGACACTCAAGGTCCGCGCACTCGACACGCACGATTTCTCCGACACCGACATCTGCATCATGTCGGCAGGCGGGTCGGTGTCGAAGGAGTGGTCGCCGAAGATCGGCCGGCAGGGTTGCGTCGTGATCGACAACTCCTCGGCATGGCGCTACGACGCCGACGTGCCGCTGATCGTGCCGGAAGTGAACCCCGATGCGATCACGCAGTTCACCAAGCGCAACATCATCGCCAACCCCAACTGCTCGACCGCGCAGCTCGTCGTCGCGCTGAAGCCGTTGCACGACGCGGCGACCATCAAGAGGGTGGTCGTGGCGACGTACCAGTCGGTATCCGGCGCGGGCAAGGAAGGCATGGACGAGCTGTTCACGCAGACACGCGCCGTCTTCGTTTCCGATGGGCTGGAGGTGAAGAAGTTCACCAAGCGCATCGCCTTCAACGTCATTCCACACATCGACGTCTTCATGGAGGACGGCTTCACCAAGGAAGAGTGGAAGATGGTGGCAGAAACCAAGAAGATGCTCGACCCCAAGATCAAGCTGACGGCGACCTGTGTGCGGGTCCCGGTGTTCATAGGCCATTCCGAGGCGGTCAATATCGAGTTCGAGAAGCCGATCACGGCGGACGAGGCGCGCGAAATCCTGCGCGAAGCTCCGGGCTGCCAGGTAATCGACAAGCGCGAGGATGGCGGCTACGTCACGCCATACGAGAGCGCTGGCGAGGACGCGACATACATCTCGCGAATTCGGGAGGACGGGACGGTCGAGAACGGACTGTCGATGTGGATCGTCTCGGACAATCTGCGCAAGGGCGCGGCGCTCAATGCGGTGCAGATCGCCGAGCTGCTGGTGGCGCGCGGACTGATCCAGCCCAAGAAGAAAGCCGCGTGAAAGGCGGCATGCAAGGTTGAGGTCCCAGCCGGCCTGAGTCAGCCACGGTTTCCTGCGTTAACCATTGGCCTCGAAGCCGGCGCGGCGCCGAACCGTGCAGCGGTGACAAACGTAAACGAAACGTTAATGTGACTGGTGAGGAGGCCGTCTCGCCTCACCGGAGAGCCGCGCCATGACGTTCCGCACCATCGTTGCCGCAGCCATCGCGCTTGTCGCGGCATCCATCATCCCTGCCACGGCAGGCGACAGCCGTTACCGGGACAAGGTATATGCCGACAGCTTCGGCAACCTCGTGGTCTATTCGGCCGCCGGCTACAAGCGGATCATCGTCGGCCAGGGGCATCTCGCGGAGGAGGTGCGCGACTTCACCGGTGGCGACGAACCCGACGTCGTCTACTACGAGCATTCCGGCCACGCTTCCGCGCTCCGGTGCCCGGACGCCGTCCTGCTGAAGGGCCGGTCCTACATGTACGGCCTGCCGGATGGCGTGGTGCCGCAGCCGGCCTGTCGCTGAAGCCTCAGACCGCCGTTCGTTCCAACCTGGCGCCGGTTCCGGCGGCGCGAACGCAGTCGCGCCCAGCATTCTTGGCGTCGTAGAGCGCGATGTCGGCGCGCCGCATGAGGTCCGCCACCGTCTCACCTCCGAGCCGCTCGGCGACGCCGAAGCTTGCGGACAGACGCCAGTCGGCGGGCAATCCGTCGACCCGCAGCGAAGCGCAGGCCGCGCGCGCGCCTTCCGCGAACAGACGCGCGGCCACGAGATTGGCGCCGGGCAGAAGAATGGCAAACTCCTCCCCGCCGATCCGCCCAACGACATAATGTTCGGAAGAGCATTGCTTGAGGAACGCGGCAAATGCCGCAATGGCCCTGTCGCCGACCGGGTGTCCGAAATTGTCGTTCACCGCCTTGAAGTGATCTATGTCGGCGATGAGGAGGGAAAGCGGTCCACCCTGCGAGGCGGCCCTCGCAGCGGCGTCGGCTGCACGTTGTTCGAAGCCGCGGCGGTTGAGCAGCCCCGAGAGAGTGTCGGTCTCCGACCTCTCTGTCACGTCGAACAGCATATCGCGGACGAGAAGCACGAGCATCATCAGCGCGATCGCGATCGCGGACACCGCCCCCATCGTCTGCGAAACCATCGCATACCCACTCAGGAGGTAGGCTTGAGGATCATCGCCCCATCCTCCAAGCGCATGCGCGATCAGGGGCTTGAGCAGAAATTGCAGAGCGCTGGCGGAGAGAAGGGCAACGAAGAGGTTGTCGATCACGCGTCGCCGCGGCGCAGATAGAACCAAGGCAGCGGCGACTGACTGCATCACGAAGTACGGCGCCTGGTATGCCATCATGCGAACGAATGAATGACGGGGCAAGTCCTGAACCAGTGAGACCATGACGACAGATGCAACGAAGACCGCGATCATCAACCGCCACGGAACCGCCACGCCGTACTTGCGCGCCACGCCAACGTTGAAAGCGATGGTCGCCGCGAGAAAGACGGAGAAGGCCAGGATCACGACGGGGACGGCGTCGGCGAAGAAAGGTATCGACGCTTCGGTCAGATAGTATGCGGTACCCAGCGCGTAGCCGAAGGCAAGCCAGCGCGCCGCGACGCGCATGCGGTCCCACGCGGCGATGGCGAGAAAGGACGCGGCGAGGAAGCCCGAGATCAGCAAGTTGATCGCCAGGATGAAACCCGCGCCGCTCATGGGTTCCGGCCGCCTTCCATCGCTACAGGCAAGCAGGCCTTCGCGAACAATCGGTTAAGGCGGCTCATGTGGCGTGGCCTGGCAGGTCAAAGGGTGTCGGGACGCCGGGCTCCGGCCGGCGCCAGGCGACACGAACGCTGTCGCGTCCATGACGCTTCGCCTGATAGAGGGCTTCGTCGGCATAGGCGAGGAGGTCTTGCAACGAAACCCCGTCCGCCGGACCGACCACGCCAAAGCTGGCGGTCGCGCGAATGCCCTCCGGAAGCCCGTCGATCGTAATGCCAGTGAAGCTGGCGCGAACGGTCTCCGCCACGATGCGGGCCTGGGCGATCGTGCAGCCGGGCAGGATCGCGCAGAACTCCTCGCCGCCGATACGCGCCACCACTGCATTCCGTCCGGCGATCTGTGCGAGCAGCCTCCCGAACGCTCTGATCACCCTGTCGCCCGCGGCATGCCCGTGGCTGTCGTTCAGAGTCTTGAAGTGGTCGAGGTCGGCGACGATGAGCGCAGCGGAAGCGCCGTCCCGGGCTGCCCGGGCAAGGGCGATAGCCGCGCGCTCCTCGAACCCACGACGATTGCAGAGACCGGTCAGCGGATCGGTGCGGGAATCGTTCGTCAGTCGATCGAACACTTCAAGTGCGATCACCACGACGAGGCAGGTTGCGATCACGACCGAGAACAGAGCGTGCGAAACGGCCGTGGTCACCCAGTAGAGCGAAAGGAAGTAATTGTCGTAGTTCTGGTACCCGCCGTCGGCCTTCACGGTGGCCAGGGTTCGGGCAAGGAAGTTGAGCCCGGAAAGAGCCAGGAAGACCATCAGCAGGCGATCCACCGGGTGTTTGCCGGGGGCCGCGCGCATCTCGGCCGCAGTGACCAGGGTGATGGCGGCAAAGGCGAAGTTCACCGAAAAGATGCGCCATGTCAGATCCGGCTCGACAAACAGGAACCAACAGAAACCGGAGAACCCGCCGAGGGCAGGCGCAAGCAGCGCGATCCAAGGGACCGGGCGACGCAAACGGATCAGGATGCCGGTTGCGAGCGTCAACGCGGTGACCATGAAGAGCAGGTTCGACAGCAGCTTCGTCGCCTCGAGCCCGATGGGCAGGACAAAATACTGGAGCAGAAACGCCACGACGCCGCTTGCATAGGAAATGGTGAACATCAACACGTAGCGGCGCTGGCGCTGGTGGAGCCAAAGTGAGAGAAACGCGCCGGCGAAAACAAGTGAAATCGCGGGATTGAGCAACGCGATGAAGACTTCGCTGGACACGCGGCACGCCGTACTTTTTCTTCTGAGCCGAGCTTAGGCGCAGAGGGACGAACAAGCGGTTAAGCGACCGCGCGGAACCGCCGGCCGCAGGGCGAGTTCAGGACGAAAGAGGAGTTCGAGATGCCAGACACCGTGACGCTGACGGACCGCGATGCAATTCGAGATTGGGCCGCGGCCCGCGCCGGATTTCCGGCGATTGTCGACGTCTCGGCGGCATCGGGCACCCAGCCGATGCTGAGGATCGTGTTCGGCCAGCATGCCTATCAGGACGTCGACCAGGCCGAGCGGCCACAGAATGCCGGAGGCATCGAACTTGTCGAATGGTCCGACTGGTTCAAGGTGTTCGAGGAGAACGAGCTGGCGCTCGTCGTCGCGGCCGAGCAGCCAGGCCGCCGCGAAAGCTTCTACGAGCTGATCAGGCGGGAATAGGGGAGCACGAAGCTCCCCTACCTATTCTAGCGCCATTCCCGGATATCGACGAAGTGGCCTGCAATCGCCGCCGCCGCCGCCATCGCTGGCGAGACGAGGTGCGTCCGGCCCTTGAACCCCTGGCGACCCTCGAAATTGCGGTTGGAGGTCGAAGCGCAGCGTTCGTAAGGCACGAGCCGGTCGTCGTTCATGGCGAGGCACATGGAGCACCCCGGTTCACGCCAGTCGAAGCCGGCCTCCAGGAACACCCTGTCGAGACCCTCGGCTTCCGCCTGCTCCTTGACCAGGCCCGAACCCGGTACGATCATCGCCGACACGCGCTCGCTGACCTTGCGGCCCTTCACGACGTCCGCCGCAGCGCGCAGATCCTCAATGCGGCCGTTGGTGCAGGAACCGATGAAGACGCGGTCGATCTCGATGTCGGTCATTCTCGTACCCGGCGTCAGGCCCATGTACTCCAGCGCGCGGATCTTGGAATTGCGTTTGTTCTCGTCCTGGATCTCGGCGGGATCCGGCAC
Organism: Rhizobiaceae bacterium; assembly: GCA_050184585.1. Lineage (GTDB taxonomy): Bacteria > Pseudomonadota > Alphaproteobacteria > Rhizobiales > Rhizobiaceae > JBFXAF01. The sequence continues at coordinate 432,882 of JBFXAF010000003.1, read as the reverse complement.
CACGCCGAGCACGGACGCGACATCCTCGGGCGAGGACCCCCAAGTTACGATCGGTGGCAGCTTGGCCGCGTCCAAGACGATCGTCTTGTCGAAATGGGCTCCCTCGTCGGTGTGCAGCGTCCTCCAGTAGGCCAGCGCCTTGTCCAAGGCGTTGCCTTTCGGGGCGCGGGGCTTACCCTCGACATAGGCGAAGGTCGTTTCGTCGGGAGCGATGAGACCGGCACGGGCGCCCCCCTCGATCGACATGTTGCAGACGGTCATCCGACCTTCCATCGAGAGCGAGCGGATAGCCTCGCCTGCATATTCGATCACGTAGCCAGTGCCGCCGGCCGTGCCGATTTCGCCGATGATGGCGAGGATGATGTCCTTGGCGGTGACGCCCGCGGGCAGCTGGCCGTCGACGCGGACCAGCATGTTCCTGGCCTTCTTCTGGATCAGCGTCTGGGTGGCGAGCACATGCTCGACCTCCGACGTGCCGATGCCGTGCGCCAGCGCTCCGAAGGCTCCATGGGTCGAGGTGTGGCTGTCGCCGCAGACGATGGTCATGCCTGGCAGGGTGAAGCCCTGTTCGGGGCCGACGATGTGAACGATGCCCTGCCGATTGTCGGTCTCGGAATAGTATTCGACACCGAAATCGGCGGCGTTCTTCGCCAGAGCCTCGACCTGGATGCGGCTTTCCTCGTTCTTGATCCCGAACTTGCGGTCGGGCGAAGTGGGCACGTTGTGGTCGACCACGGCGAGCGTGCGCTCGGGGTGACGAACCTTGCGACCGGTCATTCGCAGCCCTTCAAACGCCTGCGGGCTGGTCACCTCATGGACCAGATGACGGTCGATGTAGAGCAGACACGTGCCGTCAGGCTGCCTGTCGACGACATGGTCGTCGAAGATCTTGTCATAAAGGGTGCGCGCTGCGCTCATTTGCGTCGATCCGTCGATATTGTGCCATAGCCGTCCATCAGGGCGACCTGCGAAGGCCGAAAGCCTTCAGGGAAGTCGGCTGGTAGGCGCGCCGCAGACACGCGCGAAGAACCGCGCTGGCAGCCGCTTGCGGTCCTGCAGCGTGAAGCCCTTGTAGGCGGGATGTCCGAACAGCTCTTCCATCGCGTCCGCTGCATTATCAGCGAAACAGGGCTTCGGCAATCTTGGCGGTATCCCTACTTCGCCCGGGACCCGGAGCGCGGAGAGCCCTCGCGCGACGGGGCCGGCGGATCATGCGCGACGGGGGAATCCTCCGGCTTCTCGAAGTCGGGGCCCTGGTTCATGTCGAGCCTTTGTTCAAACACATGCAGAAGCCCGAGAACCACCAGCGCGAGGAACGTCGAAAAAGCGGCGATCTGCCAGAGTCCGAGGCCGCATGCCACGCCAATCGCCCCGGCCAGCCACATGCCGGCGCCCGTCGTCAATCCGTGCACCTGACCGCGCGCGAAGATGACGACGCCGGCGGCGAGAAAGGCGACGCCGGCGGTGACGGCCTCGACGATACGGATCGGGTCGAAACGGGCCGCATCCTTCACGAACTGGGGTGCATGGGTGATCTCGATGGTCAGGATCGCGAACGTGGCGGCGGCGACGCAGACGAGGATGTGGGTGCGCAGACCCGCAGGCCGATTTCGCCATTCCCGCTCGAACCCGATCGCCGCGCCAAACAAGGTCGCGAGCAGGAGCCGGGCGACGATCACGGGGAACGACGTATAGGTTGCGTGCCCGAATTCCTCGATCAGGTGTTCCATGGATGCCCCTCAAGTCGGCCGATCAAACGCGCCAAGCGCGGCTGAGTTCCGGACGCTACCGAATCTCGAAGACGTAGGCCTTGAGCAGGGTAGTCGGTTCGCCGACGACGAAGGCGCGGAAGATCCCGCTTTCCTCGACGGGGCGCCAGCGACCGTCGCGCTCCAGCTCCGTGAACTTGGCGCCGTAGCCCATCGTCTCCATCAGGATGTCCCGGATGGTGACGATGGCGTGTCCGCCCTTCGCCGTGATGCGCACCAGTTCGTCGAAGCCGGATGCGGGTGCGTGGCCCTCGGTGAAGACGCCGGTCGAGAAGAAGGCTCGAAAGTGCCCGTCCGGCCAGGGTAGCGCCTTGCCCAACTCGGCCTGCTTCAGGGTTGAGTACGAAGCTCGCTGGCTGGCAAGCCTCAACATGTCGGGCGAAAGGTCCAGCCCCTCGAGGCGGTCATACCCCAGCGCCCGGACGAATGGCCCCGACAGTCCCGTACCACACCCCGCATCGAGGAGGGGACCCTCGCCACGCGGCACATGGCGCGCGAGCCATGACGTGACGAGGAAGGGCAGACAGTAACCGAGCGCCATGGTCTCGGCGTCGTAGTGGGCGGCCCATTCGGCATAGGCATCGGCCAGTTCGGCAGGGGTCTTCGCGTCATAGACCGCCTTCCAGGCTTCGGGGTCGCGTTCGTCGCTCATGGATGCACCCCCTTGCGCATGCGCCGCTCCAGCGCCCTCAGCGCCAGCGACAGGCTGACCGTCAGGATCAGGTAGATGTAGGCCACGATGGAATAGGTCTCGAAGAAGCGGAAGGTGCCGGCGGCATAAACCTTGCCCATCTGGGTGATGTCGGCCACGCCAAGCACCGAGACCAGCGAGGAATCCTTCACCATCGCCACGAAGTCGTTGCCGAGCGGAGGCAGAATCGTCCGGATCGCCTGCGGGAAGACGATCAGCCGAAATCGCTGCAAGCGCGAAAGGCCGAGCGCTTTCGCCGCTTCGACCTGCCCGCCGTCGACGGACTGGATGCCTGCCCTGAATATCTCGGCGATGAAGGCGGAGTAGCCGATCGTCAGGGCCATGATCGCACGGGCGAGCAGCGAGACGTCGCGCACCGCCAGTTCGCCGACGAGGCCGGCATCCCTTAGCGGAACGACCAACCAGTTCCACAGCGCGACGAAGGCCGGCACGCCCGCGAAGGCGATCCAGAACAGCAGAACCAGGATCGGCACGCCGCGGATGATCTCGACATAGAAGCGCGCGATCTGCCTCAACCAGATCGAGCCCGACAGCGCCATGAGAGCGACCCCGAGACCAATCGCCGAAGCCACTGTGAAACCGACGACCGTGACGAAGATGGTGATCCCGATGCCCCTGGCGACGATCGAGAATACCTGGGCATAGAGGCCGCTGAGCGCGATCATTGCCGCGCATGCAACGGCGATCACGCCGGCGGCGACGAGCCACCACGGGAAATCGGGCTTGCCCGCGATGGAGGGCTGCGCCTTCACCGGCGCGGCCCTATCGGCGGATCGGGTCGATCCCTGCGATCACGGCGTGTAGTCGACGAACCACTTCTTGGTAATGGCGTCGAGCGTTCCGTCGGCCTTGAGCGCGGCGATGCCGGCGTTTATCGGAGCGGCGAGTTCCGAGCCCTTCGGGAAGATGAAGCCGAATTCTTCGGCCTGCAGAGGTTCGCCCACCAGCTTCACCGCGCCGCCCGAACCTTCGCTGATGAACTTGCCGGCCGCGCTATCGGTCAGCACCAGGTCGACGTCGCCAGACTTCAGTGCCTCGACGGTGGCCGCGAAGGTCTCCATCAGCTTGATTCGCGGGTTCTGCTCGTTGCCGTCGAGAATGTTGTAGACGGCGACGTAGAAGGGCGAGGTGCCGGCCTGCGCGCCGACCAGCAGTTTCTCATCCGCCGCGAAGCTCTTTGCGTCGGTGAAACGGGTCTCGTCGCCGCGCACCATCATGAAAATCTCCGAGAGCATATAAGGGTCGGAGAAATCGACCTTCTCCTTGCGCTCGTCCTTGATAGTGATGCCTGTCATGCCCATGTCGTACTGCTTGTCCGACACCGCCTGGATCATCGCGTCCCAGGATGTATTCTGGTATTCGACCTTGAAGTTGAGACGCTTCGCCAGTTCGGCGACGGCGTCATATTCCCAGCCGACGGCCTGTCCGGTCTTGGGATCGACGAACTGCAGCGGGAAATAGGCGTTCTCGGTGACGACCACGACGGTCTTGCCGCCGAGGTCCGGCAGCGACTGCGCCGAAGCGGCGAAGGGGATGAGGGCGGCCGCGACGAGGCCGAGGACAAGCGATTTGAGACAGGTCATGGGACGCTCCAGCAATGCGGTCCCGGCGGAGCCGGCAGCACTGCTCCAACTGTAACCGGTCGGAAGCCGGTGGCAAGCGGTCGCTCAGCAGGTGGCACCTAGGTCGGTTGAGCGGAGTGCAGCCGCGCGGACAACGAAAAGGCGGCCCCAGGCCGCCTTTCGCATCGGGTCCGACTGCAGGCGATCTTACTCGCTCTTGGCCTCGGCCGCCTCGGCCGCCGCCTTTTTCTCCGCCGCGTCCTGGGCTGCCTTCTCGGCGGCCAACGCCTCGGCGGCGGCGACCTTCTCGGCGTCGATCTTCGCTTTCTCGGCGTTGAGCGCATCGCGCTCGGCGTCGTTGAGCTTCCTGGCGCGCACGCCGGTATTCTCGGAAATGCGGGCCGACTTGCCGCGACGGTCGCGCAAATAATAGAGCTTGGCGCGGCGCACCTTGCCGCGACGCACGATCTCGACGCCCTCGACCAGCGGCGAATAGACCGGGAACACGCGCTCCACGCCCTCGCCGTAGGATATCTTGCGGACCGTGAAGTTCTCCTGGAAGCCTGATCCCGCGCGGGCGATGACGACGCCCTCGTAGGCCTGCACGCGGGTGCGCGAGCCTTCGGTGACGCGCACGTTGACGCGCACCGTATCGCCGGGCTGGAATTCGGGGAGCTTGCGTTTGGCTTCTATCTTGGCGGCCTGCTCGGCCTCGAGCTGACGGATGATGTCCATCGCGGTTACCTCTTCTTTGTTCTTCCGACAGCCAGAGCGCCCTTCCCTCGACCCGCAGCACCATGGCCGCTGGTCTATGCGTCACCGGCTTCAACCGGGTAGCAGGGGCGAATTCACCGTGCTTGGTTAGACGGACCGTGAGCACAAACCCACGGATCGGGCGCGCAACTACACCAAAAGCGCAAGGTTGTCACGCGGCCGATGCCAATTTCCTGTTCGGGCGTCATCAACGATTGCCGGACTTGAAGGCCTCCGTCAAATCGGCTTGATGCCGGCCATGACGCCTTTCGACGCCGCTTTCCTCGCACTCGCCGGTTTCGTGGCCGGCGCGGTCAATGCCATCGCGGGCGGCGGCACGTTCCTGACCTTCGGCGCGCTCAGCGTCGCCGGGATGGCGCCGATCGTCGCCAACGCGACCTCGTCCATTACCCAGTTTCCCGGCTACGTCACGTCGACGCTGGCCTACCGGTCCGACATCAGGACCTTCTGGCGCGGGGCGCTGGTTCTTTGCGCGATTTCCGCCGTCGGCGCTCTGGCCGGCGCTCTGATCCTGCTGGCGCTCGACAATCCGCAGTTCCGGGCGCTGGTGCCGTGGCTGCTGATCGCCGCGACCGCGATCTTCGCCGCCGGTCCCTGGCTCAAGCCGAAGCCGAAACCCGGGCAGGCAGTGGCGGTGGGCAGCGTTCCCGGCGCCGTCGTGCAGTTCGTCACCGCCGTCTATGGCGGGTTCTTCGGCGCCGGCATGGGGGTCATGATGCTCGCCACGCTGGGCCTGACGCAGGCCGGCGACTACCACCGCCTCAATGCTCTGAAGAACATGCTGTCGATCGTGATCGCGGCCGTGGCGATCGTCGTCTTCGTCTGGGGTGGCGTCGTCGCGTGGCCGCAGGCGCTTGTCATGATCCCGGCGGTGGCGTTGGGCGGTTATGTCGGTGTCTGGGCGGCGAAGCGGGTGCCCCAGTCCATCCTGCGCGGGTTCGTCATCGCCGTCGGTCTTCTGCTGGCGGTGTATTACTTCGTCACCGGCTGACCCGCGGCGATAAGGTCAGGCCGCCTCTCGGCCGTCAGCCTTTCGGCTTCCGAACGCCGCCAGGCTTCGATCCTTGCGTGATTGCCCGAGGTCAGGACATCGGGAATGCCCAGACCCTCGAACTCCTGCGGACGGGTATAGTGGGGGTGCTCCAGCAGGCAGCCCTCGAAGCTCTCATGCGTGCCTGACGCGTCGTTGCCCATGACGCCGGGGAGGAGCCGCACAATTGCGTCCAACATGACCAGCGCGGCCGGCTCGCCACCGGACAGCACATAGTCGCCGACGGAAACCTCCTCCAGTCCGCGCGCGTCAATCACGCGCTGGTCAACACCCTCGAAACGGCCGCAGACGATGACGGCGCCGGGACCGTCCGCCAGTTCCCGCACCTTTGCCTGCGTAAGGGGACGTCCGCGCGGGCTCATCAGTAGCCGTGGACGATCATCGTTAGCCGGCGAAGCATGATCGATTGCGCGGGCCAGGACGTCGGCCCGAATCACCATCCCAGCGCCGCCGCCGGCCGGCGTGTCGTCCACCGTACGGTGACGATCCCTGGCAAAATCGCGGATCTGGATCGACTGGATCGTCCAGATACCCGCCTCCAGCGCGCGGCCCGCCAGCGAGAGGCCGAGCGCTCCCGGAAACATCTCCGGATAAAGGGTCAGCACGGTGGCACGGAAGCTCACCGGTTGCCTCCGGCTTCGCTCGGTCCCCGCGGGCGGCGCTCGCGGTCGAACCGGCCGCCGCTTCCCGACATGACCTTATTGTCGCCGTCGTCGTCGGAGAGTCCGGCAGCGATGGGATCGACGACGAGGAAGCCGGCGGACAGCGCGACCTGGGGAACGGCGGCGGCCGTGAACGGGATCAGGACCTCGCGACCAGACGACAGCGTCACCTCGAGCATGTCACCGCCGCCGAAATTCTGCACGGCCAAGACCTTGCCGATCCCGTCACCGGCCGTATCCCGCACCGCGAGGCCGACAAGGTCGGTGTGATAGAATTCATCGTCCTCAAGGTTTTCGGGCAGAGAGGAACGGTCGACGAACAACGCGGTCCCGGTCAGAGCTTCCGCGGCCGTACGATCCGACACGCCCTTGAAGCGAACGACGGCAACAGTGCCTTGCACACGCACGGACTGGACCTGAAACGCCCTTCCCGCGCCGTCATAGAGCGGACCGTAATTGCCCAGCGCAGCCGGGTCACCCGTAAACGCCTTGACGCGCAACTCGCCCTTGATGCCGTGCGCGGCGCCGATAACTGCCATCTGTACGGGTCTTTTCGGGACGTTCATAGGTCTCGGGCTCCGGACGGAATGCTGATACCGGAGCGATCGCGCATTGGCAAAACCATGGTTCCAGCCGCGCTTCATCCCTTCATCGGATTAACGAGCCGCAAATCCCAGATCGATAAGGTCGGTGGCATGACGGAATTCCTGATCCTCACCCGTCCCGACCTCTCAAAGGCGCGCGAAAGCTGGTTGGCCTCGCTCGCCAGCGAGCGCCGCCTTTCTCCGCAGACACTCGAGGCTTATGAGCGGGACACGCGACAGTTCTTCCACTTCCTCACCGGTCATCTCGGCGGTCCGCCCGGGCTGTCCGACATCTCCGAACTGAAACCCGCCGACCTTCGCGCTTTTCTCGCGCGGCGCCGATCCGGTGGAGCAGGCCCGCGCACCCTGGGCCGCGGGCTGGCCGGGGTACGTTCTCTCCTCCGCCACCTGGAGAGGCGCGGGCTCGCCAACGCCGCTGGCGCCGCGACGATGCGCGCGCCACGGCAACCCAAGTCGCTGCCGAAGCCGCTGACGGCGACCGATGCGCGGCGCGTCGTCGCCACCGACGAACAACTTGCGGCAGAGCCCTGGGTGGCCGCACGTGACGCGGCCGTGCTGACGCTGCTCTACGCCTGCGGATTGCGCATCTCGGAAGCGCTCGGGCTTTCGGGCGCCGAATTCGCGGGCGCTGCCCAGCCGGTGCTTCGTGTCACTGGCAAGGGCGGCAAGACGCGCCTTGTTCCGGTGCTGCCCGTGGCGATGGCCGCTGTCGATGAATACCGCAGGCTGTGTCCGTACCACCTCGATGCCGACGGGGCACTGTTCCGGGGCGTGCGCGGCGCTCGGCTCGACCCTGCGATCGTGCAGCGCGCCATGGCGCGCCTGCGGGGCGCGCTCGGTCTGCCCGATACCGCAACGCCGCACGCGCTGCGGCACTCCTTCGCCACGCATCTCCTGGTGCGAGGGGGCGATCTCAGGACCATCCAGGAACTGCTCGGCCATGCGAGTCTGTCGACAACGCAGGTCTATACCGGTGTCGACACCGATCGTCTGCTCGCCGTGTATGAGGCGGCCCATCCGCGCGCCTAAACCCCGGTTGGGAACAAAGCAGTAGCTGGACTTAACGGATTCGCCGCAATTTCCTGCGAGCGTGTGGCATGACGCGCGCCATGGCAATTGCCGACGTAGCCGCCGGGCTGGCCTTCAGGCTCCTGCTCGCCGCGCATGTGCTGTTCTTCCTGAGCTTTGCCGCGTTCCTCTATGCGTCCACTCAGCCCGCAAGCAGCGAGGCTGCGGTCTGTACAGGCAAGGACCTGACCGCAACGCTTGCCGACGAGGACCCGGACATGCTCGCAGATATCAGCAAGCAGGCGGGCGCAACCCAGAACGGGCGCGGTCTGCTCTGGAAAGTGGAGACGCCCGGTTCGCCTGCGTCCTGGCTGTTCGGGACGATGCATGTGACAGATCCCCGCGTCACCGACCTGCCGGCACCGGCCAGGGCCGCTTTCGACGGCGCGGCGACGCTCGTCATCGAGACGACCGAGATCCTCGACCAGAAGAAGATGATGGCCGCGTTGATGGCGCAGCCCGAACTGATGATGTTCACGGACGATACGACGCTCTACGATCTCATTCCGGAGGCGGATCGCGCCGTTTTCGACGCAGGGCTCGAGGCGCGGGGTATCCCGCCCGCCTCCGTCATCAAGATGAAGCCCTGGATGCTGGCCGCCATGGTCGCGTTGCCGGCCTGCGAGATGGCTCGCAAGGAAGCGGGCGAGCCCGTCCTCGACGTGAAGCTCGCGCATGACGCCGAGGCCGGGGGCAAGACGGTCGTAGGCATGGAGACGGTTGCCGAACAACTCGGCGCGATGGCGTCCCTGCCCATGGAGTTCCACGTCGACGGCCTGATCGAGACGCTCAGGCTCGGAGAACGCATGGACGACGTCATCGAAACCATGGTCCAGCTCTACGAGCGCGAGGAGACAGGCATGTTCTGGCCGCTCTTTCGAGCCGTACTGCCATCCGGCGCGGATCATGAATCCAGCTACGTCGCCTTCGAGGAGACGATGATTAAAGCTCGCAACCGCACGATGGCGGAAAGGGCCGCACCCTATTTCACCGAGGGCAACGCGTTTGTCGCGGTTGGGGCATTGCACCTGGCCGGGCCCGAGGGGCTTGTCGAACTCCTTCGCTCAGCGGGTTACACGGTGACGGGTCAACCCTGATCGGCTTCACGTAAAACGTGATTTCGGGCGGTCCGCCGGTTCTGCTAGCCTCTTCGGGTCACCAACCACGAAGGACGCTTCTCATGACAAAGGCCCTCGTGATGGCCGCAGCGCTAGGCCTGTCCGTGTCCGGCGTCTCCGCATGTGAGTACATGAAGTCGGTGCGGAACCTGGACAAGACCACGGTGGCGAGCGTCACATCCGACGTCTTGCCGGCGATGTCGACCCCCGACGCCGCCACACCTCGCGATACGGTCACGACTGAAGAGCCCGCCGACAAGGAAGGCTGACACCTCCAGTCCCCGGCGGCGGCTTGCCGCCGCCGGGCGCCGCGAGTTCGGGAACTCCGTCTTTCACCTCGATATTTTCTGTCATCGCGCCGGTTGAACCGGCGGGGGTCTTTCGCGTTGTCGCTTCATCCGAACTCATGGAGGACGCGATGGCCAACGCTGCCCGCAAATCTGACGAACCGCGCTACACCCCCGATCCCTTCAATCCGATACCGCCGCTGGGCGCAGACTCTGTTGATCCGCGCACCGGGGCCAATGACCCGCACTATGTCGAGAACCGTGTCAGCGTACAGTCCGAACGCCGGACAGGTGCGAGCGTGCTGGTCGCAGCGATCGTCATCGTTCTGGCGGCGATTGCCTATTTCATGTTTAGCGGCAACGACGAAGCGGTGGTGCCGGCCGGCGATGCGCCTGCCGTGACCGCTCCCGAGACGACCACACCGCCGGTTGCCGAACCCGAGGCGACTGCCCCGACAGCCCCCGCCGATCCGGCGACGCCGCAACCCGAGTCGGCTGCGCCTGTCGAGACGGCCCCCGCGGAGCCGGTCCAGCCCGATCCGACGCCCGAGGCCCAGTAAGGTTCAAGGATCAAGAGGCCAATGAACGGCCCGCCGTAAGGCGGGCCGTTCGGCTGTCTAGCTGTGAATCGGTTTGGCGAAGGCGCCGAGCGCCGCTTCCTTGACGGATTCCGACATCGTCGGGTGTGCATGGCAGGTCCGCGCGAGGTCCTCCGACGAACCGCCAAACTCCATCAGCACCGCCGCCTCGTGGATCATCTCGCCGGCGCCAAAGCCGACGATGTGGACGCCAAGCACCCTGTCGCTCGCCTTGTCGGCGAGCACCTTCACGAAGCCGTCGGTCTGGTTCATCGCCCGCGCCCTGCCGTTGGCGCTGAAGGGGAACTTGCCGGCATTGTAGGCCACGCCAGCTTTTTTCAGCTCTTCCTCGGTCTTGCCCACTGAAGCGATCTCGGGGCTGGTGTAGACCACGCCCGGAATGACGTCGTAGTTCACATGGCCGGCCTGGCCGGCGATGATTTCGGCGACGGCGACGCCTTCATCCTCCGCCTTGTGGGCGAGCATCGGCCCGGCGATCACGTCGCCGATCGCCCAGATGCCTTCGACATTGGTGCTGAGATGCGCATCCGTCTTCACCCGACCGCGCTCATCGATCGCAACGCCCGCCTCCTCGAGACCCAGCCCTTCGGTGTAGGGCTTGCGGCCTGTGGCGACGAGGACAACGTCCGCCTCCAGCGCCACGGCCGCGCCGCCCTTGACCGGCTCGAAGGTGACTGTCGCTCCCTTCTTCGCCTTCGCCACCCCGGTGACCTTGGATCCAAGCCTGAATTCGAATCCCTGCTTGGCCAGCATGCGTTGGAACTGCTTCGTCACCTCGCCATCCATTCCCCCGAGGATGGTGTCGAGGAATTCGACCACGGTGACCTTGGCGCCGAGCCGCGCCCAGACCGAGCCAAGCTCCAGCCCGATTACCCCGCCGCCGACAACGACGAGATGGCCAGGTACCTTGTCGAGCGTCAGCGCGCCGGTCGAGGACACGATCACCTTCTCGTCGAACTCGACCTTGACGCCCGGAATGCCGGCGACTTCGGAGCCTGTGGCGATGACGATGTTCCTGGTGTCCAGATGGGTGATGTTGCCGTCGTCGCCCGTCACCTGGACCCGGCCCGGCGACGCGATCCTGCCCGTGCCGCGATGCACATCGATCTTGTTCTTCTTCATCAGGAAGTCGAGGCCCTTGGTATTCTGGTCGACGACCTTGTCCTTGTGGGCGAGCATGGCGCCGAGATTCAGCTTGGGCTTGCCCACCTCGACGCCGAGATCGGCGAGAGCATGGCCCGCCTCCTCGAACTTCTCCGAAGCGTGCAGCAGCGCCTTCGACGGTATGCAGCCGACATTGACGCAGGTGCCGCCATGGGTCGCGCGCTTCTCGACCACGGCGGTCTTGAGGCCGAGCTGGGCGGCCTTGATGGCGCAGACATAGCCGCCCGGGCCGGTTCCGATCACAACGACGTCGTAGGCCATGTCCCTCTTCCGTTCGTTTCCGCCGGCTTGCCGGCGTCTCGTGGTAATGTGCGCGAACTGCCGTCCGCCATGGACGAGCCGGTCATTCCTGGCAACCCTTCAATGCGAAAACGTCCGATGGCGCGGCGGCGAGCCCGCTCCGTGCATATGCCTCGGACTGCCTGACGAAAGGGCCGAGCCCGGCAAAGAGCAATGTTGGGGGGGCGGGATTGTCCTCGGGCGGCAGCAGGGTCACCTCGCCCTTTTCCGAAACGGCGTAGACGATGCCTTCCCAGACGGTGCAGGCGGCGATCTCGTCACCGGTGACATCCCCTTCCGGACAGTCGTGCATCACCGTACCCCAGGATCGCTCCACGTCCTCTGAGCGCATCACGAAGCCGGTCAGCACGACGTCGCCGCCAAGCAGCATGCGGTAGCCGTTGGTCACCAGCGCGTTGCCGCTGCCGGGCGTGAAGTCTAGCTCGATGCCGCTCGCCGGGTCGCCATAGACGGCGAGTTCTATCGGGCAGGCGGCATCGGCTGCCATGGAGGCTGCGACGAGCGATGCGGCTGCTCCGAGCGGGACAAGCCGGTTCATCGAGGCTGTCCCAGCGCTTCGCGTACGTCGCTCGGGAACTCAAAGACCCGAAATGTCGAGCTGTATGTCATCCAATCCTTGTTGGTCATGCAGTCGGCGATCGCCGGCTGACGGTCCGGCGCGTGGGCGGAAAGACGTATCGGCCGCGCAGGGCCGATCAGGACTTCCTGCGTTGCCGCATCGAAACCGGCGGAAGCCATCGATTCGGCCGCGCGGTCAAGCAGCCCGTTCCAGTCGGCGTAGGAAAGCAGGTAGAAGTCCGGAAGTATCAGCGCCATGCAGGAAAGCACCCGCGCCTGGGCAGGCACATGCTCGGCAAACACCGCCTCCACCTTCACGAGCCTGGGATCGCCCTCGGCCGGCGGCGAGACGATGGCGATGTCCAGACGGGTCAGGGCGTCCCTATGGTAGACCAGCCAGTCCGTGAGACGCACGTATTCCGCGCGAGACGTCGAGACCTCTCCAGCGCAGTCATAGGTCGTCGCCCCCTGTGTGCCCGCCGACAGACGAACGCGCAGATCAACCGCGTCACCAGCGTCCAGACCCGCTCCGCGCAGGGAGGCGATCATGAGGTCCGCGCCCCTGTCCCTGGCCGGGTCGCCCTTGCCGCAAGCGGTGAGAAACTGGCGCAGCTCGACTATGCCGTCGACATAGGCCGACATGGCGACGGGCAGGTCTTCGGGCCCGAGATAGGGCTTCAACTCAGGACCCTGCGCCGAGGCACTCCCTGGCAGGAGGGCGGAGATCGTAAGGGCGAGGCATGCCACAAGCTTCCCGAAGCGCATCAGGCCCGCCCTCCCGCCGTTGCGTGCCGGCAATCTTCCAGGCGTTCGACGACGTAGGCGAAGCCGTCCGGCTCCAGCACGCCGCCGTATGCGCCGTTCGCCCTGTCGACCGGCGGCCAGTGCCAGATCAGCGTCGCGAGCACCTCGACGACCGGTGCAGGCGCGCCGTTGCAAAGGCGACGGACGCGCGCGTTCGTCGCGGCGTCGAACAGCTCCTCGCCGTGAACGACGATGTCGCTGATCGGAGTTTCGCCGGGCCGTCCGTCGGGCATCCGTCCTCCCTTCACAACACCAGCCGAAAAGACATCAGGGCAGGGCCGATGATCGAGCCGAACCAGAACAGAGTTCGGGCGACCGGGATACCCGCCGCGTACAGGCGACCCGGTCTACAGGTCCAGCACCAGCCGTTCCGGATCCTCGAGGCTCTCCTTGACGCGGACGAGGAAGGTCACGGCTTCCTTGCCGTCGACGATGCGGTGATCGTAGCTGAGAGCCAGATACATCATCGGCCGCACCACGATCTGTCCGCCGACGACCACCGGACGGTCCTGGATCTTGTGCATGCCGAGAATGCCGGACTGCGGGGCGTTGAGGATCGGCGTCGACATCAAGGAGCCGTAGACGCCGCCGTTCGAGATGGTGAAGGTGCCGCCCTGCATGTCGGCGACCGAGAGCTTGCCGTCGCGCGCGGCGACACCGAGGCGGCCGATCTCCTTCTCGATCTCGGCGATCGACATCGAATCGGCGTTGCGCACGACCGGGACGACGAGGCCCTTGTCGGTGCCGACCGCGACGCCGATGTGCGCGTAGTTCTTGTAGACGATGTCGGTGCCGTCGATCTCGGCGTTGACCGAGGGGACCTCCTTCAGCGCATGCGTGACGGCCTTGGTGAAGAAACCCATGAAGCCGAGCTTCACGCCGTGCTTCTTCTCGAAGACGTCCTTGTACTTCGTCCGCATGTCCATGACCGCCTTCATGTCCACCTCATTGAAGGTGGTCAGCATGGCGGCGGCGTTCTGCGCTTCCTTGAGGCGGCGCGCGATGGTCTGGCGCAGCTTGGTCATGCGCACCCGCTCCTCGCGACCCTCGTCGTCTGGTGCAGACGGCGCCCTGACCTGGGCCGGAGCTGAGGGTTGCGCGGGCGCGGTTGTGCCCTTGGCGATGGCGTCGAGCACGTCGCCCTTGAGCACCTGCCCGCGCTTGCCGGAGCCCTCTATGGCGTCGACGGCGATGTTCTTCTCCGCCATCAGCTTGGCCGCCGCCGGAGCGGGCGGCGTCTTGCGTTCTTCCACCGGCCCTTCGCCGGCGATCTTGGCGGTCTTCGATTCCGCTTCCTTCACGGTGGAGGCAGCCGCGTCGCCGCTCGCCTGTGCGACCGCGTCGGGCTTCTTGGCATCCGAACGCGGCGCGGATGCGCCGTTGCCCTCGCCGATCGAACCGAGCACGGCTCCGACCCCAACCGTGTCGCCTTCCTTGGCGATGATGTCGACCAGGGTGCCCGCGGCCGGCGCCGGCACCTCGATCGTCACCTTGTCGGTCTCGAGCTCCACCAGGGGTTCGTCGGCGGCGATCGAGTCACCGGCCTTCTTGAACCACTTGCCGATTGTCGCCTCGGTGACGGACTCGCCGAGGGTCGGGACACGGATTTCGGTGGCCATGGGGTTTTCCCTTGCTGCCTGACTATTCGCCCAGCGCATCCTCGAGGAATGCCTCGAGCTGAGCCAGGTGCTTGGACATGAGGCCGGTGGCGGGCGAGGCCGCAGCCGGGCGACCGGTGTAACGCACGCGCTGGTGCTTGGCCTCTATGTGCGCAAGCACCCATTCGAGATAGGGGTCGATGAAGGACCACGCTCCCATGTTCTTGGGCTCCTCCTGACACCAGACCATCTCCGCGTTGCGGAAACGCGACAGTTCGGTGATCAGCGCCTTCGCCGGGAAGGGATATAGTTGCTCGACCCGCAGCAGATAGACGTCGTCGACGCCTCGTTTCTCGCGCTCCTCGTAGAGGTCGTAGTAGACCTTCCCCGAGCAGAGCACGACGCGGCGGATCTTGGAGTCCTTCACCAGCTTGACGGTCTGGTTCGCCAGATATTGCGCGTCGTCCCACAGGAGTCTGTGGAACGAACTTTCCCCGGAAATCTCCGCCATGGTCGACACCGCCCGCTTGTGGCGGAGCAGCGACTTCGGCGTCATCAGGATGAGGGGCTTGCGGAAGTCGCGCTTCAGCTGCCGCCGCAGGCTGTGGAAGTAGTTCGCGGGTGTCGTGACGTTGGCGACCTGCATGTTGTCCTCGGCGCAAAGCTGGAGGAAGCGTTCCAGCCGCGCCGACGAATGCTCCGGACCCTGGCCTTCATAGCCGTGCGGCAACAGGCAGACGAGGCCGGACATCCTGAGCCACTTCCTCTCGCCCGACGAAATGAACTGGTCGAACACGACCTGCGCGCCGTTGGCGAAGTCGCCGAACTGAGCCTCCCAAAGCGTCAGGGCCTTGGGCTCGGCGAGCGAATAGCCGTACTCGAAGCCGAGCACCGCCTCCTCTGAGAGCATCGAATTGATGACCTCGTATCCGGCCTGGGCGGGGGAGAGATTGTTCAGCGGGATGTAGCGGTTCTCGTCCTTCTGGTCGTAGAGCACCGAATGGCGCTGCGAGAATGTGCCGCGCTCGGAATCCTGACCCGATAGACGGATCGGATTGCCATCCATGAGGATGGAACCGAAAGCCAGCGCTTCGCCGGTCGCCCAGTCGATGCCCTCGCCGGTTTCGATCGCGTTGCGACGGTTTTCGAGGAAGCGCCCGACCGTCCTGTGGACCTCGAAGCCCTTGGGCACCTCGGTGATCTTGCGCCCGATTTCCTTGAGGATCTTCAAAGGCACGGCCGTCTTGCCGCGCCGCTGCTCATCCTGGTTGTCGGCGGTGCGCAACCCGGACCATGCGCCGTCAAGCCAGTCGGCCTTGTTCGGCCGATAGGCCTGGCCGACCTCCCACTCCGTCTCGAGATGGGCGCGCCAGTCGGCCCGCGACTTGTCGAGGTCGGCTTGGGTGATAAGCCCTTCGCCGATCAGCTTTTCCGCGTAGACCTGAACCGTCGTCCTGTGGTTGCGGATGTTGCGGTACATCAGCGGCTGGGTGAACGCCGGCTCGTCGCCCTCGTTGTGGCCGAAGCGACGGTAGCAGAACATGTCGATGACCACCGGCTTATGGAACTTCATCCGGAACTCGGTGGCGATCTTGGCCGCGTAGACCACGGCTTCCGGATCGTCGCCATTGACGTGGAAGATCGGCGCTTCGATCATCTTCGCGACGTCCGACGGGTAGGGTGACGAGCGCGAGAAGCGCGGGTTGGTCGTGAAGCCGATCTGGTTGTTGATGATGAAGTGAAGCGTACCCGCAACACGATGGCCGCGCAGCCCCGACAGGCCGAGGCACTCCGCCACCACGCCTTGGCCGGCAAACGCGGCGTCGCCGTGCAGCAGCAGCGGCAGCACCTTCACGCGCTCCTCGAGCGGCACGATCTCCTCGCGGGTCCGTCCGAAGATCTGGTCCTGCTTGGCTCGGGCCTTGCCCATCACCACCGGGTTGACGATTTCAAGATGCGAGGGGTTGGCGGTCAGCGAAAGGTGGACCTTGTTGCCATCGAACTCGCGGTCCGACGATGCGCCCAGATGGTACTTCACGTCACCGGAGCCCTCCACGTCGTCGGGGGCCGCGGACCCGCCCTTGAACTCGTGGAAGATCGCCCGGTGGGGCTTCTGCATGAACTGCGAGAGGACATTGAGGCGGCCGCGGTGAGCCATGCCCAGCACGACTTCCTTCAGACCCAGCGCCCCGCCCCGCTTCACGATCTGCTCGAGCGCCGGAATGAGCGACTCGCCGCCGTCGAGGCCGAAACGTTTGGTCCCCTTGTACTTGACGTCGATGAATTGCTCGAAACCCTCGGCCTCGATCAGCTTCGACAGAATGGCCCTCTTGCCGTTGGCGGTGAACTCGATGCCCTTGTCCGGACCCTCGATGCGGGCCTGGATCCAGCCTTTCTCCTCGGGATCGGAAATGTGCATGAATTCGACGCCGAGCGTCGAGCAGTAGGTCCGCTTCAATATGTCGAGCATCTGCCGGAGCGTCGCGTATTCGAGGCCCAGGACGTTGTCGATGAAAATGGGACGGTCGAGGTCGGCTTCGGTGAAGCCGTAATTCGCCGGCGACAGTTCGTTGTAGTCCTCGATTGGCTTGGCGATGCCGAGCGGATCCAGATTGGCGTGCAGATGGCCGCGCATGCGGTAGGCGCGGATCATCATGATGGCCCGGACGGAATCGCGGGTCGCCGTGAGAACGTCGGCGCCGTCCACCACGGCGCCGTTGGCCGCCGCCTTGTCGCGCACCTTCTTCTCGATGGTCTTCTCGACCAGGCCCCAGTTGCCGTCCAGCGCCGAGACCAGTTCCCCGTTCGCCTGCAACGGCCAGGACGGCTTCGACCAGGACGCCCCGCGCGCGTTCTTCTCGATGTCGCGGGCGTCGTCGTTCAGATCGGAGAAGAAGGATCGCCACTCATCGGAAACGGAGGACGGGTCCTCCTGCCACGCCGCATGCAGCGCTTCGATGTAGTCGGCGTTCCCGCCATACAGAAAGGAGGTAATGGAAAACCTGTCGTTGGCCTGGTCTTGCCGTGCCATTGTATGTCGTTACGGAGCGCCGGCCCCGTCTCCTTGGTCTCGACGGCCATCGCGCCGCCATTCGGGCGGTGAACCCGCCCCGTTTCCCCTCGTTGCGTCCGGGGCGCGAACGCCCCGGCCCCTGCGTCAGCCCTTGATCGCCTCGAGCAGCGTCTGGCCAAGTCGTGCGGGCGAGGGCGACACCCGGATGCCGGCCGCTTCCATCGCCGCGATCTTGTCCTCTGCGCCACCCTTGCCACCGGAGATCACCGCGCCGGCATGGCCCATCGTGCGTCCGGGCGGGGCGGTGCGTCCCGCGATGAAGCCAGCCATCGGCTTCCTGCGCCCTTTCTTCGCCTCGTCCTTCAGAAACTGCGCGGCGTCTTCCTCGGCGGAGCCGCCGATCTCGCCGATCATGATGATCGACTTGGTCTCGTCGTCGGCCAGGAACATCTCCAGCACGTCGATGAACTCCGTGCCCTTTACCGGATCGCCACCGATTCCAACGGCAGTCGTCTGGCCAAGACCGGCATTGGTGGTCTGGAACACCGCTTCGTAAGTAAGTGTCCCGGAGCGCGAGACAACGCCCACGGAGCCCCGGCGGAAGATGTTGCCCGGCATGATGCCAATCTTGCATTCGTTGGGCGTCAGGACGCCAGGGCAGTTCGGTCCCAGAAGCCGCGACTTCGACTTTTCCAGACGCGCCTTCACCTTGACCATATCCATCACCGGAATGCCTTCGGTGATGCAGACGATCAGTGGGATTTCGGCCTCGATCGCCTCGATGATCGCAGCGCCCGCGCCCGCCGGTGGAACGTAGACCACCGAAGCGTTGGCGCCGGTCCTTTCCTTGCCCTCGGCGACGGTGGCGAAAATCGGCAGGGTTTCCCCGTTCTTGCCTTCCCAGGTCTCGCCGCCCTTCTTGGGATGCGTGCCGCCGACCATCTTGGTGCCGTGGTAGGCGAGCGCCTGCTCGGTATGGAAGCTGCCGGTGTTGCCGGTCAGGCCCTGGACGAGGATCTTTGTATTTCTGTCGACGAGGATGGACATCGGGCTCAGCTTCCCTTCACCGCGGCGACGATCTTCTTCGCCGCGTCGTCGAGATCGTCGGCGGGGATGACGTTTAGCCCGCTCTCGCGCAGTATCTTCTTACCGAGTTCGACATTGGTGCCTTCGAGCCGGACCACAAGCGGCACCTTGAGGCCCACTTCCTTCACCGCGGCGATCACGCCTTCGGCGATCACGTCGCACTTCATGATGCCGCCGAATATGTTCACGAGAATGCCCTTCACGGCCGAGTCGGCGGTGATGATCTTGAAAGCGGCGGTGACTTTTTCCTTGGATGCGCCGCCGCCGACGTCGAGGAAGTTGGCCGGCTCCGCGCCATAGAGCTTGATGATGTCCATCGTCGCCATGGCGAGGCCTGCGCCGTTGACCATGCAGCCGATGTTGCCGTCGAGAGCGACATAGGCGAGGTCGTATTTGGACGCCTCGATCTCCTTCTCGTCCTCCTCGGAGGTGTCGCGCAGCTCGGCCAGTTCCGGGTGACGGAACATGGCGTTGTTGTCGAAGGAGATCTTGGCGTCGAGCACACGGAGCCGCCCGTTCTTCATGACGATCAGCGGGTTGACCTCGAGCAGGCTCATGTCCTTCTCGACAAAGGCCTTATAGAGACCGGGGAACACCGTCCCCGCATCGTTGGCGGCGTCGCCCGAGAGCTTCAGCGCCTCGACCAGCGCCTTTACGTCTGCCAAGGTCACGCCAGCGGCCGGGTCGATCGGCCGAGTGACGATCTTCTCCGGCGTGTCATGCGCGACTGCCTCGATGTCCATGCCGCCCTCCGTCGAGACGACGAAGGCGACGCGGCCGACGGAACGATCGACGAGGATCGAGAGATAGAGTTCGCGATCGATGTCGGCACCGTCCTCGATATAGAGGCGGTTGACCTGCTTGCCGGCAGGTCCCGTCTGCTTGGTGACCAGCGTGTTTCCGAGCATGTCCCTCGCGTTGGCGACCACGTCGGCGACGGATTTCGCCAACCGCACGCCACCCTTGGCGTCGGGACCAAGTTCCTTGAACTTGCCCTTGCCGCGACCGCCGGCGTGGATCTGGCTCTTCACGACATAGAGCGGGCCGGGCAGCGACTTCGCGGCCGCTTCAGCCTCGCCGGCCTTGAAGATCGCCACGCCGTCCGCAACCGGCAGGCCATAGGCCTTCAGCAGCTGCTTGCCCTGATATTCGTGGATGTTCATGGCCCGCGCCTCACTTCTTGGCGAGGTTCGGCGCGATGTTCACGCAGGCCTCGCAGAGACCCTGGACGGCCGCGACCGACTTTTCGAACATCTTCTGCTCGGCCTTGTTCATGTCGATCTCGATGACGCGCTCGACGCCGCCGGCGCCGATCACGACGGGCACGCCGACATACATGTTCTTGACGCCGTACTGGCCTGAGAGGTGCGCCGCGCACGGCAGCACGCGCTTCTTGTCCTTGAGGTATGCCTCCGCCATCGCGATCGCCGACGAGGCCGGGGCGTAATAGGCGGAGCCGGTCTTAAGCAGGCCGACGATCTCGGCGCCGCCGTCGCGGGTGCGCTGGACGATCTTGTCCAGCTTCTCCCTGGAGGTCCATCCCATCTTGACCAGGTCGGGCAGAGGGATGCCGGCAACGGTCGAATAGCGCGTCAGCGGCACCATCGTGTCGCCATGACCGCCAAGAACGAAGGCGGTGACGTCCTCGATGGAGACCTTGAACTCCTCGGCCAGGAAATGGCGGAAGCGGGCCGAGTCCAGCACGCCCGCCATGCCGACCACGTGGCTCTTGGGCAATCCGGAGAACTTCTGCAGCGCCCAGACCATGGCGTCGAGCGGGTTCGTGATGCAGATGACGAAAGCCTTCGGGGCGTACTTCTTGATGCCCGCGCCCACCTGCTCCATGACCTTGAGGTTGATGCCGAGCAGATCGTCGCGGCTCATTCCCGGCTTGCGCGGCACGCCGGCCGTGACGATGCAGACATCCGCGCCTTCGATGGCAGCATAGTCGTTGACGCCGGTGAAGCGCGCGTCGAAGCCGTCAACCGAGGACGATTGAGCGATATCGAGCGACTTTCCCTGTGGCATTCCTTCGGCGATGTCGAACATCACCACATCGCCCAGCTCCTTGAGGCCGATCATGTGCGCGAGGGTGCCCCCGATCATGCCGGAGCCGATGAGCGCAATCTTGCTACGTGCCATTTGTGCGGAGGTCCTTGTCGAGAGCCGGACCGGGCCGGCGAGGCGGGCTTCAAGCTGCAGGCCAGAATTTCGCCGCAGCCCATAGACAGATTGTCGCAGATTTTCAACCGATTATTTCAGGTTCATAAGATTCAATCGGTTAGAACAACTCGGACTTACGTAAACGTCAAACATTTGGAGCCGGTTAGAGCATCTGTGTCACTTGCTGCGGCTCGGAACAGGGCATTTCAACCGAGGCCGCGCTTGACCATCATCGCCTCGGCGCTCGGCATCCTGCCACGGAAGGCGAGGTAGAGTTCCTCCGGATCGGCCGAACCGCCGGCGGCATAGATGTGTCTTGCCAGGCGGCGCGCCGTATCGGGATCGAACACGTCGCCGGTTTCCTCGAATGCCTGGAAGGCGTCGGCGTCCAGCACCTCCGACCACATGTAGGAATAATAGCCGGCCGAGTATCCTTCGCCGGCGAAGACGTGGCCGAAATGGGGTGTCCGATGACGCATGGCGATGGTCTCGGGCATCGACAGCCGCGCCAGCGTCTCCGCCTCGAATGCAATGGGGTCCGCGGGTGCGCCCGGCCGGGCATGGAACGCCATGTCCATGAGCGCCGACGCCGTGAACTCCACCGTGGCGAAGCCCGTGCCGAAGGTTCGCGCTGCGAGCATCTTGTCGATCAACCCCCGGGGCATGGGTTCGCCGGTCTCATGGTGGCGGGCGTGCTCTTCCAGCACCTCGGGAACCGTGAACCAGTGCTCGTAGAGCTGCGAGGGAAGCTCCACGAAATCGCGGCTGACCGAGGTGCCCGAGACCGAAGGCCAGGTGACGTCCGTCAGCATGCCATGCAATGCATGCCCGAATTCGTGGAACAGCGTGCGCGCTTCGTCGACGGACAGCAGCGCTGCCTCGCCCTCGGAGGGTTTGGCGAAGTTCATGACGTTGTAGATGATCGGCAACGAGCCTTCGCCGAGGCGGTAGCCAGACCGGAGAGAGCTCATCCACGCTCCCGACCGTTTCGATGGACGCGCGAAGTAGTCGGCGAGGAAGATCGCGGCCAGACCCTGATCGGCACGGCGGGCCTCGAAGGTCCGAACGTCCGGATGCCACGCCGCGACCCCCGGCAGCTCGACGAAGGACAGGCCGAACAATTTCGTGGCGACATCGAAGCACGCCTCGATGACGCGATCGAGCGGCAGGAACGGCTTCAGCTCGGCCTCGTCGAAGTCGAACCGTTGCAGCCTCAGGCGCTCCTGCCAGAACCGCCAGTCCCACGCGGCGAGCGCCTCGTTGTTTCCCGAGGCCGCCGCAAGCGCCTGCATGTCCGCCTGGTCGGCAGCGGCCCTGGCTTTCGCCCGCTCCCAGACCGGATCCAGCAGCGCGTGGACCGCCGTCGGCGTCTTGGCCATGGTGTCGTCGAGCTTGAAAGCCGCGTAGCTGTCGTAGCCTAGCAGCTTCGCCTTCTCGGCCCGCAGCGCCAGCGTGCTCGCGACAACCGCGGTGTTGTCGGTCGTTCCCCCGTTCTGCCCCCGCATGACGAAGGCGCGGAAAGCTTGCTCGCGCAGGTCCCGCCGTTCGGAGAACGTCGTGAAGGGTTCGTAGATCGAGC
This sequence comes from Rhizobiaceae bacterium, assembly GCA_050184585.1. Classification (GTDB taxonomy): domain Bacteria; phylum Pseudomonadota; class Alphaproteobacteria; order Rhizobiales; family Rhizobiaceae; genus JBFXAF01. The sequence continues at coordinate 410,410 of JBFXAF010000003.1, read as the reverse complement.
GAGACAGCGTTACCGCGAAACGCCCATCGTGTCCGCGCAGGGCGGCCGCTTCAGCCATCGCGCTCTTGAGGAAGTCGGGCAGACCGGCAAGATCGCCATCGTCGAGGAGAAGCAACCAGTCGCGCTCGTCGGCAAGCACGTTCTGGCCGAACGTCGTTCCGAGGCCCGCAAGCTCAGCGTCGATGGCTGCAAGGCGCTCCTTCCCTGCGGCATCCAGCTTGGCGCCCGAGCGAACGAATCCCTTCCAGGTCTTGTCCAGCACCCGGAGCGTTTCGGGGTCGAGCCCCAGACGGTCGCGGTTCCGGTGAAGCATGTCGATGCGCGCGAACAATGCCGGGTCCATCGAAATCGACGAGAAATGCCGCGAGAGTTTGGGCGAGATGTCGCGCTCGACCTGCTGGATCGTCGCGTTCGTGTGAGCGCCGGCCTTGCACCAGAAGATCGACGACACACGGTCGAGCGGGTCGCCTGCGAGTTCGAGCGCGGCGAGCGTGTTCTCGATCGTCGGCTGGGCGGGGTCGGACGCGATGGCATCCACCTCGGCTCGATGCGCGGCGATGGCTGCATCGAAGACGCGCTCAAAATCTGCGTCGTTCACCTTCGCAAAATCGGGAAGGCCCGATGGACCCGTCCAGTGGGTGAGGGGACCGGCAGGCACATCGGGACGCGTAGCGCTCATGCGGAGTTTCCTTGGAGAAGCCGGGGGCATGTAAGCCCGCTGTGCGGCCGGTGCAACGCTTGACGACCGGCCCAACGGATAGTAAGCACGGCATATAATAAGTCAGCCTTATCAAATCATTTCTCGCCATGCCCGCTCCTGCCCCTTCCGAGAATTTCGGTCTCGTCCTGACGGACGTGACGCGACTGATCCGGGCCGAAGTGGACAGGCGCATTGGCGAGGCCGGGCTCGGACTTACCAGCGGGGATGGCCGCACGCTCGTTCATGTCGCGCGGGCAGGCGAAGCGAGGCAGGCTATCCTCGCGGAGCGCATGGGCATCGAGGCCATGACGCTCAGCGCCTCGCTCGACCGCCTCGCGGCCCGGGGTTTGATCGAACGGGCGCCCGATCCGAACGACAGGAGGGCAAAGCGCGTGTCGCTAACGGTCGATGGGACTGCGATGCTCGACCGCATCCTGCCGATAACGGCCGCCTTTCGGCGCGACGTGACCGAAGGCATCCCTGTGGATGACTGGGAGGTTTTCGTGGCAACCCTCACGCGACTTCGAATGAGGCTCGCCACGATGCGTGACGAATCTCGGCGGGCAGGCGCAGCATGAATGCGCAGCCTCCCCTCCCTGTCGCGATGAGCGAACGGCGCGTCTCGCTTCTCGGCGCGCTTCTTGTCGCTCTCGGGCCGCTGTCGATGGGCCTGTTCACGCCGGCCATGCCTCATCTGGTTGATGTCTTCGGCACCACCGAGTCCGCCGTCAAGATGACCCTTTCGATGTTCTTCGCCGGTTTTGCTTCCGCGCAGCTGGTGTGCGGGCCGCTGTCGGACGGGTTCGGACGCAAACCCATCACCTTCGCCTTCCTTGCCATCTACATCGTCGGTTCGCTTGGCGCGGTCTTCGCCCCAACGGTCGAATTCCTCATCGCCGCTCGTTTCGTGCAGGGCGTCGGCGCCGCGGTGGGGATCGCCATTGCGAGGGCGCTGGTGCGGGATCTGTTCACCGGCGAGGCATCAACCCGGATCATGAACCTCACTGCGGTCATCATGGGCATAGCTCCGGCGCTCGCCCCGACGATCGGGGGCCTGTTGTTCGAGACGGCGGGCTGGCAGGCCATCTTCGTCTTGATGGCTCTCGGCGGCGTCGCCATCGGGCTGGTGGTCCGCCGCTCGATGGTCGAGACGGTGGCTCGGGACCTGTCGCGCATCCGCCCGCGCGCCCTTCTCGCATCCTACGGCCAGCTCCTGACCCATCGCGAGTTCCTGCTGACCAGCGTCGTCCTCGCCGGCTCGGTCGGCGCGCTCTACACCCAGGCGACGATTCTTCCCTTCGTGTTGATGGATCGCGTCGGCCTGTCGCCGACTGAGTTCGGCGCAGCCATGCTGTTCCAGTCGGGCAGCTTCTTCATCGGGTCTCTGACGCTGCGCCAACTGATGCGGCGCACCAGCACCGTGACGCTGGTCCTTGTCGGCATCGCCATGATCGTCCTCGGAAGCGTCGCACTGGCGGTCGGACTGAGGGTTGCGCCGCCGACCCTGCTCGGGGTGATGGCTCCCTGCGCCTGCTACACGTTCGGCGTTGCCTTCGTCATGCCAGCCCTGTCGACAGCGTCGCTCGCCCCGTTCCCGCGAATCGCGGGTTCGGCGTCGTCCATGGCCGGCTTCTTCCAGATGGGAGGCGGCCTTGTCGGCGGCACGGTCGCGGCCCTGATCGGCGATCCGGTCGTCTCCCTTGCAACGGTGATACCGGCCATGGGCCTGCTGGCGCTGGTCTCCGCGCTGCTATGGCGAACGGCGCGGAGCCCCCTGAAACTCCCCTAATCGACGTCTGGCCTCTCGAAATCGCCAGTTTCACGATTCATCACCCAGAGTTCGCCCGTCGAGATATCGAACCAGGCGCCGTGCAAGGTCAGCCTCCCCTTCCCTTCAAGGATGTTCACGCAAGGAAAGGTCCGCAGATTGGCGATGGAGTATCGGATCGAAATGCGTTCGAGGGCAGTCTGTCGTTCGCCGGCCGTCATCAGCGTGTTGCCGGTCACGGCGCCCGCGGCCGGCGCGACCAGACTCATCCACTTGCCGATGAAATCGCCTGGCGACAGCGGTGCGGCCGCCGGGTCGAGCGCTGCCCGGATGCCGCCGCAGCGGCCATGGCCCATCACCACGATGTGCTTGACCTTGAGGCTCTGGACGGCGAATTCGAGCGCGGCCGACGTCGAATGAAACTCGCCGTCCGGAGCGTAGGGCGGCACGAGGTTGGCGACGTTGCGCACGACGAAGAGTTCGCCAGGTCCAGCATCGAAGATCGCCTCTGGCGCTGCGCGCGAGTCGCAACAGGCGATGATCATGGTCTCCGGGGTCTGTCCGTCGCGGGCCAGCGTACGATAGCGCCCGGATTCGGTCGCATATCGGCCGGCCATGAACTTGCGGTATCCGTCGAGGAGGAAGTCGGGGAGGTGGGTCATGCCGCTAGGTAGCGGCAAGGACGGGGCGCGATCAATTCCCATTCAGCACCAGATGGCGATGGGAATGTCGCAGGCGTCGCAGACGAAGGGCCATGTGTTGGCGTTCGCCTGCGTCTCGCAAACATCGTGCGGAATCGACAAACGTGCGCCCGAAACCGTCGCCCGCCAACAACTCCCGGCGTTCCACCCGTCGACGCCGACCACGGTCTTGCCGAGGCCACGGATGCTCACGCGCGACGATCCTGCCCGGGATGAGCGAGATGCCTCAGATGCACCATGGCCATGGGGCTCGACAGGCTCGCGGCGTCTGTCTCGAGGGTCAGTTCATCGGCGCCGCGTTTTGCCGTGCGCGCGAGAATCTCGAAGACCGTCGCGGTAGTCGACTGCAGCGCCTTCGATATCGGCTGGCCGGCAAGCAGGCGGGCAAGGAAGACGGCGCCCGTCAGATCGCCCAATCCGTTGGGCGGCTTGTCAATGCTGCGATGCTCGGCGAGCATGGCCTCGTCGGCCGTGACCAGGAGATTGCCGGTTCCCCCCGCGATCGTGGCCGGCGCCGACGTGACCAGCATGCTCGGCGGTCCTGCGTGCAGCGCGGCCGACATCACCGCCTTGAGATCTGCGAGCTTCGCCTCGGCCAGCCATTCGAGCTCGTAGCGGTTTGGCGTCGCGATATCGGCGATGGGAAGCAAGCGATCGCGGATCGCCAGGGCGGTCGCCTCCGGTACATAGAGCCCGCCCAGGTCACCCATGACGGGGTCGCAGACATACAGCGCGGAGGGCCGGCGCGTCTTGACGGCGCGCACCAGCGAGGCGACCGCGCTGGCCTGCGCCGGGTCGCCGAGATAGCCGGACAACACCGCCGCCACTTCACCCAGCCAGGGCGCCCGCTCCAGGTCGCGCATGAACGCCGCGAACTGCTCGGGCGGGGGCACGATCCGGGTCGCCCGGCCGTGGCCGGGATGCCAGGGCAACAGCACCGTCGGCACGGCCCAGACCGGGTGGCCCAGCGTTTCCAGCGCGAACACGGCCGCGCGATTGCCGACGGATCCGCGCGCCACATGACTCGATACGACGATGACCGCCCCGGGCGATTCGCGACCTCGTTCGGACATGTTTCTAGCCGTCGATCAGGAACCAGAGGAAAAGGGCAAGGAGAACGGCCGTGACGATCAGACCGAGAACACGTCCGATGCGGGTGCCGACGACCTCGATCCGATCGTCCGGGTCGACATTGGAGGCGTCGACATGGCTGCGAACGCGCCGAGCCGCCCGTCCGGCGGCGCCCAGCACGTCGCGCGCGGATTCCTGCTCCACACGGTCGAGGATACGGCGAGATTCACGTTGCTGATCGTTTTCGCCTTGCATGGAGTGTCCCATTCTTGGAGCGACCATAGCGTGACGCGGACGCCCTTCACAGCCCCAGCGCGGCCGGTGACGGAATCGCGACGGGACCGGATGTTCCGCGCCGCGGTTTGGGCTATTCTCGCCTAACCCTTCGGAGTCACCTGCAATGCGAGCCATGCCGCGGCCCTTCATCTGGATGCTGCTCATCCTGTCCGCCCTTTGCCTCCAGGGCTGTGGGTTCAACACGATCCCGACCGCCGACGAGAAGGCGAAGGCGGCGTGGAGCGAGGTGCTGAACCAGTATCAGAGACGCGCCGATCTCATCCCCAACCTGGTGGAGACCGTGAAGGCCTATGCGGCGCACGAGCGCGAGGTACTGGAGGCGGTGGTCAAGGCGCGCGCCGAAGCGACGCAGGTCACCATCCCGCCCGAGGTCCTGACCGATCCCGAGGCGTTCGCCCGCTTCCAGCAACTCCAGTCGGAACTGACGAGCGCGCTCTCGCGACTGCTGGCCGTGGCGGAAGCCTATCCGGACCTCAAGGCGAACCAGAACTTCCTCGCCCTCCAGGCACAACTCGAAGGCACCGAGAACCGCATCGCCGTTGCCCGGCGCGACTACATCGAGGCGGTGCGCGAGTACAACACGACGCTGCGCACCTTCCCGTCGATCATCTGGACGTGGATATGGTTCACGGACAGCGCACCTTACGAGACGTTCAGCGTGGCCGAAGACAAGATGGAACCGCCGAAGGTGGACTTCAACTAGTGCCGCGCCGGACGCTTGCTGCGGCGATACGTGCCGTCGCGACGGGCGCGGTGCTTGTATCGCTGATCTGGCTGCCGGCCAGCGCCGCCGATCTGCCAGCGCTGACCGGCAGGGTCGTCGACAACGCCGGCATCATCGATGCCGGAGCCGAGGTGGAACTGACGGCGAGGCTTGCCGCGTTCGAGGACAAGTCGTCGGACCAGATCGTCGTGGCGACGATTACGACGCTCGATGGCGACAATCTCGAGGATTTCGCGAACCGGCTCTTCCGCGCATGGGGTCTCGGACAGGCCGACGAGGACAATGGCGTGCTGCTGCTGGTGGTCAGCCAGGACCGCAAGATGCGCATCGAGGTGGGCTACGGCCTCGAAGGCACGCTGACCGACCTGCATTCCAAGCTGATCATCGAAAACACGATGGTGCCGGCGTTCCGCGCCGGCGACTTCGCAGGCGGGATTGGCCAGGCAGTCGATGACATCATCCTGGTGCTCGAAGGCAATGCAGCCGAGCTGGAGGAGCGGGCGGAACGCGCCCGCGACGACGAATGGTCCTTTGATCCATTCGTCGTCGGATTCTTCGTCCTCTGGTTCTCGATCTTCTTCGGCTCGATCTTCCTGACGATCATCATTCCCATGTTCGGCCGCAAGGTCGGAAAGAACCGCTACAAGTGGATGGGCGTCGAAGTCACGGTCGGAGGGTCGTCCGGCTCCTCGGGAAGCTCATCGAGTTCGTCGTCGAGCTGGTCGTCGGGGGGATCGAGCTTCTCGGGCGGGGGCGGCTCGTCCGGCGGCGGCGGCGCCTCGGGGAGCTGGTGACATGAGAGGCCGAATCATCTCGGACGCGGATCACAGGCGGGTCGCGGCCGCGATCCGTGCCGCGGAAACCGGGACATCCGGTGAGATCTACTGCGTCGTCGCGAGAACCAGCGCGTCCTACTTTGCCCCTGCCGCCTTCATGCTCGCGGCCGCGACTGTGGTCCTCGGCCCGATCGTCGCCTGGGTGGCCAACTTCTGGTGGATCGAGATCCCGGCAATCATCTTGGCGGTTGCGCAACTGGTGGCGCTCGCGTCCGCGCTCTTGATGATCTGGGTGTTTCCCGCGCTTCGCATCCACTTCGTACCGAAGTCGATGCGCTATTCCCATGCCCATGACAACGCGGTGCGGCAGTTCCTGTCCCGCAACATCCACGTCACCACCGAGCGCACTGGCGTGTTGATCTTCGTTTCGCTCGCGGAGCGCTACGCCGAAGTGGTGGCCGACGCCGGCATCAACCAGAAGGTCCCGCAGCATCAGTGGAACACGCTCGTCGAGGCGCTGGTTCGTCGCGCGGCAGAGGGTCGGATCGCGGACGGTTTCATCGACGCCGTCGAGGCAGTGGGAGCATTGCTCGCGGGCCACTTTCCGGCCCGCGCCGTCGAGCCCAACGAACTGGACGATCACGTTGCCGAAATCTGACGAAATTGACGGCGGCGCATGCTGTTGCGACTCTTGCGCGCGCGGCGGGGCGGCAGCTATGGTTAACGAACCATGAAGACGCTCGCCATCGACATCCGCAATGCCGAACCGAGGGACGCCTCGGCGATCGCCGACGTGCACCATGACGCTTGGCAGGGCGCTTACGCGGGCATCATCCCGCACAAGGCGCTCACCGCGATGATCAATCGTCGTGGCCGCGACTGGTGGGCGAACGCCATCAAGCGTGCGGCCTCCATCCTCGTCGTCGAGGTTGGCGGCAAGGTCTGCGGCTATGCGACGCTCGGCCGCAACAGGGCACGGGACCTGAAACAGCAAGGCGAGATCTACGAGCTCTATCTGAAACCCGAATGCCAGGGCATCGGGCTCGGCAGCCGCCTCTTCGCCGAGGCGCGTCGGCGCCTCTCGGCGCATGGCATGAAGGGCCTGGTCGTCTGGGCGCTGGAGGAGAACGCGAACGCCGTCTCCTTCTACGCCGGAGCGGGGGGACGCGACATCGCCGAAGGCGTCGAGGTGTTCGACCAGCGGGCGTTGCGCAAGGTTGCCTTCGTCTGGGAATAGGCTTTCGGGCCCGAACGCGGCGACCGATTGCGCCAGCGCCTGAGCGGCGCTAACGCTGTCGTTTCAGCAAGGGCTTGAATCCATGCGTATCGACGCCATCCGCATCGGCAGGAACCCGCCCGACGACGTCAACGTCATCATCGAAGTCCCGGTCGGCGGCGAGCCGATCAAGTACGAGATGGACAAGGAGGCCGGCACGCTGTTCGTCGACCGCTTCCTCTACACGCCCATGCGCTATCCCGGGAACTACGGTTTCGTGCCGCACACGCTGTCCGGCGACGGCGATCCGATCGACGTTCTCGTGTGCAACACGAGGGCGCTCATTCCGGGATGCGTCATCAACGTGCGCCCGATCGGGGTTCTCATCATGGAAGACCAGGCCGGCGAGGACGAAAAGGTGGTCGCCGTGCCGTCGCCGCACATAACGCTGCGCTACGCCAACACCCATGAGGTGACCGACCTCCCGGAGATCACCCGCCAGCAGGTCGAACACTTCTTCGAGCACTACAAGGACCTGGAGCCCGGAAAGTGGGTGAAGGTCGGCGGCTGGCACGGCGCAGCCCGGGCGCGCCGCATGATCGAAGAGGCGATCGACCGGGCCAAGGGCGGGAAGTAGGCGCTATTCCTGACGGTAGAAGTCCGGCAGCGGGACGTCGCCCTGGACGACGACCCGCTCATCGGCTCCGCAAACGAAGCTCCGCGCCTGCTCGTCGGCGATCCTGCGCGCCGTCTCGTTGGCTTTCGGGTTGCCGGTGGCGACGACGAGGCCGACCGCGCAGCCGTCCTTCTCGTGCAGCTGTGCGACCTTGTCGATCACCAGTACCTCGACCTCCTTCGAGGAGTCCTCGGGGTCGGCGGCAACAAACCAGCGATGGATCGTGGCGAACGGGATCTCGCGGTTGCCGTCCTTCTCGACGCGCCATTCGATCTTCGGCCCGGTGCGGTTGAAGCCGCCGAAACTCTCCCATGCGGGGGCGAGGTCACCCGAGGGCGGAAAGCCGTAGAACACGGATTCGCGCAGGTCGCCGGTGTAGTAGATGACCGGATAGCCCTTGAAGCCGTTGCAGACGAAGTTGGCGAACTCGCCCCCTTCCTCGTTGGAGGAGAAGATCGAGCAGCCCTTCTCGAAGTCGACGTCGGTGTATGCGCTGACGATTTCGGCGGCGCTCGAGGCGCCGGTGGCCAAGCCCATCACCAAGGTCAGTCCGATCGCACGCATTGCCGGGTTCCCGAGCCGCCAGCCCGTCAATGTACCACGCCGAGAAGCGGCTCGATCGAGGTGTGCATGAAGATCTCGAGGAAGGTCAGGAGCAGCAGAACGACGATCGGCGAGATGTCGATGCCGCCGAGGTCCGGAAGCAGCCGCCGAATCGGACGATAGATCGGCTCGGTAAGGCGATAGAGCGCCGAACCGATCGCGTTGACGAACTGGTTGCGCGGATTGACGACGTTGAAGGCGTAGAGCCAGGAGAAGATGGCTGACAGGATGACGATCCACCAGACGATGCTGAAGGCGAGGTGGAGCGTGACAAAAAGCGCCGTCATGCGGTTCTCCCGAGGGTCCGCGACATGTAGACATCGGGGGCGGAAGGGGCAAGTCCCGCAGCCTGGCGGGACGCACGGCGGGCCTCGGCGCTCGCTTGACAGCCCAAGGGCCGGAACCGTAAATGCGCCGCACGTCGGACGGGGCTGTAGCTCAGCTGGGAGAGCGCGTCGTTCGCAATGACGAGGTCAGGGGTTCGATCCCCCTCAGCTCCACCACCGGCGTACCCCTCAAACGAGGTTCATGCGAAAGCGGCCGCTATTTCGGCTCGCCGGTCACGGGGTTGTAGCTGATTTCGACCTTGGCCTTGTCGGCGGTGAAATACACCACGCTGTAGGAGTCGTCGTCCCAGTCGATCTCGTCGACATATTTGAAGTCGGGACGGGCCTCGACCTTGGCAATGATCTCGGAAAGCTTGAGCGAGTCCTCGGGCGGCACCTTGCGGTCGTCCTGGGCGTTGACGTCGGTCGTCGCGAAGACGAACAGCGCAGTGCAGAAAAGCAACGGTCGCGCCATCATCACGTCTCCCTCCCGCCTTCGCCCAGATTCCGGTACCGTTTCTCGATCGCAGCTTCCTCGTTTTCGTCCGGCAGAGCGTCGTCGCTTTCCTGCGCCGGGTTGTCATCGTCTTCCTCTGGCGCCTCGGTCTCATCGTGATAGCGAAAATCGCCGTTCTCGAAACCGGCCTTCGGCGCGACCTCCCGGCCTGCGACCTCGTCCCAGTCCCGAGTGGAAAGTGCCGGCGCGCCCGATGCCCGCGACTCTGCGGCGTCCTTGCGATCCGTTGTCATCGTCGATCCCCTGCATTGACCGGTGAAACCAACTCGCGAAACGGATGGCGGTTCCAACCTGATCGACCATGGACCTGGCGGATGACCCTCGGAGACCCCAGTCGCCGATGAGGATCACCGTCGCCGGATGAGGCCGCAGGTGCAGAGTCGGAACGACGAGGATACGGACACGGTCAAGGGCATGGGTCATCGCGGGTAGCGGATGCCGTCGAACTGGGTTACAGGGCCGCCACGACCAGATACTTCCACGGCGGGCATCGCCCACTCCCTTCGATGACATCCGAATCAGCGGCCGCGGCCGATCAGCGCTTCGCCGCGTTCCAGCATGGCCCCTTTCTTCGCTACTGGCTTGCACGCTTCCTTGCGACCTTCTCGACGCAGGTGGTTTCGGTAGCGGTCGGCTGGCAGGTCTACGACATCACTCGCGACCCGTTCGATCTCGGGCTGGTCGGCATCATCCAGTTCGCGCCGTCGCTACTGCTCGTACTGGTTACCGGAGTCGCCGCGGATCGGTTCGGACGACGGCTGATCATGGCGATGGCGGCGCTGGTCGAGACGCTCTGCGCCTTGGCGCTGCTGTTGCTCGCGTTGCGTGGCTTGAGCGGTGTCGGCGGGATTTTCGGCGTGCTGGCGGTGTTCGGCGTCGCACGCGCCTTCTTCGGACCCGCTTCGGCGTCCCTGGTTGCAAACCTGGTTCCGCAGCGGGATTTCGCCAATGCCGTCGCCTGGAATTCATCCGCGTGGCAAACGGCGACGATCGTGGGACCGGTCGCGGGTGGCCTGCTTTACGGATTGTCGGTCGCAAGCGCCTATGGCGTGGCGGCGGCGCTCATGTTTGGCGCCACATGTCTGATTTTCACCATACCGCGCCCGGTCCAGCGGAGCGGGACGGAAAAACCGACGCTCCAGACCCTGTTCGCCGGCTTTCGCTACATCTGGGGTGAAAGAGTGGTGCTGGGCGCCATCTCGCTCGACCTCTTCGCCGTTCTGCTTTCCGGAGCAGTGGCGCTGCTGCCGGTCTATGCGCGCGATATCCTCGAGCTCGGTCCTTGGGGGCTCGGCCTGCTACGCGCCGCGCCCGGCATTGGCGCGATTCTGGTCGCCGTGTGGCTGGCAGGGCATCCGATCCGCGACCATGCGGGCGCGCTGATGCTGTTCTTCGTCGCTCTGTTCGGGGGCTTCACAGTCGTGTTCGGCATCTCGACCATGCCGTGGCTGTCGATCGTGGCGCTGATGATCCTCGGAGCGACCGATATGGTGAGCGTCTACGTCCGCGAGACGCTGATCCAGCTTTGGACCCCCGACGCGGTGCGAGGAAGGGTCAATGCGGTCAACATGGTCTTCGTGGGCGCCTCGAACGAACTCGGCGAGTTCCGGGCCGGCACGATGGCGGCGTTGATCGGCACTGTGCCAGCCGTCGTGTTCGGAGGCGTCGGCGCCGTCGCAATCGCGGGTCTCTGGGCGGTGCTGTTTCCGCAATTGAGGCGCATCCGGCATCTACAGGGCCGGCACTGAACCGTCAGGCCGGGCGCGGGCCATCCTTCTCCTGGTCGAAGATCACACCGAGGAACTCCGTCAGCCAGCGCTTCAGATGGATGTCCCAGATCATCCGCCCGCCGAGATGGTCCCGGCCGGGCTGCGCGCCGGGAAGCTCGAAGCGGTGCGCGCCACGCACGATCCAGCGGTGCATCATGATGGCGGTCAGCTCGGCGTGGAACTGGATGCCCCATGCGTTCTCGCCATATCGGAAGGCCTGGTTGGGATAGGTCTCGGAGGTTGCGAGCAGGGTCGCGCCGGCAGGAAGAGAGAAGCCCTCGCGATGGAACTGGTAGACCATCTCCGGCCAGTGCATGAGAGCGCTGCCCTCGTCGGTTGGCTCGATCGGGTACCAGCCGATCTCGACCAGACCGTCGCAATGACCTTCGACCCTGCCCCCCAGATGGTTCACCAGCATCTGCGCGCCGAGGCAGATGCCCAGGAACGGCCGGTTCTCCTTCAGCGGAACCGACAGCCAATCGGTCTCACGCCTGACAAACTCGTCCTTGTCGTTGGCGCTCATCGGCCCGCCAAAGACGACGGCGCCGGAGTGCCGTTCGAGCGTGGCGGGCAGATCGTCGCCCAGAGGCGGTCGCCGGATATCGAGGTCGAACCCGCCTTCGGCCAGCAGATGGCCGACCCGGCCGGCGCTTGACTGTTCCTGATGCAGGACGACCAGGACGGGCCGCCGAACCTGCCTTGCCATGCCGTCAGTCCTCGACGCCGCCGCCGACTCCGGCGGCATGCCGGGCTTCGAGGCGCAAGACGACACGGTCCCGTGCATCGACGCCGATCAATTCCGCGACGCGCCAGACGACGTTGTCCTCCAGTTCGTGCAGTTCGCCATCGGCGTAGACGACTTCCCACATGGCGGCGACGAAATTCTTCTTCGCGGCATCATCGAGGTGGCGGTTCAGGACGCTCGTGAAGGAATAGAGATCGATCGCCTCCCGGTCGGCTTTCTCGCCTGCGGCAATGATGGCCTGCAACTCGTTCCCACTGACATCAAGCGTCTCCGCGAGTGCCGTCAGGAGCGCCTCGCGTTCGCCGCTTCGCCTTTCGCCATCGGCGTCCATGACATGGACCATCAGGGCCGCCGTTGCGATCCTGGGATCATCCGCGCCGTCGGCGTCTCGAATGTCCGACGAAACGGACATGTCGCGCAGGAAGGAGATCAGTCGCTCGATCATCTGGTCAGAACAGCTTGAACCTTCGGGCTTCCGCCGAACGATCGTCATCGGGATCGACCCCCGGATCGTCGGGCGGGTGGGTCGGCCGGGAATCGCCGTGCGGCACCACTGCAATCCGTGGCGGGGCCGCCTTCGCAGGTCGAGCGGGCGTTGGTTGAGCTGCGGCGACATCCGGTTCGGACTCGACAGGGGTCGTCGCGGGCGTCGAAGCCTCCTCAACGACCGGCGGTTCGACCGCTTGAGGAGTTGACGCTTGCGACGCGATCATCGGCACGGACGGGTCGCCGTCACTCTCCTCGATCATCGGCGCCGCGCGCTCGATGGGCGCCTTCCACTCGAAGGCGTCGAGACGTCCCGTCACCGGCGATACCGGTTCCCATCTCTCGGAAACGTGCCCGTCGGCTACCCAGGCTGGGTCACGCGGTGCGCGAACGGCGCGCCCTAGCCATTGCCGCACCATACCCTGATCGCCCGTCTCGGCCTCCTCGATATCGGCGAGCATGAGATAGCCAGCCTCGCGCGACTCCATGCGGAGAGCGGCTTCGGCCGCGGCGCGCGACTCGGCAAACTCGCCGGCGTCAAACGCGGCGCGCGCGACGGCGAGGGAGGACTCGGGATGGTTCGTCCTAAGCGTTTCAAGCCGTCTTGCGCGAGAAAGACGGTCGAGCGTCGCGTCGCCCGGCCGCGCATGCACATAGGCCTCGGCGATTTCCGGATGCGGCAGGAGCTTCCAGGCGGCCTCCAGGATCTTCGATCCTTTGCGCACGTCGTTCTGACGGAACAGGGCCTTCGCCGCCACCACCGCGGCCGGGACAAGATCGGGTGCCAGCCGGTTCGCCTCCACGCCCGCGTTCCTGGCCGCGAGCGGGTCCGAGTCAAGCAGATCGCGAGCCTTGGCGGTCAACAGGACGGCCTTGCGCCGATTGGCGGACGCCTTTTCCATGTGACCCGCGGCGCGCTGCGCCTCGACAAGCGCAATGGCGCCGTCCCAGTCGCCGTGGCCCGTCTTCTCCTCGATGGTCGCGTCGGCGGCCCAGCCAAGCTGTGGAGCGATTTCGGCTGCGCGGCCGGCATAGTGTCGCGCGACCTGCCGGTCGCCGAGGCGGGCGGCCTCGAGATACAGTCCGCGCAGGCCGAGCAAACGCGTCTCGGGATCCTCGACCATCGCCTCGAACTTCCTGCGCGCTCCGTCGTGGTCGCCTTCGAGCAGCATGGTCTGGGCGTCGAGCAGATGGATCAGCGGCTCCTGGTCGGCGGAAATCATCTTCGCCGCCTGCTTGTTGTGGCGTCGCGCGGCCGCTGCGTCGCCCGCGCCGGCAGCAATCAGACCGGTGGAGAGCGATTGATAACCCCGGTCGCGTCGCCTGACGCGGAAGTAGCGGGTGATCAGATAGGGGCTGTTCCAGATCGCCTTGACGAGCCACCAGGCGATCATGATCGAGGAGACAATGGCGGTGACCGCGACCGCCGCCACCATAAGGCTCACCTCATAGCGGTAGCCGCCGAACGTGACGACGAGGTCTCCCGGTCGGTCAGCCAGCCAGGCGAAGCCCAGGCCGAGAGCGAAGACGACCGCAAGAAAGAACAGGATACGGACCATCGGGTCTTCCCTACGCGGCCTTGAGTGCGTCGGCCAGAGCCTTCTCGACAAGCTGTTCCACGGTATGGCGGGTGCGCAGCCGCTGCGCGAAATCAAATGCTGCGGCCTTTACCGGCTCAGGCAGCGCATCGTACTCCGAAAGCGCCCTGCCGAGGTCTCCCTGCTGCACGGCCGCCTCGATGCGCGACACCGTTTCAGGTACGCCCGGACCTTCCATGGCGCCTATCGGACGCACGGAGACCAGGGACTTCAGACTCTCCCAGAGACTCGCCCAGAAGCCCGCTTCGGGTTCCGCGGCACGACCGGCGTCGATCATGGCCTCGGCAGCTTTCGGCATGCCCGCGACGAGTTCGGCGCGCGTCGAGACCCCGGCGGCCGCGGCTTCGCGCAGGGCCGGCAGGTCCGGCGAATTCGCTGCGATCACGGCGAAAGTCTCGACTTCGGCCGTGAACGTGCCACCGCGATCGAGCGCAGCGCGCAGGGCGGCGGCGGCGATTGCAAGCGCCACCTTTGGCTGCTCGCTCTGGCCTTCGATGCGCGAAGCCAGATCGGTCACGGCCTGCTCGATCGAGGCCAGTTTCGCTGCGACTTCGGCAGTGCCGGACTCGGCGGTCGCTGCCGCTGCGCTCGCTGCCGACGCTGCCGATTCGACGGTGGCGATCTTTGCCGCGAGTTCCGCGATCTGCGCTTCGGAAACGGTGCCGCCGCCTCCGCTTAGACCGGCGATGAGCGATTCCATCGCGCGGACGCGGGTTTCCAGTGCTTGAATGGCGGAGGCGCCTTCGCCTCCGCCCGCGTCGACGGCTTGGCGCAACGTCGCGAGATCGCCGATGACCGTGTCCAGGCTCGAAGCCAAACCGTCCACCCGCCCTGTCTGGTCGGCAAGCGCCTGACGAAGCTCCTCCATGCCCGCGCCGCCCGGCGCTGCGCGCAAGGAGGCCAGATCGGCCTTCAGCGTCTCGATCTCGCTCCTCAGCGCCACGATGGCGGCTTCGCTGCCGCCGGCATCCTCGTTTTGGATTGAAAGCGGCAGTAGGCCCGCATAGTTCAGGCCGCCCGCCGCCAGGAGTGCGATCGCTCCCCCCGCCAGGCCTGAAACCAAGCCGGCGCCCCGGCGCGGAGCCGGCGCAGGCGCGAGAGGCGGCATTCCGGTCCGGGAATCGGCTTTGCGCCCGAAGGTGGATGCGCCCGGATCGGGGTTGGCAGGTTCATCCGACCCGGCTTGGGGCGTCTCATTGCCCGGGTGGCCATCGGCGCCAAGATCGGCCGCAGGCTGCTCTCTATCGGCAGCCGCCGGCGTTTCGCTGGCTTCCGCGATTGCCTCCTCACCCACGGCCGCGGCCGGCTCATCGACACGACTGACCGACGACGGATCGAGTTCGATCGTTACCGGCTCACGCTGTGTCTTGGAATGCCTGACCCGGGGCGGTTTGGTCATGGAGGTAACTCCGCTGTTCTTGATGGGCCGGCTTTGCGGGATCGCGTCCCGTCTAGCACAGGATCAGCGTGCGATGAAAAGGGGCAGGCTTAAGGCGTCGCTGCGACCACCCGGCCCAGGACGGCGAAGAGCGCTTCCTCATTCGGTTCGGACGCGGCTGTGAAGCACCTGCCTGGCAGGGCTTCGCCGATGCCGGCCGAGAGACCGAGCAGCGGTATGTCTGCAAAGCGCGCGCTGGCGTTTCCGGATGAGGTCAGCGTCGCGAAGCTCAGCGCCGCGCGGTCGGAGTAGAGCAACACCGCATCGATGCGACCATTTCCGACCATGTGGGCAAGTTCTGCCGGGGAATAGTCGATCGGGTGGGCATCGTAGGTTTCCACCGGAATGACGGAGCGGCCCGAACTCGCGATGTCGCGCTCTACAGTCGCCTTGCGGACCCGGCCGCAAAGATAGGCGACGACCGCGCCATCAGGCGTCCCCTCGCCGACCAGTCGTGCGAGATCCTCGCCGTCGCCGCCGGATATCCGCACGAGGTCGAAACCGGCGATACGCGCGACTTTGGCACTATGCGCGCCGATCGCGAAACAGGGTTTCCCGGTCAGCGCCGCAATCAGGCGGGGTGGCGCGTGCCTGATCGCGTTGGCGCTCGAGACGGCGACTGCGGCGCAGCCTCGCGCCTCATCGGCCGTCATTGTCGAGACAATCAGCGGCATGACCCGCGACAGCGGCAGGACGACAGGCTCATAGCCTGCTTCGCGAAGCCGCCCAGCCGTCACCGTCGCGGCCGGCTCGGGGCGTGTCACCAGGATGCGTGGAGGCATCAGCCCCAGCTCTCAAAGAACCGCATTCCCGCACGCTCGCGCAGGTTCTCACCGGCTTCACGGCCGATCGAAGCCGCATCGGCGGCCCATCCCGCCCCCTGTATATGGTGTGCCACACTGCCATCGGGCGTCAGCACCAGCCCGCGAAACGAGATGCGCTCGCCCTCCACCGCGGCATGGCCGGCGATCGGGGTTCGGCAGGAGCCGTCGAGAACGGTGAGGAAGGCGCGTTCGCAGGCGAGGGCGGCGGCGGTCGGACGGTCGTTGATCGCATCGAGGAGTTCTGCGACGCGCTCGTCGTCCTCGCGCCGCTCGATGCCGATGGCGCCCTGGCCCGGCGCGGGCGGGAAGACGTCCAGCGGCAGGAGTTGGGTTGCGACATGCTCCATCCCGAGTCGCTTCAACCCTGCGAGGGCCAGGATGGTGCCATCCGCCTGCCCTTCGTCCAGCTTGCGCAGCCGCGTCTGGACATTGCCGCGAAAGCCGACGACGAAGAGATCGGGCCGCGCGCGCCTGAGCAGCGCCTGACGGCGCAGCGACGAGGAACCGACCGTCGCGCCGCGCGGCAGGGCGTCGATCGAGTTCGCGATCCTGCCGACGAAGGCGTCCCGCGGATCCTCGCGCGGCAGGAAGGCGGACAGGATCAGCCCCGCGGGAAGCAGGGTCGGCATGTCCTTCGAGGAATGCACGGCTATGTCGATCCGCCCCGCGATCAGGGCTTCCTCGATCTCCTTGGTGAACAACCCCTTGCCCCCGGCCTCCGACAACGGTCGGTCCTGGATGCGGTCGCCGCTCGTGGTGATGACCTCGACCGGGAGCGCCTCCTCGGTCAGTCCGTGGGCAACCATCAGCCGCCGCCGCGTCTCATGCGCCTGCGCGAGCGCGAGCGGGCTGCCGCGCGTGCCGATCTTCAAGACGGTTGTTTGCATGAGAGCGTCCGTGCTACCGGCCGGGTTCGCGCCCCTCCTATCCGGGATCACACAACCGGGCAATCATGGCTGAGCAGAGCCTTCGCGTCCTTGGCATCGAGACGAGCTGCGACGAGACCGCCGCGGCGGTCGTCGCGTGCGACGCCGAAGGACGGGGCGACATCCTGTCCAACGTGGTGTTCTCGCAGATCCACCAGCACGAGGCCTTCGGCGGCGTCGTGCCGGAAATCGCGGCGCGCGCTCATGTGGAGGCCCTGGACGGGATCGTCGCGGCCGCGCTCGCCGACGCTCGGATATCGCTGGACGAGATCGACGCGGTGGCTGCGACGGCTGGTCCTGGCCTCGTCGGCGGTCTGATTGTCGGGCTGATGACGGCCAAGGCGATTGCCGCCGCCGCCGGGAAGCCGCTCATCGCCGTCAATCACCTGGAAGGCCATGCGCTGACAGGTCGACTGACGAACGGGCTCGCGTTTCCCTATCTGCTTCTCCTGGTTTCCGGAGGCCACACGCAGCTCGTCCTGGCAAGGGGCGTTGGCGACTACGAACGCTGGGCGACGACAATCGACGACGCGCTTGGCGAGGCGTTCGACAAGACAGCCAAGCTGATCGGCCTGCCCTATCCGGGTGGCCCGAGTCTCGAAAAGGCGGCTATGGCCGGCGATCCGAACCGCTTCGCCTTTCCGCGTCCGCTCAAGGGCACCGCGCGGCCGGATTTCTCCTTCTCCGGCCTGAAGACCGCGGTGCGACAGGCGGCGAGCGCCATTGCGCCGCTGTCCGATGGCGACGTTTCCGATATCTCCGCATCGTTTCAGGCGGCAATCGCCGAAACGCTCGCCGACCGCGTGTCGCGCGCCCTGATCCGCTTCCGCGGCACGTTTCCCGATCTTGCAGCGCCCGCTCTCGTCGTCGCGGGCGGCGTCGCGGCCAATCGGACGATCCGCGGTACGCTCGATGCGCTGTGTTCCGCCAATGGCTTTCGCCTGATCGCGCCACCGCTGGACCTTTGCACGGATAACGCCGCGATGATCGCATGGGCGGCGATCGAGAAGCTGCGTGCCGGCGTCGCAGGCGATGACGCGATGGCCTTCGCGCCGCGCTCGCGCTGGCCGCTCGATACGTCGTCCGAACCGGTTTATGGCGGCGGGCGGCGGGGGGCCAAGGCATGAGCGCTCCCGTGGCGGTGCTCGGCGGCGGCGCGTGGGGCACTGCGCTCGCCCTCGTCGCGCGCCGTGCAGGCAACGACGTGCGGCTATGGGCGCGCGACGCGCGGACCGTGGCGGAGATCAATGTGGGGCGCCAAAACGCGCGCTACCTTGGCGGCGCCTCGCTGGACGTCACCATCGATGCCACGACCGATCCGGCCCGGGCGCTGGCCGGCGCCGGAACCGTGCTTGCCGCGATTCCGGCCCAGGCGCTGCGCTCCGCGCTCAGCCTAGTCGCGCCGGCAATGCCACCCAAGGCGACGCTGGTGCTCTGCGCCAAGGGAATCGAGGTCGCCAGCGGCAGGCTGCTCTCGGAGGTCGTCGCCGAGGTGCTGCCGGGCAGAAGCGTCGCCGCGCTTTCGGGTCCGAGCTTCGCGTCCGACGTGGTGCGGGGGCTGCCGACTGCGGTGGTTGTGGCCCATCCGTCCCGCGCGACGGCCGGACGGCTGGCGTCGAAGCTGACGGGACCGGGCTTCCGCTGCTATTCGACCGACGATCTGGTCGGCGTCGAGGTGGGCGGCGCGCTGAAGAATGTCTTTGCCATCGCGGCTGGCGCGGTTGCAGGCGCGGGCCTTGGCGCCAGCGCCCAGGCGGCGCTCGTCACGCGCGGCTTTGTCGAGTTGAGGCGGTTCGCGATGTCTTATGGTGCGCAGCCACAAACGGTGATGGGCCTGTCGGGGCTCGGCGACCTGATGCTGACGTGCTCCTCCGCGCAGTCGCGGAATTTCGCCTATGGCGTCGCGCTGGGCGGTGGCGGCTCGCGCGACGGACTGCCGCTCGCGGAGGGTGTGGCGACCGCCTCCATTGCCGCCCGGATCGCCCGGTCACGGCGGATCGACGCGCCGATCGTAAGGGCGACCGACCAGCTCCTGCGCGGCGAAACGAGCGTCGCCCAGGCGGTCGAGACACTGATGTCGCGGCCGCTCAAGGCCGAGGATGCGCCATGACAATCGAGAGGAAAAGATGCTCTTTGCCCTGATCTGCAACGACAAGCCGGGCGCGCTCCAGACACGGCTCGACGCGCGGCCGGCGCATGTCGCCTTCCTCGACGGACTGAGCGCCGAGGGCAAACTCGGATTCGCCGGCCCGTTCCTCGACGATGAAGGCAAGCCGACAGGCAGCCTGGTCGTCCTCGACGTGGCGGACCGGGCCGAAGCCGAAAGGCTGGCGGCGATCGATCCCTATGCGAAGGCCGGATTGTTCAGTTCCGTCGAAATCCGCGGGTGGAACTGGGTCTTCAACAAGCCGAAAGCGTGAGCCCGGAAGGAGGCGTCGATGAACTACTGGCTGTTCAAGTCCGAACCTTCGGTCTTCTCCTTCGAGATGCTTTCGGCGAAGGGCAAGAAGGGCGCTGAATGGGACGGGGTGCGCAACTACGCCGCGCGCAACAACATGCGCGCCATGAAGATCGGCGATCTCGGCTTCTTCTACCACTCGAACGAGGGGCTCGACGTGGTCGGGATCGTCGAGGTGTGCAAACTCGCACACCCCGATTCGACCACCGACGATCCGCGCTGGGAATGCGTCGACATCCGGGCCGTGCGCGCTGTTCCGAGCCCGCCAACTCTGGATGAGATCAAGGCGAACCCGAAGCTCGCCGCGATGATCCTCGTGGTCAATTCGCGGCTCTCGGTGCAGCCCGTCACCGGTGCTGAATGGAAGGAAGTCTGCCGTATGGGCGGGCTGCAGCCCGCGCCCTGACGCCGACGTTTCTCGATCCGGCCAGGGCCGAGGCATTTATCCTGGACAACACGGCGGCGATAAAGCCCCCGCATGTGCCGGAGATCGTGCTCCACCTGGCCGACGAGGCGCACGCGCTGTGGACGAAGACGGAGGAGGAACTGGCGGTCATGGGGCTGCCTCCACCCTTCTGGGCTTTCGCATGGGCGGGCGGGCAGGGGCTGGCCCGCTATGTGTTGGACAATCCGTCCGTGGTTCGCGGCAGGCCGGTGCTCGACTTCGCGTCTGGATCGGGACTTGTCGGAATCGCCGCGGCCAGGGCAGGTGCGGGGCATGTCGTCGCCGCAGACGTCGACCCGTTCTGCGCGTCCGCGATCCGCCTGAACGCCGCTGCCAACGGGGTCTCGATCGAAGTCCGTATCGATGATCTGGTCGGGCTTGACGAGGGGTGGAGCGTGGTTCTCGCGGGCGATGTCTTCTATCAGCGCGACCTCGTCGATCGGATCGTGCCGTGGTTCGACGCTCTGAAATCGCGGGGAGCGGACATCCTCGTCGGTGATCCCGGGCGTGCCTACCTGCCCCGTGCTAGGCTCGCGGCGCTCGCGGCCTACGAGGTGCCGGCAACGCGCGCCCTGGAGGACGCCGAGGTGAAGAAGACGACCGTCTGGCGCTTCGCTTGACGGCAATCGCGGGCAGGCATTCAATTCCGGCGTCGGCCACGAATCGGCCGCGGGAGGAAATCATGGACTTCACGGGAGTGAACTGGCTGGCCGTCCTGGTCGCCGCGATCGCCGCCTTCGCCTTCGGCGCTGCATGGTACATGTCACTGTCGAAGCCCTGGATGAAGGCGTCGCGCATCGATCCTTTGAAGGGCGAGCGCTCGATCGTGCCTTTCGTAGTCAGTTTCATCGGCCTGTTGATCATGGCGTATGTGCTGCATGTGCTGATGGGCGCCATCGCCTTCAGCGGCATGACGGTGACGATGGGTCTCGTAACCGGCTTCATTGTCTGGTTGGGCTTCATGGCGACGACGATGGCGGTCAACCATCGCTACGAGGGCTTCGGCTGGGACCTGACGCTCATCGATGGGGCCCACTGGCTTGGCGTCGCGCTGATCATGGGCGCCATCATCGGCTGGTGGGGAGCAGACTCCGCTCCCGTGGAGTAACCCTATCTGACGACCCGGACGATGGTTCGGTCGGACAGGTGGGGCAGGAGCCGCGTCATGACGGCCCGCGAAACCGCGATGCAACCCTCGGTCGGCGTCAGGCCCGGCCGGGCGAGGTGGAAGAAGATCGCGCTGCCAGCGTTTCGCCGGCGCGGGCGGATGTTCCAGTCGAGGACGAGGCAAGCATCATAGAGCCCGTCGGGGCGGAGCATGGTTTCATGGCTCGCGGGGTAGGGCATCCTTACCGGCCGGTTATAGTTGCGATCGTCGGGAACTTCGCACCAGCCGAGAGCCGGGCCGGTTTCATGCATGGGGAGCAGGCGGGGCGGACGCATGCGACGGCGGACAAAATAGCCGGCCAACAGCCGCATCAGGGCGAGTGGAGTACCGCCGTCTCCCTCGCGCTTCAGAGTGACGATTCCGCCCCTGCCGAGGGCGCACGGATAGACCGTTCCGGCGATCACGATGAGGCCCTGGAGGCGGTTCGCCGGGCGCGCACGCACAGTAATGAGGCGGATACGGCCACGCTTCCTTGAAGTTGGGCCCTTGCCGCCCTTATTCTTGCAGTATGGTGACGCCATGGGACTCGCCCTGTTGGTGCGCGCCTGGATTTGGGCAATCGGTTTGACCGGGCGGTCGGATTGGTATCCCTTCTGGGGAACCGGTCAACCGGTTTGGTTTTTCCCTCAATGGATTAAGACATGACGTCCAGAACGCTGCTGATCGTCGACGACGACAACGACCTGCGGGCCACCCTGAACGAGCAACTCTCGCTCTACGAAGAGTTCGCGGTCCAGGAGGAGGCCACCGCGTCGAAAGGAGTCGCGGCGGCGCGCGCCGGCACGGTCGATCTCCTGATCATGGATGTCGGCCTGCCGGACATGGACGGCCGCGAGGCGGTCAAGCTGCTGCGCAAGGGCGGCTTCAAGTCGCCGATCATCATGCTGACCGGTCACGACACCGATTCCGATACGATCCTGGGGCTGGAGGCCGGCGCCAACGACTACGTCACCAAGCCATTCCGCTTCGCCGTTCTGCTCGCCCGCATCCGCGCCCAGCTGCGCCAGCACGAGCAGAGCGAGGACGCAACCTTCAGTGTCGGCCCATACACGTTCAAGCCAAGCCAGAAGCTGCTGATCGACCAGAAGGGAGGCAAGGTGCGCCTTACCGAAAAGGAGGCGGCGATCATCAAGTATCTCTACCGGGCCGACCAGAAGGTCGTCACGCGCGACGTGCTTCTCGAGGAAGTCTGGGGCTACAATTCCGGTGTGACGACCCATACGCTCGAAACCCATGTCTACCGGCTTCGCCAGAAGATCGAGCGCGATCCTTCCAACGCCGAGATACTTGTGACAGAAAGCGGCGGCTACAAGCTGGTTCCCTGACCGATTCGCGGGAGGTGGGCCGCGCCAAGGGGAGGAACCCCGGGGACTGAATGGCGCTGGATGACGACGTCCGCATCCTGTCGGGCGTGGGGCTGTTCGAGAGCTTCACGCAGGAACAGGTGCGCTTGCTGGCGTTCGGAGCGGAAAGCGCCACGCTGGCGTCAGGCGAGGAGCTGTTCCGCGAAGGTGAACACGCCGATTGCGCCTATGTCGTGGTTGGCGGCAAGATAGGCCTTTACCGCGAACGCGATGGTCGCCGCGTGGCGGTCGGCAAGGTCGGGTCCGGCGCGCTGATTGGCGAATACGCGCTGATCGCAGAGACAGCCCGACTGACGGGGGCGGTCGCACTTGCCGACACCGACCTCATACGCCTCAACCGCAAGCCGTTCCGGCGGATCCTCGAAGAGTATCCGGAGCTGGCGGTGGCCCTCTACAACCGCGTCGCTGACGACTTTGCCGCCATGGTGAGCAAGATCGAGCGCATGGCGCCACGCTTTGCGAGCTGACGCCGCGCGGTCAGCCCAAGTCGAACCGCGCGATGATCGGCACGTGGTCCGACGGGCGGTCCCATCCGCGCGCGGTGCGCAGGACTTCGATCCCCGTCAGGGACGACTGTAGGTTCGCGGACGACCAGACATGGTCGAGACGGCGTCCGCGGTTGGACGCCTGCCAGTCGGCGGCGCGATAGCTCCACCACGTGTAAAGCTTCTCCTCGGGCGGAACGATCACCCGCATGAGATCCACCCAGCCGCCATGCCGGCGCATCGCCTCGAAGGACTCGACCTCGACAGGCGTGTGACTGACGACGTTCAGCAACTGCTTGTGGGACCACACGTCGTGCTCCAGGGGAGCGATGTTGAGATCGCCGACGAGCACTGAGCCATCGAAGCCTTCGCTGACTGCCGCCACGCTGCGCATCTCCGCGACGAAATCGAGTTTGTGACGGAACTTCGGGTTGATGTCGGGATCAGGCTCATCGCCCCCGGCGGGTACGTAGAAATTGTGAAGCAGGATGGCTGTGCCGCCGATTTCGATCCGGGTGGCGAGATGGCGGCTGTCGGGAATGCCGCAGAACTGCCGCTTCTCGACGATCTCGAGAGGTCGTCGGGCGATTGTCGCAACCCCGTGGTAGCCCTTCTGGCCGTTGATCGCGACGTGACGATATCCAAGCGATTCGAAGGCCTTGGTCGGGAAAAGGTCGTCCGGACACTTAGTCTCTTGGAGGCACAGCACGTCGGGCGCGCGCTCCATGACCAGCCGCTCGACCAACGGCATCCGCAGGCGCACGGAATTGATGTTCCAGGTTGCAATGGTGAAGGGCATGAAGGTCGCGGTGAGGTTCGGTCCGCGACCCTGCCAGCGCCTGCTAACGGGCGCAAGGCGCGCCGGATTGTCCGCTCGTCAGCGGTTGTTCGTCACGGTGCCGCTCTGATTGACCACGTTGTAGTCGATCTTGAATATCGAAGGATCGAACTTCACACCCTGCTGGACGTTGAAGATCATCACCGTCGTGTCCTTGCCCTGAGCGTCGGTAATCGTCCACTGACGCAGCTCGTAGGACTTGGGATCGAACATCATGGCGATCGTGGCGCTACCGAACACCGACTTGTCGGCAAGCTGGATCGTGGTCAGATCGGCTTCCTCCTTGACGTTCCTCACGCGGCCGCCGGAAAGGTCGATGCGTTCATCGAGCAGTAGCTTCAAGGGCGTCTTGGACAGAGGATAGAGGTCCCATGTCCGAAGCTTCTGGTTGTTGATGACAACCGACTTGCCGTCCGAAATGACCCGAAAGGCCGATGGCGGTTCATAGTTGAAACGGATCTTTCCGGGGCGCTCGATGAAAAACTTGCCGCCCGTCTGCTCGCCCTTCGGACCGAACTGGACGAACTCGCCCATCATCGTGCGAACGCTTGAAAAGTGGTCGGCTATCACCTGTGCCGCCGGCGACGGGGCGGCTTGCGCGAAGGCCGCCAGGCCTGGGACCAAAGGCTGCAGAGCGACCGCTCCGACGGCCATGCCGGCGAATCCGAGGAAACCTCGGCGGCTGAATCGCGAGTCGATCATGGTCTTGGTCATGTGTTGCATCAATCCATGTAGATCGTCGAACAAACGTCAGTCACGCCCCTACGTTCCCAGTAGGGCCATTTTCGGGCGGGCTACAGGTGGTCATCTTCGGTTGGCACGAGGATCTCTCGCTTGCCCGCATGGTTGGCCGGTCCGACGATGCCCTCCTTCTCCATCTTCTCGATGATTGAGGCCGCCCGGTTGTAGCCGATGCCAAGGCGTCGCTGGATATAGCTGGTCGAAGCCTTTCCATCCCTCAGCACGACGGAGACCGCCTGGTCGTAGGGGTCGTCCGAATCCTCGAAGTTCTCTGCTGCCCCACCCCCGGAGCGAGGGGATGGCCCATCGTCGTCCTCGTCCTGGTCGTCGTCCTCGGTGATGGCGTCCAGATATTCGGGCACGCCCTGCAGTTTGAGATGGGCAACGACCTTCTCTACCTCGTCGTCGGAGACGAATGGGCCATGGACGCGCTGGATGCGTCCGCCGCCTGCCATGTAGAGCATGTCACCCATGCCAAGCAGTTGCTCGGCGCCCTGTTCCCCGAGAATGGTGCGGCTGTCGATCTTGGAGGTCACCTGGAAGGAGATGCGGGTCGGGAAATTGGCCTTGATGGTGCCGGTGATGACGTCGACCGATGGGCGCTGCGTGGCCATGATGACGTGGATGCCGGCCGCTCGCGCCATCTGGGCAAGGCGCTGCACGGCGCCCTCGATGTCCTTGCCGGCCACCATCATCAGGTCTGCCATTTCGTCGATGATGACGACGATGAACGGCATCGGCTGGAGATCGAGATCCTCCGTCTCGTAGATCGCCTCCCCCGTCTGGCGGTCGAAGCCGGTCTGGACGGTCCGCGCGATGCGCTCGCCCTTCTCGATCGCGGCGGAAATGCGGGAGTTGAAGCCCTCGATGTTGCGGACGCCGAGCTTCGACATCTTGCGGTAGCGGTCTTCCATCTCGCGCACGGTCCATTTGAGCGCGACGACCGCCTTCTTGGGATCGGTGACGACGGGCGTCAGGAGGTGCGGGACGCCATCGTAGACGCTCAGTTCGAGCATCTTCGGGTCGATCATGATCAGCCGGCATTCCTTCGGGGTCATGCGGTAGAGCAGCGACAGGATCATCGTGTTGATGGCCACCGACTTGCCCGAGCCGGTGGTGCCGGCGACCAGGACGTGCGGCATCTTGGCGATGTCGACGATCACGGCTTCGCCGTTGATCGTCTTTCCAAGCGCGAGCGCGAGACGGGCCTTGGTCGTCTCGAAGTCGCGACTTGCGAGGATTTCTCGCAGGTAGACGGTCTCGCGCTTGGGGTTCGGCAATTCGATGCCGATGGCATTGCGGCCAGGCACGACGGCGACGCGTGCGGCGATCGCACTCATCGAGCGGGCGATGTCGTCGGCCAGCCCGATGACGCGGCTGGACTTGATGCCAGGCGCGGGTTCGAGTTCGTAGAGCGTCACGACAGGTCCGGGGCGCACATGGATGATCTCGCCCTTTACGCCGAAGTCTTCCAGGACGCCCTCGAGCATCCTGGCATTCTGCTCGAGGGCGTCTTTCGACAGGCCTGGATCGCGCACGATGCTCTTCGGTTCGGCGAGCAGATGGAGCGACGGAATCTCGAAGCGGCCGGAGCTGATCAGGGAAGCTTGCGCCTCGCGCTGCAGCCGGGCGCCCGGGGCCGGACGCGGCGCAGGCCCTTCGACGCGGGCAGCGGATTGCAGGGCGGGATTGCGGGTAGACGATGGCGCTTCGCCGCGGTCCGCGTAGGTTTCACCGATGTCACCGTCGATCGAGGGCGCCCAGTCCGCCGGTTCTTCGTAGCCAAAGTCGGGTTCGATCCGGTCCACCGCGGCCGCCGCGGCAAGCGCTGCCCTGCGTGGTGGTGGAACGGAATCGCGCCGTTCGGCTTGGCGAGCCATCAATGTCCGTCGCACGAAGGCGCGCGCCGACAGCCACCAATGGACGATCGCGCCGATCGCCAGCGCTCCCTGGCTGTCCTCGTCGTCGTCTTCGTCGGCGGCGGCCATGTTGCGGTCGGCGAGGGCGGTCTCCGCTTGTTCGACGCGCCACAGCAGGCCCGATGCGTGCGCAAAGAGCACGGCGGCGGGAGCGACGATCAGCCCGCCGACAAGGACGGCGGCAAGACCCTGCGGATAGCCGCCTAGAAAGAGGCCGGGCAGACGCAGCACCATGTCGCCTAGAGCGCCGCCCAAGCCGCTGGGCAAGGGCCAGGTCGCGCTGAGCGGAAAGCATCCGGCGACCGCGGCGCCGAGCAACGCGGCTCCGAGCCAGGACGCGCTCCGACGAAGGACCGCATCGATCGGCCGCGCCGTCACGAACATCAGTCCCCAGATGACAGCCGGCGCCAGTGCCGCGACCGAAGCCAGACCGAAGAACTGCATGGCGAGGTCGGCGAAGACGGCGCCAGGGTATCCCATGGCGTTGGTGATGGGGTTGTCGGACGCGTGGCTGAAACTGGGATCTGCGACATTCCAGGTAGCGAGGCTCGCGACGGCGAAAGCGACGCCAGTCAGGAGGCCGGCCCCTGCGAGGCGTGAAAGCTGACGCCGGGCGAACCCGCCGAGCCCCCGGCCGGCTTCCGAAAGCGAGAGCGATCGATCCATCAGTCCTGAACGCATTCCCTCGCCCCGTCGCCCCTTGGAACCGCCACCCGCTGCAGAGCGCGGAATCGCGCGTCGAGACTAAGGAGAGGAAGGTTAAAGCCGCATTAACCATGCGAGGGGCCGGCGCGGCGTTCTCGCCGTTCCGAGCAAAAAAAGAACCCGGCCGGAGCCGGGTTCAGGTCGGGGCGACGAATGTCGCTCCGGACGGGATGGGACGTGGGTCGGGCGGCGTTGATCCGCCCGGCCGGCGATTACGAATGATATGCGACCTCGCCGTGCGAGGTGAGGTCGAGACCTTGGCGCTCGGCTTCCTCCGTCGCGCGAAGACCGAAGATCAGGTCGACGACCTTGTAGAGGATCAGCGAGCCGATGCCGCACCACAGGATGGTGACGAGCACGCCCATGAACTGCGTCCACACCTGCCCGCCGACGCTCATGTCGCCGTAGCCGATGCCGCCCAGGGCCGGTGCGTTGAAGATGCCGGTTCCAATGGCGCCGATGATGCCGCCGATGCCGTGGATGCCGAACACGTCGAGCGAGTCGTCGTAGCCCATCCTGATCTTGACCACCGCCACGAAGAAGTAGCAGGCGGCCGAGGCAACCGCACCGAGCACGATCGCGCCGACCGGGCCGACGAATCCGGCGGCCGGTGTGACCGCGACGAGGCCGGCGACGAGGCCCGAGGCCGCGCCCAGCATCGACGCCTTGCCGCGGATCAGGCCCTCGATGACGACCCAGGCGATGATGGCACCGGCGGTTGCCGTGAAGGTGTTGATCATGGCAAGCGCGGCGCCGCCGGTCGCCTCGAGGTTGGACCCGGCGTTGAAGCCGAACCAGCCGACCCACAGGATGGAGGCGCCGACCATGGTCAGCGTCATCGAATGGGGAGCCATGTTGTCCTTGCCGTAGCCGACACGCTTGCCGATCAGGATCGCACCGACCAGCGCCGCGATGCCGGCATTGATGTGGACGACGGTGCCACCGGCGAAATCAAGTGCTCCCCAGCCATAGATGAGGCCGTCCGAATCCCAGACCATGTGGGCGATCGGGAAGTAGACGAACGTCACCCACAGCGCGACGAAGAGGATGACCGACCGGAACTTCATGCGTTCGGCGAAGCCGCCGACGATCAGCGCCGGGGTGATGCAGGCGAACGTCATCTGGAAGCAGATGAACACGAATTCGGGGATGGCCACGCCGGCGGTGAAGGTGGCCGCCTGGCTGTCGGCGTTCACGCCCGCCAGGAAGGCTTTGCCCAAACCGCCCCAGTATGCGCTGGGGGCGTCGCCGAAAGCCATGGAGTAGCCCCAGAACACGTAGATCACGATCACCAGGGCGGTGATCATGGTGCACTGCATCAGGACCGAGAGCATGTTCTTGGCGCGCACCAGTCCGCCGTAGAAGAGCGCGAGGCCCGGCAGTACCATGAACAGCACCAGCAGGGTCGATACCATCATCCAGGCTGTGTCGCCCTTGTCGATGGTGACGGCGGGAGCGGCGTCCGTCGCAGGCGGCGTTGCTTCCTGAGCGAAGGCGGCGAGGGTGCCGAACACGCCGAGGGTCGCCGCGCCGATCAGCGCCGAACGGGCGGCCGACTTGAGTGAGTTGGGTCGTATCATCGAAATCTCCATGAGCGCGTTTGGCGGCTTAGAGTGCGTCGGTGTCTGTCTCGCCGGTGCGGATGCGGACCGCCTGGTCGATGCCGAAGACAAAGATCTTGCCGTCGCCGATCTGGCCGGTCTTGGCGGCGCCTGTGATGGCCTCGACGGCCTTGTCCACGAGGTCCAGTCCTACGGCGACCTCGATCTTGATCTTGGGGAGGAAGCTCACCGCGTATTCGGCGCCACGGTAGATTTCGGTATGCCCCTTCTGCCGGCCATAACCCTTCACCTCGGTGACGGTCAGGCCCTGTATGCCGACCGCCGTCAGCGCTTCTCGCACCTCGTCCAGCTTGAACGGCTTGATGATAGCCATCACGATTTTCATCAGGTTTCACCCTTCGCTAGTGCGGGTCCCCCGCGTTTGCTCGTCGTCGCCGGCGGACCGGGAGACTGACTGAAGGGATTCAAGCTCCGTGCCAAACGCCGGGAGCTCGCATTAACCTGTTGTAAAGGATGGCTTTTGCTGAAGCTTCCTGGCCGCGTGTTCGCAGGTGCAGCAAATCGACTGCCTAGAAACTAGGCAATTTTCCGGTATTGCCTAATTCGAAGGCGTCGTCCGTTGCCGGATAAGGCCTTCCTGCGCAACGGAGGCCACCAGCCTGCCCGAACGAGAGAAGATCGCGCCCCTGGTAAAGCCACGGGCGCCGGATGCTGAAGGGCTGTCCTGGGCATAGAGCAACCAGTCGTCCAGCGGGTCGGCGCGATGGAACCACATGGCGTGGTCGAGACTGGCCGCCTGGATATCCTGGTCGAACACCGCCCTTCCGTGCGGAAACGTCGACGTGTCGAGCAATGTCATGTCCGACATGTAGGCAAGCACGGCCGACTGGAGCGCGCGGTCGTCCGGCACGGCGCCCGTCGTTCTCAACCAGACGTTCTGGAACGGCGGGAGCTTGTCGTGGCTCGTATAGTGGGCGAGCGTCGCTGGCCTGAGTTCCATGGGTCGCTCGCGCGCCCAGTACCGGCGAATCGGCTCGGGGATGCCCTCGACGCCCTGCATCAGTTCGTTCAGCGTCGGCAGATCGCCGGGCTGGGAGATGCCGCGCGGCATCTCGGCCTGATGGTGGAAACCCGGTTCGTCGCGCTGGAAGGACGCCTCCAGGGAGAAGATCGCCTGCCCGTGCTGGATCGCCACCACGCGTCGCGTCGTGAAGGAGCCGCCGTCGCGGATGCGGTCAACCTCGTAGATGATGGGGATCTGGGGGTCGCCCGGGCGCATGAAATAGCCATGCAGGGAGTGGACGTGCCTGTCGTTGTCGACGGTTCGCTGCGCCGCGACGAGAGCCTGCCCGACGACCTGGCCGCCAAACACGCGCTGCCAGCGTACCTTCGGACTGCGACCCCGGAACAGGTTGTGCTCGAGCGTCTCGAGGTCGAGAATGGAGAGCAGTTCCTGCATGGCCTCGGACATGGGCGGTTCCCTGGAGCGACGATCCGGTTTCGGACGCGGCGAATGCGGGAGTCAAGGTACGACGGTGGAGAAGGCGATGGCTGCGAGGAAGAACACTTCCGAAATGCCCTTACTCGACGTGCTGGTCGCAGGCGCGGGCTATGTCGGCCTCGCCACGGCTGTTGCGATCCGCGCCGCGCAGCCGGATTTGCGCGTTGCAGTCATCGACGCGGCGCCGGCAGGCGTATGGCGGCGGGACGGCCGCGCATCGGCGATCGCTGCCGCGGCGGTCAGGATGCTGGAGCAACTCGGATGCTGGTCGGAACTCGTTGCGGAGGCGCAGGCGATCACCGACATGATCGTCACCGATTCGCGCACCGGCGATCCGATCCGTCCGGTGTTTCTCACCTTCGATGGCGAAGTCGGCCCGGGCGAGCCCTTCGCTCACATGGTCGCCAACGTTGAGCTCAACGGCGCGCTCAGGCGGCGGGCGGAAGGGTTGGGGATCGATCTCATCGAAGGCGTCGCTGTGACGGGTTTCGACCGAGGGGCTTCGTCGCTGACGGCCCGGCTGGCCGACGGAGGCACGCTGCGGACACGCCTGCTCGTCGCGGCCGACGGCGTCAACTCGAAACTTCGCGACATGGCAGGCATCAAGGTCGTGCGGTGGGACTACGGCCAGTCCGGCATCGTCTGCACGGTCGCGCACGAGCGGCCGCACGGCGGACGGGCCGAGGAGCATTTCCTGCCGGCAGGGCCCTTTGCCATCCTGCCCCTCAAGGGGGATCGGTCCTCGATCGTCTGGACCGAACGGAGCGAGGACGCAGTCAGCCTCCTGGCCTCCGATCCGCTGCTCTTCGAGTCGGAACTCGAGCAGCGCTTCGGCCTGAAGCTCGGCGAGATCAGGGTTGAGGGCAAGCCGCGCGCCTGGCCGCTCGGGCTGACGCTCGCGCGCGAGTTCGTCAAGCCGAGGATCGCGCTGGCCGGGGATGCCGCGCATGGCATCCATCCTATCGCCGGCCAGGGGTTGAACCTGGGCTTCAAGGACGCCGCCGCACTGGCGGAGGTGATCGTCGAGGCGTCGAGGCTCGGCGAGGACGTCGGCGCGATCGACGTGCTGCAACGCTACGAGCGGTGGCGACGCTTCGACACGGTGCAGATGGGCGTCACGACGGACGTCCTCAATCGCCTGTTCTCGAACGACATCGCTCCCATCAGGGCGATCCGCGACATCGGCCTGGGTCTGGTCGAGCGGGCGCCGGCCGTCAAGGCCTTCTTCATCCGGCAGGCCGCCGGACTCGTGGAGAGCGCGCCGCGTCTGTTGCGGGGCCAGCCCATATGAGGCCCTGGGCAGGAACGGCGGCGCGAAGCCGCCGCGCGGGTCCGGCGGATCGGAACCGCTACCTGCAGTTCTGAATCGATTCCAGCGCGGCCGAGATCCCGCGCAGCGAGAACGAGTACTTGGTGGGATTGCCGCGGCCGGAGGTGGCCGAGATCTGCATGTCGGATCCCGACCGCATCGCGGCGATCAGCGCCGGCTCTTCGGCGGCGTTCTCCATCCAGGCCGACTTGCCGCGCGTGAACATCGAGAAGGACCGGTCACCGACCTTTACCTGGACCTTGGAGTTCTCCTGGAAGCTGTATCCGGCGATGAACTGTGGCTCGAACGAGACGTTCTGGCCGGGCTTCTGGCTGACGAAGAAGAACATGTCGCCATGATCGAGCGACGTTGGCTGTCTGTCGGTCGGAACGGTCAGCACATAGCAGACCTTCCCGTTGTTCTGAACATAGCTGTAGGTGCCCCAGGCATTGTGCTGGCCGATCTTGGTCGCCGATTGGGCGAACACGGGCGCGGCGGACGCGATGAGCGCAATACCGGCGAAGGTGGCGGTCAGTCTTCGCATCTTTGTTCCTGTCGTTTGGTCTGCCTCGACGGCGCAGGCAAGCTGCCCGATAGCGCCGGGCGAAGCACCGTTCGCTTCATCTTGAATTAATGTGGGTTACCAAAGGGTGAACCCTCCCCACGGCCAACAGGAACCTTTGCTGCGTTCCTGTGATCCGGAACGCCACGGCGCCCGGAACGACCGAGTTCAAGACGAGGAAAGCGGCAAGAGTTTGGCTAGGATTACAGCTGGAAACAGAACGTCACTCGAGTTCATCGAGCGCCTTGCGCGCCGCGAGCTTGTGAGCGGGCGTCATATGCGTGCGAATCGCCGCAAGGGCGGCGGTCAGAACGGCGACATCGTCCGTGAAACCGATACCGAGGATGAAATCGGGGATCGAATCTGTCGGCAGCACGAAGTAGCCGAGCGCTCCAAGGATGATGGCGCGGGCCTTGAGAGGCGTGTCGCGGTCCATGGCCAGGAAGTAGGACGCGACGACTTCGTCCATGAATGGCACATGACGGGCGGCGCGTTTCACCGTTTGCCAGAAGTTCCGGCGCAGCGGGGCCGAACCAATCGATCTGGGCTCCACGCTCATTGGTCCCTCTCGTGACGATCTCGCGAAAATGTGGTGATTCGGATTTCCTGACGCAAGCGCGCAGCGCTACTTGCCGTGGATGCCATCCATGCGGCGGGCCAGATCGAAATCCAGTTCCGTCAAACCGCCGGCATCATGCGTGTTGAGCGTGACGTCGACCGTCTTGTACACGTTGGCCCAGTCGGGATGGTGATCCAGCGCCTCCGCGACCAGCGCGACGCGTGTCATGAAACCAAAGGCTTCGCTGAAATTGCGGAACTCGAAGCGCCGGCTGATCGACCGGCCGTCCTCGGCAAGCCGCCAGGCCGGGACGGCCGACATCGCCGCTGCGACTTCCCCTGCATTCATCTTCGCGCGCGCCATTGCTTCCTCCCTGGGCACGATACGCGGGCATATCTAGCGCCGGAGACGGCAAACGCCAGCCCGGTCAGGACCGGAGCGGCGCTGCAATCGGCTCCCGACGCGCGACCGAGGGCTCGCCGGCCGATAGCGGCCATGCCTCCTCGATCACATATGGCCCGCCGCCGACCGATTCGCGCGACGACATCAGCACAAAGCGGCCCACCCGGAACGGCATGGCCGAAAAGTTGCCGCGGGCGGAAAGGTAGTGCGCCACTTCCGCCGGGCCGGTGTTCCTGAGCCTGGCGAGCGTGACGTGAGGCGTGAAGCGGCGCGGATCGGCTGGCAGGCCGAGGCGCTGGCAAATCCGCTCGATCTCCGCCTGCAGGGCATTGAGATCAGGCGACGGCGCGGCGCCTGCCCAGACCGAATGGGGCTTCTTCTGGCCGAAGGCCCCGACGCTCGCCAGCGTAAGGGAAAAGGAAAGCCGGCTCACCCGGTCGAGCGCGTTGGCGATCTCGTCGGCGACATGGCCCTCGACATCCCCGAAGAAACGCAGGGTGAGGTGGTAGTTCTCCGTGTCGATCCATCGCGCTCCCGGCAGACCCCCGCGCAACAGGGAAAGGGACATCGCCGCATCGCGCGGAATTTCGAGGGCGGTGAACAGACGGGGCATGACAAGGCTCCCTTCCTCGAATCGAACGCATCACAAGCGAATCACCTAAGCCCCACATCGGCAAGCGGCAAATCGGCGATAGCGACCCTCGAATCGCTTCCCTTGCGTCATGATCGAGGGGACGCTCAGCCTGCTTGCGCTTTCGCGATGATGAACCGCTCGACCATGGGCGCGACACCCTCGACGATCCGATCCACGCCGGCGGAGTTAGGATGCATGCCGTCGTCGAGCAGCAGGGAAGGTTCTGCCGCGACCCCGTCCATGAAGAAGGCATAGAAGGCTACGCCGTGCTTCTTGGCCAGCGTCGGATAGATGAGGTTGAACGCATCGGCGTAGTCCGCTCCCAGGTTCGGCGCCGCGAGCATGCCGGCCAGCAGAACGTCGATGCCGCGCTCTTTCAACCGTGCGATCATCGCATCAAGGTTGTTCCTCGTGATGTCGGGCGTGATTCCGCGCAGCATGTCGTTGGCGCCGAGTTCCAGGATCACGAGATCGGTACCGTCGGGTATTGACCAGTCGAGGCGCGACAGGCCGCCGCTCGTCGTGTCGCCAGACACGCCCGCATTGGCGATCACGACATCGTGACCCTTGGCTCTGAGGAGCGATTCGAGTTTCTCGGGTACAGCTTCGCCCGGCCCGAGTCCGTATCCCGCCATCAGGCTGTCGCCGAATCCGACGATCCGATACGATTCCGCGGCCGGTGCGGCGAGCGCCGAGACCAGCACGGCGACAACAGCGACGACAAACCGTTTGAAAGCCATAGGCGCCAACCCATATCAGCGGAACACGCTCCCGCCTCCTACTCTCATATAGGACCGATCGCCCTTGACTGAAGCCGTCATCGAGCTGGACGACGTTTCACTGACTCTGGGCGAGCGTGCCTCTCGCGTGCATGTGCTGAAAGGGGTCAGTCTGTCTGTGGCGGCAGGAGAGACGGCAGGCATCGTCGGCCCGTCGGGTTCCGGCAAGTCGACGCTGCTCATGGTGATCGCCGGGCTCGAAAAGGTCGACGCCGGCTCGGTGAGGATCGCCGGGCAGCTGCTCAACGGCCGCTCGGAGGACTCCATCGCGGCGTTTCGGGGCAGGAACATCGGCATCGTCTTTCAATCCTTCCACCTGATCCCGAACATGACGGCGCTGGAGAATGTCGCCGTACCGCTGGAGCTCGCCGGCCACCCCGATCCATTCAAGGCGGCGGCGCTTGAACTTGCGGCTGTCGGCCTCGCCGAGCGCATCACCCACTATCCGGGTGAGCTTTCGGGCGGAGAGCAGCAGCGCGTGGCGATCGCCCGGGCGCTGGCCCCCGAGCCGAAGATACTGATCGCCGACGAACCCACCGGCAACCTCGACCAGGCCACCGGACGGCAGATCGCCGACCTGCTCTTCGCGAAGGCCCGCGAGCGCGGCATGACGCTGCTGCTCGTCACCCACGATCCCGGACTCGCGGCGCGCTGCTCGCGGCAGGTCGCGATGCGTTCCGGCCGGATCGAAGGTGCGCCGGTTGCGGTCGCGGTTTCCGCGTGACTGCCCCCCGCAGCCTTGCCCTCGCCGTCCGCTTCTCCTTGCGCGAGATGCGCGGCGGTCTTTCAGGCTTCGTCATCTTCGTCGCCTGCATTGCGCTGGGCGTTGGTGCGATCGGCGGCGTCAACTCGGTTGCCCAGTCGATCGCCGACGGCGTGGCGGAGCAGGGGCAGGTTCTTCTGGGCGGCGATCTTCGCTTCGAACTCAACCAGCGCGAGGCGAGCGTGGCCGAGCGGGTGTTTCTCGACGGGCTGGGAACCTTGGCGGTCAGCGCCGACCTGCGCTCGATGGCGCGACTTCCCGACGGCGCCGACCAGACGCTCGTGGAGCTCAAGGCCGTCGACGGACGCTACCCGCTCTATGGCGCGCTGGAGACAGAGCCGGCACTGCCGACCGTCGAGTTGCTGGCGCCGCGCGGCGAGGTCTACGGTGCGGTCGCTCCCGATCTTCTGTTCGAACGTCTCGGACTTGCGCCGGGAGCCACGATCCGCGTCGGCCAAGCGACCTTCGAGCTGAGAGCACGGATCGTCACCGAGCCCGACGCCGCATCTGACGGCTTTGCCTTCGCGCCGCGGCTACTGGTCTCGCTGGAAGGTCTCGAAGCGGCGGGCCTGGTGCAGCCGGGCAGTCTCGTCGAGCATATCTACAAGGTGCGCATGGCGGACAACGCCACGGACGCCGATGTGGAGGCGGCCCGTGATCGCGCCGCGGTCGAACATCCGGAGGCCGGCTGGAGCGTTCGCTCGCGAACCAACGCAGCACCGTCGCTCTCGGCCAATGTCGAGCGTTTCTCGCAGTTCCTCACGCTCGTCGGGCTGACGGCGCTGGTGGTCGGCGGCGTGGGCGTGGCGAACGCCGTACGGGCATATCTCGAGGGCAAGCGGGGCGTGATCGCCACGATGAAGAGCCTCGGCGCGTCCGGCCGCTTCGTCTTCGTCGTCTACCTCGTCCAGATGCTGGTGATTGCGTCTATCGGTATCATTGTCGGACTCGCGATCGGCACGGCCATGCCCTTCGCGGCGCGCGCCGCGCTCTCGGGTTTCATCCCCGTGCCCGCGGAGGGCGGCTTCTATCCAGGGGCCATGGCGCTGGCAGCGGTGTTCGGCGTGCTGGTGACG
Organism: Rhizobiaceae bacterium; assembly: GCA_050184585.1. Lineage (GTDB taxonomy): Bacteria > Pseudomonadota > Alphaproteobacteria > Rhizobiales > Rhizobiaceae > JBFXAF01. The sequence continues at coordinate 373,979 of JBFXAF010000003.1, read as the reverse complement.
CTCGCCTTTTCGCTGATCCCGCTAGGCCGCGCCCGTGACGTGCCTGCCACGGCGCTGTTCCGCGAAATGGGCTTTGAAGGCAAGGGATTTCCCCGCGCGCCTTACCTGATCGCCGCATTGGCCATCGCCCTGGGCCTCGCGGCCATCGCTGTCCTCGTGGCGGAAGATCGCCGGCTGGCGGCCATTTTCGTCGGGTCGACGGTGTTTGCCTTCGTGCTTCTCGGCAGCGTCGCACGGCTGATCCAGTGGATCGCGCGACGCAGCCCCCGCGTCTCCTCGACCGCGTTAAGACTTGCGATCGGCAACATCCACCGGCCGGGGGCGCTGACGCCATCCGTCGTTCTTTCGCTGGGCCTCGGACTGACGCTGCTGGTCGCGCTCGGGCTGATCGACGGCAATCTGCGCCGCCAGATATCCGGCAACCTGCCCGAGCGGGCGCCGAACTTCTTCTTCGTCGACATACAGAGCGGCGACGTGGACGGATTCTCGTCGCTGATCGCAAGCGAATCGCCTGCGGGCGCCCTGGTGAAGGTTCCGATGCTCAGGGGCCGGGTGATGGCGATCAACGGCGTCGACGTACGCAACATCACGGTACCGCCCGAGGGGGCGTGGGTGCTCAGCGGCGACCGTGGGCTCACCTACTCCGAAAGCCCGCCGGAAAACGCCACCCTTGCCGCGGGCGAGTGGTGGCCGGCGGACTATTCCGGCGACCCTCTCGTCTCGTTTTCGGCCGAGGAGGCCGGTGAGATCGGCCTCGAGATCGGCGATGCCCTCACCGTCAACGTGTTGGGACGCAACATCACCGCGCGCATCGCAAACCTGCGCACGGTCGAGTGGGAATCGATGGCGATGAACTTCGTCATGGTGTTCTCGCCCAACGCCTTCGCCGGCGCGCCGCATTCCTGGCTGGCCACCCTCACCGACCGGGAGGCGGACGCGGCCGACGAATCGCGCGTCCTCAATGCCGTGACGCGCGCTTTTCCGGCGGTCACGACCGTCCGCGTCAAGGATGCGCTCGACACGGTCAACCGCATCGTCGCACAGCTTGCCACGGCGATCCGCGCGGCGGCCGCGGTGGCTCTGGTCGCGTCCGTGCTGGTGCTGGCTGGCGCGCTCGCCGCCGGAAACAGGGCGCGGATCCACGACGCCGTGGTTCTCAAGACACTCGGCGCGACGCGCCGGACGCTGATTGCGGCTTTCTCGGCCGAATACATGTTGATCGGGCTTGCGACAGCCGTGTTCGCCCTGTTCGCCGGCGGGCTGGCCGCGTGGTTCGTCGTTTCCCAGGTGATGACGCTGCCGTCCAGCTTCCTTCCGGAGGTCGCGGTCGGCACCGTCGTCTTCGCGCTCGTTCTCACCGTCGGCATCGGCCTCGTGGGAACCTGGCGGGTACTCGGCCACAAGGCAGCCCCCGTGCTCAGGAACCTCTGATCACGCGGGATTGCTAACTTTGTTGGCGTTCACGCGACGTTTCGCCCTGTCACGGCACTTGTCGCGGCGCGGCGAAAACATCATATTCGGCGCAGGCATGCTGGAGTCCCGCCAGCGGCGCCTTGGGCGATATCGCCCGACACCGGACGGGACAGAAGCAACAGAGGAATTCCATGGCTGACATTCGCAACTACCAGACGCGAGCCGTGCCCGCCGGGACCCGTGCCGACGCAGCGATAGACGAGGGGCTGCGCGCCTACATGCTGAGGGTCTACAACCTCATGGGCGTCGCGATGGTCATCACCGGCCTCGCCGCGCTCGGCATGGTGGCGCTCGCCACGACGACCGACCCGGCAACCGCGGTCGCCACGCTGCCCAACGGCAAGATGCTGACAGAGTTCGGCGTCGCCGTGTATGGCTCGGCATTGCGCTGGGTCATCATGCTGGCTCCGCTCGCCGCCGTGTTCTTCCTGTCGTTCAGGGTGCACACGCTGAGCCTTCCCGCCGCGCAGGCCGCCTTCTGGGTCTTCTCCGGGCTGATGGGTCTGTCCCTGTCGTCGATCTTCCTGGTCTACACGACCGGCAGCATCGTCCAGACCTTCTTCATCACGGCTGCGGCCTTTGGCGCGCTGTCGCTCTACGGCTACACGACGAAGCGCGACCTGACCGGCATGGGCTCGTTCCTGATCATGGGCGTGTTCGGCCTGATCATCGCGATGGTGGTGAACATCTTCCTCCAGTCGTCGGCCCTCCAGTTCGCCATTTCGGCGATTGGTGTGCTGGTCTTCTCCGGCCTCACCGCCTACGACACGCAGAAGATCAAGGAGATGTATTTCGAGGGCGACGACGTGCTCGTCGCCGGCCGCAAGGCCATCATGGGCGCCCTGACGCTCTACCTCGACTTCATCAACCTGTTCACGTTCCTGCTCCAGTTCCTCGGCAATCGCGAGTAGCATCAGGAGCGTCCGAGACTCTGCGGGGCGGCCGAGAGGCCGCCCCTTTCGTTTGGGGTTCGGCTGCGCAATAAGAGACGGCGACAGTCGTCGAGCCAGCATCCGTGATCCGCCCAGCCTTACCGTCCGACATCGCTTCCATCACCAGCATCTATGCACATGCCGTGCGCGAAGGGACGGCCTCCTATGAACTCGAGCCGCCGCGCGAAGCCGAGATGCTGGCCCGGTTCGAAGCGCTTGCGGCCGGGGGGTATCCATACGTCGTGGCGGAGAAGGCGGGGCGCGTCCTGGGCTACGCCTATGCCGGTCCGTTCCGGCCGCGGCCGGCCTACCGGTTCGTCGTCGAGGATTCGATCTACGTAGCACCCGCGGGGCAGGGACAAGGCTTCGGCCGCATCCTGCTCGAGCGGTTGATCGTCGACTGCACCGCGCTGGGGTTCCGGCAGATGTTCGCCGTCATCGGCGATGGTTCGCCGTCGAGCGTTTCCGTGCGGCTCCACGCGTCCCTCGGCTTCACGATGAGCGGGACGCTGGTCGGCTCCGGCTACAAGCACGGGCGCTGGCTCGACACGGTCATCATGCAACTGGCGATGAACGGGGGCAAAGGAGCTGCGCCCGATGCGGATTCGCTGCCGGAGCGCAGGTTCAGGGGCGCTTGAGCGTCAGGCCCGGACCAGCTTGAGCTTGCTATCGAAGACTGCGAGCACGCGGGCGAGGTCGGGGCCTCGCTTCAGGATCGCACCGCCGGCCGCAACGACGGCGTAGACGCCCTGCCGTCGCGCGAGCCTGGGATCCTTCACGATCTGGAACAACGGCGTCTCGCTGGTCCTGCGAAACACTGAAAACACGGCCCGGTCGCGGAGGTGGTCGATCGCGTAGTCGCGCCATTCGTTGGCTGCGACCATGCGGCCATAGACCCTCAGGATCTGGTCGAGTTCGCGCCGTTCGAAAGTGACCGGCAGGTCGAGGCGGGCGAGACGCGCCTCGTGGATCGCAATTGCAGTTGGAGGGGAATCCTCCCCGCCCTCCGACCCTGCCGCGCGATCCGTCATCCGCTGGCCTCTCCTTGAAATTGTGACAGTGAAAGGTTGCGCTTTCGTCGGCGAATTGCAAGCGAGGATGCCGGCAGGCAGTTCCGAAGGGTCAAGTCACAAAGGCGAGGACCGTGTTAGAATTGGTGATGCCCGGCCACAATCTAGCCCCAATATATTCAATGTCACGCCATGATGTCGGACGACGATCCCCTCGTTGCCTGAGACGGTTCGATCCGGCACCGGCTCGTAAACCCCAAGCCCCCCGCCCACGGGTCTGCGTCGGATCGAACCAACCTCGGTTCTTCAGCAAGGGAACCGGGTGCGACGATCCCAAAACCAGAAACCGGTGTCAGCCCCAAACTGACACCGGTTTCGTCGTTTATGCACTGACGTTCGATGCGTCGTATCGCGGCAAATTCCGCGCCCGGCGTCGCATGGCGAGTTAAGTGGTCGCGTCCGGCGAAGGATGCGTCGCCTCAGTTCGCAGGAGCGTCCTTGTCGATGACCGCGGCCCCTAGGATGGGACCCGGCGCGCCGTCCTTGCCGACGGACTGAAGCAGGACCGCGCAGCCGCCGCCGCCCTTCTTGGCGATCTCTGTGGCGGGAAGTTCGAAGCGCGCCTTCTCGCCATGCCAGATTCCGGCGGTATGCACGGATCGCACCGCGTTCCAGTACACCACCGTCGTACCCCTGTTCTCGCCGCGTGCGATCTCGATCGGCTGCGGCGGGTCGTAGTAGACGAGGCGGACGTGCGCCTCGGCGCTCGTGTCCGCCGATGGCGCTGCTTCGATGACGACGCTGTCGCCGGCCCGGGTGACCTTGATGCCGACCTTCATGCCCGCGCCGGCCTGGTTCAACTCGCCGATGGCCGCTTCGACCGCGCTCCGATCGGAACCGCTTACGTGCTTGCGGCCGTTGATGACGGCCTGGGGCGTATAGACGGAGCGGGCGCCGAACGAGCGCATGTACTCGTACTGGCGATCGGTGTTCTCCTCGCTTGCAAGCGTATCCTTCCAACCGAGATAGTCCCAGTAGGATACGTGATAGGCGAGAGCGACCACTTCACCCTTCTCGGCGAGTTCGCCGAGGAAACGGTCGGCCGCCGGGCAGGAGTTGCAGCCCTGGCTGGTGAAGAGTTCCACGACGCCGAGAGGACGCTGGAGCTCACCGGCCAGCGCGAAGCCGGCGAAGCCGAGAATGGCCAGCGCCGAGACCGCCAGGCTTCCGCAACGTCTCAGCTCCATGGCCGTTTCATCTTCCCGCGGCGCAGCCGACATTCGTCATTCTTGCTTTCCGGTTACCTTGGCGGAGGCATGCGTGGACGGAAAGTCACGTTGCGGTGAGACATGCAGGCCGGACGCCCGGGAGCCGCCGGGCCTGCCCGTCGGCTCCTCAAAAGCGCGTGAGCGATCAGGCTGCGAGGTCGCGCAGCACGTATTGAAGAATGCCGCCGTTCTTGAAGTAGTCGAGTTCATCGAGCGTATCGATGCGACACTGGATTGGGACGTTCTTCGCCGTCCCGTCGCCGTATGTCACCTTCGCCACCATCTTCTGCCGTGGTCGGATGGATTCCAGCCCGTCGATGGTCACGACCTCGTCGCCCTTGAGCTTTAGCGACTGCCAGCTGGTTCCTTCCTCGAAGACGAAGGGAATCACGCCCATGCCGACCAGGTTCGAGCGATGGATGCGTTCGAAGGACTGGGCGACGACCGCTCTGACGCCGAGAAGGTTCGTGCCCTTGGCCGCCCAGTCGCGCGACGAGCCGTTGCCGTACTCGATGCCGGCGAAGACGACCAGGGGCACGCCTTCCTGCCTGTATAGCATCGCGGCGTCGTAGATCGACATCTCCTCCTTCGAGGGATAGTGGATCGTGAAGCCGCCCTCGCGCCCGTTCTCGCCCAACATATGGTTGCGTATGCGGATGTTGGCGAAGGTGCCTCGCATCATCACCTCATGATTGCCGCGACGCGTGCCGTACTGGTTGAAGTCGGCGACGGCGACACCGTGGTCGGTGAGGTACTTGCCCGCGGGTGAGGCGGCCTTGATCGAGCCCGCCGGCGAGATGTGGTCGGTGGTGATCTTGTCGCCGAAGAGGCCGAGGACGCGGGCGCCCCTGATGTCCCCGATCCTGCTCGGTCCCGAACCCATGCCGACGAAATAGGGTGGGTTCTGAACGTAGGTCGACTGGTCGTCCCAGGAATAGGTTTGCCCCTCGGGCGCCTGCACAGCGCGCCAGAACTCGTCGCCCTTGAAGACGTCGGCGTATTTGCGGGCGAACAGCTCGCGGGTCACGTTCTCGGCGATGAACTTGTCGATCTCCTGCGACGACGGCCATATGTCCTTCAGGAAGACCGGCTTTCCGTCCCTGTCCTCGCCGATCGGTTCGGTCGTAAGGTCCTTGGTGACCGTGCCGGCGAGGGCATAGGCGACAACCAGCGGCGGCGAGGCGAGGTAGTTCGCCTGCACGTCGGGGGAGACACGGCCCTCGAAATTGCGGTTGCCAGACAGGACGGCCGCACCGATCAGGCCCTTGTCGTTGATGGTCTTGGATATCGGTCCCGGCAGGGGCCCCGAGTTCCCGATGCAGGTGGTGCAACCGAAGCCGACGAGGTTGAATCCGATCTTGTCGAGTTCGGTCTGCAGACCGGACTTGGCGAGGTATTCCGCCACCACCTGGCTGCCGGGGGCGAGCGAGGTCTTGACCCACGGCTTCTGTTTCAGCCCCAGCCTGTTGGCGTTGCGGGCAAGCAGGCCCGCCCCGATCAACACCGAGGGGTTCGATGTATTGGTGCACGAGGTGATCGCCGCGATGACGACGTCGCCATGGCCAAGGTCGTAGTCGGCGCCTTCGACCGCGTAGCGTTTCGAAATCTCGGCCGCCTTCCTGTATTCGGTGTCCATGGCCTTGGCGAAGCCGGCGGCGATCTGCTCGAGCGGCTGACGTCCTTCCGGACGCTTCGGCCCGGCCATGGACGGGACCACGTCGCCGAGGTCGAGTTCCAGAAGGTCGGTGAAGACCGGGTCAGCCGAGCCGGTCTCGCGCCACATGCCCTGCGCCCTGGAATAGGCTTCGACCAGCGCGATACGGTCTTCCGAGCGTCCGGACATGGTCAGGTAGCGCACCGTCTCGGTATCGACCGGGAAGAAGCCGCAGGTCGCGCCATACTCCGGCGCCATGTTGCCGATGGTGGCGCGGTCGGCGAGGGTCATGTTCGACAGGCCGGGGCCGAAGAACTCCACGAACTTGCCGACGACGCCTTTCTTGCGCAGCATCTGGGTGACGGTGAGCACGAGGTCGGTGGCGGTCACGCCCTCCTTGAGCTTGCCCGTCAGGCGGAAGCCGATGACTTCCGGCAGGAGCATGGAAACGGGCTGGCCGAGCATGGCGGCCTCCGCCTCGATGCCGCCGACGCCCCAGCCGAGCACGCCGAGACCGTTGATCATGGTCGTGTGCGAGTCGGTGCCGACGCAGGTGTCGGGGTAGGCGGTCGTCTCGCCGTCGTCGGTGTTCGTCCACACCACCTGGCCGAGATACTCGAGGTTGACCTGATGGCAGATGCCCGTGCCCGGCGGAACCACCCTGAAGTTGCGGAAGGCCTGCTGACCCCACTTCAGAAACTTGTAGCGCTCCTCGTTGCGCTCGTATTCCAGTTCGACGTTGCGGGCGAAAGCCATCGGGGAGCCGAACTCGTCGACGATGACCGAGTGATCGATGACGAGGTCGACGGGAACCAGCGGATTGATCTTCTGCGGGTCGCCGCCGAGCGACGCCATGGCGTCCCGCATGGCTGCGAGGTCGACCACGGCCGGTACGCCGGTGAAGTCCTGCATCAGGACCCGCGCAGGGCGATAGGCGATCTCTACACCTGCGGAGCCCTTGTCGGTCAGCCAGCCGGCGACCGCCTGGATTGCCTCCTTGGTGACCGTTCGTCCGTCCTCGTTGCGCAGGAGGTTCTCGAGCAGAACCTTCATGGAGAAAGGCAGTTGAGCGACGCCGGTGAGGCCGTTTTTCTCGGCCTCTGGGAGGCTGTAGTAGGTGTACTCCTTGCCGGAGGCCCGGAGCGTGCGGCGGCAGTTGAAGCTGTCGAGAGATTTGGCCACGTGCGATCCCAATCAGATGCGCCTGGGAACGGACGGCCTCGGCATGCGGGATCACGCGCAAAGCTGCGGGTACGGTCATTTCCGCTGTCCGCTCCGCAGCGATTCCGACGGGCAAACGCCGCGGACGCGCTGGTTCGGCAGAATTCGATTGCCACGCCGACCGCTGGCGTGGTTGACCCTTTCATTAGAGACTTTCTAAACAGGATTCCAGTGCGATCGGGGACAATTTTGTTGCGCCGCACAGCGAACCGGACGTCGATTTCCCGATGCGTCTCGTAGCGGCCGATCTGGCAGGCGAACGCGGCGGCGAGACCGTGTTTTCGGGGATCGCCTTCGTCCTCGACGAAGGCGGCGCACTTGTCGTCACCGGACCGAACGGTTCGGGAAAGTCAACGCTGCTGCGCGTGGTCGCGGGACTGCTGCCGATTGCGGCGGGGCTGATCGCCCTCGAAGGCGGCGGTGAGGCATGGCCCACGACAGGTGCTGCGAGCCATTACCTCGGACACCAGAACGGCATGAAGACGGCGCTGTCGGTGTCCGAGAACCTGCGTTTCTGGCAGGCCTTTCTCGGCAGTCCGCATCTCGACATCGCCGAGGCGCTCGAGATGGTCGGGCTGCCGTCGGTCGGTCATCTGCCCTACGCCTATCTGTCGACCGGCCAGAAGCGCCGCGTGGCGATAGCACGTCTTCTGGTCTCCTATCGCCCCGTCTGGCTGCTCGATGAGCCTACGGCAGGGCTCGACGCCGATTCGGAAGCGCAGCTCGAGGCGCTGATCGACGCGCATCGCGAGGTCGGCGGACTGGTGATTGCGGCGACGCATCAGCCGTTGGGAATCCGGGAGGCGCAGGAGCTGGACATGAGGCAGTCGGCGACGTGCTAGCGCTCTACGTCCGCGACCTTCGTCTCGGTTTCCGCGCCGGCGGCTCGGCGCTGACCGGCGTGCTGTTCTTCCTCGCTGTCGTCGCGGCGATCCCTTTCGGGGTCGGCCCGGACCTCGACTTGCTCGCGACGATCGGTCCGGCGGTGCTTTGGATCGGGGCGCTGCTCTCGGCGCTGTTGGGGCTCGACCGGCTGTTCCAGGCCGACCGCGAGGACGGTTCGCTCGATCTCATCGTCATGGCGGGCGATCGTCACCTCCTGGCGCTGACGGTCTTCATCAAGTGCCTGGCCCACTGGACTGCGTCCGTTCTGCCCGTCGTAATCGCCGCGCCCCTGTTCGGACTGCTGATGAACATGGACCCGCTCGCGATCGGCGCGACCGTGCTCACGCTTCTTGTCGGTACGCCAGCGATCGCCTTCGTCGGCGCGGCAGGGGCTGCCGTTGCCGTCACGCTGCCGCGTGGGGGGACGCTCGTATCGGTGCTGGTGCTGCCGCTGGTCATTCCCTCGCTGATCTTCGGCGTCGCCGCGAGCCGAGCGGCGGTGGCCGAGCCGGATCCATTCATGCCGCCGTTCCTCCTGCTCTGCGCATTCACCTTGTTCCTGGCGGTGATCGGGCCCGTCGCTGCGGCGGTCGCTTTGCGCTGGAGCACCGACTGAAGTGGGCGGAGGGCGCAATCTCGGGCAATTGCTGGCCTCGATGCGACCGTCGCTGCGGGCGGAAACGTTCGTCTTCGTCACCCTGCCGCCGGGAATGGCGATTCCCGCCGGCGTTCAGCCGGTGATGACCTTCATCGAAGCCGAAGGTCCGACGCTCATCATCGAGCGGGACGCGGCCGGTCGCGCCGGCGTGGCCCAGGCCTTTCCGTGCCGGATGATCACGTTGGAGGTCCACTCGTCACTCGAGGCGGTCGGCTTTCTCGCCGAGATCACCGCCCGGCTTGCGGCGGCGGGCATTCCCGTGAACCCTGTATCTGCCTTCCATCACGACCACCTCTTCATTCCGGACGCGCGAGCGGAGGAGGCGTTGACGCTGATCGAAATCCTGGCCGCCGGAGCCGCGGGGAGATCTTCGGATGAAGACGCTGCGGCGAAACGTTGAAGGCTGCGACGAATTCGCCGCCGGCGTCCGGTTTGACCGGTGTCAATTGAACGCCATGATCGTGCGGTCTATGTGAACGTGATGAGCCAGACCGCCGCACCGACAGGCTGGATTTCCGGGCTTGCCAATCCGACGCGTTTCGTGACGCTGGCGGATGCCGTGCTGCCGTGGCTGTGGAGCGCGGCGGTCGTTACGATCGCCGTCGGGCTGTGGGCGGGATTTGCCGCACCGGATGACTACCAGCAGGGCATCACGGTCCGCATCATGTACATCCACGTTCCCTTCGCTTGGCTGTCGATGTTCTGCTACGGGGTCATGGCCGTCGCCGCGCTCGGCGCGCTGGTCTGGCGGCATCCGCTGGCGGACGTGTCATTGAAGGCGGCGGCGCCCATCGGTGCCACCTTCACGGCGCTGGCGCTGCTGACCGGCTCGATCTGGGGCAAGCCGATGTGGGGCACCTGGTGGGTGTGGGACGCGCGACTGACCTCCGTCTTCGTCTTGTTCATCATGTATATGGGGCTGATCGCGCTGACCCGGGCGCTCGATGATCCGTCCCGGTCGGCCCGCGCCGCGGCGGTGCTGACGCTGATCGGCGCGGTCAACCTGCCGATCATCAAGTTCTCGGTCGACTGGTGGAATACGCTGCACCAGCCGGCGTCGGTGTTCCGGCTCGACGGTCCGACAATCCATGCGAGCCTGCTGTGGCCGCTGCTCATATCGGCGCTCGGCTTCACGCTGCTTTTCTTCGCGCTTCACCTGACCGCCATCCGCACGGAGATCTGGCGTCGTCGGATCATGGCGATGCGCCGGCTGGCGGCACGGCGCGCGGAGGGCGCATGAGTCACGTCGCCTATGTCGGCGCCGCGTACGGCGCCTCGGCCGTCGCCCTCGCCGTCCTGCTGGTCTGGACTCTGCTCGACCGCAATGCACGGCGTCGCGAACTGGCCGAACTGGAGGTTTCCGGCGTGCGCCGGCGATCGGACCGGGACGCGGTCTGATGGCTCAGGCGCTGGAGACACGCGCGGGAAGCGGCCGTCGGCTGGTGCTCCTGGTCCCGCTCGTGCTGTTCCTGATTCTTGCCGGGGTCTTCCTCTACCGACTGGCGACGGGCGGCGATATCTCGCGCATCCCCTCGGCGCTCATCGGCGAGCCGGCGCCGGCGACGATGCTGTCGCCGCTGGACGGGACCGGCCTGCCGGGCCTGGATTCCACGATTTTCGCCGGCAAGGTCACGCTCGTGAACGTCTTCGCCTCGTGGTGCGCGCCGTGCCGGGACGAACATCCCATGCTGATGGCGCTCGCGCAGGACGAGCGCTTCTCGATCTGGGGGATGAACTACAAGGACAACCCCGCGAACGCGCTGACCTTTCTCACGGGGCTGGGCAATCCCTATCGAGCGATCGGCGCGGACACGAACGGGCGCGCCGGCATCGACTGGGGCGTCTATGGCGTGCCGGAGACCTTTGTGGTGGGGAAGGACGGCGCGATCCTCTACAAGCATGTCGGGCCACTGACGCCGGAAGCGGTGGTCGCCACCCTCATGCCCGAGATCGAGAAGGCGCTCGCGTCCTCGCCCTGAAGCCGCGTAACCTCAGCGGCCGTAAACTTCGACCCAGGCATGACGCATCATGTCGGCGCGGTTGCCGTTGATGTCGGCGAGGTCGCGCTGGGTCATCGATTCGATTTCCGCGATCATGCGATTGTAGCGGCGACGGCGGGCGAAGCGGTCGCGGGTTCGGTTGACGATCTCGGTGAAGATCATGGCGGTGCTCCGTTCAGTCCACCGTTCCCCGGTGGCTGGGCTCCTCCCTGATACGCGTACCCTGCCATGATTCGCGTGCAATGCAACAAGCTATGCTGCATTGCAGCAATGCGCCCGGCGCAGGGTCGATTGACGATCTGGTGACTCGTGATCGGATCGCGCGCAAAGGCGGCGATGCCGCTACCACATGGTCTTTCTGTAGGCGTCGTCGAGACGCCGGTCTGCCTCGGCGCCTGATTCGGCCAGCGTTAGCTGGTCCCTGAGGATTTCCCCGAGCGTCGGCATCGCGGCGCGGGGTGGCCAGCCATCCGGGTTCCAGAGACCGGAACGCAGGAACGCCTTGGCGCAATGCATGTACGCGGCCTTCACGGATACGACCATGACGCTCTGCGGCGCCTTGCCGTTCACGGCCAGTCGTTCGCGCAGATCCGCATCGAGCGTGATTCGGGCGTGGCCGTTGATGCGCAGCGTCTCGTTCATGCCGGGGATCAGGAAGATCAGCCCCACCGCCGGATTGGCGAGGACGTTCTCGAGCGTGTCGAGACGATTGTTGCCTGGACGGTCAGGGATCGCGATGGTGCTATCGTCCAGAACGGCCACGAAACCCGGCCTGTCGCCCTTTGGCGTGACGTCGGCGTTTCCAGCGCCGTCCTGCGAGCCAATGAGCACGAAGGGGCTCTTCTCGATGAAGGCCCGGCAATGCCGGTCGAGCGCTCGCAACTCCTTGCGAACGGGCGTGTCGCCCGGCTGCGGGTAAATCGCACGCAACTCTTCGCTCGATGTCAGAAATTGCATAGGCGTCAAGGCTTCCTGAGGCGTTCGTCCAGCGAGTGGCGCATGATAAGCGGCATCTGGCTGAACGTGAAGATCAGCGTTATCGGCATGATGCCCCACACCTTGAACGCCACCCAGGTGTCGGTCGGGAATGACCGCCAGACGATCTCGTTGACGACTGCGAGGAAGAGGAAGAACAGCCCCCATCGGAAGGTGAGCTTTCGCCAGCCTTCGGCGTCGAGCTTGAAGGCCGAATCGAAGACATAGCCCAGCAGCGACTTGCCGAAGACGAGGCCGCCGAGCAGAACCGCGCCGAACAGCGTGTTCACGATGGTCGGCTTCATCTTGATGAAGGTGTCGTCCTGCAGCCAAAGCGTCATGGCCCCGAAGGCGAACACCACGATGCCCGACACCAGCGGCATCATCGGAAGCGTGCGGGTCAGCAGCCAGGAGACCGTGAGCGCGATGGCGGTCGCGACCATGAACAGCCCGGTGGCGATGAAAATCGGCCCGCCGAGCGCGCCAAGTGCGGGGAAGATCTCGGCCAGCCATTCGCCGCGCGTATTGGCGAAGAAGAAGACGAGCAGGGGTCCGAGTTCCAGCGCGAGCTTGAGGAGAGGGTTGATCTCCTTCTTCTTCGGGTCGGCGGGCTCGCGTTCGATGATTCGCTCGGCCATTCAGTTCACTCCCGCGATCGCCTTGGCGAAATCGCCTGCGGAAAAGGGTTCTAGGTCGTCGACCTGTTCGCCGACGCCGATGAAGTAGACCGGAAGCCTGTGCTTGGCCGCGATGGCGACGAGGATGCCGCCGCGCGCCGTGCCGTCGAGCTTGGTCATGACGAGGCCGTTGACGCCTGCCACATTACGGAAGATTTCGACCTGATTGAGGGCGTTCTGGCCAGTGGTGGCGTCGACCGTCTGTAAGACGGTGTGCGGAGCCTCGGGATCGAGGCGGCCCAGCACGCGCACGATCTTTTCCAGCTCGGCCATCAGCTCAGTCCTGTTCTGGAGGCGGCCGGCGGTGTCGACAATGAGAACGTCGGACCCCGCTTGCCTCGCATCGGCGAAGGCGTCGTAGGCGAGACCTGCGGCGTCGGCGCCGAGCTTTGACGAGACGACCGGCGAGCCGGTGCGCTCGCCCCAGATCTTGAGCTGTTCGATCGCGGCTGCCCGGAACGTGTCGCCGGCCGCGAGGGTGACCTTGAGGCCCCCGGCGACAAGCTTGGCGGCGAGCTTGCCGATGGTCGTCGTCTTGCCCGTGCCGTTGACGCCGACGACAAGGATGACATGCGGCTTGTGGGAAAGGTCGAGTTCCAGCGGCAGGGCGACGGGCGTCAGCACCTTCTCGACCTCCTCCGCCATGACCTTACGGACTTCGGTATCGGAGATGTCCTTGCCATAGCGGGTCGATGCGAGCGCATCGGTCACGCGCAGCGCCGTCTCGACGCCTAGGTCGGCTCGGATCAGGACGTCCTCAAGGTCCTGCAGCGTCTCTTGGTCGAGCTTACGCCTGGTGAAGACCCCGGCGATATTGCCGGTCAGCTCCGTCGACGAGCGGGCCAGACCATGCCGCAGACGCTGGAACCAGCCCGGCCTCGGCGCGGGCTCCGGGGCCCTGTCCGGTTCCTTCCGGCTCTCGACCGTCTTCGAGACCGTGACCCTGCCTTCGCGTCGCTCCGTCGACGGAGGAGCTGGTGGGGGCGAAGGCGCGAGCGGAGGGACGGGGGCCTGATCGGGCTCCGGGGCGATATCGGCGAGGAACGGATCGGCCGGTACCGGCTCCGCCTGGCGGATCGGCGGCAGGATCTCGCCGGTTCCCATTTCATTGGTCGCAAGAGCCCGTGCGCCCTCGTCTTCGTCGACGCCAACCGAGGGCGCGGCTTCCGGGGCAGTCTCGCGCTGGACTAAGTCGGGCAGATCGACCGCGTCCGGCACGATGTCGGGCACGGGGGATGGCGGCTGCTCGGTGGCGGGAGGGAGCGGGACCGACGGCTCTCCGGACCGCTCCGCGGCCACTTCCTTCCGACCGAAGGAGAAGACCTTCTTGATGAAGCCGAACGCCATGTCGCAAGCTCTCAGGCGGCTACGCGGATCGCCGGCGCGGCAAGAAGGCGCTCGGCGTCATGGCCCGTCACGACGGCCTCGACGATCGTGCCTGGCGCTCCGAACGGCAGGGCGACGGGCGTGAAGCCTTCGGTGCGGCCGATGCCGTGGCGCTCGACAAGCACGGACTGGACGGACCCGACGACGCTCTCGAGGTGACGGCGACGGGCGGCGTCGCCGACCGCGCGCAGCCGCGCCGCGCGTTCCTTCACGACGCGGCGGTCGACTTGGGGCATCCGGGCGGCCGGCGTGCCGCTGCGCGGCGAGTAGGGAAAGACGTGGAGATGGGTGAGGCCGCACTCGTCGACGATGCTGAGCGAATTGTCGAACATGGCCTCGGTCTCGGTCGGGAATCCGGCGATGATATCGGCGCCGAGGACCATGTCCGGTCTCAGGCGGCGCACCTCGTCGCAGAAACGGATCGAACGATCCCGCAGGTGACGCCGCTTCATGCGCTTGAGGATCATGTCGTCGCCCGACTGCAGCGAAAGGTGTAGATGCGGCATCAGCCGTCTCTCGGTCGCGATGGCCTCCAGGAGGTTGTCATCCACCTCGACGGAATCGATCGAGGAAAGCCTGAGACGCTTGAGATCCGCCACATTGCGCAGGATCGACTTGACCAGCGCCCCCAGTCGAGGCGTACCGGGCAGGTCGGCGCCGTAGCTGGTGAGGTCGACGCCGGAAAGCACCACCTCGGCATAGCCGTTGCCGGCGAGGCGCCTCACCTGTTCGACCACCGCGCCCATTGGGACCGAACGTGAGTTTCCGCGGCCGTAGGGGATGATGCAGAAGGTGCAGCGGTGATCGCAGCCGTTCTGGACCTGTACGAATGCGCGCGCCCGGCCCTCGATGGCGTCGACCATATGCGAGGCTGTCTCGGTGACGCTCATGATGTCGTTGACGCGCACCTTCTCGGTGTCGTTGACACCGAAATCGCGAAGCGCGCGATAGGAATGCGCCGAAAGCTTCTCCTCGTTGCCGAGAACGAGGTCGACCTCGTCCATGCCGGCGAAGGTTTCCGGTTCGGTCTGGGCGGCGCAGCCGGTTACGATGATGCGCGCCGTCGGGTTGTCGCGATGCGCCTTGCGGATCGCCTGCTTGGCCTGTCGCACGGCCTCGCCGGTGACCGCGCAGGTGTTGAAGACGACGGCGCCCCCGACCAGCGTGTCGAGCCCGGCCCTTGCGGCCTCGCGCCGCATCACCTCGGATTCATAGGTGTTGAGCCGGCAGCCGAAGGTGACGATGTCGACCGCCATCAGGCGGCGCTCTCGGCGTCGCGCGCCCAGGCGCCCGTCGCCGGGTCGAAGCTGCCCGAGAACTCCCATTCAGCAGGCCCGGTCAGTATGACGTGGTCGTCTTCCCTCCATTCGACGCGGAGCAAGCCCCCCGGCGCGGTCAGGTCGATCGACCGGCCCGTCCGGCCCGTCCGGGCGGCCGCGACGAGCGCCGCGCAGGCGGCAGACCCGCAGGCTCTGGTCAGTCCCGCGCCGCGCTCCCAGGTGCGGATGGTCATCGACGTCGGCGATGTGACCTGGCCGATCGTGATATTGGCGCGCTCCGGGAAGATAGGATGGTTCTCCAGCAGCGGACCGAATCGCTCCAGCTCGTAGGACCAGACGTCCCCGTCGACCCAGAAGATGGCGTGCGGGTTGCCCATCGAGACGACCGACGGCGAATGGAGGATGGGCTCGTCTATCGGCCCGATCTGCAGTTCGATGGCTCGCGTGTCGCGGAACTCCTCCGCGAGAGGAATGTCACGCCAGCCGAACCGTGGCGTGCCCATGTCGACGGAGATCGTCCCATCGGCATGCTCCTCCGCGTTGAGAATGCCGGCGACGGTCTCGAAGGTGAAGCTCGTCCTGCCGGACTCCGCGGCGAGCGCCTGCACGACGCACCGCATGCCGTTGCCGCACGCCTGCGCGGAGGAGCCGTCGGAGTTGAGGATGTCGATGAAGTAGGCCGTGCCGGGCGTCCGCGGGTCATGGATCGCCATGACCTGATCGAAGCGCGTGGCCGAATCACGGTTCAGCGCCACGGCCGCCGCAGGGGTGACGCGGTCCGCGCGACCTCGCATGTCGGCGACGATGATCTCGTTTCCGAGGCCGTTCATCTTGGCAAAAGGGGCGGCAGTCGCCATGGTTTCCACGATATGCTGGCGTTTCGGCGTATATGGCGGAAACGGGCGCGGATTACCAGTATCACGTCGGCCGGCCGCCGGTATGCCGGGCGGGTCCGGCGGTGCTACAAGGGGTCTCGGAGCGAGGTTCCCATGCGTCGAACATGCGCCCTTCTTGTCCTGCTCGTCGGCCCGGCCTTCGCTGCTGTCGCCGAGGAAGCCGGGACGCCCGGCGCGTGTGTGCACGGGCCCGCGATTCTCGCTGCGTCGGAGGTCTTGCTCAGGGAACCCGCGGAGAAGCCGCGCTTCTGGCGTGATCGTTTCGGCCACGACGCGGCCTATCTGACGATCCGTTATGCCGGGCTCGATTTCGAGGCCGCCGATGCCCTCCTGGCCGGCCTGGAGTCGCGGGACAAACCGCCCGAACGCATGCTGGGACTGAGGTTGAGCCACAACCAGACCCCGGCAAGGATGGCGCGTCTCGCCGCGCTCGGGCCATCGGTCAGGGACGGCACCGTCCTGCCATCGCTCGACGGTTCCATCCTGAGGGCGCTGGTGCTGGAAGACGGTGGCGACTGGCTGGTCGCGGAGACGCGGCGGTGGTTCGACGCGCAGCCCGACAGTCCGCTCAGGCAGACCTTTGCCGCAAACGTGGCGCGATCGATCGCGGACGCGGACGACGCCGCGAAGCTGGACTTTGCCGACAAGGCGGAAGCCGCGGGCCTGTGGCCGCTTGCTTTCACCACCCACGCCGTGCGCGACGATCTGGCGGGGGTGGCGGGCCTGCTTGACAGGGCGCCGGCCGGGAGCCTCGGCGACCCAGGACAGGATCCAGCGGCCTGGCGGGAGGGAATGCTGCGCCACGCCCTGACAATGGCGGAGTTGCGGGACACCTTCGACATGACCATTCAGCCGCTCGAGGTCCGGGCGCTGGACGGCAGGCGGCCCTATGCTTCGCATTTTCGGGCGATGTATCGCCTCGTCGGGCGTGCGCCGGACGTGACCATGATTCTCACGCTTCTCAACCAGACGGGGGAGTATCGGATCGCGACAGAACTGACGCCCGAACTGCTTGCCGCGATCGCCGACGGGCGCCTAGATCCGGTCGGGGCGCCGGCGGGCGTGGTGGTTGCCATGGTGGAAGGTCTCGACCGGCTGTTTGGCCGCGACGTCCGCGAAGCCCAGCTCGCGACCTTCAAGGTGACCGTCGGACCAGCCGGCACGCCGGCACAGGTTGCGACGGACTTCGCGGACCGCATGATCGCACGGCATGCGCTCGCCCCCGTGGTCCTCGGCGCGACGCCGTCGCTGGAGCGCTCACCACTGCTGACGGAGGCTTTCGACTGGCAGAGGCATCATGCGGTCGCTGCGGCGCTCGCCTCGGGCGGGCCGATCGGTGACGAAGATGCGCTGATCGCCGTCGATCTGCTCGTCGGCGCGTCGCGCTTCGGGGAGGCGGCTGCTATGCTCGGTCGCATGAGCGATGTGCCTGCGGCTCAGCCTGCCGCGCATGCGCTGGCGACCCAGCTCGACCGCGCATGTCTCGACGCGCTGGCGCCGGCCCTGCCGCTTCACGAGAGCGTCTTCCGCTTCTACCCGCGTTAGACGAAGCCTCCGCCGGCCCATGCGAAGAGCAGAAGTACGACGGCGAAGATGCCGACGACGATGGCGACCAGGATGAATGCGATCGTCGAGGCGGCGCCGGCCACGCCGCGAAAGCCCAGCGCGCCGGCGATCAGCGAGACGACGAGCAGAATGATGATCCATTTGAGCATGACGGTCCCTCAAGGTTGACCGTCGCCAAACGTCGGCGCGGGTCCGGCGGTTCCCTATGCTGTGCCGTCCGGCACGTCCCATACCTCGCCGGGGAGCATGGGCCTGAATCTGTCGCTGGCGATCCCGGCGGTCCGCAGCGCTCCCTCGAGCATGGATCGCGGATCGTCGACGCCTTCGTCGGTCAGTCGGAACGTGCCCCAATGGCAGCCTGCTGCGTAGGCAGCCCCGAGCAGACGCATGCCCTCGACCGCCTCGGCGGGGTTCTGGTGATGCGGTTCCATGAACCAGCGCGGCTCATAGGCGCCGATGGGCAGGATCGCCAGGCGGAAGGGACCGCCGCGTCCCGCGCTGTTGCGATAGTGTCGTCCGCCGTCGAAGCCCGTGTCGCCGGCGTAGTAGACGCGGCCGGCTTCCGTCTCCAGCGCGAACGCGCACCACAACGCCATGCGGCGGTCGCGTCCGCCCCGCGCCGACCAGTGATGCGCGGGATCGAGGCGGACAGACCCGCCCGGGATGTCGAAGCTGTCGCCCCAGTCGCCGACCGCCATGCGCATGTCCGGCGCGGCGCGGCGCAGGATCGCGTCGTTCCCATGGGGCGTGACGACGAGCGGATCGTGCGTTCTCTTCAGCCGCGCCATCGTTCCCAGATCCATATGGTCGTAGTGATTGTGGCTGAGCAGGACGACGTCGATCGGCGGCAGGTCCTCGAACGCAATGCCCGGCGGATTGACCCTGCGCGGACCCGCGAAAGCAAAGGGCGAGGCGCGTTCGGACCACACGGGATCGGTCAGCAGGTTGAGCCCCGACGTCTGGACGAGAAGGGTTGAATGCCCCACCATCGTGACGCGCAATCGATCTCCGTCGACGCGCCTCGCGGGCAGGGCGGCCGGAAATGGGCTGGGCCAGCGCTTCGGCCACGCCACGCGCCGGCCGAGCACCTTCCAGCGCAGCAGTTCGCGCAACGAGCCCGGCCCCCTGCCTTCCGGATTGTAGAAGACCTCGCCGTCGAAATGATCGGTTCGTTGACCCGAATAGTAGGGATTTGCGCCGCGGGTCCGCTTCGCCATTGTCTGATCCGCTGCTGACGTCACTTGCCCCAGGATAGGTGTGCTGGACCAGCGTTCAAGAGCCGGCTGTGACGCGCGTCCGGGGACGGACCCGACTAACTGGTTCTCATCCACCCATCGGCAGGAGGGTCGTCATGGCCATGAAGCGAACGCGGACTCCGTGGATGCAGGCCGACGACTTCGGGCGCTCCCTGCCGCGAGGCCTCGGCGTCAATCTCCTCGTTGCCGAAATCGCCGAGATGGAAGCGTTCTGCCGGGGTGTCCTTGGAGCCAGGACAATCTATGCGGACGAGGACTTCGCGGCCATCGAACTCCTCGGTTCGGTCTTCATGCTCCACGCCGACCATTCCTATCTCGATCACGAGATGAGCGGCCTCGTCTCCGGCTCGGAGGCGCGCGGGCTGGGGATCGAACTCAGGCTCTATGGCGCCGACCCCGACGTGATCGAAGAACGGGCCAGGGCGGCCGGTCACCATGTCCTTGCCGGCGCACTCGACAAGCCCCACGGCCTGCGCGAATGCCATGTCGTCGGGCCTGGGGGCTACGTCTTCGTCCCGAGTCGGGCGATACCCTCGTAGGACCGCCCCGTTCCGGGCAGTCCTGCAACATTTTTGCCGTGAAACCGTATATTAACCACAAGCGGATGCAATTTCGCCACCATCGCCGGATTGGCTGGCGGGGATCGGCCGAAAGGCCGGACGGAGGTTTTGATGGTTGTCTCGGGATTGCGCGGGCTCGCGCTGCTAACGGTCGCGGCGCTCGCTGCGGCTGGTTGCAGCAGCTCGCGCCTATCGGCGCTCGATACCTCGCAGCCCGCGCCGCTGGCGGCTGCTCCGGCGGGATCGGTTACGGCCGAGCCGCTGCCGCCCCCGACCGGGCCGACCGATCCGGCCGCATTCCCGCCGCCGCCCGGAGCTGCTCCGGGCACGACGGTCGCCGCCGCCGCTCCTCCCGCGAATGCTCCGGATCTGACCGCCGGCTCGGTCGCGGGCGTCTGGAATGCCAGCGTTTCTGGACAAAGCTGCAAGGTCGCGACGCCACAGACCAAGTTTGGCGCGGGTTTCCGAGCCGGTCCGCTGCGTTGCCCGGCTCCCCTCGACGGCGTGAAGTCGTGGAATGTCGCGGGCAAGCAGTTGACCCTGCATGACGAGGGCGGCGGCGTACTCGCCCGCCTCTATTCGTCGGGAGCCGAACGCTTTGACGGCCAGACCGAAAGTGGTATCCCGGTCTCGCTGACTCGCTGATCGCGCGGCGGGCGCTCCCGCCACGCTATGGGTTCCGGCTCTCCCTATGCATCTCCGCGATGGCCTGAAGACGCAAGCCTCGGTCGCCGATCAATACCATCATCTCGTGGAGACCGGCGCGCTGGAGAACGATCCGGCGCAACGGGCAGCCGCGAAAGCCCTCGACAGGCTCGCCGCCGAGATCGCCGCCAGCCGATTGGCGGCGAAGTCGAGCGCGCTCGGCTGGCTGTTCGCCAAGAAGCGGGCTTCGCGAGAAGCGCCGAAAGGCCTCTATCTCGTCGGCGGGGTCGGTCGCGGCAAGACCATGCTCATGGACATGTTCTTCGCGCTGCTTCCCGTGCGGCGCAAGCGGCGCGTCCACTTCAACGACTTCATGGCGGAGGTGCAGGACCGTATCCAGCACCAGCGGCAGGCGCGCAAGGAGGGCACTGCCCGCGAGGACGACCCGATCCAGCCGGTGGCGCGCGCGCTTGCCGAGGAAGCGTGGGTGCTGTGCTTCGACGAATTCTCCGTGACCGACATCACCGACGCGATGATCCTGTCCAGGTTGTTCTCGGCGCTTTTCGCGGAGGGCGTCGTGCTGGTCGCGACCTCGAACGTGCCCCCTGACGATCTCTATCGCGACGGGCTCAATCGCCAGCTCTTCACGCCTTTCGTCAGTCTGCTGAAGAGCCGTGCCGAAGTTCTCGTCCTGGATGCCGCGAAGGATTACCGGCAGGAAAAGTTGAACCGGCTGCCCGTCTACCTGACGCCCGACGACGAGGAGGCCGCCCGCGGGATCGACGAGGCCTGGAAGGCCATGACCGCCGGACATCCGGTGGCGGCGGGCGACATCACCGTGAAAGGCCGTATCGTCTCGGTGCCGCTTGCGGCAGGCCGCGCCGCGCGGTTCTCGTTCGCCGACCTGTGCCAGAAGCCGCTCGGCGCCCGCGACTATCTGGCGATCGCCGCCCGCTTCGACACGCTCTTCGTCGAGCATGTGCCCATCATGGACGAGTCCACCCGCAACGAGGCGAAACGCTTTATCCTGCTCATCGACACGCTCTACGAACACAAGGCCAGGCTCGTGCTCAGCGCCGCCGCCGCCCCCGACGCCCTTCACCGGGGCAAGCGCGGGCCTGAAGCCTTCGAGTTCGCCCGCACCGCCTCGCGGCTGGTGGAGATGCAGGGCAGGGAATGGCTCGAAGCCTGGTCGGAACGCCGCGCCGAAGCCGGCAGGGCCGCAGCCGAATAGGCGGTGGGGAGACTAGGCCGGGCGGGCCGGAGACGATCGGGCGAGCGCGGCCTCATACGCCGCTTGAAGCTCCGCTCGTACCGAACCAGCCTGCAGCGCGGCGACGCCGCCATGCGGGTGGCCGAGATGTTCGCCGCGCAATTCTTCCATGAAGCGCTCCCACAGCGCCGGACCGCCCTTTTCCATCAGCTCGGCGCGGATCGTAAGCTCCGGGCTCGCCGGGAGCCACCGTCGCCCCCAGGCGCCGAGATGGGCCATGATCGGAACCATGGTGATCGCCATTTCGGTCAGGCTGTAGACGGCTTTCTGCTTGTGGCTCGGATCGTCCGCCTTCGTCAGCATGCCGATCTCGACCAACTGCTTCAGCCGGTCCGCGAGGATGTTCGACGCGATCCCTTCCTCCGAGCGCAGCAATTCGCGGAAGTGCCTTTTGCCGCCGAACATCATGTCGCGGAGAATGAGGAGCGACCAGCGGTCGCCGAATACCTCGATCGACAGGTTTATGGGGCAGCCGGAACGTTGAGTCAGGTTCATCGGTCATCTGTAGCAAAAACCGATTGCAATAGGCAAGCAGATCGGTTAGCAACCTCATACCAGTTGTGAAACGCAAGCAGATTTGGGTTGATCCGGAAAGACATGAACACCGCTGGTCCAACCAACCCGTTGGTTTCGACGAAACCACCATCAAGAGCCGCGAGGAGAATCCGATGACGACATTCGTCATAGTTCATGGGGCATGGGCCGGAGCATGGGCCTGGGTGCGCGTGGGCGATCGATTGACTGCGCAAGGCCATCGAGTCGTCGTGCCGACGCTCTCCGGCCTTGGCGAACGTTCCCATCTCGCTGGCCCGCAGATCGGCTTCGAGACCCATGTCGCCGACATCGTCAACGAGATACGCTGGAAGGACCTTCAGGATGTCGTCCTGGTCGCGCATTCCTATGGCGGCTTCGTCGCCACGGCCGCCGTCGAGGAGGTTGGGGACCGACTCGCCGCCATCGTCTATGTCGATGCCTTCATTCCCAAGGACGGCCAGGCCTTCGCCGACTTCTCGCCGGACTGGCAGGTGCCGGCCGACCGCCTGATAGACGCGCCGCCGGCGGTGTTAGGGGACTATCTCGACGATGCGGACCGCATCTGGGTCAACGCCAAGGCGACGCCTCAGCCGGCGGGGACCTTCACTGGGCGCGTAAGGGTCACCGGGGCGTACGAACGGGTTCCGAGGAAGGCATTCGTGCAGGCAACCGGCTGGGACGGAGCCATTGGCGGCTCGCTATCTGAGTTCGAAGGAAGAGCCGACTGGAGCGTCCACCGCATCGCTTGCGGCCATGATGTGGCGATCGACAAACCGGACGACCTCGTCGCGATCCTTGAGACGTTTGATGGATCCGTCTGAGCAGCTTTCTCGAGAGAACCGCCTCGATCTGTTCCAGGACTGGAGGATCCGGAGACGCCTCCGACATTCACAGGCGTCGCCAATGCTGTTATCCCGGCGCCGCAGTCGCGGTGGGGATGACGGATGGAACAGCGCAGGTTTGGCAAGGATGGTCCGCTGGTCGGGGCGGTAGGCCTCGGCTGCATGAGTTTCGCGGGGGCCTATGGCCAGGCGACCGTGGAGGAGAGCCATGCGACGCTTCGCGCCGCGCTGGAGCTGGGCATCACCCACATAGACACGTCGAACATCTATGGCGCCGGGCGCTCCGAGGAGATCGTGGGCGCCTTCATCAAGCATCATCCCGGCCGATTCACGATCGCGACGAAAGGTGGGATCGCCCTGGGGCCGCCTCGGCATTTCGAGAACTCCGCGGACTATCTGCGCAAGGAACTCGAAGGCTCGCTCAAGCGCCTCGGCGTCGAGCATGTGGCGCTCTACTATATCCACCGTCGCGATCACCGCGTCCCCGTCGAGGAGGTCATGGACACCCTGGTCAGGTTCAAGGACGAGGGCAAGATCGGCGGCATCGGCTTCTCCGAGATCGCGCCCTACACGCTGGAACAGGCCGCGGCGATACACCCGGTGATGGCCGTCCAGAACGAGTATTCATTGTGGACCAGGCAGCCTGAACTCGGCCTGCTGCAGGCATGCGAACGGCTGGGCGCCGCGCTCGTCGCCTTCTCGCCCGTGGCGCGCGGCATGCTGACCGATCGCCCCCCTCAACCCGAGGCTTTCGCGCAGACCGATTTCCGGAGGTCGAACCCCCGCTTCCAGGAGCCCAACTTTTCGCGCAACGCCGCGGCGGTGGCGAAGTTCGTCTCCTTCGCCCGGCATCGAGGATATTCGGCAGCCGCTCTTGCCATCGCCTGGACGCTGGCCAAGGGGAGTCATGTGATTCCGATCCCCGGCACGCGCAGCGCGGACCATCTGAGGCAATGCGCCAAGGCCGCCGAGATTGCGCTTTCCCCCTCCGACCTGGCGGAGGTGGAGGCGGTGCTGCCGGTGGGATTCGCGCATGGACCGCGCTATTCCGACGCACAGTACGCGGCGATCGAACACTACTGCTGAACCGCCCTCTTTCGCATCCGCGGAAAAACCGGTAATAGCCCGCGCAACACGGCGCGCCCGAGGGCGCGCCTTCTCGATTCCCGGAAGACATCATGAAACTGCGCAACATCGCGATCATCGCGCATGTCGACCATGGCAAGACGACGCTGGTCGACCAACTCCTCAGACAGTCGGGCTCGTTCCGCGAGAACCAGCGCGTCGCCGAACGCGCGATGGACTCCAACGACCTGGAGAAGGAGCGCGGCATCACCATCCTCGCCAAGGCCACGTCGGTCGACTGGAAAGGCACGCGCATCAACATCGTCGATACGCCCGGGCACGCCGACTTCGGCGGCGAGGTGGAGCGCATCCTGTCCATGGTGGATTCGGCCATCGTGCTTGTCGACGCCGCCGAGGGCCCGATGCCGCAGACCAAGTTCGTCGTCGGCAAGGCGCTGAAGGTCGGGCTGAGGCCGATCGTCGCCATCAACAAGATCGACCGCCCCGATGCGCGCCACATCGAGGTCGTCAACGAGGTGTTTGACCTCTTCGCCGCGCTCGACGCCACCGACGAGCAGCTCGATTTTCCGATCCTGTATGGTTCGGGGCGCGACGGCTGGATGGCCGAAAAGCCGGAAGGCCCCAAGGACCAGGGCCTGGCGCCGCTGTTCGATCTCGTCCTCAAGCACGTACCCGAGCCGGTCGTTCACGCAGGTCCGTTCCGCATGATCGGGACCCTGCTGGAGGCCAATCCGTTTCTGGGCCGCATCATCACCGGCCGCATCGAATCCGGATCCATCCGGTCCAACCAGCCCGTCAAGGTGCTGCACCATGACGGTACGGTGGTCGAGACCGGCCGCGTCTCGAAGATTCTCGCCTTCCGGGGTCTCGAGCGGCAGCCGATCGACGAGGCGCAGGCGGGCGATATCGTCGCCATCGCCGGTCTCTCCAAAGGCACCGTCGCCGACACGTTCTGCGATCCGTCCGTCACCGAGCCGCTTCACGCGCAGCCGATCGACCCGCCGACCGTCACCATGTCCTTCATCGTCAACGACAGCCCGCTCGCCGGCACCGAGGGCGACAAGGTGACCAGCCGGGTCATCCGTGACCGGCTCATGCGCGAGGCCGAAGGCAATGTCGCCCTCAAGATCGAGGAATCGGCCGACAAGGATTCGTATTACGTGTCCGGCCGGGGCGAACTGCAACTCGCCGTCCTGATCGAGACGATGCGTCGCGAGGGCTTCGAGATTGCCGTGTCGCGCCCGCGCGTCGTCATGCAGAAGGCCGAGAACGGAGACCTGCTCGAGCCGGTCGAGGAGGTCGTCATCGACGT
The DNA here is from genome assembly GCA_050184585.1 of Rhizobiaceae bacterium. Lineage (GTDB taxonomy): Bacteria > Pseudomonadota > Alphaproteobacteria > Rhizobiales > Rhizobiaceae > JBFXAF01. The sequence goes on along the minus strand of JBFXAF010000003.1, from coordinate 348,590 downwards.
CGACGAGGAGCATTCCGGCATCGTCGTGCAGAAGATGTCGGAGCGGAAGGCCGAGATGGTCGAGCTTCGACCGTCGGGCGGCAACCGCCAGCGCCTCGTCTTCCATGCCCCGACCCGCGGCCTGATCGGCTATCAGTCGGAGTTGCTGACCGACACACGCGGCACGGCCGTGATGAACCGGCTGTTCCACGCCTATGAGACGTACAAGGGCGACATTCCCGGCCGCACCAACGGCGTGCTGATCTCCAACGAGCAGGGCGAGGCGGTTGCCTACGCCATGTGGAACCTGGAGGATCGCGGCCCGATGGTGATCGACCCCGGCGTCAAGGTCTACCAGGGCATGATCATCGGCATCCATTCGAGGGACAACGACCTCGAGGTGAACGTGCTCAAGGGGAAGAAGCTGACCAACATCCGCGCAGCCGGCAAGGACGAGGCGGTGCGCCTCACCCCGCCGATCCGCATGACGCTGGAGCGCGCGCTGGCGTGGATCCAGGACGACGAACTGGTCGAGGTGACCCCGAAGACCATCCGCCTGCGGAAGCTCTACCTCGATCCCAACGAGCGCAAGCGCTTCGACAAGCAGAAGACCGCCGGCGCGGCCTGACGCGGCACTATTTGCCGAGCAGGTCGACATCCGCGTCGAGTGCAGCGCATCGCAGGCATTTTCGAGCGTCGCCAGTGCCCAAGCGCGATTTCTCGACCGGACGGCACGCCTGTGGCAGAATGGATCCAAGGAGCCCCGCCATGGACCTGACCTCCCTCCTCGTCTTCGCCGGCGCATTGCTGGTCGCCGCCGGCTCACCGGGTCCATCGATCGCGGCCCTGGTCGCACGGGTGATCGCGCGCGGCCCGCGCGACGTTCTGCCCTTTCTCGCCGCGATGTGGATCGGCGAGGGCATCTGGCTTTCCTGCGCGGTGTTTGGCCTCGCTTTCGTTGCACAGACCTTCCAGTTCGCCTTCACCATCATCAAATGGGCTGGCGTCGCCTATCTCTGCTGGCTCGCGTGGTCGATGTGGACGGCGCCGGTGAAGATCAAGGAAGGCGAATTGCCGAAAGGCGGGTCCGGCTGGAAGCTGTTCGCCGCCGGCATGGCGGTAACGCTTGGTAACCCGAAGATCATGATGTTCTATCTGGCGTTGCTGCCGACGATCATCGACCTTGCGTCGGTGACCATGGTTGGATGGCTGGAGTTGACGCTCACCATGGTGGTCATTCTGGTGGGCATCGATCTCGCTTGGGTGCTGGCCGCCACGCAGGCGCGGCGTCTGCTCAAGAGCCCGACAGCGCTGAAGATAGCCAACCGCGTCAGCGCCGGTACGATGGCCGGCGCCGCCGCGGCGATCGCGGCGCGATCCTAGCCGCTACATTTCCATGATCGGCGCGATCTCGATCGTGCCGCCATCCGCGAGATGCGGGCAGCCCTTCGCCTTCTTGGCGATGTCGGCATCGTCCTTCGCCTCGATGACCGAGTAGCCGGTCGCGGCGTTCGCGCCGCCGCCGTCGGTCACCTTGCCGCCGGGATGCATGGTCTTCGACGCGCCGACCGGATTGCCGCCGTCGACGACGGCACCTCCGAGCGATCCGAACCACGCCATCCAGGCCTGCATGACCTTCTTGCCTTCCTCCTCCGACGCCGGCATCTGACCGCCGCCGTGGTAGACAAGCAGATATTTCGTCATTTGCTTCCTCCCTCTCTCCGCCGAAGAACGCCCGGCTCCTCCATCAACGATCCCAGTCGCGGTTTCATCCGCAATCTCTAATGGTTGATATCAACTTATATTGCCTCGGATGAATCGGGAAGGGCGTTGCTGGCCAAACGGTGCAAACGAAAACGCCGGCCCGAAGGCCGGCGCGATGGGAAGAGCCGGTGTTGGCTCGGATCAGTTCATCGTCGGGATGACGAACTCGGCCCCGTCCTTGATGCCAGACGGCCAGCGCGAGGTGACGGTCTTGGTCTTGGTGTAGAAGCGGAACGCGTCGGGCCCGTGCTGGTTCAGGTCACCGAATGAAGACGCCTTCCAGCCGCCGAAGGTATAGTAGGCGATCGGCACCGGGATCGGCACGTTGACGCCGACCATGCCGACCTGGACCCGGCTGGCGAAGTCTCGCGCGGCGTCGCCGTCGCGGGTGAAGATGGCGACGCCGTTGCCCATCTCGTGGTCGTTGGCGAGCTGGATCGCCTCCTCGTAGCCCTTGGCGCGGACGACCGAGAGCACGGGACCGAAGATCTCTTCCTTGTAGATCTTCATCTCGGGCGTCACCTCGTCGAACAGGCAGCCGCCCATGTAGTAGCCGTTCTCGTAGCCCTGCATGCTGAAGCCTCGGCCGTCGACCAGCAGCTTGGCGCCTTCCTTGACGCCGTGGTCGACATAGCCCTTCACCCGCTCCAGGGCCTGCCTGGTCACCAGCGGGCCGAAGTCGGCCGAAGAGTCGGTCGACGGGCCGACCTTCAGGCTCTCGACGCGGGGGACGAGCTTGGAGATCAGCCGGTCCGCCGTCTCCTTGCCGACCGGCACGGCCACCGAAACGGCCATGCAGCGCTCTCCGGCCGAGCCGTAGCCCGCTCCGATCAGCGCATCGACGGTCTGGTCCATGTCGGCGTCGGGCATGATGATGGCGTGGTTCTTGGCGCCGCCGAAGCACTGGGCGCGTTTGCCGTTTGCCGTTGCGCGCGAATAGATGTACTGCGCGATCGGAGTCGAGCCGACGAAGCCGACCGCCTTGATGTCCGGATCGTCGAGGATCGCATCGACTGCCTCCTTGTCGCCGTTGACGACGTTGAGGACGCCGGCGGGAAGCCCTGCCTCGAGGAACAGTTCGGCGATCCTCAGCGGCACCCCCGGATCGCGCTCCGAGGGCTTGAGGATGAAGGCGTTGCCCACGGCGATCGCCGGCGCGATCTTCCAGAGCGGGATCATCGCCGGAAAGTTGAACGGGGTGATGCCGGCGACCACGCCGAGCGGCTGGCGCATCGAATAGACGTCGATGCCGGGGCCGGCGCCGTCGGTGAACTCGCCCTTCATCATGTGCGGCGCGCCGATGCAGACCTCGACCACTTCGAGGCCGCGCTGGATGTCGCCCTTGGCGTCGGCGATCGTCTTGCCGTGTTCGCGCGCCAGCGTCTCGGCCAACGCATCGTTCTCGCGCGCCGCCAGCTCGAGGAACTTCATCAGCACGCGCACGCGACGCTGTGGGTTGGTCGCGGCCCAGGCTGGCTGCGCGGCCTTGGCGTTCTCGACCGCCGCCCTGAGGTCCGCCTTCGAGGCCAACGCGACGGTGCCGCGAACCGTGCCGTCCATGGGCTGGAATATGTCCGCCCTGCGTCCGCTGGTGCCGGCGACGTGCTTGCCGCCGACGAAATGGCCGTAGTCGATCATCGTCTCGCTCCCTGACGCATCCATTTTCGAGATGCTCGCATTGTCCCCTGCGCAATGCGAGTTGGCAACGTGAGAGCGCTCGTAGCCGTTGTGCGGAATTTGATGTTCCGTCTCGTCTGGACATCAATCCCTGCAAATGCTTCGCTGGCCGCATGAACTGGGATGACGTGCGCATCTTCCTCGCGGTCGCCCGTGCGGGTCAGATACTCGGCGCTGCGCGCAGGCTCGAACTCAATCACGCAACGGTGTCGCGGCGGATCGCGTCGCTCGAAGGCGCGCTCAGGGCGAAACTCTTCCGCCGCCTCACCACGGGATCGGAACTCACGGCGGCCGGCGAGCGGTTCCTGGCGTTGGCCGAGCGCATGGAAGCCGACGTCATCGCGGCCCGCGCGGAGGTGGCCGGCGAAGACCAGGAGGTCTCGGGCACGGTGCGGATCGGCGCGCCGGACGGCTTCGGCGTCGCCTTCCTCGCACCCCGGCTGGGGTCGCTGACCGCACGGTATCCGGGCCTCAGGGTACAGTTGGTGCCGGTGCCGCGCACCTTCTCGCTGTCGCGTCGCGAGGCCGACATCGCCATAACCGTCGAGCGTCCGACAGAGGGGCGGCTCGTTGCCGCGAAGCTGGTCGATTATTCGCTGGGTCTGTGGGCATCGCGGGCCTATGCCGAGGCGCGCGGGCTGCCGGCGACCAGCCAGGAGCTGGGGCGGCATCGCCTCGTCGGCTATGTGCCGGATCTCGTGATCTCGCCCGCCCTCGACTACGCGGCCGAGTTCAGCCCTGCTTGGGACGCCGAGCTTGCCGTATCCTCGGCGCTTGGCCAGACCGAAGCAGTGCGATCGGGGGCCGGCGTCGGCATCCTTCACACCTTCATCGCGCGAACGATCCCCGACCTGGTTCCGGTCGCCGCCATAGAGCCGATCCGCCGCTCCTACTGGCTCGTTTATCATGAGAGCGTCCGGCCGCTCCGACGGGTGCAGGCGGTGGCCGAGTTCATCGCCAGGCTGGTCGAGGCGGAACGCTCGAACTTCGTGTGAGGATTTTCTGCCGGGACGATGTCGATCCGCGTCAGCGCCGCTCGTCGTGCTGACGAAACCCGGCATGGGGTCGGGTCGAACCTGAAAGGACGAGACGATGCGCTACATGATCCTGGTGAAGGCGACCGCGGATTCGGAGGCCGACGCGATGCCCGGCGAGGACATGTTCAAGGTCATGGCCGATTATCACGAGGACCTCGCCAAGGCTGGCGTTCTGGTCGATGCCAACGGGCTGCATCCGAGCAACAAGGGCTGGCGGATCAGTTGGAAGGGCGGGAAGAAGTCGTTCACCGACGGTCCCTTCACGGAGACGAAGGAACTGGTCGCCGGGTACACGATCATCGACGTGAAGTCCGAGGCCGAGGCGCGCGACTGGGCGGCGCGTTTCCCCAATCCCGCAATGGAAGACGGTGTGATCGAGATTCGCCGCATGTTCGAACTCGACGAGTTCGAACAGAACCCGCAGATCGACCGCTTCCGCGAGATGGCGGGCAACGGAAAGGCTTAGGCCGAGGCCCCTCAACCGTAGCGCGCGATCGACAGGTCGCGCGCGTCGATTTCCGGCTGCTGTCCAGAGATCAGGTCGGCGAGCACGCGGCCGGAGCCGCAGGCCATGGTCCAGCCGAGCGTGCCGTGGCCGGTGGAGAGCCAGAGCTTGCGGACGTTGGTCGGGCCGATCACGGGCGGTCCGTCCGGCGTCATCGGCCTCAGCCCGCACCAGAAGCTCGCGCCCTTCAAATCGCCGCCGCCGGCGAAGAGTTGGCCCACGGAATGTTCGAGCGTCGCCCTTCGCGCCGGCCTCAGCGTCCGGTCATAACCGGAAATCTCGGCCGTGCCTCCGGCGCGGATGCGGTCTCCGAGCCGGGTGATCGCGACCTTGTAGGTCTCGTCCATGACGGTCGAGACCGGCGCCTTCGCCTCGTCGGTGATCCTCGCCGTGATCGAATAGCCCTTGATGGGATAGACCGGCAGGCGGATGCCGAGCGGCCGTACGAGCTGCGGCGAGTAGCTGCCGAGCGCGACGACATAGGCGTCGGCTGTCTTGCGGCCCTTGTCGGTCGTCACGCCGTTGACCGCGCCGGCTTCCGTCTCGATCGCCTGGATCGTCGTGCCGTAGCCGAAGCGCACGCCCTTTTCCGCCGCCATCGCCGCGAGGCGCTGGGTGAACATCTGGCAGTCGCCGGTCTCGTCGCCGGGCAGCCTCAGCCCGCCCGCGATGCTGTCGCGAAACCCGGCAAGACCGGGCTCGGCCGCGACGCAGCCCTCTCGGTCGAGAACCTGGTAGGGTACCCCGAAGCGCTCCAGCACCTCGATGTCGCCCTTCGTCCCATCGACCTGTTTCTCGGTGCGGAAGAGCTGAAGGGTTCCGCGCGCGCGGTCGTCATAGGTTATGCCGGTCGAGGCGCGCAGCGCCTTCAGCACGTCGCGGCTGTACTCGGCAATAGGCACCATGCGGGCCTTGTTGACGGCATAACGCCCGGCGGTGCAGTTCCTCAGCATCTGGAAGACCCAGCGCCACATGTCCGGATCGGCGAGCGGACGGATGACCAGCGGGCCATGGGTCATCAGCAGCCACTTCACCGCCTTCACCGGGATGCCTGGGCCGGCCCAGGGCGACGAATAGCCCGGCGAAACCTCGCCGGCATTGGCGTAGCTGGTCTCCAGCCCAGGGCCCTCCTGCCGGTCGATGACCTCGACCTCGTGACCCGCCTCGGCGAGATGCCAGGCCGCGGTGACGCCGATCACGCCAGCGCCAAGGATCAGAACCTTCATCGCATCCGCCCCCGTAGGCTCCGCCTCACGCGTCGTCCAGATAGACCCTGTGGAACCTCTTGCCGAAGCTGGTCAGCACCTCGTAGCCGATCGTGCCGGCCAATTCTGCGACCCGGTCGACCGTCTGGTGCTCGCCGATCAGTTCCACGAGGTCGCCTGCCCTGATGTCCCCTTCGGGCAGGCCGGAAACGTCGAGGATGATCGAATCCATCGAGACCCGCCCGGCGAACGGCAAGGCAGCTCCCTTGAACCACGCAGCGCCGACGGCCCGACGCTGCCAGCCGTCGGCGTAGCCGAGCGCGATGGTCGCCAGCCGCATCGGCTTCTCGGTGACCAGCGCGTGGGCGTAGCCGATCCCGGCGCGGGCATCGACCGAACGCGTCTGGATCACCCTCGCCTCGAGCCGCACGACGGGTCGCATCGGATTCGGCAGATGCGGCGTGGGATTGACGCCGTAGAGCGCCGCGCCAGGCCGCCCGAGGTCGAAATGCCAGTCGGACCCCAGGAAGACGCCGGAGGAATTGGCCAGCGACCATTCACCGCCCCCGATCCAGGGACGCAGCGCCTGAAACGCCTTCAACTGGGCCGCATTCGCGGGATGGTCCGGAGTGTCGGCGCAGGCGAGATGGCTCATCACCAGCGCAACCCTGATTCCAGCGAGGGACCGACCGTCCTCGAAGAGCGGCATGACGTCGCGAGGCTGCAGGCCGAGGCGCGACATGCCGGTATCGACCTGGATGGCGGCTGGCGGAGCAGTGGCGGATCGCCCGAGATCGTCCCACGCTCGGGCCTGCTCGACGCTGTTCAGGACCGGCCTGAGATCGGCATCGGCGCAGGTGCGCTCCGCGCCCGCCGGAAGACCGTTGAGGATGTAGATCACGACGTCGGAACCAAGCTCGGCGCGCAGCGCCAGTCCCTCCGACAGATGTGCGACGAAGAACGTGTCGCACCCCTCGCGCATCAACGCGCGGCTGATCTTCTCCGCGCCGAGCCCGTAACCGTCCGCCTTGACGACGGCGGCGCAGGCGACGGCGCCCAGCCGGTCGCGCAGAAGACGGTAGTTGGCGCGCACCGCAGCGAGATCGATGGTCAGGATGGCGCCGGCGGCAGTGCGCGCGGCGTTATCCTCGCCATGGGCGGCATCCGGCGTTGCGGCATGGGCGGTTGACGGCGGCATTCTTCTCGCGGGCCTGCTCGCCGTCAGTATGCCGCAATCGCGGCAACGGGCAAATCGCGGTCAGGCGAAGTACTGACCGCCATTCGCCGAGATCGTCGCGCCGGTGATGAAGCCGGAATCGTCGGACGCGAGGAAGACCACGCAGCGCGCGACCTCCTCCGGTTCGCCGAGACGGCCGACCGGGATCTGCGGGATGATCCGTTCGTTGAGCACCTTCTCGTCGATGGCCCTGACCATGTCGGTGCCGATGTAACCGGGGCAGATGACGTTGACGGTGATGCCGGCGCGTGCACCCTCCTGGGCCAGCGCCTTCGAGAAGCCGATGTCGCCGGCCTTCGAGGCGGAATAGTTCACCTGTCCGGCCTGTCCCTTCTGGCCGTTGATCGACGAGATGGTGACGACGCGGCCGAACTTGCGGTCGCGCATGCCTCCCCAGACGCCGTGCGTCATGTTGAAGACGCCGGTCAGATTGGTGTCGATCACCTCGCGCCATTGCTGCGGGGTCATCTTGTGGAACATCACGTCGCGCGTGATGCCGGCATTGTTGACCAGCACGTCGATGGGGCCGAGCTCCGCCTCGACCTGCTTGATGCCTGCCGCGCAGGCGTCGTAGTCGGCGACCGACCATTTGTAGGCGGGTATGCCCGTCTCGGCCGTGAAATTCTTCGCGGCCTCGTCATTGCCGGCATAGTTCGCCGCGACCTTGTAGCCCGCGTTCTTCAATCCAACCGAGATCGCCGCGCCGATACCGCGCGAACCCCCGGTGACAAGAGCCACCCGTGACATGGATTTCCTCCTCCCATTCAGGGCAACAAGGCAGTACGGCAATAGGGCAGTATGTGAACTGCTCTTGTTTTTTGACCTACTGCCTTATTGCCCTACTACCTTACTGCCTCAGTTCATCGCCTCGATGCACATGGCGACGCCCATGCCGCCGCCGATGCAGAGCGTGGCGAGCCCCTTCTTCGCGCCGCGCCGCTTCATCTCGTAGACCAGCGTGTTGAAGACGCGCGCGCCGGAGGCCCCGATCGGATGGCCGATGGCGATGGCACCGCCATTGACGTTCACGATGTCCGGGTTCCAGCCCATGTCCTTGTTGACCGCGCAGGCCTGCGCGGCGAAAGCCTCGTTGGCCTCGACGAGGTCGAGATCGTCGACCTTCCAGCCGGCCTTCTTCAGCGCCTTGCGCGAGGCGGGGATCGGTCCCGTGCCCATGATCTGCGGGTCGACGCCGGCCGTCGCCCAGGAGACGATGCGGACCAGCGGGGTGATGCCGCGCTTCGCGGCCTCGGCTTCGGTCATCAGCACCACCGCGGCCGCGCCGTCATTGATGCCGGACGCGTTTCCGGCGGTCACGGTGCCCTCCTTGTCGAAGGCGGGTTTCAAGCCCTTCATGGCGTCGATGGTGGCGCCCATGCGGATGTACTCGTCCTGGTCGACGATGGTGTCGCCCTTGCGGCCCTTGATGGTGACCGCCGCGATCTCGTCCTTGAAGCGGCCGGCCTTCTGCGCGGCTTCCGCCTTGTTCTGGGAGGCGACCGCGAAGGCGTCCTGCTGGTCGCGGGTCAATTGCCACTGGCGCGCGACGTTCTCGGCGGTGACGCCCATGTGGTAGCCGTAGAAGGCGTCGGTCAGCCCGTCCTTGATCATCGTGTCGATGAGCTTCAGGTCGCCCATCTTGGTGCCGGCGCGAAGGTGCTGCGCGTGCGGCGCCATCGACATCGACTCCTGGCCGCCGGCAACGATGATGTCGGCGTCGCCCGACGAGATCTGCTGCATGCCGATGGCGATCGCCCTGAGGCCCGAACCGCAGAGCTGGTTGAGCCCCCATGACGTCGCCTCGTCGGGGATGCCGGCCGCGCGAGCGGCTTGGCGCGCCGGGTTCTGGCCCTGGCCGGCCGAGAGGATCTGGCCGAGGATCACCTCGTCCACGTCATTCGCCGCGACGCCGGCGCGCTCAAGCGCCGCCCTGATCGCCACCGCGCCGAGGTCGTGCGCCGTGGTGCTGGCGAACGCGCCGTTGAAGGATCCGACCGGCGTGCGCGCCGCGCCGGCGACGACGATCGAGTTGGATTGAGCCATGAAAGTCTCCCGTCATTCGGTCCGGGCGGCATCGGGCCGCCTGCCATTTGCGACGTTTCTTGCCCTTTCGCTCGGACCTGTCAAATCCGAAACGGCCTGCTCAGGCCATGCTGCGGATCATGCTGCACCCATGCTGCGCAGCATTTTTTCATGCTTCGCAGCATCGAAAGTTTCCGCACTGCACAAAGCGCTTGGAAAAGCGGAGCTTTTCAGCATATCCTGACCCGCATGCGCAGTCGCGGTCGGTGCGGCACCCGCCACGCCGGCCTCCCCTGGAGGATGACGATGGCCGCCAAGGACGACCCCGTCGTCATCAAGAAATACGCCAACCGGCGGCTCTACAACACCGGCACCAGCACCTACGTCACGCTGGAAGACCTCGCCGAGATGGTCAAGAAGGGCGAGGAGTTCACCGTCCAGGACGCCAAGACCGGCGACGACATCACCCATCCCGTGCTGACCCAGATCATCTTCGAGCTGGAAAACAAGGACGGGCAGAACATGCTGCCGATCCCGTTCCTCAGGCAGCTCATCGCCTTCTACGGCGACCAGATGCAGATGATCGTGCCCAGCTTCCTCGAGCAGTCGATGATCGCCTTCGGGAAGGAGCAGGAACGTTTGCGCGAGCAGATGAACACCGCCTTCGGCAAGTCGCCGGTCGACATGATGAAGATATCGACGCCGATCAAGGCGATCGAGGAACAGACGCGGCGGAACATCGAGATGTTCCAGAACGCGCTCAAGATGTTCACGCCGTTCCCGCCCGGCGCACCGAATGCGGGTCCCGCCAAGGAGCCGGCGCCTCGCAGGGAAGCGCCGGACAAGGCCGACGATCTCGCCCAGCTCAAGGAACAGATCGCCGCCATGCAGCGCAAGATCGATTCGATGGGGTGAGACACGTCCGGCTGCATGCCGGCGAAAAGCCCCCGAATGGGCTTTTCGAGTGTCGAACGCCCCGAGCCGTAGCGAGGGGCAGGCGTCTTGGCGTAGGCCGGCGAAAAGCCCCCGAATGGGCTTTTCGAGTGTCGAACGCCCCGAGCCGTAGCGAGGGGCAGGCGTCTTGGCGTAGGCCGGCGAAAAGCCCCCGAATGGACACGTCGAGCGTCCACGCCGCGAGGTGGTAGCCGGGAGCCCGCACTTGGCCGTGGCCGGACGAAACTCCTTCAGCGCATGCGCAGGTTCCTCGGAACGCGTCCGCGCTCTAAACCCCCTCCTTCAACCCGGAGGATCCTCAATGCCGCTGTCACTCGCCACCGCCACCGCCATCATCGCCGGCACTCTGGCCAGGGCCGCCGAGATGAAGCTGAAGCCGCTCGGCGTAGTCGTCCTCGACGCGGGAGGACACCCGATAGCCTTCCAGCGGCAGGACGGCGCGTCGTTCCTGCGCTTCGAGGTGGCGTCGGGAAAGGCTTACGGCGCGCTTGCCGTGGGCTCGGGTTCGCGGGCGCTGTCAAAGGCAGCGGTCGACCGCCCGCACTTCTTTACCGGGCTATCGGGCGTTTCCGGCGGTCGCATCGTCCCCGTGCCGGGCGGCGTGCTCATCCGCTCGAGCGATGGGGGCGTCCTGGGCGCGGTGGGCGTGTCCGGCGATACGTCGGACAATGACGAAGCCTGCGCCGTTCATGCGATCGAGGCTGCGGGCCTCATCGCCGAGGGCTAGAGCCTTTCATCTTGTGATGGAATCGCTCTGCCGGAGGGAATTCGGGCCAAGGTCGAGGGCTTCGGCGAAGGTCGATGTGGTGCATCGGCCGAGCCGGAGACCGAAGGATTTGGCCCGAACTGACCCGGCCCCCCAGAACGCTTTGTTGGTTTGCAAAGCAAACCAACGGGTGGTTTCCCGCTGGCGGGCGCCCGCTTCGTCGCACGGACTTGGCCGATGCACCACATCGACCTTCGCCGTCCTCCTGGCGGATCGCCTCGCCATCGGAGAAACAGAGCTGTTTCCATCAAAAGATGAAAGGCTCTAACTTATCGTCACGTCGCGTCCGGCCGAGCGCAGCGAGATCGCGAAGCCGGCGAGCACGTCGAACAGCGCGATCAGCATCAAGGTGAAGAACACCGAGTGCGCCGCGCCGGTGACCAGCAGGAACTCGACCAGGAATGCCACGAACACGAAGGTGGAGAGCAGATGATCGACCACCGAGGCATTCGAGGTGCGGGTCGACTTCACCATTTCGACGAACAGCAGGATCAGCGCCAGCAGGATCAGCGCGTCGCCAAGCGTCAGCTGGAACACGCCGCCGGACATCATGGGGAGCGAGAACAGCGCCGTCCCCCACAGGTCGCCCGTCTCGCCGCCGAGCAGGCCGGTGAGGCCGAGATTGTAGAGAATGAAGGGGATGACAAGCAGCGGTACGTGGCCGAGCATGGGCGCGTCCTTCGTTCGGATCGCAGTCTTTTCATCCAGCATGGGCCGTGGCGCAAGGCCGTTGCGCCGACGCGCAAAGAAAAAGGACCGGCGCCGGTCCGGTCCTTGCCCTGGCCAGCCTTCTAGGACCGATCAGCTTTCCTTGGGGTCCAGCACCTGCCGGCCGCGATACATGCCAGTCTTCAGGTCGATGTGATGCGGGCGGCGCATTTCGCCGGAGTTCTTGTCCTCGACATAGGTCGGGGCCTTCAATGCGTCGGCCGAGCGGCGCATGCCGCGCTTCGACGGGGAGGTCTTTCGTTTGGGAACAGCCATGTCTATCGCTCTCGGATCAACGGTCCGCGCCGCCCCGGAGAGGGCCGCATGCCGGAGCCGCGGGAATTGAAGTCGCGTGCCTATACACAAGCCGCTCCGCTTTGACCAGTCGCGCACCCCAAGAATCTTGCCGCACGCCTCGGTCTCATCCGAGCTCGAGGCAGGCGACGTGGGCGCCGGCCCCGGCCGCCCGCTTCTCGATCGCCGCGGCCAGCCGGCGCATCCCCGCCGAGGGATTTGCGGGATCGCGCCCGAGCGGGTTGGGAAGCGTCACCGCCAGCAGCGCGGCCTGGCGCGCGTTCAGCTTGGCGGCCGAACGGCCGAAATGGTGTTGGGCGGCGGCCTCGATTCCATAGATGCCCGGGCCCCATTCGGCGATGTTGAGATAGATTTCCATGATCCGCCGTTTCGACACCCAGTAGTCGAACCAGATGGCGATCGGCAGTTCGACCAACTTGCGGACCGAGCCGAACGGACGGTGCCACAGGAACAGGTTCTTGACCGTCTGCATCGGGATCGTCGACGCGCCGCGCGCGCCTTCACCGGCGAGGAAGTCCTCCACGACGGCGTTGAGCTCGGCCCAGTCGACGCCGCGGTGCCAGCAGAACTGGCCGTCCTCCGACATCACCACCGAGCGCACGAGCACCGGTGCAATGTCGCTCAACGGCGCCCATCGGCGGTCGTAGCCCTGGAAGGTGACGAGGTCCTTCAGCATGAGGGTCGACACGGGATGCACGAAACCCGGCTTGTAGGCGAAGGTAAGGGTCGCGGGGACAAGGGCGAGAACGACCGCGACGATGAACGCCGTGCGCAGCCAGCCGCGGACACCCATGCGGCGTCTCTTCCCTGCCTTGGACGGCGCCACAAGCCCTTCCTTCTCGGGTTCGACCGCAGGTCCGCTCACATTCGATCCCAGCTTGCTCTCGGGAGGCAATAGTCGGGTGGGACTGCTTGCGCAACGTCCGGGCCTCGGATACCGCTCCGCGCCATGACCGGAGCGGGCACATTCGAGACGACTCTGGCGCGAAGGGCGCTCGAGATCGAGGCGATGCTCGACACACTCCTCGGCGAGCGATCCGCATCCGGTGAGATCACGCGGCCGGAGCGGCTGCTGGCGGCGATGAGGCACGGCGTCCTGAACGGCGGCAAGCGCCTGCGCCCATTCCTTGTGGTCGAGAGCGCGGCTCTCTTCGATTGCGAAGGCGAAGCGGTCCTCCGGGTCGCGGCCGCTCTCGAATGCGTGCACTGCTATTCGCTGATCCACGACGATCTTCCCGCCATGGACGACGACGATCTCAGACGAGGCAAACCAACGGTTCATCGCGCCTTCGACGAGGCGACCGCCATATTGGCGGGCGACAGCCTTCTCACTTTCGCGTTCGACATCATCGCGGCGCCGGCGACATCGCTTCCGGCCGACGCCCGGGTCGAACTCGTCACCATGCTGGCGCGCTCGGCCGGGATCGGGGGCATGGCCGGCGGACAGGCGCTCGATCTCGAGGCGGAGCGCGTAGCGCCGGACGAGGCCGGGATCGTCCGGCTCCAGGCCATGAAGACTGGAGCCCTCATCCGTTTCGCCTGCGAGGCCGGTGCGATCATCGCCCGCGCGCAGTTGGCCGATCGCGAACGGATCGCCGAATTCGGGTCGGCTATCGGCCTTGCGTTCCAGCTCGCCGACGACCTGCTCGATCTGACCGCGGACACGAAACGCCTCGGCAAGGCGGTCGGGAAGGACGCGGCTCGCGGCAAGGCCACCCTGCCCGCCTTGCACGGCACCGACTGGGCCCGCCGGCAGCTTGGCGGCCTGGTTGGCCAGGCGGAGAATCTGCTCGCACCCTTCGGCGAGCGCGCGGACATGCTGAGGCAGGCCGCGCGATTCGTGGCCGAAAGGCCGAACTGAGCCTGCCTCCGGGCCGCTCAAGAACCAAATCTTAATGGTAATGCTTCGTAATCGCAGGCGCTCAAATTGCGTATGTCGAGAGCGGGGCGCGTTCCTTGTCCAAGTATTCGTCCTTCATCCGCTCGGTGCGGATCCGCTATGTGTCGGGTCTGGTCGCCTTCGCGGCGTCATCGGCGGCAATCCTTTTCTCACTCAACGCCATCAACGGCCACCAGCGCGCCGTGGACGAACTCGGCACGCATATCGTCGCGCTGATGCGGGACCTGCGTAATGCGTCGAGCTTCGCCGAGCAGACGACGAGCAACTGGCGGGCCGAGACGCGGTCCGAACTCGCAAGCGCGGCCTGGGGCCACGTCGAACGCATATCGATAGGCATCCAGATACTGGAGAACGAAGTCGCCGCGATCCGGCCGGACCTCGAGACGAAGACGGTCGACGAGATCGACGCCGCGTCGATCAACGGCGACCTCTTCTGGACCGCGCGCGACATCGTCAAGAATCTCGGCCTCCTCGCATCGGCGGAGAAGTGGGACGAATGGAGCGCCCGCGCGATCAAGAACCAGAATGATCTCTTCGCCCAGCCCATGCTGGTGCGCGCCCGGACGGCGATGGAGGAAGAACGTCGGATGGCGGAACGGAGTGGCGGACGCACGCTGCTCTGGGCCGGCGGCCTGCTGCTGCTGGTTCTCGGCGTCGTCGCGATGTGGATCTTCCGCCCGATGGAACGGGCGATCAAGCGCGCCTTCGAGGAGTCGGAGTCGGCGCTCTTCAAGGCCGAAGCCGCCGACCGCGCCAAGTCTGAGTTCCTCGCCAACATGAGCCACGAGATCAGGACGCCGATGAACGGCGTGCTCGGCATGGCGGAACTTCTCAACAAGACCGAACTCACCACGCGGCAGAAGACCTTCACCGACGTCATCGTGAAGTCGGGCAACGCCTTGCTGACCATCATCAACGACATTCTCGACTTCTCGAAGATCAATGCCGGACAGCTGACGCTCGATCCGGCGCCCTTCAAGCTTGCCGAGGCTGTCGAGGACGTGGCGACGCTGATTTCGGCGAGGGTGGCCGAAAAGAATCTCGAACTCATCGTGCGCGTCGACCCGCGTCTGCCGGCAATGCTGATCGGCGATGTCGGCCGGCTGCGCCAGATACTGACCAATCTGCTCGGCAACGCCGTGAAGTTCACGGAGAAGGGGCACGTTCTCGTCGACGTGGCGGGCGAGGCCAGGGACGGCGTCTCGCATCTTCACGTTCGCGTCGAGGATACGGGCATCGGAATTCCCGCCGACAAGCTGGAGTCGGTCTTCGAGAAGTTCGCGCAGGTCGATTCGAGTTCGACGCGCCGGCACGAAGGCACCGGGCTCGGTCTCGCGATCGCCGCCCGCCTCGTCGACCTCATGGGTGGCCGCATGGGCGTCGAGAGCCAGGTCGGCCGTGGCTCGGTGTTCTGGTTCACCGCGCCCCTGCCGGTCCACGCGGAGGAGGCGCCGGCCGCGCCGGTTCCGGTCGACGTGACGGGCGCGCGCGTGCTGGTCATCGACGACAACGCCGTCAACCGCCAGATCCTGCTGGAACAGCTGAAGAACTGGGGATTCGATTGCGCCGCCGCCGAAAGCGGGGCGATGGGGCTCGCCTTCCTCGACCGCGCCGCGCAACTGGGCGCACGCATAGACTGCGTGATCCTCGACTACCAGATGCCGGGCATGAACGGGGCCGACGTGGCGAAGGCGATGGCTTCGGACTCGCGCACCCAGAGCATCCCGGTGGTGTTGCTCACCTCGGTCGACCAGGTCGACTTCTCGAAGCTCGTCCTCGACTTCGGCATAGCCGCCCACCTGACCAAACCCGCGCGTTCCTCGGCTCTGCTCGGAACGGTGATAACCGTCATCCAGAAAGGCCGCTCCGCCGGCGGGAAGGCGACATTCGTACGCGCCGCCCAGGAGGCCGTCTCGCGACCCGCCTACACGACGATCAACGCGGCGACCTCCGTGCCGACCGCGGTTACCGACATGCGAGATTTTGCTCAGCCGTCGGGTGGGCAGCAGGTCGACATCCTGATCGCCGAGGACAATGAGGTGAACCAACTGGTCTTCGGCCAGATCCTGAACGGCCTCGGCCTATCCTATCGGATAGCCGGAAACGGGCGCACGGCCGTCGAGATGCATCGGCTCCTCAAGCCCAAGCTGATCCTCATGGACGTTTCGATGCCCGAGATGAACGGCTACGAGGCCTGCCGCGCGATCCGCAAATGGGAGGCGCAGCGCGGCGAGCAGACGCCGATCATCGGTGTGACGGCGCATGCGCTCAAGGGTGATCGCGACAAGTGCATCGAGGCCGGCATGGACGACTATCTGCCCAAGCCGGTCTCCCCGGACAAGCTGAGCTCCAAGATCGCCGCCTGGCTGTCCGATGCTCCACCGATGGCGAAAAGCGCTTAGTTCTCAGCGGTTTCTGAGCACAACGCAGGCGCCGCCGGAGCGCCTCAACGCACCGCACAGGCGGTCGGCCTCGGCTCGATCGTCGGCGCCGATCCGCACCGCGTAGATGCCGGCCCGGGCGAAGGTCGAGCGCACGCGGCTCACCACGGGCTCGCGGTCACCGAGCAGCGGGGCGTGCCGGGCCTTCACCATGCTCCACTGCTTCAGCGCGGCGGCGCGCCGGAAATTGCCCGCAACCTGCACGCCCCAGGGCTTCGCGTGGATGGAGGCCATGGCGACGGTGGTGGACCGAATTGTCGGCAGGTCGCGACAGGCGCGTCGGAAATCCGTTTTCAGATCAAGAGGATGAACGATTCCGCGGTACGAAACGTCCGCGAATTTGTTCACAGGCTCTCCCATGACGTCCAAAACGTAGCCTTCTGTCTCCATCGGAAGGTATCCGCCGCGAGAAAGCCAGCGCGAGACTCGGTTCTCGCCGGCATTGTAGGCGGCGGCCGCCAGACCGAGATTGCCGAAGCCGCGATTGAGTTCGCCGAGATAGGCCGCCGAGGCCGGAATGGCCTTCTCGACGTCGAAGCTGTCGTCGAGACCACGCATCGCCGCGGTGCCGGGCATGAACTGGGCGATGCCCTCCGCGCCGGCGGGGCTGACCGCGTTGGGATCGAAGCGGCTCTCCTTCCAGATCAAGCGGGCGAAGAAATCCCGGGGCAGGTCGTGCCGGTCGGCATGGATCTCGATCAGGTGGCAGATGCGGCCGGTCGTGACGGGAATGTCCGGGCGGCGCGGAGGGTCCGCCCTCAGGGCCGACGGAGCCAGAATCGCCAGCGCGGCGAACGCGGCGAGGAGCCTATTCAGCCGCCGCACGGCCGGCGCCGAACCGTTTCTCGACATAGTCGGAAACCATCTTCTCGAAGTCCTGGGCGATGGACGGTCCCCTCAGCGTGACCGCCTTGCGGCCGTCGACGAAGACCGGCGCGGCCGGCATCTCGCCGGTGCCGGGAAGCGATATGCCGATGTCGGCATGCTTGGATTCGCCCGGGCCGTTGACGATGCATCCCATGACGGCGACCTTCAGTTCCTCGACGCCCGGATACTTCTCACGCCATACCGGCATGTTCCTGCGCAGATCCCTCTCGATCGACTGGGCCAGTTCCTGGAACACGGTGGATGTCGTCCGCCCGCAGCCGGGGCAGGCGGCGACCACGGGCACGAACTGGCGGAAGCCCATGGTCTGGAGAAGTTCCTGGGCGACCTGGACCTCGCGGGTGCGGTCGCCGCCGGGCTCGGGCGTCAGCGAAACGCGGATGGTGTCACCGATGCCCTGCTGGAGCAGGATGCCCATCGCTGCCGATGAGGCGACGATGCCCTTCGAGCCCATGCCGGCCTCGGTGAGGCCGAGATGCAGCGCATGATCCGAGCGCTTCGCGAGCTCGGTGTAGACCGCGACGAGGTCCTGGACCTGGCTCACCTTGGCCGACAGGATGATGCGGTCGCGGGGCAGGCCGATCTCCTCCGCCGTTTCCGCGGAGATGAGCGCTGACCGCACGATCGCCTCGCGCGTGACCTGGCCGGCAGTGAGCGGCGAGCCGTTCCTCTGGTTCTCGTCCATCAGAGCGGTGAGCAGTTCCTGGTCGAGCGAACCCCAGTTGACGCCGATGCGCACCGGCTTGCCGTAACGGATCGCCGTCTCGACGATCGCCGCGAACTGCCGGTCCTTCTTGTCCTTGAAGCCGACATTGCCGGGATTGATGCGGTATTTCGCCAGCGCCTCCGCGCAGGCCGGGTGGTCGGCGAGCAGCTTGTGACCGATATAGTGGAAATCGCCGACCAGCGGCACATCGATGCCGACGCGGTCGAGCCGCTCCCGGATGGCCGGAACGGCGGCCGCGCTCTCGTCGCGGTCGACCGTGATGCGCACGATCTCGGAGCCGGCCTTGTGCAGCGCCGCGACCTGGGCGACGGTCTGGTCGATGTCGGCCGTGTCGGTGTTGGTCATCGACTGGACGACCACGGGCGCGTCGCCGCCGACCATCACGCCGCCGACGTCGACGCCGACCGATCGGCGGCGCGGAAAGGGTGAGGAGAAGTACCCGGTCATTGCCGGCGCCTGACCACCTGGAAAACTGCCCTGAGGTGGCGAAGGTTGGCTGCGATGTCAATGACCAGCGCCGATCGTGTCATTTTGGCGGTTCGAGCCAATCGAGGCGTCTCGAGAGTTCGCTCAGGGAAGGCGTGTGATCCGTTTGGACTATGTCGGCAAGCCTTGATCTCATGGCTCCCACGGCAATGACCTTGTCGCGGATCGCCGCCTCCAGCCACTCCCTGTCCTTATCGCGCCAGGCGCACATCTTCGCCAATGCGACATCATTGACATCGGGGACCCAAAGCACCGCGCCTTGCGCACCGGGTATGTCCATCTTTTCAGCTCGCGACTGCCAGTCGGTGGGCATCAGCGCCGTCAGGCGTCCCACGCCATCCGCGTGATAGCCGAAAGTATCATGGAACGTCGAACTCTGGCCGATCACCTCGGCATCGTCGGTGAATTGCTCTTCATCCGAAATGTCGAGGCTGAAGATGTCGACATCGACCGTTCCGAATGCCGTCTCCTCCAACTCCCCTCTTGAGGCGATCGCAGCGCCGAGCCGACGACAACGAGTTCCATGCTGCCGGTCACGTTGCTGACAGCGCGAGCGGCATGAAGAACCTGCTGCAGGTTTCTAAGCATCCCGGGACTGTCGAAGGAGCCGGTCGCGGTCCGCGCCTTCGATGGTATCGAAAACCGGCATACTGTCTCTCAGCTTCTCGCCTTCGGCCGTATCCGCCAGCAGCCGTTCTGCGATCTCGTCGGCAGGCCGCTCGATCAACGCCCGCCACAGGACGTAATAGCTTCTCAACCTCGGGTTTGGGGCGATCTTTGTCGTAAGATACTCTCTAGCTCTCTCAACCAGAGCGGGATTCGCGATCAATCGCGCCGCCGTCTCGCGGGCATACAGATATTTGAGCCGTTGGCTGCGATCGTAAGACTGCATCTGGCATCCGTTGAATAACGGCCGAGCGAACTTCTTGAGTATACAGCCCATTTCCTTGAAGCCATATAACCGTGTTCCGGCGACCGACGGTATCAGGTCACCGTGGCGAGAAAAATTCCGACGCCCGTGTCGATTCCCACTCCGCCCGATCGTCGTGTGGACAGAGCGGCACGGCGCCCCATCTCTGGCGTGCTCGGGGCCGGCTCCAGCCAAGGAAGGAAAAAGCTATGAAATTCATGGTGATCGTCAAAGCCAACACAGAGTCCGAATCCGGCGCCATGCCCTCGACCGAACTGCTCGAGGCGATGGGCAAGTACAATGAGGAACTGGTCAAGGCCGGCGTGCTGCTGGCCGGCGAGGGACTGCATCCGAGCTCGCGGGGAAAACGCGTCCAGTTCGACGGGCCGAAGCGCAGCGTCATCGACGGGCCCTTCGCGGAGACCAAGGAGCTGATCGCCGGCTTCTGGATCCTCCAGCTCAAGTCGATGGACGAGGCGGTCGAATGGGTGAAGCGCATCCCGAATCCCATGAGCGGGCCCTCGGTGGTGGAAATCCGCCAGGTGTTCGATTCCGAGGATTTCGGCGAGGCAATGACGCCGGAACTGCACGAGCAGGAGGGCCGGATGAGGGCGGAAATCGAGAAGAAGGCCGGCAAGGCCTGAGCGCGGCGCCGACGAGAAAGGACAAGACCATGCGATTCATGATGCTGATGATCCCGAAGGGCTACGAGACCGCCGCGCCGGGCACCATTCCCGACGATGTCGAGGCCGTCGGGGCGATGATGGCCTACAACCGGTCGCTTCAGGACGCCGGTGTCCTCATCTCCTGTGAAGGCCTGCATCCGCCATCGATGGGCGCACGGGTTTCCTTCGCCGGAGGCAAACCGCGCGTGACCGATGGACCCTTCGCGGAGGCCAAGGAGGTGCTGGGGGGCTACTGGATCATCGATGTCCCGTCCCGCGAAGCCGCGATCGACTGGGCCAAGCGCTGCCCCGGCGGCGACAACGAGGTGATCGAAGTCCGGCAGGTCCAGGAGCTGACGGACTATCCCGAGGACGTCCAGGCGGTCGCGGCCGGCTTCGATACGATGCAGTCCAGGCGGGGCTGAGCAAGGCGGATCGGCGGCTGAGCCGATCCTCGCGGTGACGGTGGCGGTTGCCGGGATGGCGACCGCCGTCCTATTCCGGGGCGATGTCGATCGTCGAAACCCATCGCGCCATCGAGGCGGTGTGGAAGATCGAACGCGCGAAGCTCGTGGCCGGGCTCGCGCGTTTCGTCCGTGACGTCGGCGTCGCCGAGGAACTCGCGCAGGATGCGCTGGTCGCGGCGCTGGAGCGCTGGCCCGACGCCGGGGTTCCCACGCGTCCGGGAGCGTGGCTGATGGCAACCGCCAAGAACCGCGCGATCGACCGCGCCCGGCGCAGCCGCCTGGCCGAACGCAAGCTGCAGGACGTCGGCTACGAGGCGGAACTGGAACAGTCCGCGCCCCAGTTCGATCCGGACGCCGCACTCGACGACGAGGTTGGAGACGAACTGCTCAGCCTCGTCTTCGTCGCCTGCCATCCCGTGCTTGGCCCCGATGCTCGCGTGGCGCTGACGCTGAGACTGCTCGGCGGACTGACGACGGAGGAGATCGCACGCGCCTTCCTCGTCCCGGAAACGACACTCGCCCAGCGCATCGTGCGCGCGAAGAAGACGCTGGCCGACGCGAACGTGCCCTACGAGACGCCGCGCGGCGCGGACCTGGCCGTCCGGCTGCCCTCGGTGCTGGAGGTCGTCTATCTCATCTTCAACGAAGGCTATTCGGCCACCGCCGGCGAGGACTGGGTCCGCCCGGCGCTGTGCGAGGAGGCGCTGAGGCTCGGACGCATCGTCGCGGAACTCGCGGAGGGCGAGGCCGAGGTGCATGGGCTGGTCGCCCTGATGGAAATCCAGGCGTCGCGGCTGAAGGCGCGGACAGGCAGGGACGGCGCGCCGATCCTGTTGCTCGACCAGGACAGGGGACGCTGGGACAGGGTGCTGATCGGCCGCGGCCTGGCGGCGCTGGCGAGGGCGGAAGGGCTCGGCCAGACGCCAGGGCCCTATCTCGTGCAGGCGGCGATCGCCGCGTGCCACGCGCGCGCGCCGACCGCCGGCGACACCGACTGGACGCGGATCGCGGGGCTCTATGACCTGCTGGCCACCATCGTCCCCTCACCGGTGGTGGAACTCAATCGCGCGGTCGCCCACGGCATGGCGTTCGGCCCCGATGTCGCGCTGCCTATGGTCGAGGCGCTGGAGGACGATCCGGCGCTCAGGGCCTATCATCTCCTGCCGAGCGTACGGGCCGATTTCCTGCAGAAGCTCGGCCGCCACGACGAGGCGCGCGCCGCATTCGAGCGCGCGGCGTCCATGACGGCGAACGCGCGCGAAAGGGAGCTTCTGCTCAGTCGCGCCGCCGCCTCGGCCGCCTCGGTCCCTCAGGCCTGAACGGCCACGGTCAGAACCATTCCGGCTTCATCGACAGCGTGGTGTCGTCGAGGGCGTCGAGGAGATCGCGCTGGGCCGCGGTCTTCGGCAACTCATAGGCGAAGAAGTAGCGGCAGGCGGCGAGCTTGCCCTCGAGGAAGTCGCGGTCCGCGTCCGGCTTGGTCAGTGCCTGAGTCGCGGCGAGCGCCTGCCTGAGCCACATCCAGGCGATGACGAGGTGGCCCAGCATGTCGAGGTAGATCGTGGCGTTGGCCAGCGCCAGCCGCGGCGTCTCAGCCGTGGCGCCGGCGAGCCTTCCGGTGGTCGAGACGGTATCGCCGAGATGAGCTGCCAGATCGGCGGCGTGGCCGGACAGGGTCTCGTGCGTATGGGCTGTCGCGACGTCGGCCATGATCCGCCGCGCAAGCAGGCGAACGCCGGCGCCATTCCCCTGCATGACCTTGCGGCCGAGAAGGTCCAAGCCCTGGATGCCGTGGGTTCCCTCGTGGATCGGATTGAGGCGGTTGTCGCGATAGAGCCGCTCGACCGGATAGTCGCGCGTGTAGCCGTACCCCCCAAGCACCTGGATCGCGTGCTTGTTCGCCTCCAGGCAGAACTCCGACGGCCACGACTTCGCGATCGGCGTCAAGAGGTCGAGCAGGACCTCGTTCTCGCGCCGGCGCGCATCACCCGCCCCGGCGCGAAGCTGGTCGACCAGGCCGGCGGCGTAGAAGAGAAGCGCAAGCGAACCCTCGACAGCAGTCTTCTGGGCGAGGAGCAGGCGCTTGATGTCCGCGTGCTCGACGATCGCCACCTGCGGCGCGGCGGCGTCCTTGCCGTCGGGATGACGGCCCTGCGGGCGGTCGCGCGCATAGGCGAGCGATACACGGTAGCCAGCGGCGGCGAGCGCGGTGGCGCCGAGGCCGACGCCGATACGCGCCTCGTTCATCATCCGGAACATGTAGGAGAGGCCATTGTGCTCCTCGCCGACCAGCCAGCCGGCGCAAGGCGCGTCCTCGCCGAAGTTCAGCGCGGTATTGGTGGTGCCGCGATAGCCCATCTTGTGGTTCAGGCCGGCGAGCGCCACGCCATTGCGCTCGCCGACGCCGCCGTCCTCGGCAGGCAGGTATTTGGGCACGATGAAGAGCGAGATGCCCTTCACGCCGGGCGGACCGCCGGGGATCCTGGCCAGAACCATGTGGACGATGTTCTGCGAAATCTCCTGGTCGCCGCCGGAAATCCACATCTTGCGGCCGGTGATGCGCCATGACCCATCCGCGTCCTTCTCCGCCCGCGTCGCAATGTCGGAGAGGGACGAACCGGCCTGCGGCTCGGACAGGCACATGGTGCCGAACCAGCGCCCCTCCACCATCGGCCGCAGGAATCGCTCCTTCTGCTCGCGCGTGCCGAAAGCGGCGATCAAATTGGCCGCCCCGATGGTCAGGAACGGGTATCCGGCGGTGCCGACATTGGTCATGGAGAAGATGAAGGAGACGGCGCTGCGCAACGTCTCCGGCATCTGCGAGCCACCCCATTCGGCGTCGAAACCCGCGCCGAACAGGCCCGCGTCGCGATAGGCCGCGAGAGCCTTGCCGACGCGCAGATCGATCTCCACCCGTCCATCGACGAACGTCGGCTCGTTGGCGTCGAGATCGGCCGCGTGAGGCAGGAAATCGGCCATCGCGATCCGCTCGGCGGTGTCGAGCACGCCGTCCATCGCCGCCCGATCGTAATCGGCAAACCGCGGCAGCGCCGCCAGCGCCGCCGCATCGGCGACGTCGTAGAGCTGGAACGCCAGATCGCGACGATCGACCGTCAGCATGGAACTTTCCCCTCTTCCCGGTCGTTTCTATCATTATCGGGCAGTGCGTCGACGGTTCAACCGGTTACGCAAGCCCGATTTCGCGGGGGCCCCGCCGGGCCCTGGGGACGTCTCGGGAGTGTTCGACGATGAACGACACCGCGGAACGGCGCTTCATCCGGTCGGCGATGGCGGCGCCCTATCTCGAGCGGAGCGAGGAACAGGACCTCGCCGCGCAGTGGAAGACAAAGGGCGACCAGCAGGCCCTGCACCGGATGACCATGGCGCATATGCGGCTGGTCGTGTCCATGGCCGGCAGGTTCCGGCATTTCGGCCTGTCAGCGGGCGACCTGATCCAGGAAGGCCATGTCGGGCTGCTGGAGGCAGCGTCGCGGTTCGATCCCGAGCGCGAAGTCCGGTTCTCGACCTACGCCGCCTGGTGGATACGCGCCTCCATGCAGGACTACGTTTTGCGCAACTGGTCGATCGTGCGCGGCGGCACGAGTTCGGCGCAGAAGGCGCTGTTCTTCAACATGCGCAGGCTGCGCGCCAAGCTTGGCCAGCGCGCCGAGCCGCTTTCCAGCACGTCGATGTATCGGGAAATCTCGATGGCGCTCGGCGTTTCGGAGGCGGACGTGGCGACCATGGACGCACGCCTGTCGGCGCCGGACACCTCGCTCAACGCCCCGGTGGGCGAGGATTCGCCCGATTCCGCCGGCCGTCAGGATTTCCTCGTCTCCGACGACCCGCTTCCCGACGAGATCGTCTCGGATGCGATCGACGTCGAGCGCCGCTCGGCCTGGCTGGACGGCGCGCTCGAGGTGCTGTCGCAGCGCGAACTCGACATCATCCGAGCGCGCCGGCTGGCCGAAGACGGCGCGACGCTCGAATCGCTCGGCGCGAAGCTCGGCATCTCCAAGGAGCGCGTGCGGCAGATCGAAAGCCGCGCCATCGAGAAGCTGAAGGCGGCGCTGATCCGCCGCGATCCCTCGATGGCGGCCGACTACGCCTGACGGCGATCAGCGGTCGGAAATGATCTTCACCTTGTCGCCGGCGGAGACGGTGGCGCCCGGTCCGAGCGCGTTGATCAGCCGGAACAGATCGAGCTTGCGCTCGATGCCGGTCATCGACGCGGCCAGCGAGCCGACGGTATCGCCGGCCCTGACCGTCACGACCCTGATCCTGAGCGGCTTGAGGGAAGCCTTCTCCGCCGCGGACAGGACGCGGAAGCTTGCGCTCACTTCGCGGGCGACCGCGTCGAGCCCGCCGGCCGACGAGGGCGCCGCCGACAGCAGGCGGAACACCTGACCGCCGGCACGGATGACGGCGACGTCGAACTGCCAGCCGTCGGCGCGGGCGCGGGCGATGGCCGCCGGGTTTCCGTTGATCGTTTCGGCCCGCACGCTCGATTCGTCGAGGCCGGAGACCCAGCCGCTGCGCAGATAGTCGGTCAGCGAAACGCTCTCCTTGAGGGCGACGCCGTCGAAGCGGATGGCGAAGTCGCCGGGACCGCTCGCGGTCACCGCCGCGGCGGCATTGTCGATGACGAAACCGGCCGGCACGGTGAAGGTGACGCCCAGGCGCGGATGCAGGAAGGTGTTGCCTCGGACATAGCCTTCCTCGGGCGTGTCGCCGAACACCAGCCCGTCCACCCCCGCCAGGAAGGAGTCGCGGTCGCGATTGCCCGAGCCCGGCGCACCGTAGAGGCGGGCCAGCCGCTGGGCCAGTTCTATGCGCTGCGGCGCGTTCGGGTGGCTGGCGAGGAAATCGAGGCTCGCATCGGCGGCGCCCGAGATGGCGCGGAAATCGCTGTAGGAGGCCATCGATCGCAGGAAGCGGCTGGCGGCGAAGGCGTCGAAGCCGGCCCGCGCGCTGTGCTTGATGCCGATGGCGTCGGCCTCGAGCTCCTGGTTGCGCGAGAACTGCGCCAGCCTGAGCTTGCCGCGGATGAGCGCCGCGCGGGTGTTGGCGCTGTCGCCGAGCACGTCGGAGACGACGCGGGTGGCGAGCCCCTCCTCCGCCTCCTTCTGCTGACGCGCCAGCCCGTGATTGGCGGTGACATGGGCCATCTCATGGGCGATGACGGCGCCGAGTTCGGCCGAATCATTGGCCAGCGCGAGCAGGCCGCGGGTGACATAGAGATAGCCGCCGGGCAGCGCGAAGGCGTTGACGTTCGGCGAATTGAGGATGGTGATGTTGTAGGCCTGGTCGGGCTTGTCCGACTCGGCCGTCAACTGGCCGACCACCTTGGCGACCATGCGTTCCAGCCTGGCATCGGAGTATTCGCCCCCGTAGGTGGCGAGGATGCGCGGGTGCTGGCCGCGGGCAAGCTCGGCCAGACGGTCGTTGCGATTGACGGTGTCGACCGTGACGGGATTGTTGGAGGGCTGGAAGGCGTTCTCGCTGACGGTGTCGCCATTGATGAGCTGGCAGCCGGCGAGCAGGGCCGAAAGGCCCATTGCCGCCGCCACCCGCAGGCTCACGCGCCGCGCGTCGGTCGTTCCGGCACTATGTCGCGTCGTCGACAGGCCAAACCCCTTCCTTCGGACGACCAGACGCAGACAAACCCGTTCCAGGTTCGCCGGTCGGTGTCCAACCAATGCAGCATGCGGAACCGCACCGCACGGACATCCCTCAGAAATATGTCCGCTTGCGGGCAATTCTACGTGATCCGCCCGATCCTGTCCCCAATATAGCGCTGGAAGGCGGCGGGACCATGCCCTCCGAAAAAATCGTCGGCGGGGCCGGCCGCCTCGACGCGGCCAGCCTCGAGGAAGATCACCTGGTCGGCGACGCGTTCGGCGTCCTCCGGCTGGTGGGTGACGAACAGCACCGTCATGCCCTTGCGGGCGTGCAGGTCGGCGAGCAGCGACACCATGTCGGCCCGAAGCGCGGGGCCGAGCGACGCGAAGGGCTCGTCGAGGAGCAGGACGGGCCGGTCCCTGACCATGACGCGGGCGATCGCGGCGCGCTGGCGCTCGCCGCCAGACAGTTCGGACGGGAGGCGCGCGCCCTTGCCGTCCAGCCCGGTGCGCGCGAGCGCCTCATCGATCCTCGCCCGATCCGCGGCGGACAGGCTCAGGCCCGGCGACAGGCCGAGCCCGACGTTCTGGGCCACCGTCAGGTGCGCGAAGAGGTTGTTCTCCTGGAAGATCATCGACACCGGGCGCTGTCCCGGCGGCAGGCTGGTAACGTCGGCTCCACCGACGAGGATGCGCCCGGACTTCGGCGTCTCGAAGCCGGCCACGAGGGAGAGCAGCGTCGACTTGCCAGACCCGCTCGGGCCCATGATGGCGGCGATCGCGCCGCCCTCGATCCGGCAGTCGAAATCGAATGCGGTCTCGCGATAGGCGAAGCCGACGCGATCGAGCACGACGTCTGCCTTGCGGGTCATCGAGACGGCCTCCCCATGCGTTCGGCGACGAGAACGAGCGCGAGGCACAGGAGCGCCAGGAGCAGCGCGATGCCGGCCGCGTCGGCGGTGCGGTAGGCCCCCATGCGCGCGTGGAGCAGATGCGGCAGCGTCTGAACCGCGTCGCTGCCGAACAGGGCTATGACGCCGAGGTCTCCCAGCGAAAGCGCCATGGCGAAGGCGAAGGCGGTCGCCATCGGCCGCGCCAACACCGGCCAATCGATCAAACGCAGCCGGTTCCAGCCCGCGACGCCGAGCGCGGCGGCCAGCCGCTCGTGCCGCGCGCTGGCCGCGTCATAGGCCGGACGGATGGCCCTGACCGCGAAGGGCATGGCCATCGCCGCGTTGACCGTCACCACCATCAAGGGGGCGAAGGCGAATACATTCCCCACATGGCGCAGGAGGATGAACCAGCCGGCGCCGACGACGATCGGCGGCACGATGAGGACAAGACCGGCGCCGGTCCCGACCATGGTTTCCAGGAGCGACTGCCGCGCACCACGACGCCGGAGCTCCAGCGCGCGACGGGCGGCGGTCAGGGAAAGCGCGGCGGCGACCGCAAGGACAGCAGCGAGGCCCGCGAGCACGAGGCTGGTCAGCGTCGCACGGAGCACCCTGGGTTCGGTCACCAGCCGGGCGAGGTCGGCCTCGAGACCGGCGACCATGACCGCGCCGAGCGGACCGGCGACGAAGATCGCCGCGACACCGATCACGACGGCGTCGAGAAAGGACGCCGCCATGCCTGCGTCGCCCGGCCGGCGGCGCGCGACGCTCAGGTTCGTCTCGGCGGCGAGGTCGGTTCCGATCCGGACCAGCCCAATCGCGACCGCGACCGTGAGCCCGATCTGGAGGAGTGTCAGAGCGGCCGCCCGCGCGGGATCGAAGTCGAAACGCAGCGCCTGATAGATCGCCACCTCCAGCGTGGTGGCCGCCGGTCCCCCGCCGAGCATCAGGACGACCGCGAAGGAGGTTATGCAGAGCATGAACACCAGTCCGGCGACACCGGGCAGGGCGGCGCGCAGCACGGGCCATTCGATCAGCCTGAAGGCGTTGCGTCCTCTGACGCCGAGCTGGCTCGCCAGCCGCCACTGGTCGTCCGGAACCGTCTCCAGCGCCTGTAGGAGGAGACGGGACGCCAATGGCAGGTTGAAGAAGACATGAGCGACGAGGATTCCCGACAGCCCGTAGATCCCGGGCCACTGGCCGCCGTGAAGAGTTGAAAGGAAGCCGGCAAAGTAACCTGACCGGCCCAACAGGGCGAGCACTCCCATGGCCGCCACGACGGCGGGCAGTCCGAGCGGCACGGCGAACAGCGCGAGCAGCATCCCGCGGCCCGGAAACGCGGGGCGCCGCGACAGCGCGCGGGCGACGAGCATGGCTGGAAGGATCGAAAGCAGCGTCGACAGCGCCGCCTGGAGGAGCGTGAAGCGAGCGACGCGCAGCATGTAAGCGTCGAAGGCGCCTGCCCCGCCAGCTGGATCGGCGGCGCCTTCGATGATCAGACCGAGGAACGCGCCGCCGACGAGCACGCCGATCGCCGCGAGGGCGAAGGTCCCGGCGAGGATGCGGCGGTCGTGGTTCAGCACTTGGCGACCCTGCGGCGCGGGATCGCCCCGCACCTGGAAGGTGGAGTCCTATCTGCACCGACCCCCCTCTGGCCTGCCGGCCATTTCCCCCACAAGGGGGGAGATGGGATGCCACGTATGATTTCGCCAATCGCCAACGTCGCGGGAATTGCGAAACCCCCGAAGCTGCCAATCTCCCCCCTCGTGGGGGAGATGTCCGGCAGGACAGAGGGGGGCGCGAAGAAACGCATTGGCCGAATTGGCTACCTTACCGGCTCATCGCGCTGAGCCATTCCTCGATCCATGCCTTTCGGTTGGCGGCGACCTCGGCTGGCGGGATCAGAAGCGTCTTCGCAGGCTTCACCAGCGAGTCGAAGACGGGGTTCAGGGGCTTCCCGATGGTTCCCCCGGGAAACATCCAGTTGGTTTCCGGGATCACGTCCTGGAAGCCGGGGCCCGTCATGAAGGCCATGAACTTAGCCGACAAATCATTCTTCGCGCCAGTGCTGGTGATGGCGGCGACTTCGACCTGGAGATAATGGCCTTCCGAGAAGGCGGCCGCCTCGTAGCGCTCGGAACGCTCGGCGATTTTGTGGTAGGCCGCCGAGGTGGTGTAGGACAGCACCATCGGCGCCTCGCCGCTCGTCAGCAGCCCGTAGGATTCGCTCCATCCCGGCGTTACGGTGAGGACGCGGTTCCTGAGCTTCTGCCATGCCGCGCCGGCCTGATCGCCATAGACCGCCTTGACCCAGAGCAGCAGGCCGAGCCCGGGCGTCGAGGTGCGCGGATCCTGGATGGCGATCTTCTGCGCGGGGTCGCCGTTGACCAGTTCGTCCAGGCTCGCCGGCGGCGCGGAAACCGCTTCGGTGTCGTAGACGACGGCGAAATAGCCGTAGTCGAAGGGCAGGAAAACGTCGTCCTGCCAGCCGCCCGGAACCGTCAGCGCCGCGAGGTCGGCCCCGTGCGGCGCGAAAAGGCCGGTGGCGCGGGCTTCCTCGGTGAGGCTGGTGTCGAGGCCGAGCACGATGTCGGCCTGCGTACCCTCCCCCTCAAGGCGAACGCGGTTGAGCAGCGCCACGCCGTCGGCCACCGCGACGAACTTCAGGTCGCAGGCGCATTCGGCCTCGAAGGCCTTCTCGACCAGGGGACCTGGACCCCACTCGGCCGTGAAGCTCTCATAGGTGTAGATGGTCAGCGTCTCCTGGGCCGCCGCGGGCGCGGCAAGCAGAAGGCCTGCAGTCAATGGAACCAGTATCTTGCGCATCCGCGCCTCCTTCATCCTTCAAGTGCAGGGAATCGAGGCGCCGCGCGGTGCGGTAAGCTTCTAATCCCTCCGCCGGTACGAGCCGGATCAGGTTCAGCGGGTTGGCCGGGTTTCCCCGTTACTGCCTCTCAGCCGGCACGCATGACGCGCCCGGCACCCCGTTAGAGCGAGGTGAGGATAGGGCCGCAGCACCGCCATGACAACATGCGAAAGACGCATGGCTGCCTTTCGCCTTCGCGCGGGCACGTGTTAGAGGCGCGGGCCATGTCCCGTTTCACCATCCTGCTCGGCGGCGATTTTGCGCTGACGCCCCGCGCCGAGGCGCAGATCGCGGAGAGCCGCGTCATCGCGGCCGATTCCGGCATCCGCCATGCCGGCGCGCTCGGCGTGCTGCCGGAACTCTGGGTGGGGGATTTCGATTCGGTGCCCGAGAGCCTGATCGCCGACTGGCCGCAAGTTCCGCGCGAGGTCTTCCCGGCGGGCAAGGACCACACGGACGGCGAGCTGGCCGTCGCGGCCGCGCTGCAACGCGGTGCAGGCAACCTCGTGCTGGCCGGCGCGTTCGGCGGCGCGAGGGCCGACCATGAGCACCTGCATCTGGCGCTGGCCATCCGGCTCGCGGAGGCCGGCACGCCGGTCATCCTGACCAGCGGGTCGCAGGAGGGGCTGCCGCTGCTGCCGGGCGCGCACCGGCCGGACTATGGCGACGGCACGCTGTTTTCGATTCTCGGTTTCTCGGACCTGACCGGGCTGACCGTGAACGGCGCGCGCTGGCCTCTCGACCGCGTCGAGGTGCCGTTCGGCTCGTCGCTCACCATTTCCAACGAGGTGCGCGGCCGGCTCTCGATCGAACTCGGCAGCGGGCGGGCGCTTCTGTTGGCCCACCCGCACCCCGCGGAGGGGTTTTGAGATGGCGCCGCCCCTGATCCGGATGGAGGCCGTGCGGCTGACCTTCGGCGGCCAGCCGCTGCTCGACGGCGCGGAGCTCTCGGTCTCGGCCGGCGAACGGATCGCGCTGGTCGGGCGCAACGGTTCGGGAAAATCGACGCTCCTGAAGATCGCCGCGGGACAGGTCGAAGCGCAGGACGGCATCGTCTTTCGCCAGCCCTCGGCCACGGTGCGATACCTGCCGCAGGCGCCGGACATGGAGGGTTTCGCCAATGTCCGCGCCTATGTCGAAGCGGGCCTGGGGCCGGCCGACGACCCGCACCGGGCGACCTACCTGATGGAAAGCCTCGGCCTGACCGGCGAGGAGAGACCTGAAAGCCTGTCCGGCGGCGAGGCGCGCCGCGCGGCGCTGGCGAAGGCCATGGCGCCGGAGCCGGACATCCTGCTGCTCGACGAGCCGACCAACCATCTCGATCTGTCGGTCATCGAGTGGCTGGAGGAGGAACTGATCCGCTCGCCGTCGGCGCTGGTGGTCGTCTCGCACGACCGGCGCTTCCTGGAGCGCGTCTCGACCGCGACCGTCTGGCTCGACCGCGGCCAGACGCGGCGGCTGGACAGGGGGTTCGGCCATTTCGAGGCCTGGCGCGACGTGGTCCTCGAGGAAGAGGAGCGCGAGCAGCACAAGCTCGGCCGCCAGATCGTGCGCGAGGAGCATTGGCTGCGCTACGGCGTGACCGCGCGGCGCAAGCGCAACATGCGGAGGCTCGGCGAACTCCAGGCGATGCGCCAGCGCCATAGAACACATCGCGGCGCCGAGGGCGTCGCCAGGATGACGGCGAGCGAGGGCGCGGAGTCCGGCAAGCTCGTCATCGAGGCGAAGTCGATCGACAAGGCTTTCGGCGACCGGGCCATCGTCAAGGGTTTTTCAACCCGCATCGGGCGCGGCGACCGGGTCGGCATCGTCGGGCCGAACGGAGCCGGCAAGACGACGCTGCTGAGACTCCTGACCGGTGAACTCGTCCCCGACGCCGGCACGGTCAGGCTCGGCGTCAACCTGGAGATCGCCCGGCTCGACCAGCAGCGCGCCGTCGATCCCGACGAGACGCTGGCGCATTTCCTCACCGACGGGCGCGGCGAGACGCTGGTCGTCAACGGCGAGGAGAGGCACGTCGTCTCGTGGATGAAGGATTTCCTGTTCCGCCCCGAGCAGGCGCGCACACCGGTGCGCGAACTGTCGGGCGGGGAGCGGGCGCGGCTGATCCTCGCCCGTCTGCTGGCGCGGCCGGCCAATTTGCTGGTGCTGGACGAGCCGACCAACGATCTCGACATGGAGACGCTGGACCTTTTGCAGGAGCTGGTCGCTGGCTTCGCCGGCACGGTGATCGTGGTCAGCCACGACCGCGACTTCCTCGACCGCACCGTGACCAGCGTGATCGCGCCGGACGGCGGCGGGCGATGGATCGAGTTCGCCGGCGGCTATTCCGACATGCTCGCACAGCGTGGCGGCAGGAAGCTCGACGAGCGAAAGGCGGGGGGCGCCGCGCGCGCCGAGGACGCCCCGAAGGTAGCAGCCCCGCGCCGCGACCCGTCGAAAAAACTCTCCTTCAAGCAGAAATTCGCGCTGGAAAACCTGCCGAAGCGGATCGAGGAGGCCGGCGCGGACATCGCCCGGCTGGAGGTAAAGCTCGCCGACCCGGCGCTGTTCGCGAAGGATCCGGCGGCGTTCCAAAAGACGGCCACTGCGCTGGAGGCCGCGCGGGGCGGGCTGTCGGCCATGGAAGAAGAATGGCTGGAGCTGGAGATGCTGCGCGAAGAGATCGAGGGGTGATTTGACCGCATAGTTTCATGCGCATACATTATACGCAATACTGAGGTCGATCATGACTGCCGCAAAACGAAAGCCGACCAACCTCTCCATCGACTCTGCGCTCGTCCGTGCTGCACGAGACCTTGACGTCAACGTGTCGCGCGCCGCTGAGGAAGGGATTGCGAAGGCAGTCGCTGAGGAAACGCGAAAGCGCTGGAAGGACGAGAACCGCTCCGCCATCGAAGCTTGGAACGCTTGGGTTAAGGAGAAGGGCCTGCCTCTGGCCAGCCTCCGTCAATTCTGATGGCGCGCTACGACGTCCATCGAACCGAGTTCGGCCTCCTTCTCGACGTCCAGAACGATCTGATCGAAGACTTCAAGACGCGCGTGGTGGTGCCACTTTTGCCCGAATCCGCCACACCTCCCCGCATTGGCCGGTTGCATCCCGTATTCGAGGTGTCAGGTCAGCGATACGTGATGGCCACGCATCTTTTATCCGCCGTTTCGGTCCATGAACTTGGCGGGAAGGCCGACAACCTGCTGCGCCAGCATGACGACATCACCCGGGCTCTTGATCTACTCTTCCAGGGCGTCTGAGATGATGCGACGAGGAAGCCGCCAACACTGGCTTCCGCGACCGCCGCGGAGGATTGCATGATCGTCGTCCATCACCTGAACGCATCGCGGTCGCACCGCATCCTCTGGCTCCTGGAGGAACTCGGTCTTCCCTATGAACTGCGGCACTACCAGCGCGATCCGAAGACCCGGCTAGCGCCGCCGGAACTGCTGGCGGTCAATCCGCTCGGCAAGTCGCCGGCGATCGTCGACGACGGGCGCGTCGTCATCGAGTCGGCGGCCATCGCCGACTACATCATCCGCCATCACGGCGGCGGCAGGCTGCAGCCGGACCCCTCGACGCCCGCCTATGACGACTATGTGCAATGGCTGCATTTCGCCGAGGGCTCGGCCATGCTGCCCCTGATGCTGCACCTCTACACGTCCCGTCTGGGCGAGGCCGCGGCGCCGCTTTCGCCGCGCATCGATTCGGAGATCGCCAACCATCTCGGCCATGTGGACCGCTCGCTGGCCGGGCGGCGCCACCTTCTCGGCGACGTGTTCACCGCCGCCGACATCATGCTGTTCGACGTGGCCGCACTGGCCAAGCGCTTCAAGAAGCTGGAGCCGTTCGAGAACGTCGCGGCATGGCACGTCCGCATGCAGGAGCGGCCAGCCTTCAAGGCGGCGATCGAGCGGGGCGGGCCGCGATAGAGCCCTGCCCTAACTCGCCTTCTTCACCGCCAGTTTCGTCGCCAGGGTTTCCATGCGCTCGGCCAGCGAGCCCAGCGCTCCGGTCAACGCGGCGTCGTTCTTGTCGGCCTTGACCAGGGCGTCGTCGCGCGTCTTGCGCAGCGTCGCGATCTCGCTCTCCATGCCGATGACGCGGCGCTGCAGCTCGTTCAACTCGTCCATCACCATGATGCCGGCCATGACGGTGAGCCGCTGGTCGCCGATCTCGCCGAACGATTCCTTGAGGTGAGAGACATAGCGGTCGAAACGCGTGGCGAGGTCGATCAGGTGTTCCTCCTGGCCCTCGTCGCAGGCCATGCGATAGGCCTTGCCATCGATCGTCACCGTGACCTGCGCCATCCCCGAACCTTACCTGTCGAGCACAGCGCGGATGGTCTCCATGGCGGTGACCAGGCGGCGCGACACTTCCTTGTTGGCTTCTTCCAGACGTTCGGCGCGCGCCTCGGAGCCGTCAAGCTCCTGGGCGAGGCGGGCGCGGTCGGCGTTCATGCGCTGCACCTCGGCCTCGGCTTCCGTGTAGTCCGCGTCCTGCTCGATCCGCGCGCCGACGGCATTCTCCAGCGCCTCGATCGCTTTGCCGAGCCGCGCGATGACTTCCCTGAGCGTGGCCTCTCCGGTCATGGTCCCGTTCCGTGCGCCCCAGCCGCCACAGAATCGCGCGCGTTCGTAACGCGTTAGCGGCCGAACATTAGGCGGCGTGTGAATAGCGCGTCAACAAAGGGTGTTGCGCTGTCCACGGCAATCGCCCGAAGCGCGCGGGCGCCGGCCCGCCGTTTCATTGACAGCCAACCGGCAACTGCTATGTGTCCGCGTCATTTTTTCCGAGCCCTGCGAGCCGCCATGAGCAACCGCGAGAAGCACGACGGCATGGCCAACGCCATCCGGTTCCTGTCGATGGACGCCGTCGAGAAGGCGAATTCGGGTCATCCAGGCCTGCCGATGGGCGCCGCCGACATCGCCACGGTGCTCTACACGAAGTTCATGAAGCACGATCCGCAGAACCCGCACTGGCCGGACCGCGACCGTTTCGTGCTCTCCGCCGGCCACGGCTCGATGCTGCTCTACTCGCTGCTCTATCTCACCGGCTACGAGAGCATCTCGATCGACGACATCAGGAATTTCCGGCAGCTCGGCTCGCCGACGGCGGGCCATCCCGAATACGGCCACGCCGACGGCATCGAGACGACGACCGGCCCGCTCGGCCAGGGTTTCGCCAACGCCGTCGGCATGGCGATCGCCGAGCGGATCATGAACGCCCGTTTCGGCGACGACCTCGTCGACCACCGCACCTATGTGATCGTCGGCGACGGCTGCCTGATGGAAGGCATCAGCCAGGAGGCGCTGACGCTGGCCGGCCACCTCAAGCTCTCCAAGCTCGTTGTCGTCTGGGACAACAACAACATCTCCATCGACGGTCCGGTGTCGCTCGCGGACTCGACCGACCAGCTCGCCCGCTTCGCGGCGTCTGGGTGGAATACGCTTGCCTGCGACGGCCACGACGCGGAAGCCATCGCGCGCGCGCTCGAGCTTGCGCAGGGCTCCGACCGGCCGACCTTCATCGCCGCCAAGACGACGATCGGCTTCGGCGCGCCGACCAAGGCCGGCACCAACAAGGCGCACGGCTCGCCGCTCGGCGCGGACGAGATCGCTGCGACGCGCAAGGCGCTGAACTGGACGGCGAAGCCGTTCGAGGTGCCGTCGGAGATCCTCGATGCGTGGCGGCTCGCCGGCCTGAACGCGGCCAAGAAGCGCAAGGAATGGGAAAAGCGCCTCGCCGCCGCCGACGGCGAGACGCGCGGCGAGTTCGAGCGGCGCATCTCGGGCGACCTTCCCGCCGGCTTCGATGCGGCGATCGCCGACTACAAGAAGAAACTCGCCGCCGACAAGCCGAAGGTCGCCACGCGCAAGTCGTCGGAGATGGCTCTCGAGGTGATCAACGGCGTCGTGCCCGAGACGATCGGCGGATCGGCGGACCTCACCGGTTCCAACAACACCAAGACCAGCCAGACCAAGCCGATCGCGGCCGGCGCCTTTGGCAGCCGCTACGTGCATTACGGCATCCGCGAGCACGGCATGGCCGCGGCCATGAACGGCATGGCGCTGCATGGCGGCATCATCCCCTATTCCGGCACGTTCCTGGTGTTCTCCGACTATGCCCGGCCGGCAATGCGGCTGGCCTCGCTGATGGGCATCCGCTCGATCTTCGTGATGACGCACGATTCCATCGGACTGGGCGAGGATGGTCCGACCCACCAGCCGGTCGAACAACTCGCCGCGCTCAGGGCGATACCCAATCATCTCGTCTTCCGTCCCGCCGACGCGACCGAAGTCGCCGAATGCTGGCAGGCGGCGCTGGAATCGAGTGACGCTCCCAGCACCATCGCGCTGACCCGCCAGAACCTGCCGGCGCTGCGCACCGAGTTCGAGGAGGAGAACCGTTCGGCGCTCGGCGCCTACGAACTGGCGGCCGCCGACGGCGACGCCGCCGTGACGATCTTCGCCACCGGCTCGGAGGTCGAGATCGCGTTGGGCGCACGCACCGCCCTGCAGGCCCACGGCCATCCGACGCGGGTCGTTTCGGTCCCCTGCTTCGAACTGTTCGACAAGCAGAGCGAGGGCTATCGCGCGGCGATCATCGGCGATGCGCCGGTGAAGGTCGCGATCGAAGCGGGCGTCCGCCAGGGCTGGGACCACTTCATCGGCGCTGACGGCATCTTCGTCGGCATGAAGGGCTTCGGCGCGAGCGGTCCCTACGAGGCGCTGTACAAACATTTCGGCATTACCGCCGAGGCGGTGGTGGACGCCGTCGAGAAGCGCCTGCACGCGGCGGCGCTCTAGCCGCGCCCGCTGGATTCTTGACCTTCGCGCCGCTAAGAAGCGGCGCGCCTTCCCGTCTCCCAGGAGGAACACCATGCCCGTCAGGATCGCCATCAACGGCTTCGGCCGCATCGGCCGCAACATCGTCCGCGCCATCTTCGAGTCCGGCCGCAAGGACATCGACGTGGTGGCGGTCAACGATCTCGGGCCGGTCGAGACCAACGCGCACCTGCTGCGATACGACAGCGTGCACGGCAAGTTCCCTCACGAGGTCGAGGTGAAGGGCGATTCCATCGCCATCGGCAAGGAGACGTTCAAGGTCCTCGCGGTGCGGGACCCGGCGCAGCTTCCCTGGAAGGACCTCGGCATCGACATCGCCATGGAGTGCACCGGCATCTTCACCGCGCGCGACAAGGCGGCCGCGCACCTCACGGCCGGCGCCAAGCGGGTCATCGTCTCTGCCCCCTCGGACGGCGCCGACCTGACGGTGGTCTACGGCATCAACCACGAGAAGCTGACCAGGGATCACATGGTCATCTCGAACGCGTCCTGCACGACGAACTGCCTGGCGCCGCTGGCGGCCGTGCTGCACGACGTCGTAGGCATCGAGAAGGGGATGATGACCACCATCCACTCCTATACCGGCGACCAGCCGACGCTCGATACGATGCACAAGGATCTCTACCGCGCCCGCGCCGCGGCGCTGTCACAGATTCCCACCTCGACGGGCGCGGCCAAGGCCATCGGTCTCGTCCTGCCGGCGCTCAAGGGCAAGCTCGACGGCATCTCGATCCGCGTGCCGACCCCGAACGTGTCGGTGGTCGACTTCAAGTTCATCGCCAGCCGCGCCACGACGGTGGAAGAGATCAACGACGCGGTGAAGAAGGCTGCGGGCGGTTACCTCAAGGGCATCCTCGCGACCACCGCCCATCCGAACGTGTCGATCGACTTCAACCACGATCCCCATTCCTCGACGCTGGCGCTCGACCAGACCAAGGTCATGGACGGGAACTTCGTGTCGGTGCTGTCGTGGTACGACAACGAGTGGGGTTTCTCGAACCGCATGGCCGATACGGCCGTCGCCTTCGCCAAGACGATCGGCTGACGCGAGCGGCCGTTCGCGGCCGCCTATCCGGTCGCGTCCAGGATCATGCAGGTCTCGCTGCCATGCGCGACCAGCCGGCCCCTGTCGTCGACCAGCCTGCCCTCGCTCGTGGCGAGACGCCGGCCGGTGTGGACGGCGGTCGCCTCGCAGCGGACGCGGCCTGACGACGCAGTCAGGGCGCGCACGAAGTTGATGGTCATCGACGTGGTCGTGTAGAGCTGGCCCGGTTCGAGCATCGAATGCACGGCGCATCCCATGGCGCTGTCCAGGATGGTGGAAATCCACCCGCCGTGGATCGTTCCGAGCGGATTGAGGAAGGCGAAGCCGGGCGAGCCCACGAAGACCACGCGTCCCGCCTCCGCCTCGACAAGTTCGATGCAGGTGGTCGGCGCAAAGGGCGGCGTCGGCAGGTCACCCGCCAGCATCCGCTTCAGCGTGTCGGCGCCGGACAGGCCCGCCAGCCCTTCGCGTGGCAGAGGCATGGGCCGGGATGGCGTGCGGGACGACAGATTGTCAGCGATGCTCATCGATGCTTGTCCTTCGGGTGAGGGCCGAGCGCCCGCGCGCTCCATCCCTGGGCGTGCAGGTCCACAGTTCGGAGCATGGACCGCCTGGCCCGAGCCAATGTCAGGTCCTCGCCACGATCGCACCGGCGGCGCGGCGGAGCAGGCGGAAATCCTCGCGGATGGCCTGATCCCTGTCCGGGGGCAGGAGTTCCAGAAGGGCGTCCTGCGCCTCGCGCCACAGCGGCAGCGCCAAGGCGACCGTCTCCTCGCCTCGCTCGGTCAAGCGGTGAACGAGGCGGCGGCCATACCCCTTTTCCGCGCGGACCAGGCCGGCGGCGACAAGACGGTCAAGGTTGCGAACCAGCGTCGAGCGCTCGACGCCCACCATGTCGGCGAGTTCGGATGCGGAGGCGGCGCGCTCGAGGGCGACGCAGCAGAGGATGGTGAACTGCGTCACCTCGATGCCGGCCTTCGCCAGATGCTGGTTATAGACCCGCGTCACGATGTTCGCGGTACGCCGCGCGGCGCGGCCGAGGCACGTCGCGCCGAGCAAGGCGATGTCCTGGATCGGGCTGCGGGGCATAATGTGTAGATACAACATCGGTCGGTCCGCGGCAAGCGCGCGGCCGCCGGAACCAGCGTCGAACTCGCGCGTTGCGAGGAAAGCGCGGGGTTATGCTTCGCGCATTGAGGGATTGCGTCCATGAAGCTCTTCTCCTGTCCGCATTGCGGCCAGCGGCTCTATTTCGAGAATGCCCAGTGCCTCGCCTGCGGGTCGATCGTACTGTACGACCCCGACGCGGTCGGATTCGTGCTTGCCGACGCCGGCCGTCCCGCCTGCGCGAACGCCACCGAATGCGCCTGCAACTGGGTGGCGACCGCCGAAGGGCGCTACTGCCGCGCATGCGTGCTCAACCGCACGATTCCGGACCTCTCGATCGAGGGGAACCGGGGGCGCTGGATCAGGATCGAGGCGGCCAAGCGGCGCGCCGTCTACACATTGCTGGCCTACGCCCTGCCGGTCGAACCCAAGCAGTCGAAGGGCGACGAGGGGCTTGCCTTCGACTTCCTCGCCGAAACGCCCGGGGCCGGTCCCGGCGGCGAACGCATCCTCACCGGCCACGAGAACGGCCTGATCACGCTCAACGTCGCGGAAGCGGACGGCGCGGAGCGCGAGCGCATGCGCGCCGAGATGCGCGAGAAATACCGCACACTGCTCGGCCATTTTCGCCATGAACTCGGGCACTACTACTGGGACAGGCTGGTCCGCGACGATCCCGCGCGGCTTGCCCGTTTCCGCGACACGTTCGGCGACGACACGACCGACTACATGGAGGCGCTCAACCTCCACTACGCCAACGGCGCCCCGCCGGACTGGCAGAGCCGGCACATCTCCGCCTACGCGGCAAGCCATCCCTGGGAGGACTGGGCGGAGAGCTGGGCGCATTACCTGCACATCGTCGATACGCTCGAGATGGTGGACTCGCTGGGATTCCCGCTTCCGCCGGGCGCCACTCCGGTCGCCCATGCCGACATCGGGGCCATGCTGGAACGCTGGCTGGTGCTGTCGGAGGCGTCGAACTCCATCAACCGCTGCATGGGGCTCCCCGACCTGTACCCGTTCGTGATCTCGGATGCGGCGGCGGCAAAGCTCGGGGCGGTGCACGACCTGCTCGCCGACATCCGGGCCTCGGCCGAGCGAAGAGACGCCGCCTGACCATAAATGCTCCGGCGTCTGCGGCTTTTGTCTCCGGCCGCTGGAACGGAACGTCCGCAAAGGGGTTCTGGCCGCGAGGGACAAGAAACCCAGGAGACCGAAATGAAACAGAAGATGTTTCTTCCGGCGGTCGCGGCCGCCCTTCTCGCATCGACCTTCGCGGCATCCGCCCAGAGCATGGTGACCGCCTCCACCGACCTCAACGTCCGCTCGGGCCCCGGCCCGCAGTTCCCCGTCGTGGGGGTCATCGGCGCCGGCGCGCAGGCGAGCCTCGACGGCTGCGTCGAGAACAGCAAATGGTGCGCCGTGAACGGCGGCGAAGGCTGGGTCTATTCCGACTACCTGGTCGGCGATTTCGGCGGCCAGCAGATCGTCGTGACCGAGCGCCCGGCCGATTCGGGCATCGACTACGTGCCGGCGCCTGAAGGCGGCGGCGGCGGCGCAGGCGCGGTCGGCGGGGTGGCGGCTGGCGCGATCACGGGCGCCATCGTGGGCGGGCCGATCGGCGCAGTCGTCGGCGGCGCGGCGGGCGGGGTCGCGGGCGGCGCGCTCGGCCAGGCGATCGACCCGCCGAACGAGGCGGTGACGACCTATGTGCGCTCGAACACGCTCGAACCCGTCTATCTGGACGGCGAGGTGGTCGTGGGCGCCACGCTTCCCGACACGGTCCAGTATCGCGAGATTCCGGACTACGAGTACCGCTACGCCTATGTGAACGGGCAGCCGGTGATCGTCGAGCCGTCCTCGCGACGCATCGTCTACATCGTGCGTTAAGCTCTGATCCAGGGCCGCCGGGCAAGCGCCCGGCGGCCTCCGCCTTGACTCCGCGCGCGCTTTCCTGTCTTAAGCCACGCGAAATCCGCGACGAGTTGACACTCCGAGCAGCCGACCGGGACCCCGCAAGGGTGTTCGACGATCCCGGAGGCCAACACCCGGCAGCGCGAAGCGCCCCCGGGTGCTTTTTGGCTTTGCGCTGCGGAATGCTTCCATTGCGGGCGAGGGCACACTACCTCCCGGTCGAACGAAACGACCCGGACAGGAAAGACGGATGTTCGAATCCCTTCAGGAGCGGCTTGGCTCCATCCTCAACGGCCTGACGGGCCGCGGCGCGCTGTCGGAGGCCGACGTGTCGGCCGCGCTGCGCGAGGTTCGCCGCGCGCTGCTGGAAGCGGACGTGGCGCTGGAGGTGGTGCGGTCCTTCACCGACAAGGTTCGCGCCAAGGCGGTCGGCGCCGAAGTGCTGAAGTCGATCAAGCCCGGCCAGATGGTGGTCAAGATCGTCCATGACGAGCTGGTCGCGATGCTAGGCTCGGAGGGCGCGCCCATCGATCTCAACGCGCCGGCGCCGGTCGTGGTCATGATGGTCGGCCTCCAGGGCTCCGGCAAGACGACGACGACCGCCAAGATCGCCAGGCGACTGACGGAGCGCCAGAACAAGAAGATCCTGATGGCCTCGCTCGACACGCGGCGTCCCGCCGCGCAGGAGCAGCTCCGCCAGCTGGGCGAGCAGGTCAGGGTCGCAACGCTACCGATCGTGGCCGGCCAGTCGCCGGTCGACATCGCGCGCCGGGCCGTGCAGGCGGCGAGGCTCGGCGGCCACGACGTGGTGATCCTCGACACCGCCGGCCGCACGCATATCGACGAGCCGCTGATGGCCGAGATGGCGGAGATCAGGACGGTCTCGTCGCCGCACGAGATCCTGCTGGTGGCCGATTCGCTGACCGGCCAGGACGCCGTGAACCTCGCCCGTTCCTTCGACGAACGCGTCGGGCTGACGGGGCTCGTGCTCACCCGCATGGACGGCGACGGTCGCGGCGGCGCGGCGCTCTCCATGCGCGCCGTCACCGGCAAGCCGGTCAAGCTGATCGGCACCGGCGAGAAGATGGATGCGCTGGAGGAGTTCCATCCCAAGCGCATCGCCGACCGCATCCTCGGCATGGGCGACATCGTCAGCCTGGTCGAGAAGGCGGCGGAAAACATCGACGCGGAGAAGGCCGCGGCGATGGCGAAGAAGATGCAGGCCGGCAAGTTCGACCTGAACGACCTCGCCGACCAGCTCGGCCAGATGCAGAAGATGGGCGGCATGGGCGGCATCATGGGGATGATGCCGGGCATGGGGGGCATGAAGGACCAGCTCGCCTCGGCCGGGTTCGACGACCGCTCGATCTCCCGGCAGATCGCCATCGTGCGCTCGATGACCAAGGCGGAGCGCGCCAATCCGGACGTCCTGAAGCACAGCCGCAAGAAGCGCATCGCCGCCGGCTCGGGCACCGACGCCGCCGAGATCAACAAGCTCCTGAAGATGCACCGCCAGATGGCCGACATGATGAAGGCGATGGGCGGCAAGGGCAGGGGCGGCGGGATGATGCGCGGCCTGATGGGCGGCATGGCCCAGAAGATGGGGCTCGGCGGCCTGATGGGCGGCGGCATGCCCGACCTGTCGAAGATGGACCCGGCGCAGCTCGAGGCGATCAAGAAGCAGGCCGAGGCGGCAGGCTTCGGCGGCGGCAAGGGGCTTCCATCCGGGCTTCCCGGCCTGGGCGGAGGCGGGCTTCCGGGGCTTGGCGGCCCGAAGCTGCCGGGCCTCGGCGGCGGATTGCCCGGGCTTGGAAAGAGGAAGTGAGGGGGCGATGGGCAACGACCCGCTGACGGCGCTCAAGGACCTGCGCGCCTCGATCGACAACATCGATGCGGCGCTGATCCACATGCTGGCGGAGCGTTTCCGCCGTACCAAGGCGGTCGGCGTGCTGAAGGCGGCGCATGGCCTGCCGCCGGCGGACCCGGCGCGCGAGACGGAACAGGTGGCGCGGTTGCGGCGGCTCGCCGACGAGGCGCATCTCGATCCCGACTTCGCCGAGAAATTCCTGAATTTCGTGATCAAGGAAGTGATCCGGCATCACGAGCAGATCGCGGCCGCCAATGGTGGCGAGGCCGCATCGAAATCCGCCTGACCGGCGGCAATCCAACCGAAGAACCGAAGAGATCTAGGAGACTGGAATGGCACTGAAGATACGTCTCTCCCGCGCGGGCTCCAAGAAGCGGCCCTACTACCACATCGTCGTCGCCGACGTGCGCA
The DNA here is from genome assembly GCA_050184585.1 of Rhizobiaceae bacterium. Taxonomy (GTDB): domain Bacteria; phylum Pseudomonadota; class Alphaproteobacteria; order Rhizobiales; family Rhizobiaceae; genus JBFXAF01. Next base: position 305,376 of record JBFXAF010000003.1, on the reverse strand, counting down.
GCCCGCGCGACGGCCGCTTCATCGAGGCGATCGGCTCCTGGAACCCGCTTCTCGACAAGGACGCCGAGCGCGTGAAGCTCGACGCCGATCGCGCGACGCACTGGCTCGGCCAGGGGGCGCTGCCGACCGACCGGGTGCTGCGCTTCCTCGACGGAGCGGGCGTCGCCAAGCGAGAAGGGCGCTCGAACCCGACCAAGGCCCTGCCCGGCAAGAAGGCGCAGGAGCGCAAGGCCGCCATCGAGAAGGCCAAGGAAGACGCCGCGGCCGCCATCGCCGCCGCCACGGCCGAGCCGGCCGCGAGTTGATCTCGTAACGCTTTCGAAACGGCGACGGCGGGCCATCGGCCCGCCGCTCCTGCTTTCCGGAGCCTCGCGAAGGCCGTCGGCTCAGTTCGCCTTGGCCTGACCCTGCTCGGCGGCTTCCGCGTCGACCAGGCGCTGGCGGGTGTTCTCGACCCAGACCGCACGCGACGGCGACAGGATTCCCCTGGCCTGCATCCCCTCGACGACCTCGAGCGCCTTGCGAAAATAGCCCGACGTGTCCTGGCCTGTGTCGGCGAGGCGCCAGTAGTTGACGTAGAGATCCCATTGCCATTCGGCGTTTCCGGGGTCGATCGAGGTCAGCCGGCTCGCCACGGCGAGGCCGTCGAGATAGGACCTGACCGAATCCGCGACCTTGCCCAGGCGAAGCTCGACGTCGCCGATCAGGCTGTAGGTCAGCGACAGGTCACGAAGCCAGTCGGTGTTGTCCGGATCGATGTCGTAGAGCTGCCGGGAGATCTCGAGCGCGCGGCCGAGCGGATCCAGCGCTTCGTCGAACTTGCCCTGCGCCATGCGGATGTCGCCGATCTTGGTATAGCTGATCGCGAGGTCGCGCTTCCACTCCGTGTTCGTCCGTTCGCGGTCGGCGAGCGCGACGGCGATGTCCTTCGCCTTGTCGAACGATCGCGCCGCGCCCTCGAGGTCGCCGAGCGCCTTCTGGGCGTCGCCGACGCGGTTCAGGCTCACCGAGACGTCCCGCTTCCAGGTGGAATTGTACTCGTCAGACGCCGCCAGCCGTTCGGCGATGACCAGTCCGGCCTGATAGGCGTCGATCGCCTTCTGATTCTCGGCGAGCGCATACTGCGTGTCGCCGATCTTGTTGTAGGTGATCTCGATGTCGCGCTGCCACTCGACGTTCAGCGGGTCCGACGCCGACAGCCGCTGGGCGATGGCGAGCGACTTCTCGTGCTGCTCCAGGGCCGCCGTGAGGTTGGCCTGGCCGCGGAGCACGTCGCCGATTCGGTTGTGACCGATGGAGACATCGCGCTGCCAGCCCGTGTTGAGTTCGTCCGAGGCGGCGAGGCGCTCGACGATCGCCTGCGAAGCCATGTACGATTCCAGTGCGCCGCTCAGGTTGCCCTGGACGATGCGGACGTCTCCGAACTTCAGATGGCTGATCGACAGGTCGCGCTGCCAGGTCGTGTTGAGAGGGTCGGCGGACGACAGCGTCCGGGCGATCTCCTGCCCCTTCCGGTAGCTCTCCAGCGCGGCGCCGAGCGCGCCCTGGTACTTCTGGATGTCGCCGATGCGGTTGTAGCTGACCTCCAGGTCGCGCTGCCACAAGGTGTTGTCCCGGTCGGCCGCGACGAGGGCTTCCCGGATGGCGATGCTCGACTGGTAGGATTCAAGGCCGCCCGCCAGCTTGCCCTGGGCCAGCAGTACGTCTCCCATGCGCTCGTGGGCGATGGACAGATCGCGCCGCCACTCGGTGTTGTTGGCGTCGGCCGCGCTGATCTCCCGACGCATGCCGAGGCTGGTGCCGTAGGCTTCCAGCGCGCCGGCAATGTTGCCCTGCGCGAGGCGCGCGTCGCCGGTGCGCTCGTGGCTGATCGACACGTCGCGCTTCCAGCCGATGTTCTCCGGATAGGTCTCCATCAGCTTCTGGACGATCGCCAGACCGGCCTCGTAGGCGGATTGGGCGTCGGCGAGCCGGCCCTGCGCGGCGCGGGCGTCGCCCAGCTTGTTCTGGGTGATCGACACGTCGCGCTGCCACTCGGCCATCGACGGGTCGGCCGCGGCGAGATACTCGGCGATCACCAGCCCGGCCTCATATGCGGCGGTCGCGTCGCCGGTCTTGCCCTGTTCCATCAGCACGTCGCCGATGAAGAGGTTGGCGGCATAGATGTTGCGGCGCGAGTCGAGAACGTCCGGGTGCGCGGCCGAGTCCTTCTCGGCGATGTTCTTGGCGGCCATGTAGAATTCGAGCGCGCGATCCAGCCTGCCCTGGGCGCGGACGATGTCGCCCTGGCCGAAGGCGGCCCAGATGCGCTGCGAATCCGAGCCGGTGTCGCGCGCCAGGGCGCTCGCCTCGCGGTAGGCGCGCAGCGATTCCGACGTGTTGCCCGCCGCCGCGGCCGTCTGGGCGAGGTCCATCCAGGTCTGAATGTCGCCTGGGTCGTACTTGGCCGCCTCGGCGAAGTACCTGGCAGCCTTGGCGACGTCCTTCGGGCGGGAAAGCGCGGCGATGTGGCGGGCGGACTCCGCGGCCTTGCGCAGTTCCTCCTGCGCGCCCCTGGCGCGTTCCTCGAACTCCTGCTCGAACAGTTCCTCGGCGGCGTTCTCGTTGCCTTCCTTGAGCGCCGCGAGCGCCTGTTCGCCGGCGCTGTCGTTGCGGTCGGCAAGCGCCCGGCTCGCCGAGACGATGCCCGTGAAGAACGACTCGCGCTGGTCGGCAGGCAGTTCGTCAATCGAACTGTAGCCGGCGCTCCTCAGCAGCGAGGTGACGATCTCCTCATATTCCTGGTTGCGGGCGTTCTCGGCCCGCAGGTCCTGGACCTCGGCCTTCAGCGCCGCCGCTTCTGGATCGGTCGCGCAACTGCCCGACAGGCAGGTGTCCGGCGCGCCGCCGCGGATCAGGATTTCCGGAACCTGGGTGAACTTGAGTTCGGTGGTGCGCTCGATGACGCGCTTGGCCACCCGGTCGAGCATCTGGTCGAAATAGGCGCCCGGCTCCTTCTCCATCCAGTAGAACAGGCTCTCGGCGAAGGGCGAATGCTGGCCAGGCATGCCGTCGGCGGCGAACTGGCCTGGCTTGGTCGAGCTCATGATGAGGAAGCGAGAGTCGCTCTCGGGAACCGCGATCGAGCCGAAGGAAAGCGAACGGCCGCCGCGCTGGGCGCACTGCTGGGCCTGGAACGGGTCGTTGCGGCAGGCGTCGATGATGATGACCTTGTCCTTGGCGTCCGACATGGCTTCCATGACGTTGTCGAGCATGGTCGCCTTGAGCGGGTCGAGCGTATCGCAGGACAGTTCCATGTTGACGGGCGCCAGGACGTTGCCCTTGGCGGTCTGCATGCCGTGGCCGGCGTAGAACACCATCGCCACGTCGGCACCGCGCGACTTGAGCTCGAATTCCTCGAGCGCATCGGTCATGGCCGATCGGTCCAGGTCGAAGCAGCCCGGCTTGTCGCCGTCGCAGCTCATCACGTCGAAGCCGTTGGCGGCGAGCAGCGCGGCCATGCGCTCTGCGTCCATGATCGGATTGGTCAGCGGCGACAGCGTCTCGTAGGCGGCGTTGCCGATGACGAGCGCCACGCGGCCCTCCGCCCTCGCCGCGGCCGCCCCGCAGAGAAACGTCGCCGCGGCCAGCGCAGCATAGCCGAGCACCTTCTTCGATCTGGTCATGACACCCACCACCCAGCCTGAAGCGGCCGTAAGGTAAACCCCTGAATGAGAAAAAACCATGTCAAGCCTAACGCCATGATCACGTTCGGCTTTCGCCTTCTCGCGATTGTCGCGCACGCCGTCCGCCACAATTTGGCGACGAGGCCCTCCGGCCCGCCTTCCGTCCTCATCCCTTCGTGCGCGCCTCTGCCAGCCGTTCCCGGGTGGTCCGGATCCACGTCTCCCTATCGGCGTCGAGCACGCCGTCCGCCTTCATGGCCTCGATCGTGGCCAGCGCCTTCTCGTGCCACTCGACGCCCGGCGGCTGCGACGACGCCATGCGCTGATAGGCGCGGAACAGGTCCCAGCGCCATTGGCCATTAGAGGGGTCGAGCGTCGCCAGGCGTTCGCTGATCACCATGCCGGCGCGGTAGTTTTCGACCGCGCCGGCGATGTCGCCCGCACCGGTGAGCGCGTCGCCGAGCGCCAGATGCGTCACCGAGGTCCAGCGCTGGTTTCCCGCATTGCCCGGATCCGCGTCGCGCACCGGGATCATGCGGTCGAGGCTCGCCCGGTAGTGTTTCGCGGCTGTCGCATGGTCGCCTCGCGCCACGGCGATGTCGGCGATGAATTCGTCGGCGAGGGCAAGGTCGCGCTGCCAGGTCGGCTCGCCGGGGAAGGCGCTCGCCACCTGGGTCATTATCTCGTGCTTCATGCGGTACTCGGCGAGCGCCGCGTCGAGCTTGCCGGCGCGTTGCAGCGCGCGCCCTATCCGCTCGTGGCCGCGGCCGACATCGAACCGCCAGCGCGGATCGAAGGGTTCCTCCGCCTGCAAGCCCTCCGCCACCGCGAGCCCCTGACGAAACTCGGCGATGGCACGATCGGTCTGGCCCGCGTCCAGCAGCAGGTGACCGGTGTTGTAGTGGGTGACGAGAATGCCGCGCCTCAGGCCCGTGACGTCCGGGCGTTCGTCGGCTGCCGCGCGCGCGGCGGCGTTCGCCTGCCGATAGAGAGCCAGGGCGGCATTGGCGCGGCCACGGCTCCACAGCATGTCGGCCTGACCTTCCATGGCCCAGACGCGCTGCTCGGCCGTGCCGCGCCCCTCGGCGGCCAGCGCGGCGGCCCTAGCATAGGCGTCGGACGCCGCCGATCGATCGCCTGCGGCGACGGATGTCTCGCCGAGGTCGATGAAGGTCTGGATGTCCGACGGATCGCGCGCCGCCGCGTCGGCGAGCAGGCGAGCCGCTTCGACAACGTCGGTCGGCCGCGTCAGTGCGGCGAGATGGCGGGCCGCCTCGGCCCTTGCCGGGTCCGGATCGCCGGTCGCGGCGCGCTGCGATTCCAGCAGCGCCTTGGCGGGTCCGGCATCGCCCGTCCGCAGCGCGGCATAGGCGAGCTTGACCTCGGGCTCCTCGCCCGCGGCGAGCGTCGCCGTGGCCTCCATCATGCCGGCGAAGAAGCTGCGCCGCTCCTCTTCGGACAAGGCGTAGGGATCGGCGTAGCCGGCATTCTCGAGCAGCGCCACGACGATCTGCTCGTATTCCTGGTTGCGGTCGCGCTCGGCCTTGAGCGTCTCGACCTCGGCGTTCAGGGCCACCGCGCCGCCGTCGGTCGCGCAATTTCCCGCGGCGAGGCAAATCTCCGGCGCCCCGCCGCGGATCAGCACGTCGGGCACCTGGGTGAAGTTGGCGACCGCCGTGCGCTCCATCAGCCGCTTGGCGACGCGGTCGAACAGCTGGTCGACATGCGCCCGAGGCTCACGCTCCATCCAGTAGAAGAGGCTTTCGGCGAAAGGTGAATGCGAGCCGGGCGGACCGTCCTGCGCCACCTGGCCACGGAGGGTCGAACTCATGAGGATGAAGCGCGAGGCGCTGTCGGGAACCGCGAATTCGCCGAACGACAGGGGTCTGCCGCCCCTGACAGCGCATTGCTGCGCCTTGAAGGGATCATTGCGGCAAGCGTCGAGGATGACGATCTTCTCCTTCGCGCCCGCCATCTCGGCCAGCACGTCGTCGAGCATCGTGCCCCGCCTCGCCTCCAGCATGTCGCAGGCGAGTTCCATGTTGACCGGCGCGATCACGTTGCCGTTGGCGGTCTGCATGCCGTGCCCGGCATAGAAGAACAGCGCCGCGTCGGCGTCCCGGGCCATGTCGCCGAAGTCCTCGATGGCGTCGGTCATGGCGCTGCGGTCGAGGTCGAAACAGCCCGGGCGGTCGCCGCCGCAGGTCATCACCTCGAACCCGTTGTCGGAGAGGATCGCCGCGAACCTCGCGGCGTCGCCGACCGGATTGGCGAGCGGCGAAAGGCTCTCGTATGCGCCGTTGCCGATGACGAGCGCGACACGCCCTCCCGCCGTGGCGGGCGCGACCCAGGCCGCGACGAGGAAACTCATCAGAACGTGCGCGACGCGCATCGGATTCCCCACCCAGTTCGCCGACGCAGCATCAGCGCGAATGCGGACAGACTATGGCGCAGGGGCGCGGAAGGCGAAACGTAGATGAGTTCGTGACCTAGGGCGCCGCGCAGACGCCGGCCGCGAGCGAATCGGCGGCGCCGGCCTTGGAGCGGTCGCCGGCGCCCGCGTAGATGCGTTCGATCGACCTGTAGTGTCCGCATTGGAAACGTCCGCCAGCGTCCGGCGCCGCGGCCTTGCCCGTGAAGACCGCGATGCCGGAGAAGTGCTCGGCGACGGCAGCCTGCACGTCGCCCGCCCGCAGCAGGATGCCCGCGACGGCATCGTGCGACGACGAGATGCGGTGAAGTGTCTGGGGCGCACGCGCGCCGGGCTCCGCAGACTGGTAGTCGGTGCGAAGCTGGTCGCGAAACGCCGCCAGCGCCAGACGGTCCTCGCGCGCGGCCAGGGCGCTCTCGCCCATGCCCCGGGCTTCCTCGGCAAGCTCCAGATGCTGCCAAGCGAGGTCCGCCGCCGACGGACCCTCCCGCACCGCCGCTTCACGAAGCGAGGCGAGGATGGTGAGGCGGCGGGAATAGGCGCCGATCGCCGTCGCGTGCTCGCCGGCCGCGGCAAGACGCGATCCGTAGAAGCCGTAATCGTCCGCCAGGGTCCTGATCCAGGATGCGTCCCGCTCCTGACGGTCCATCAGCCCCTCGCGGATCGAAAGGCTCTCGCCGATTTCTCCCAACGCGTCGGCGCGCGTCGGCGTGCGGACCGCAAGTTCCCTCAACGTGTCGGCCAGATTCGCAAGCGCTTCGTCGTCGCCGATATTGCGGTCGACGCGGGTGCGGGCCTCGCGCAGGACGGCGTCGCCATCGGCAAGCCGCGACGCCGCCATCGGCTTGACCGATGTCATGCGCAGGTGACCGGCGGCCTCGCGCAAAGGGTCGTCCTCCAGCGTCGTCTCCTCGGCGAGAACGACGCCAGCGCACCCAAACGCCACAGCGAAGGCGATCAGCAGCCGTCGCATCGAACTCCAGACCCAATCGACGGACCATTGTCGCGCCGAACGGGGCTGCTTGGCAAGGGTCTGTTAACCATTCCCGGCAAACGCCCCGGTTGCACTTTGGCGGGACCGGGTTGATCTCGCCACATTGCTGCGCATAGAGACACGGATGACACGTCGCCTCCCGTTCATCGTCGCAGCATCAGTTTCCCTGACGATGATCCTGTCGTCCTGCGCTTCCAGCAGCACCGTCGCCACGCCGGTCGATGAAGGACCCGCACAGCCGCGGGTCGCCACCTACGCGTGCGCCGACGGGAGCTCGCTGACCATCGAAGCCCTCGCCGGCTCGATCCGCGTCCAGGCATCCGACGGATCGGTGGCCGAACTGCCGGCATCCCCGCCCGGCCAGCAGAACCGCTTCGGCACGGGGCCCGACGCCATCGTGATCGAGGATGGCGAAGCCCTCGTGATGGCAGGCAACCACGAACCGCTGGCCTGCCGGCGCTGACCGTGTTTCGCGGACGCGAGGCCACCGTCCCAGGCTTCAACCGATTCAACCCGAGGGATAAAATCGATTGAGACTAAATGGGCGGTCGCAAAGGCTTTTTTGCCGCTTTGACGCGGTGCAAAAACCGCATTAGAACGCCTCCGTCCGATGCCGCATCCCGAAGGGCGCACGACGCTTCCGGGATAGCGGCGCCGGCGCCGAACGGGGGAGCCATGAGCAAGTCAGCAGCCACCCGGGCGCGGCCCCTTTCGCCGCACCTCACGGTCTATCGGCTCACCATCACCATGACGATGTCGTTCGTGCACCGGGCCACCGGCGCGGCGCTCTACTTCGGCACGCTTCTGGTCGCCTGGTGGCTGATCGCGGCGGCGACGTCCGAAACCTGGTTCGACACGGCCAACGCGGTCTTCGGGTCGTGGGTCGGCCGGCTCGTGCTGCTCGGCTACACCTGGGCGCTGCTGCATCACCTGCTTGGCGGCGTGCGCCATCTCGTCTGGGACACCGGCACGGGGCTGGAGAAGCACACCGCGTCGCGCATCGCCTGGACGACGCTCGTCGCCTCGCTGCTGCTGACCGTACTCGTCTGGGTGGCGGGCTACGCCGCCCGGGGGGCGTTCTGAGATGGCCGAGATGCGCACGCCCCTCCGCCGCGTCCGCGGCCTCGGTTCGGCCAGGGAAGGGACCGAGCACTTCTGGCGACAGCGCCTGACGGCCGTCGCCAACATCCCGCTCACGCTGTTCTTCGTCGGGCTGCTGATCTCGCTCAACGGCGCGGGTTACGACGAGACCCGCGCGGCGCTCGCCAACCCGCCGGTCGCCGCCATCCTGGCGCTCGCCCTGCTCTCGGTGCTCTACCACATGCGACTGGGCATGCAGGTGATCATCGAGGACTACATCCACGGGGAACTCCTCAAGATCGTGCTCGTCATGCTCAACACCTTCTTCACCATCGCGGTCGGCGCGGGCGCGATCCTCGCCTTGCTCAAGCTCGTGCTGGGAGGCTGACCGTGGCCACGGCTCCATCCTCGCCCGCCGTCGGCGGCAAGGCCTATGCGTTCGTGGACCACATGTTCGACGTGGTGGTGGTGGGGGCCGGCGGCGCAGGCCTGCGCGCCACGCTCGGCATGGCCGAGCAGGGGCTCAAGACCGCCTGCATCACCAAGGTCTTCCCGACACGCTCGCATACTGTGGCCGCGCAGGGCGGCATCGCCGCCTCGCTGCAGAACATGGGTCCGGATTCCTGGCAGTGGCACATGTACGACACCGTCAAGGGGTCGGACTGGCTGGGCGACGTCGACGCCATGGAATATCTCGCCCGCGAGGCCCCGGCCGCCGTTTACGAACTCGAACACTACGGCGTGCCCTTCTCGCGCACCGAGGAAGGCAAGATCTACCAGCGGCCGTTCGGCGGCCACATGATGAACTTCGGTGACGGCCCGCCCGTGCAGCGCACCTGCGCCGCGGCCGACCGCACCGGCCACGCCATCCTGCACACGCTCTACGGCCAGTCGCTCAGGCACTCGGCGCAGTTCTTCGTCGAATATTTCGCGCTCGACCTGATCATGGAGCCGGACGGCGCCTGCACCGGCGTCGTCGCCTGGAACCTCGACGACGGCACCATTCACCGGTTCTCGGCGAAGATGGTGGTGCTGGCGACGGGAGGCTACGGCCGCGCCTATTTCACGGCGACTTCGGCGCATACCTGCACCGGCGACGGCGGCGGCATGGTCGCGCGTGCGGGGCTCCCCCTGCAGGACATGGAGTTCGTGCAGTTCCATCCGACGGGCATCTATGGGGCCGGCTGCCTGATCACCGAAGGCGCGCGCGGCGAGGGCGGCTATCTGGTCAACTCCGAGGGCGAGCGCTTCATGGAGCGCTACGCGCCGTCGGCCAAGGACCTCGCGTCGCGTGATGTCGTCTCCCGCTGCATGACGCTGGAGATCCGCGAGGGTCGGGGTGTGGGCAAGAACAAGGACCACATCCACCTGCACCTCGACCATCTCGACCCGGCGGTGCTGCACGAGCGGCTGCCCGGCATCTCCGAGAGCGCCAAGATCTTCGCCGGCGTGGACCTCACCCGGGAGCCGATCCCTGTGTCGCCGACCGTGCACTACAACATGGGCGGCGTGCCGACGAACTACTGGGGCGAGGTGCTGGACCCGACGCCGGACAGTCCCGACCGCGTGTCGCCCGGCCTGATGGCGGTGGGCGAGGCGGGCTGCGCCTCCGTGCACGGCGCCAACCGGCTCGGCTCCAACTCGCTGATCGACCTCGTGGTCTTCGGCCGCGCCGCGGCGATCCGCGCCGGCCAGGTGGTCGACCGCGAGGCGTCCGTGCCGAAGCCGAACGCCCAATCGGTCGAGAAGATCATGGACCGCTTCGACCGGCTCAGGCACGCCAATGGCGGCTCGCCGACGGCCGTGCTGCGCGACAAGATGCAGCGCGCCATGCAGCAGGACGCGGCGGTGTTCCGCACGCAGGAATCGCTGGCGAACGGCTGCAAGGCGCTGTCGGCGATCTGGGCGGAGCTGCCCGACCTCAAGGTCCACGACCGCTCGATGATCTGGAACTCGGATCTGGTCGAGACGCTGGAACTCGAGAACCTGATGGCCAACGCCATCACCACGGTCTACTCGGCCGAGGCGCGCAAGGAGAGCCGCGGCGCGCACGCGCGGGAGGACTTCGACAAGCGCGACGACGTCAACTGGCGCAAGCATTCGCTGGCCTGGGTGGACGAGGCGGGCAAGGTGACGCTGGCCTACCGGCCGGTGCACACCGAAACGATGCTACCGGTCGACCAAGGCGGGATCGATCCGGCCAAGATCGCACCGAAGGCAAGGGTGTACTGATGGTCGAACTCACCCTCCCCAAGAATTCCAGGATCGGCGCGGGCAAGTCCTGGCCGAAGCCTTCGGGCGCGACCAATTTGCGCGAATACCGCATCTACCGCTGGTCCCCGGACGACGACGAGAACCCGCGCCTCGACAGCTACTTCGTCGATCTCGACGATTGTGGGCCGATGGTGCTCGACGCGCTGCTGTGGATCAAGAACAAGGTCGACCCGACGCTGACGCTCCGCCGCTCCTGCCGCGAGGGCATCTGCGGCTCCTGCGCCATGAACATCGACGGCGCCAACACGCTCGCCTGCACCAAGGGCATGGACGACATTTCGGGCGCGGTGAAGGTCTATCCGCTTCCGCACATGCCGGTGGTGAAGGATCTCGTGCCCGACCTCACCGTGCCTTACGCCCAGCTCACCTCGATCGAGCCCTGGTTGCAGACGGTTTCGCCCGAGCCGGCGAAGGAGTGGCCGCAGAGCCATGACGACCGGCAGAAGCTCGACGGGCTTTACGAGTGCATTCTCTGCTTCTGCTGCCAGACCTCGTGCCCGAGCTACTGGTGGAACGGCGAGCGCTATCTCGGCCCCGCGGTGCTCTTGCAGGCCTATCGCTGGCTGATCGATTCGCGCGACGAGGCGACGGGCGAGCGGCTGGACAATCTGGAGGACCCGTTCCGGCTCTACCGCTGCCACACGATCATGAACTGCGCCCAGACCTGCCCGAAGGGGCTGAACCCCGCCAAGGCCATCGCCGAGATCAAGAAGATGATGGTTGAGCGAAGGGTTTAGGCCGCCTCCTTGCCCCTGGTGCGATGTCGCGGCCGCTCCATTGAGCGGCCGTTTTCGTTCGAGTAGAACGCATCATCATGGCCGAAGACCTCCCCATCCTCTCTCCCGCCGAAGCCCGTGTGCTCGGCTGCCTGATCGAGAAGAAGGAGACGACGCCGGACGTCTATCCGATGACGCTCAACGCGCTACAGTCGGCCGCCAACCAGAAGACCTCGCGCGAGCCGGTGATGGCGCTCGAACAGCACGACATCCTGCGCGCGCTGAAGCTGCTGGAGCAGAAGGGGCTGGTGCGCCAGATGTTCGCCTCGCGCGTCGAGCGCTACGAGCACATGACGGCGCAGCGCTTCTCGCTGACGCAGCCGCAGATTGCCATCGTCGGCCTTCTCATGCTGCGCGGGCCGCAGACCGCCTACGAACTGCTCTCCCGCAGCGAACGCATGGCTCGGATTTCCTCGATCGAGGACCTCAAGACCAATCTCGACCTGCTGATCGGCCGCCACCCGCCGCTGATCGTCGAACTGGGGCGGGCGCCCGGCCAGCGCGAGGAACGCTTCGCGCATCTGCTGTCGGGCGAGCCGGCGATGCCGGTCGCCGCCGCACACCCGGTCCGTGGATTGTCGTCCGATCTGGAGGAGCGTGTCCGCGTGCTGGAGGAGCAGGTCGCGGAACTGAAGACGAAGCTGCGCGATCTCACGGGATAGACCGTCGCGCGGCGATATCCGCCGCGACCGTGATTTGGCCCGCCGGCGGTCCGGCCGTACACTTGCCCTCTCGTCGTGAGGGAGGGCAGTCATGCAGCGCAGACAGAATGTCAGGTTCTGCAGGAGCTTCGACGGAGCGGAGATCGCCTATGCCGTCTCCGGCAGCGGGCCCGCCGTCGTCATGCTGCCGAGCTGGCTGACGCATCTCGAACACCAGTGGCGCAGCGTCGCCTGGCAGCCCTGGCTGGAAGCACTCACCTCGCGCTATTCGCTGGTGCGCTACGATCCGCGCGGGTGCGGCCTGTCGGACCGCAACGTCGCGAATCTATCGTTCGGCACTTGGGTGCGGGACTGCGAGGCGGTGGTCGACGCCGCCGGCCTCGACCGGTTCTCACTGATCGGCATCTGCCAGGGTGGCGCGGTGGCGATCAGTTTTGCGGCGGCCCAGCCCGACCGCGTCGCCCGGCTGGTCCTCTACGGGACCTACGCACGCGGCCGCAACCGGCGCTCCGCGCCGCCCCTGGAGCCCGAGAAGGCGAGGCTGATGCTGGAGATGCTGGAACTCGGCTGGGGCGAGGGAGACCACGCATTCATGCGTTCCTTCGCGACGCAATTCCAGCCGGACGGCGGCGTCGAGCATCTGCGGTCGTGGTGCGAGCTTCAGAACCGCGCGACCTCGGCCGCCAATGCGGTGGCGCTGACTCGCATCATGTTCGACCTCGACATCCAGGAGGACGCGCGTCGCATCGCCTGCCCGACACTCGTCGCCCATCCCGATCGCGATGCGGTCGCGCCCGTCGAGGAAGGACGCCTGCTCGCCCAGATCATCCCCGGCGCAAGGTTCCTGGAACTCGACAGCCGTAACCATTTCATGCTGGCGGGCGAGCCGGCGTGGGCGCCATTCCTCGACGAACTCCACGCCTTCCTGCCGCAGTCGCCGTCGGGCGCATTCGGCGATCTCACGCCGCGCGAGCGGCAGGTGCTGGAGCCGCTAGCGCAGGGTCTGGACAATCGCCGCATCGCGGCCGAACTCGGGATCAGCGAGAAGACAGTGCGCAACCACGTCTCCGCGATCCTTGCCAAGCTCGGCAAGACCAGCCGCGTCGAAGCGGTCGTCGCCGCGCGCGAGGCCGGGTTCGGCCAATGAGCCGACCGGGACCGGCTTCCCACGGCGACCGGCGCATTTTCGCCGATCACGACCGACGCCGGGACATTCGCCCCATGCGGTCTCGCTCCGTGCTGGCTAGCGTCATCTCCCAGCCGACGCCCGCGTCGGCGGTCGGAGAAGGACATGGGCGGCAAGCGGAGCAATACGCGTTCGTCTTGCAGCGGCGTCGCGGCGGCGATCCTGCTGGCGGGACTGGCGGAAACGGGCCACGCCGCATCGCCGACCCCCGCGCTCCATATCGAGCGGCTGAAGCGCACCTATGTCGCCTGCGAGCGCGCCGCCGCGACGCGCGTGATGGGCTCCGGCGACGCAATTCATTGCTCGTCGGTCTACGAGGAACTCAAGCGGCTGGCCTTCGGCGGCGACTATGCAAGGCTGAAGGAATGGTGGTCGGAACAGAAGCGCCTCGACGACCTCGCCTGGTGAGGCCGCCGCGTCGATCAGCCGAGCTTCGCGTCCAGCGTCACATTGATCGCGCCCAGGGCCTTCGACACCGGGCAGCCCCCCTTGGCCTTCTCGGCGAGTTCCTTGAACTTGGAGTCGTCGACGCCGGGCACCGTACCCGTCAGCGTCAGCGCGCTCTGCGTGATGCCGGTGCCCGGAATCAGCGTGACCACGGCCTTGGCGTCCAGCTTCGTCGCGGGCGTGCCGTTCTCGGCGAGGAAATGCGAGAGCTGCATGGCGAAGCAGCCGGCATGGGCCGCCGCGATCAGTTCCTCGGGGTTGGTGCCGGACTTGCCGCTCTCGTCCTCGAAGCGCGCCTTGAACGAATAGGCAAGGCCGGACAGCGCCCCGCTCTGCGAGGTCAGCGTGCCGGTTCCTTCCTTCAGATTGCCTTTCCAGACGGCGCTTGCCGAGCGATCCATGGTATCCTCCTCGTGGGTTGATCCGCGGGCGCCGGCGCGGCACCCTGTACACCGAAGCTAGCGCGGCGGGCGTGTCCGGCCAAGTGCGAGGCGCGGGAGGCCGAGGATCGACGATGCCAGGCGAGCTGACGGCGATCGGCTTCGATGCCGACGACACGCTCTGGCAGAACGAGCAGTTCTTCCGGCTGACGGAAGAGCGGTTCGCCGCGCTGCTCGCCGACCATGCCGACGTCTCGCACCTCTCCGAGCGCCTGCTCGAGGCCGAGAAACGCAACCTCGCCGCCTACGGCTTCGGCATCAAGGGCTTCACGCTCTCCATGATCGAGACGGCGGTCGAGGTGACCGGCGGCAAGGCGCCGTCTTCGGTGATCGGCGAAATCCTCGCCGCCGGCCGGGAGATGCTGTCGCATCCGATCGAGACGCTGCCGCATGCGCGCGCGGCGCTGGAACATTTCGCCGGGCGCTACCGGCTGATCCTCATCACCAAGGGCGATTTGTTCGACCAGGAGCGCAAGCTTGCGCAATCGGGGTTGGGCGAATTCTTCGATGCGGTCGAGATCGTCAGCGACAAGACGGCGGCGACCTACGAGCGCGTCTTCGCCCGTCACGCCGACGGGCCGGCGAGGGCCATGATGGTCGGCAATTCGCTGAAATCCGACGTGGTGCCGGCGATACGCGCGGGCGGCTGGGGCGTGCATGTGCCGCACCCGCTGACCTGGGTTCTCGAGCATGTCGAGCCGCCGAAGTCCGCCCCGCGTTTCCGTGAGATCGCCGACCTCGGAGCGCTACCCGAGCTGGTCGCGGAGATCGGGTAGGCGGCCCGCCGCTTGCGCAGGCGACGGCTGAACCCCATTTGCCGCCGAACCGTGACGCGCCGGCGCCCCCGTGCTAAGTGCGCGTCCGAAAACCGCCCGAAATCCGAGCCATTCGACCATCGTGTCCGTATCGATCGACCTTTCCAACCCTGCCGCCCGAGCGGCGATGCCCCGCGCCGCCTCGTCCGAAAAGCTGTCGCTGGTCGGGCTTTCGCGCGACGAGATGGCCGCGGCGCTGGTCGCCGCCGGCATCGTGCCGGAGCGGCAAGCCAGGATGCGCGTCAGCCAGATCTGGCACTGGCTCTATGTGCGCGGCGTCTCCGATTTTTCGCAGATGTTCAACATCTCGAAGGATTTGCGCGCTGCGCTGGATGCACACTTCTCCATCGGCCGGCCCGAGATCGTCGAGGAGCAGGTGTCGCAGGACGGCACCCGGAAATGGCTCTTCCGCTTCCCGCCGCGCGGCGCCGGACGACCGGTCGAGATCGAGACCGTCTACATTCCGGAGGAAGGGCGGGGAACGCTCTGCATCTCCAGTCAGGTCGGCTGCACGCTCACCTGTTCCTTCTGCCACACGGGCACGCAGAAGCTGGTGCGCAATTTGACGGCGGAGGAAATCCTCTCGCAGCTTCTGATGGCGCGCGACCGGCTCGGCGATTTCCCGGACCGCGACACGCCGGCCGGCGCGATCGTGCCATCCGAAGGCCGCAAGGTGTCCAACATCGTCATGATGGGCATGGGCGAGCCGCTCTACAATTTCGACAGCGTCAAGACGGCATTGCTCATCGCTTCCGACGGCGACGGGCTGGCGCTGTCCAAGCGCCGCATCACGCTTTCCACCTCCGGCGTCGTGCCCGAAATCGCCCGCACCGGCGAGGAGATCGGCGTCATGCTCGCCATCTCGCTCCATGCCGTGCGCGACGATTTGCGCGACATGCTCGTGCCCATCAACAAGAAGTATCCGCTGAAGGAGCTGATGGACGCCTGCCGGCGCTATCCAGGCCTCTCCAACGCGCGGCGCATCACCTTCGAATATGTGATGCTGAGGGACGTCAACGACAGCATCGATGACGCGAAGGAGCTGGTCCGGCTGCTGAGGGGCATCCCGGCCAAGATCAACCTGATCCCGTTCAACCCGTGGCCGGGCACGAACTACCAGTGCTCCGACTGGGAGACGATCGAGCGATTCGCCGACTTCATCAACGAGGCGGGCTACGCCTCGCCGATCCGCACGCCGCGCGGTCGCGACATCCTCGCCGCCTGCGGCCAGCTCAAGTCGGATTCGGAGCGGCTGAAGAAACACGAGCGCCTGGCGCTCGAGGCGATGATGATCGCCGGGCACGGCGAAGCTTGAGGCGGCGGTCCTGCCTGCGGGCGGCCGGGCGCTCGATCCGCGTCGCGCCGATGCCGGCGCAGCCTCGATGAGCGACAGGTCCCCGACGTCCAGGATCCGGCGGGGAGCGGTCATCCTGGCAGGGCACGTCTTGAGCTCGCTCTCGGTCGTTCCGACCGTGATCCTGCTGGGGTGGATCATCGAGAGGACGGGGCCGGCTCCGCGCGACGTCCTCGACGCCCGCATCGCCGGACCGGCAGTCATCGCGACCGTGCTGGTCTTTCTCGCGACGCTGCTTCCGGCTGGCGCCGCGATCGTGCTGGCGGAATGGAAAGGCATCCGCCACTGGGCCTTTTTCGCCTGCGCCGGCGGGCTGACCGCGCTCCTCCTGCTCGGACTGATCAGCCTCGTTCCAAGACCGGACGACGCGGCGATCAGCCGTTTCTTCTTTCTCGCCTTCGTCGGGGCGGGCCTCGTCGCCGGACTGGTCTACTGGTCGGTGGCCGGGCGGCGTTCCGGCGCCGATTGGTGGCGGGACCGATGAACCGTTTCCTCGCCTATCTCATGCGGTTCCTGGCGATCATCCTCGGCTACGCCGCGGCGTCGCTCGCGGCCAGCGCCTTCATTCACGTCTTCTATCTCGGCTCCCTCGGCTTCGGGACCGAGGAGGGCCCCTGGGTCGTGATCGGATCGCTGGTCTTCTCGATCCCGTTCACGGCCCTCTTCGTCGCGTATTTCGCATTCGTCCCCGCGATCGTCGCCATTTTCGTCGCCGAGATGTTCAGCATGCGAGGCTGGGCTTTTCATGCGATCGCGGGCGGGGTGGTCGGGGCGGTCGTCGTCGCCCTGTTCCGGCGGGCTTCGTCGGCCGAAGGCGACGTCGCGGCGGGCGACCCGCGGTTCGCGCTGTTGATCGTCGGCGCGGGCGTCGTGGCGGGACTCGTCTACCGGCTCGTTGCAGGCGGCCGGGCGGGCGCATGGCTGCCGCCGCGAGCGCCTATCTCGCCTGAGCGGTAAGGATCTTCAGCGCGAAGGCCGAGAACACGCCGGCGAACAGATAGTCGACATAGCGCGTCACCCGCGCGCTCTTCTTGAGCAGCCCGGCGAAGCGGTCCGCGGCGATCACCATCGGGATGGTGACCGGCAGCGACAGCGGAATGAACGACAGGCCGAGGAAGAAGAACTTGCCGGGAGCGGATGGATCGTCGGCGGACACGAACTGCGGCAGGAAGGTCATGAAGAAGAGGATGATCTTCGGATTGAGCAGGTTGATGCCGATGCCGGTCGCCCAGTTGGCCATCAGCGAGCGCGGTTTTCGCGGCGTGGCGTCGGGCGAGAAGGCCGAGCCGTGGCGGATGGCCTGCCAGGCGAGCCAGAGCAGGTAGCCGGCGCCGCCGATCTTCAGCGCCAGGAAGGCTTCGGGCGAGGCGACGATCAGCGCCGACAGCCCGAGCGCCACCATGGTCGTGTGGATGACGCAGCCCGTCATCGCGCCTGCCATGCATGCCAGCCCCGCCGCACGGCCCTCCGATAGCGCCCTGCCGACGAACAGGGTCATGTCAGGCCCCGGCGTGATGGCGATCACGAAAGTGGCGATGGCGAACTGGATGAAGAGGGCGAGGTCGGGAACGAAGCTCATGGCGCGCCACACGGGTCGTGCGACTACCTAGCCGACCTCGTCGGCGGACGCCAGATCGCGCCCGCGCCCGGATATTAGCCGTCGCGAAAAAGTGAGACGCGTCAATACGTTCGTACGGGTTGCATCGGCGAGTGTATGCAATATGCTCACCAGGTAAGAACAAATATGCGGCATTACCGCTTCCATGGGAGGAAATAACGTGACCAGCAGTCTTTCTCGTCGCCGATTCCTGAAGGGGTCGGGTATCGCGGCAGGCGCCGCCGCCGGCTCGCTCGCCGCCCCGGCCGTGCTCGCGCAGGCCCCCGTCGTGCTCAAGATGCAATCGTCCTGGCCTGCCTCCGACGTGTTCCAGGAAATGGCGGCTCAGTATGTCGAGCGCGTGCACGCCATGTCCAACAACCGCATCCAGATCGACCTCCTGCCGGCCGGTGCGGTCGTCGGCGCGTTCCAGGTGCAGGACGCCTGCCATGACGGCACGATCGACGCGGCGCACACGGTGCCGGTCTACTGGTACGGCAAGAACAAGGCGGCTTCGCTGTTCGGTACGGGGCCGGTGTTCGGACCCAACGCGGACCAGATGATCGCCTGGCTCTACCACGGCGGCGGCCAGGACCTCTACAAGGAGCTGACCCAGGACATCCTCGGCCTGAACGTGATCGGCTTCCTGTCGTTCGGCATGCCGGCCCAGCCTCTAGGCTGGTTCAAGCAGGAAATCACCGACGCTTCGCAGCTCAACGGTCTCAAGTACCGCACCGTGGGCCTCGCCGCCGACCTCTTCCAGGCGATGGGCTGCTCGGTCGCGCAGCTTCCGGGCGGCGAAATCGTGCCGGCCATGGAGCGCGGCGTCATCGACGGCTTCGAGTTCAACAATCCGACGTCGGACATGCGGTTCGGCTCGCAGGACGTGGCCAAGAACTACATGCTTTCCTCATACCACCAGGCGAGCGAGTCCTTCGAGTACATCTTCAACAAGGACAAGTTCGAGAGCCTGGACCCCGACCTGCAGGCGATCCTCAAATACGGCGTCGAGGCAGCGCATCTCGCAAACTTCTCGCTGGCCATGCACCAGTACTCGTCGGATCTGCAGAAGCTGATCAACGAGCACGGGGTCAACGTCAAGCGCACCCCGGATTCGGTTCTGGCGGCGCAGCTCGAGGCGTGGGACAAGATCCTGCCGCCGCTGATGGAGGACGCGTATTTCGCCAAGGTGGTGGACAGCCAGAAGGCGTGGGCCGAGCGGGTCGTGTACTACTCGCTCCAGAACGCGCCGGACTACAGGCTGGCCTACCAGCACTACTTCCCCGGGAAGCTCTGAGCGCTTCCGGCGTTGAACATTCAAGGAGGCGGGGCTGAAGCCGGCCCCGCCTCTCGATACGCCTAACGTGCGGTCCGGGGAGCGAGACGCCTTGCACGCCTACATCGACTTCGCCGACCGGCTCTCGGCCTGGTTCGGAAAGATATTCGCCTGGAGCATCCTGGTGATGACGTTCGGCGTCTTCTACGAGGTCGTCGTCCGCTATGCGTTCCGCGCCCCGACGCCCTGGGCCTTCGACCTCAGCTACATGCTCTATGGCACGCTCTTCATGGTCGCCGGCGCCTATACGCTGTCGCGCGACGGACATGTCAGGGGCGACTTCATCTATCGCTTGTGGCGGCCGCGCACGCAGGCCCGCGTCGAGTTCGTGCTCTACTTCCTGTTCTTCTTTCCGGGCGTCCTCGCGCTGATCTTCGCGGGCTGGAAGTACGCCGCCCGGTCGTGGCGCTATCTCGAGGTCAGCACCATGAGCCCGGCGAACATCCCCATCTTCCAGTTCAAGTCGGTCATCGTCCTGGCCGGCGTCCTGCTGCTCATCCAGGGCATCGCCCAGGTGTTCCGCTGCGTGATCTGCATGCGCACGGGCGTGTGGCCAAGGGCCGCCGCCGACGTCGAGGAAACCGAGAAGGTTCTGATGGAAACCAAGACGCTCGATGCGCTCGGCCACGGGTCGGAGGCGCTCGACATACCCTCGGGCGTCGGCCTGACCGGCGCGCGCCGCGAAGGAGACCGGACATGAGCGGGCCGATCATCGCGGTCGGGATGTTGCTGATCCTGATCCTGGCGATCTTCCTCGGATTCCCGGTCGCCTTCACCCTCGCCGCGCTGGGCGTGGCGTTCGGCTACTACGCATATTACGACCCGACCCGCATGTGGGTGGGTTACGACCGCGCGGTGGAGTCGGGCGCCGACGGCTGGTACGTCGCCGAACAGTGGTTCGCCGGCTTCTTCAACAACCGCATCTTCGACCTGTTCGTGAACCAGACCTATTCCGTCATGTCGAACGACGTGCTGACGGCGATCCCGCTCTTCCTGTTCATGGGCTACATCGTCGAGCGCGCGAACATCGTCGACAGGCTGTTCACGACGCTGTTCATCGCGACACGCCGGCTCCCGGGATCGATGGCGGTCGCGGCGCTGATCACATGCACGCTGTTCGCGACGGCCACGGGAATCGTGGGCGCGGTGGTGACGCTGATGGGGCTCCTGGCGCTGCCGGCGATGCTCAAGGCGCGCTACGACATCCGCTACGCCACCGGCGTGATTTGCGCCGGGGGAACCCTGGGCATCCTCATTCCGCCTTCGATCATGCTGATCGTCTACGCGGCGACATCCGGCGTCTCGGTCGTGCGCATGTATGCGGCGGCGCTCGTTCCCGGCCTGCTGCTTGCCGGTCTCTATCTCGCCTACATCATCACCCGGGCGATGATGAACCCGGCCATCGCGCCGAAGCCGAAGGACGAAGACATAGGAGATCACTCCTACGGGGAAATCCTGTGGATGCTCTTCACGTCGTTCGTGCCGCTGGCGTTCCTCATCCTCGCGGTGCTGGGCGCTATCCTGTTCGGCTTCGCGACGCCGTCCGAAGCGGCCGCGGTCGGCGCCGCGGGCGGACTGGCGCTTGCGGTTGCCTACCGTGCGTTGACCTGGGAGCGGCTGAAGGAGTCGGTCTATCTGACGGCGCGAACCTCGGCGATGGTGTGCTGGCTGTTCGTCGGCTCGGCGACGTTCGCGTCCATCTTCGCGTATCTCGGCGGGCAGCAGCTGATCAGCGACTTCGTCACCGGGCTGGACATGTCGCCGCTGATGTTCCTGATCGTAGCGCAGCTCATCATATTCATCCTCGGATGGCCGCTGGAATGGACGGAGATCATCGTGATCTTCATCCCGATCTTCCTCCCCCTGCTCGTCCATTTCGATATCGACCCGCTCTTCTTCGGCGTGCTGGTGGCGGTCAACCTTCAGACGGCGTTCCTGTCTCCTCCCATGGCGATGTCGGCCTATTACCTGAAGGGCATCGCCCCGCCACAGGTGCAGTTGCCCGACATCTTCCGCGGCATGATGCCCTATATGGCGATCGTCATCTTCTGCATGGTGCTGCTCTATCTCTTCCCGGTTCTCATCTACGGGCTGCCGAACGCCATCTACGGGTAAGGGAATGCCAGCTGAATCGGACGGGAAGGGGAAGGGAGAACGCGCATGAAGATCGACCGGACCATGGCCGCGATCGCCCTGTTCACCTACCTGGTCTTCATGGGGATCATCGTCTTCCGGGTGCCGCGCCTGGACCTCGGCATCGTCATCTGCGTCTGCCTGCTGTTCGTCCTCTACGACCTCTGGACGCAGCTGTTTCCACGGCAGCGCTGACGCCGCTTCATTCGGCGGCGTCGCCCTCCTCGCCCTCCGTGGCGTCGCCCGCCTCATCTTCCGCGATGAGCTGATCGATCAGCACATAGCTCTCGCCATCCCAGACCCAGTGTATGGGTACGGTGCCGCCCGAGATCTCCAGGGTGACGAGGTTGGGGTAGCCGCCATTGGATGCGCCCGGATCGAGGAACAGATGCATGCCCTCGGTGCCGTAGACCTGCCGCCAGTCGGGATCCGAAAGGCCGCGCGCGAAACCGGAGAGGCTACAGCCGGAGGGTCCGAAATACGACGTCGATCCGCAGATCGAAGCGAACAGCAGTCGGTCGCCCTGGTCGAGATCCAGCGTCGCTGCGGACAGAACGGGCCGTTGGCCCGTGAACTGCCTGAACAGGCGCAACTCGTCGGCCAGCAGGGGTTCCGCCTCGAGCGTCGCGGCGCCCATGTCGGACAGGGTCACCGGCTCATATCCGTCCATGTCGATCTGGCTGCAGCGTGGCGCGATCGCCTCGATGACGCGCCGCGATCCGGCCAACGAGAAGGTCGCCGAATAGCGTTCGGCCCCCTCGCCGATGGCGATCTTCATCGAGTTATAGGCCTTCATGGGCTCGAGCATGTCCGGCGACACCGGGAGTTGGAAAGCGCCGCCCCGCGGTTCGGCGGTGAGGGCGTGTTCCTCCCAGCCGAGCGTGACGATCGCCCACGTCGCGACGGCCGCCGGTTGCTCCGGATCGACCCGCAGCATGAGGCCCCACTGCTGCTCCTCGCAGTAGAGCGACCCGCCGACGATGCCTCTCGGCACACGCGGATCGGGAAGGATGGCGACCGCCCCCGCGCCTCCCTCGGTCCAGATGTCGGCCGCTCGCGCCGCCGCGATGCCCTGCGAGGCGAAAAGTGCGCAAAGGACGGCGCGCGCGACAAGGGTTCGTATCATACAGTATCCGGAATCGCGTTGATGCTGACGCGAAGTCTAGCGGCTCGACGTTCTCCGGCAACCCCGCCGTGCGGCGATCCGATCACGATCATTCCATGCGATAGAGGGTCGCGATACCGCCCCAGGCGCGTCCCATGTCCATCTTCGCCGGCACCGTCGCGAGCAGGGTGGCGCGCGCGGCGAGGTCCGGCGGCGGGGCAGCGCCTCCGATGACGAAGAGAACCGGCCCGGGATCGGAGGGTCGCCAGGGCGCCGTCTGCTGGAAGTGGTCGCCGGGCGCCGTCGCGGCAGGAAGGTAGGCCCGCACGTCGAGCCCGCTGCGGCGGAGTTCCCAGGTCATCGACGCCGTGACTGCGCGGCCGTCGAAGACGACCGTTCCGAGACCATTGGCGGAGGCGACCGCCGCGACGCCCGACGCGAAGTCGGTCCATCCGGTCAGCTTCCCGAACTGGCGACCGAGCGGGCCGGTCGTGACCGTGCCCACGAGGACGCCATAGAAGGACAGGGTGACGAGAACGACGACCGACAGCGCGATGGTCGTGCGGAGCATGCCTCGCCAGTCGAACGCGATCATGTAGGCGGTTGCCAGAATGACCGCGGCGGGAAATGCCGTCGCGGCCCAGTTGCCATGCGCGCGCGAGATCAACGCCTGCGCGATGACGACGAGAAACACCGGCGCGGAGCAGGCGATCATCATGCGCCGCGCGTCGACCGGCAGCGCGGAGCCGCCGCGAACGGCGAGGAGGTAGGCCACGAACGGGGCAGGCCACATGATCACCGCCTGGATCCCGATGAACTCCAGCATGCCGATGATGTTGGGAAAGCCGCTGCCCCAATCGGCATTCTGGCGTGTGTGCTCGAACGTCGCGAAGTCGTTCCAGACGTTCCAGAGGATGTTGGGCAGGATCATGAGGACCGCGATGCCCACGGCGAGCGCCGTGCCTGGATGCCGGGCCGCCGCGCGAGCCCGGGCCGAGAAGGCCGCGAACGCCGCGAAGCAGAGCGGGAAATAGATCATGGCGTATTTGGCGTTGAGCCCCAGCCCCATCGCCAGGCCGATCGCCGCGCCGGCGGCGAGGCTCGGGCGCTCGACGTGGCTGACGAGGCCGAGCATCGCCAGCGTCCAGAACAGCAGCAGAGGCACGTCGGTCGACATCAACGTGGCCGAGAGCGAGACACCCGGGATCAATCCGTAGATCAGAGACGACCAGAAGCCGACGGCGCGGTCGAACAGCCTCGAGGCGATCGCGAAGACGACGAGCGCGGTGAGCATGTGCAGGATCGGAGAGGGCAGGCGGACGCAGAATTCGGTATCGCCGCAAACGGAGGTCGACGCGGCGATGATCCAGGCAAGCAGGGGCGGCTTGCTGAAGTAGCCGAACTCCAGCGTCCGCGACCATGCCCAGTATTGCGCCTCGTCGAAATAGAGCTCGGCGTTGGAGGCCGCGAGTCCGACGATGCGCAGGGCGAGGATCACGCCGTGAATCGCCACAAGCAACCACAGGCCAGGCACGGCCATGGCTGGCGGGCCGGCGTTCCCCAGGGCTTGCGATTGTACGGCCATGCCTGCTCCGACGCGGTTCGCCGCCTCGATAGCCGTTCCCCGCGGGAGCGCCAACCCCGTTGACGGCGGCATGCGCACTCGATCTACCGGGCGATGTGGCGTAGAGCCGCCGCACCGGCGATCGGAGGACGAGTTCGACTTGAACAGGGCGGAAACAGTGTTCGGCATCTGGTCGACGCGATGGGCCTGGGTCGTTTGGGCGGCGCTGTCCGCGACCGCGCTCGTCGCCTTCAACCGGCTGCCCGGCATCGACCTGGACGCCGCCAGGCTGTTCTGGCGGGACGGCGCCTTCGCGTGGGGGGCGATGCCCGTGCTCGGCAACGTCCGCAGTTTCTTCCATTACCTGCCGCCCACGGCCGGGGTCGCACTGGTGGTCTTGCTGATATCGCGCCTCTGGCGCGGGGCGAGCGCAACGGACACGATTTCGCGACGTCTCGGGGCGGCCATCGCGGCGATCGTGGCGGGACCGCTGCTCCTGGTGAACGGACTGCTCAAGGAGGTGGTCGACCGTCCGCGGCCGCATCAGCTGACCGAATTCGGCGGGCCGTTCGATTTCGT
Organism: Rhizobiaceae bacterium; assembly: GCA_050184585.1. Lineage (GTDB taxonomy): Bacteria > Pseudomonadota > Alphaproteobacteria > Rhizobiales > Rhizobiaceae > JBFXAF01. Next base: position 280,938 of record JBFXAF010000003.1, on the reverse strand, counting down.
GCCGGCCGGCGACTGGACCGGCGCCTGCCAGTCGAACTGCTCGTTCGTATCGGGAGAGGTGTCGGGTATCGCCTGGCTGGTCGCGCTGCTGCCGCTCTGCCCCCCGGCCTGGCGGCCGCTCGCGGGGGTCCTGATCGTCGCGGCCATCGCGACCTCCGCCGTCCTCAGAATGGCTTTCGGAGCCCATTTCCTGTCCGACGTCACGCTGTCGGCGCTGTTCACGGTCACCGTCTATGCCATCGTCGCGCGGCTTTTCGAACCCGCGCAAGCCGGCCGCCGCTAGCGCACAAGGGCGCGCTTGCGCGGCAGGCGCGTCCTGATAAAAGGCCGGGGCTCCAAGCAGGAAACGTTGACATGGCCATCCCAAAGAACGTGAAGAAGGTCGTGCTCGCCTATTCGGGCGGCCTCGACACGTCGATCATCCTGAAATGGCTGCAGACGGAACTCGGAGCGGAGGTGGTCACCTTCACCGCCGATCTGGGCCAGGGCGACGACGACCTGGAGCCGGCGCGGCGCAAGGCCGAGATGCTGGGCGCGAAGAAGATCTATGTCGAGGACGTGCGCGAAGAGTTCGTCCGCGACTTCGTCTTCCCGATGTTCCGCGCCAATGCACAGTATGAAGGGCTCTACCTGCTCGGCACCTCCATCGCCCGGCCGTTGATTGCGAAACGTCTGATAGAAATCGCCGCGGAGGAGAAAGCCGACGCCGTCGCGCACGGCTCGACCGGCAAGGGCAACGATCAGGTACGCTACGAACTCTCCGCTTATGCGCTGAACCCGGACATCAAGGTCATCGCGCCGTGGCGCGACTGGTCCTTCAAGTCGCGGACCGACCTCATCGAGTTCGCCGAAAAGCACCAGATCCCGATCGCCAAGGACAAGCGCGGCGAGGCGCCTTTCTCGGTCGACGCCAACCTGCTGCATTCGTCCTCCGAGGGCAAAGTGCTGGAGGATCCGTGGCAGGAACCGCCGGAAGACGTCCATCAGCGCACGATCTCGCCGATGGACGCGCCGGACAAGGTGACCGAGATCACGGTTTCCTTCGAGCGGGGCGACGCCGTCGCGCTTGACGGCAAGGCGATGTCGCCCGCCACACTGCTCGCGGCGCTCAACCATCTCGGCCGCGACAACGGCGTCGGCCGCCTCGATCTCGTGGAGAACCGCTTCGTCGGCATGAAATCGCGCGGCGTCTACGAGACGCCGGGAGGGACCATCCTGCTCGCCGCGCACCGGGCGATCGAATCGATCACGCTCGATCGCGGCGCGGCGCACCTCAAGGACGACGTCATGCCGCGCTACGCGGAACTGATCTACAACGGCTTCTGGTTCTCGCCCGAGCGGGAGATGCTGCAGGCGCTGATCGACAGGAGCCAGGAGGACGTCGATGGCGACGTGCGGCTCAAGCTCTACAAGGGCAACGTGATGGTGACCGGGCGCAGGTCGCCCAAATCGCTCTATCGCAACGACCTGGTGACGTTCGAGGACGACCGAGGCGCATACGACCAGAAGGACGCCGAGGGCTTCATCCGGCTCAACGGACTGAGGCTGCGGACGCTGGCGGCGCGTCGCCGCAACACCTGATTCTCGGAAAGGGCGCGCGGAGGATGAGCGCGACCGAACCGGAGGATCTACGACACGTCGAGCGCCGGCTGGCGCTGATCTTTCCGGGCTTCGAACCGCTTTCGGCGATGTCGCAGGCGCGGCGTTTCCTGGCCGACCTCGCGGATGTCGCGCCACTCTACCGAATGACCGCCGACGCGACGGAGCCACGCCCGATCGTGGTCGGCGACGGGCTGGACGGCGTCGAATTCTCGGTTCATGCGCAAGGAGCCGGGTGGGCGACCACGACCGACGTCGTCATATACGGGCTGGCCGCGCTCAACCGGCTCTATTCCCGCCGCAACCCGCTGGCGCGAGTCGCGAGCGGCTACCGGGCCCTGGCCGAGCTTGCCGTGAGCGGCGCGTTGCGCGGCTATGTGCGGAGCGGCCGGCGTTTCCGCTTCTTCTTCGTCTATCCCTTCATGGCGGCAGTGCTCGTGCCGGTCGCAGCCGCGATCGTCGCCGCGCTGGCCGATGACTGGATGCCGGCGGGGATCGCGATGGCGCTTGCGGCTGCGGCTGCGATCGGAATCATCTGGTGGCTGGTCCGGCGGCTTCATCTTCTCCTCGCGCTCGACCTCTGGTCCTACACGCGCGACCTCGCCGAGCGTCGACATGCGGACGTCGAGTCGATCCGCGCGGCGGCCGCCGACGATGCGGCACGGCGCGTGTCGCAGACCGCGGCACCGGAGGTCCTTTTCTGCGGCCACAGCATGGGGGCGGTGATAGCGCTCGCGGCGGCGGCCGCCGCGCGGCCTCGCCCGGACGCCGGTCTCGGCCTGCTCACCGGCGGCGGCAGCATCCCGCAGGTCGGCCTCGATCCCGCCGCTGCGTGGCTGAGAGACACGATCGCCCGGCTGGCGCGGTCCGATGTGGACTGGATCGATGTCCAGTCGAAGATCGATGTCATCAACTTCGACAAGATCGACGTTTCACGCGATCTCGGGAGCGCTGCCAACACGCGCCTGCGGGTCGTGCCGGTGCGGTTTCGCACGCAACTCACTCCGAAGACCTACCGGGCGATCAGGACGGACATGTTCCGCATCCACCGGCAGTTCGTCCGGGCCGTCGAGGTCCGCAGCCATTATTCCTGGCATGCGCTGATCTGCGGCCCGGAGCGCTTCGCCGGCGTGCGGATGCGAGGCGGACTGCGCGAGACATGGGAGGGCCGGGTGGAATGAAATCCGTTTCGAAGGCGGCAGCCGCCGCAGCAATAGGCCTTCTGACGATCTGGCCAGCGTGGGGCGAGGAGCCCAGCCTCGATCTCGTCAGGATGATCGCCTGCGAGGTGCCGGCCGAGACCTACAACGCGTTCGCGCTCTGGCTGGTCGGCGAGCCGGGCGCGGTGGAGTCGCTTGGCTGGACGGATGTGGAGCAGGCGAATCCCATGCTGCGGCAGTTCCGCCTGCCGGCCCCGATCGAAGTCTTCGGGCACGCGACGCAGGACGTCGTTTTCTCCGCGACCGGGCCGATGGCGCTCATCGCCGGCGGCGATCCGCGCGTTCTCGCGCAAAGCCTCGGCGCCACGGCGGTGGTCGATACGCCGGACAAGTTCCTGGCGGAGAAGCTGGTGCTGGAGGACACCGACGAGGAGGACGGGATCACCTTCGCGACGCGTGTCGCCCTCAACGTTTCGACCGTCGATACCCATCCGGGCGCGGTGCTGGCAGGATGCTCCTACCTGATCGAGGTGAGGTAACGGCTCGCGCCGTCCGCCCGCTCGGGCTCCGAACGGCGATCGGCGTGTCGTTCAATGAAAGAGGCCGGCCCACGGGCCGGCCTCTTTCGCCTAGACGTTTCGACTATTGCGCGTCGATGGCGTCGGCCATGATGATGATGGCCTGCTGGTAGACCGAAGCCGAGTTCCATCCCGCGATCGCGCCCTTGTTGGCGCTCGCGGGGCCTCCCCGATAGCCGTGTCCGCGCAGGAAGTTGGCGGTGGAAGCCAGCGCCGTCTCCCTGTCGCGAAGGTTCCGGTTGCCGACACCGTATTGCAGGACGTTGCCCGGAAGGAACTGCGTGTGGCCGACCTCGCCATGCGCGGCGCCGACCGAGCTTGCGCTGAGGACGCCGCCGTCGACGAGCTTGAGCGCCCCGATCGCGTGCGGCTTGAAGAACGCCGGCCGGCGGCAGTCATAGGCGAGCGTCACGATCGCCGAGATGGTGTTCTGGTTTCCCATGAAGGAACCGAAGCCCGTTTCCATGCCCCATATGGCCAGGAGCGGCCCGGGTGGGACGCCATAGCGGCGCTCGATTTCGGCGAACATCGCCGCGTTCGATTTCTTCAGCGACCGTCCCTTGGAGATGATTGCGGCGCCGCCGCGGCGCTGCATGAAGGACTGGACCGACCCGCTGAAGGCCTTCTTGACCGCGCGATCCACCTTGATGGTCGCGGTCGCATAGCGGGCGCCGGCCAGCGCCTGAAGGCCGCGCCTCTTGACGCCCGCCGCCTTCGCCTCCGCCGCGAACTCCTGTTTCCATGCCTCGAATCCGGAGGCATCCTTGCCGCACGAGGCCGCCTGGGCTCCGTTCGTCGCGAGCCCCATCAGAAGTGCCGCCGTCGCCAGGGCCCACTTCGCCATCCGCATCTCCATTCGCCTGAATCACCCCAATGCCGGGAATTTGCCAGTGACGCGGCAATTTGTCATCGTCGTGGCGAACCCCGCAACGATCGACGCCAAGATTGCGACTTAGGCGCGAAGGTCGTCTAATCAACGGGTTGGCGAGGTCCAGGGGGACAACGAGCGTGAACGATGTCGATGTTGTGATCGTTGGCGCGGGGTCGGCGGGGCTCGCAGCAGCAAAGGTTCTGCGCGCGGCGGGCCTGTCGTTCCGGGTGCTGGAGGCCATGGGCCGCATCGGCGGCAGGGCATGGACGTCAAGCGATCACTTCGGCGTGCCGTTCGACATCGGCTGCGCCTGGCTGCACGCGGCGGACCGAAATCCCTATTTCGAGGAGGCGAAGGCGGCGGGATGGACGTTGCATCACCACCCTATGGACGTCGATCACCTGTATTATCGCGACCAGCCGGCTTCGGAGACTGACAAGGCCGCCATGATGGAGGCGGATCAGCGCATTCATGGCGCCCTCGCCGGGTGGACCGGACCTGACGACCGCCTCTCGGCGCTCATGTCGGAGTCTGATGCCGGGCGGGCCGCTTTCACCTTCTGCGGTCCGATGGACTTCGGCGCCGACCCCGATGAGATTTCGATCGCCGATTTCCGTGCGGCCGCCGATCTCGATCCCAACTATTTCTCCAAGGAAGGGTTCGGGGCGCTGGTCGCCAGGTATGGCGCAGACGTTCCCGTCGACCTGTCGACCCCGGTCCGAAAGATCCTGTGGGACGTGCCCGGCGTCGCCTGCGAGACGGATCGAGGCACGATCCGGGCGAAGGCCGCGATCGTCACCGCCTCGCCGGCCGTGCTGGCTTTCGAGGAGATTGCCTTCGCGCCGGCCCTGCCCATCGAACATGTCGAGGCGTTCTACGACCTGCCTATGGGCATGCTGACCAAGATCCCCATCGAGATCCGGGGAACGCGGCTCGGCCTGCAGCCGTTCGACGACCTGCTGATCGAGAGGTCGGCGCGCCACGACCTGTACTTCCTCTGTTTCCCGTTCGACCTGGACATCATGGTTGGCTTCGTCGGCGGCGACTTCGCCTGGGAGATGTCGGCGGCGGGCGAGGCGGCGGGGGTGGATTTCGTGGTCGACCGGCTGTGCGCGATCTTCGGCGCCGACATGCGCAAGCACGTCGCCCGGGCGATGATGACGAACTGGGGCGGCGAGCGATTCGTGCGGGGCGCCTATGCGGCCGCCAGACCCGGCCGGGCGGCGGCCCGGAGCGTGCTCGGCGAACCGGTCGCGGACAAGATCTGGTTCGCTGGCGAACATCTCGCCGGAGCGCTGGTCCAGACATGCGGCGGCGCGCGCCTCTCGGGGGAGGCCGTTGCGCGGCAGGTGATCGCGGCGCTCTCGGTGAAATAGCCCGGCAATCACGACGCATTCCATGGGTTGCGCTTGTCGCGGCCTTGTCTTCGCCCCACTCTAACGGGACCGAGAACGCGCGGCGATTCACCGCCGAGCCGGAGGGGACACTGGCGGATGGAGCAATCGATCTATCTCGTGACGCTGGTCGGCGCGACGCTCATCGTCGCGGCGGCGTTTTCGAGCCTGATCGCCTTTCGCTTCGGCGCCCCGCTGTTGCTCGTCTTCCTAGGGATCGGGCTCGTCGCCGGCGAGGACGGTTTCGGCATCCGCTTCGACAATGTCGAACTCGCCTATGTCGTGGGCTCGCTGGCGCTCGCGGTCATCCTGTTCGATTCCGGCTTCGGCACTCCCGTCACCGTGCTTCGTCAGGCGGCCGGCCCCGCTGCATCGCTGGCGACGGTCGGCGTGGTGCTGACGACGGGCATCTTCGGCGCCGCCGCCTTCTACCTGACCGACTTCACCTGGCTGGAAAGCCTGCTCCTCGGCGCGGTGATCGCCTCCACCGATGCGGCGGCCGTGTTCTTCCTGCTGCGCGCCGGCAACCTCCACATCCGCGAGCGGGTGCGCTCGACGCTTGAAATCGAATCGGGAAGCAACGATCCGATCGCGATCTTCCTCACCATCACATTCGTGGAGGTGATCGCGCTCGGCGCCAATCCGGACGCCGAGGTGATCATCACCGACATCGCGGTCGGCTTCGTCGTGCAGATGGTGCTCGGCGCCATCGTCGGCCTGGCCGGCGGCTGGGCCATCGTCAGGCTGGTCGAGCGGCTGCATCTCGACCAGGGCCTGCTGCCGATCTTCGTGCTGACGCTGTCGATGATGGTCTTCGCCTTCGCGGGCGCGGTCGGCGGTTCCGGTTTCCTCGCCGCCTATGTCGCGGGTGTCTACGCGGGAAATGCCCAGATCCGCGCCGTCACGATCATCCGGCGTTTCCAGGACGGCGTGTCCTGGCTGGCCCAGATCATCATGTTCCTCGTTCTGGGCCTGCTGGCCACCCCATCCCAGTTCCCCCTGATCGCCTTTCCGGCGCTGGCGCTCGGCCTCTTCCTGATCTTCGTGGCGCGGCCCGTGGCGGTGTGGCTGTGCCTGCTGCCGTTCCGCTATACGCGCCAGGAGACTGCGTTCATCTCCTGGGTCGGGTTGCGTGGCGCGGTGTCGATCCTGCTGGCGATCACGCCGATCATCGGCGACCTGGACAACGGGCGCGACATCTTCAACATCGCGTTCATCATCGTGCTGGTCTCGCTCATCGTGCAAGGTTGGACCATCGGTCCGCTGGCGCGCCGGCTCGGGCTCATCGTGCCGCCGCGCATCGGCCCGCTCGACAAGGTGGAACTAGAGCTGCCGGGCTCGGCCCATCACGAGCTGCTCGCCTACACGGTCGTTCCGGGGAGTCCGGTGGCGCGCGGCGAACGCATCCCGCGCTGGGCGCGCCCCTCGCTCGTAGTCCGTGACGGGCGTTCGATGCGATACCAGGAACTCGGACGCCTGGTCGCGGGCGATCACGTCTACATCTTCGTCCCCGACCGCTATCCGCGGCTGCTCGACCGGCTGTTCGCCAGCCGGGCCGAACTCGACGCCGAGGATTCGGAGTTCTTCGGCGCCTTCGCCCTGGAGCCCGATCGCCCCGCCGCCGAACTGGAGACCGCCTACGGAACCGGGCTCGACGCCGAGGAGCTCAAGCTGACGGTCGCACAGGTCGTGGCCAGGCGGCTCGGTGGACGACCGGAATATGCCGACAGGCTGGTGCTCGGCCCGATCGAGCTGATCGTCCGCGATGTCGACGAGAAGGGCAGGGTGACAGGGCTCGGCCTGTCCTTCGAGCCCGCCGCGCCGGCCCCGCCCGCGCCGATGTTCCTCAGCGCGGGCGAAATCGGCGACCGCATCGTCGCGCTCTGGCGGCGCCTGACCGGACCGTCCGGCCGCGACCCGGACGGCGATCCCAAGCCCTGAGCATTCTTGCATAGCAGGCAGGAGGCGCTAAGGTCCGGCCGCTCCAGCGAGGAACGACATCATGCCGGCATTCAGGACCCTCGACACGATCGGCGACGTGAAGGGCAAGCGCGTCCTCCTGCGCGTCGACCTGAACGTGCCGATGGCCGATGGCAAGGTGACCGACGCGACCCGGATCGAGCGCGTCGCGTCAACCATTCTCGAACTCGCCGACAAGGAGGCCAAGGTCGTCCTGCTCGCCCATTTCGGCCGGCCGAAGGGCGCGCCGGAACCCGAGTTCACGCTGGAACCGGTGGCCCGGGCCACGGCGGAGGTCATCGGGCGACCCGTCGCTTTCGCGCCGGACTGCATCGGCGAGATGGCGGAGGGCGCGATCTTCGGGCTCAGGCCCGGCGACATCCTGCTTCTCGAGAACACCCGCTTTCACAAGGGCGAGGAAAAGAACGATTCCGCCTTCGTCGAGGCGCTGGCCAAGGAAGGCGACATCTTCGTCAACGACGCGTTCTCGGCGGCGCATCGCGCGCATGCCTCCACCGAGGGACTGGCGCACCGGCTGCCGGCCTTCGCCGGGCGGACCATGCAGGCCGAGCTGGAAGCGCTGGAGAAGGGGCTGGGCGATCCCGTCCGCCCCGTGGTGGCGATCGTCGGCGGCGCCAAGGTGTCGACCAAGATCGATCTCCTGATGAACCTCGTGGGCAGGGTGGACGCGCTGGTCATCGGCGGCGGCATGGCCAACACCTTTCTCGCCGCGCGGGGCACGAAGGTCGGCAAGTCGCTGTGCGAACACGATCTCGCCGACACCGCGAAACGCATCATGACCGAAGCCGCCGCCGCCGGCTGCGCCATCGTCCTGCCGGTCGACGGCGTGGTGGCGAAGGAGTTCAAGGCCGGCGCGCCCAGCCGGACGGTGGCGATCGACAAAGTGCCGGACGACGGCATGATCCTCGACGTCGGCGCGGCTTCTGCAAAGGCGGTGAACGAGTGGATCGACCGCGCCGCGACGCTGGTCTGGAACGGACCGCTGGGCGCATTCGAGATCGCCCCCTTCGACGCGGCGACGGTCACCGTGGCGAAGCATGCGGCGGCGCGCACCAAGGCCGGCAGGCTGGTCTCGGTGGCCGGGGGCGGCGACACGGTCGCCGCGCTCAACCACGCGAAGGTCGCCGACGACTTCACCTATGTGTCGACCGCCGGCGGCGCGTTCCTGGAATGGATGGAAGGCAAGGCGCTGCCGGGCGTCGAGGCGCTGAAGGCCTGAGTTTGCCCGGCCGGCAACGTCCGTCGTCGATCTGCGCCCCGCCGCAACGGCATCGTGGCGTTGGCGCTCGGGTTGACGTATTGAACGCTGAAATCGATCGACGTGGGAGAAAGCGATGATCAGGGAAATGGCCGCGCAGGCCGCCAAGAAGGATGGCTTCATCGCGGCGCTCGATCAGTCGGGCGGCTCCACGCCGAAGGCGCTCAAGCTCTACGGCGTCGACGAAGGCGCGTGGTCGAATGATGCAGAGATGTTCGACCTGGTTCACCAGATGCGGACGCGGATCATCAAGTCGCCGGCCTTCACCGGCGACAAGGTGATGGGCGCGATCCTGTTCGAGCAGACCATGGACCGCGACATCGACGGCACGCCAACGGCGCAGTATCTGTGGGAGAAGCGCGGCGTCGTGCCGTTCCTGAAAGTCGACCAGGGCCTTGCCGACGCGAAGGACGGCGTCAAGCTGATGAAGCCGATGCCGGATCTCGACGCGCTCTTGAAGCGCGCCGCGGCCAAGCGGGTGTTCGGCACCAAGATGCGCTCGGTGATCGACGCCGCCAATCCCCAGGGCATCGCCGCCGTCGTCGACCAGCAGTTCGAGGTCGGCGGGCGGATCCTGGCCCACGGCCTCGTCCCGATCATCGAGCCGGAAGTCACGATCTCCATACCGGACAAGGCGGAAGCGGAGGACATCCTGCTGGAGGAGATACGCAAGCATCTCGACGGCGTCGCGGCCGGCAAGCAGATCATGCTGAAGCTGACGCTGCCGACGAAGGCGAACCTCTACAGGCCGCTGATCGACGATCCGCGCGTCATGCGCGTGGTGGCGCTGTCGGGCGGCTATTCCCGCGACGATGCGAACGCGAAGCTGCGACAGAATGCCGGCATGATCGCCAGCTTTTCGCGCGCCCTGACGGAAGGGCTGTCGGCGCGCCAGAGCGATGCGGAATTCGACGCCGCGCTGGCCTCGGCGATCGACAGCATTTTCGAAGCGTCGCGCGCCCGCTGAGAGGCGTCTCCCCGATCGGGGAGGACAAAGGCACGCCATGTCACGTCTCCCTGGCCTGCTCACCTGGTTCGCCCTGCCCATCTACGCCTGGCAGGGCGTCGGCGTTCGACGGCGCACCGAGCGCATGCTGCCACCCGCGGGCCCGGTCATGCATCGCATCGGCGGGACGCAGCCGGAGCTCTCGCTGCTCGTGCTCGGCGATTCGTCAGCGGCATCGGTCGGCGCCGGCCGCACGGAGGAAGGGCTCGCGGCGACGCTCGCTCCGCTGATCGCGGAAAAGACGGGCCGCGCGGTCCGCTGGAGGGCGGCGGGCTTCAACTCGGCGACCGCCGGCCAGATCCGCGACTTCGTCGTGCCGAACCTCTCCGCCGAGCCGTGGACGTATATCGTGCTCTCCGTCGGCACCAACGACACCAAGAACTTCCATACGGTCGGCCGCTTCAAGCGGGAATTCGGCGGGCTGCTCTACGCGCTGCGCGCCAAATGGCCCGAGGCGCGCGTCGTCTGGTCGCCGGTCGTCGAGTTCAGCCGCGTGCCGGCGCTGCCCGCGGCGCTTGGCGGCATCCTCGAGGCGCGGGCCAGGCTGATCAACCAGATGGGCGAGCGGCTGTGCCTGGAGCGCGGCGCGATCCCGCTGCCGCGCCTACCGATCCTCGATCCGGCCAGGGGCTTTTCGACAGACGGTTTCCACGCATCGGCCGCGGGCTACCGCGCGTGGGCGGAACATGTCGGCCCCTTCCTCATCGGAAGCGGCGATCAGCCCATGGCGTGACCGGCGAGCACGGCGGCGCCCATCGACGCCAGCGCGAAGACGGCGATCTTCCAGACATCGGCCCTGCGTCTCAGACCAGGCAGGCCGAGCGGGCGGAAGAGATGCACCGCCATCACGGCGAGAAGCAGCAGGGCGAGCAGCTTTGTCATGCTGCTGGTCATAGGCGAGCACGGCGTTTTGGCAAGCGGCGCAGGGCGCGGCCCGACGCACCCGACATTGGTCAGATGGACTCCGCCGAGCGGCAGCCTGTATCAAGTCGGCAACCGGAGGAAAGGCGATGGCGTCACGCTATCACGAGGTTTACGCGAGCTGGCAGGCCGACCCCGAAGCCTTCTGGGCGAAGGCGGCCGAGGAGATCGACTGGTCCCGACGCTGGGACAAGGTGTTCGATCCGTCGGAAGGCGTCTATGGCCGCTGGTTCACGGGCGCCGAATGCAACACCTGCTTCAATGCCGTCGACCGGCATGTCGAAGGCGGGCGGGCCGCCCAGCTCGCCCTGGTCCACGACAGCCCGATGACCGGCAGCGTACGGCGTTTCACCTACGCCGAGCTGAAGGGGGAAGTGGTGGCGCTCGCGGCCGTGCTGTCGGACCTCGGCGTCACGAAGGGCGACCGGGTCATCATCTACATGCCGATGGTGCCGGAGGCGGCCTTCGCCATGCTCGCCTGCGCCAGGATCGGCGCGGTCCATTCGGTCGTCTTCGGCGGCTTCGCCTCGCGCGAACTGGCGACGCGACTGGACGACGCCAAGCCCAAGGTCATCGTCACTGCCTCCTGCGGCCTGGAGCCGGGCAGGGTGGTCGCCTACAAGCCGCTGCTCGAAGCCGCGATCGAGATGGCCGGGCACAAACCGTCCGCCTGCGTGGTGCTTGCGCGGCCGCAGGCCCCCTTCGACCTCGTTCCCGGTCGCGATGTCGATTACGCCGAAGCCGTCTCTGTCGCCAAGGCGACCGGGCGCAAGGCGCCATGCGTACCCGTCGCCGCGACCGACCCGCTCTACGTGCTCTACACGTCGGGCACCACCGGCCAGCCAAAGGGCGTGGTGCGCGACAATGGCGGCCACATGGTCGCGCTCAAATGGTCGATGGACAACGAGTTCGGCGTGAAACCCGGCGAGGTGTTCTGGGCCGCGTCGGACGTCGGCTGGGTGGTGGGACATTCCTACATCGTCTACGCGCCGCTGCTGCACGGCTGCACGACCATCCTGTTCGAGGGCAAGCCGGTCGGCACGCCCGACGCCGGCACCTTCTGGAGGGTCATCGCGGACCATGGCGTGGCGGCGCTGTTCACCGCTCCGACCGCGTTCCGCGCCATCAAGGGCCAGGACCCGGCCGGGACGCTGATACCGGCATACAACCTGTCGAAGTTCCGCACGCTCTTCCTCGCCGGCGAGCGCGCCGATCCGCCGACGATCGAGTGGGCGGAGGACAAGCTCGGCAAGCCGGTGATCGACCACTGGTGGCAGACCGAGACCGGCTCGCCGATCAGCCAGAACCCGGTCGGACTGGGCATGCTGCGGGTCAAGCACGGCTCCCCCGGCGTTCCGATGCCTGGCTACGACGTGCGCGTGCTCGACGACGCCGGACACGAGGCGCCGCGCGGCACGCTGGGCAATGTGGTGGTGAAGCTGCCGCTGCCGCCGGGCTGCCTGCCGACGCTGTGGAATGCAGACCAGCGTTTCCGCGATGCCTATCTCGTGGAGTTCCCCGGGTACTACAAGACGGCGGATGCCGGCGTGATCGACGAAGACGGCTACCTGTTCATCATGGCCCGCACCGACGACATCATCAACGTGGCGGGCCACCGGCTTTCGACCGGCGGCATGGAGGAGGTGCTCGCCGAGCATCCCGACGTGGCCGAATGCGCGGTGATCGGCATCGCGGACGCCATGAAGGGACAGGTGCCGCTCGGCTTCGTGGTGCTCAACGCCGGCGTTTCCCGCGATCCCGCCGACATCGAGCGCGAGGTCGTGGCCCTGGTGCGCGACAGGATTGGTCCGGTTGCGGCGTTGCGGATGGCGGTGACTGTCAAACGTCTGCCGAAGACGCGTTCTGGCAAGATCCTGCGCGGCACCATGCAGAAGATCGCCGATCGCGAGGAGTGGAAAATGCCCGCCACCATCGACGATCCGGCGATCCTCGACGAGATCGCGGCGGCGATGAAGGCGCGCGGCATCGGCGCCTGAGGCAATTGACGACGGCGCTGCGCCCACACAAGTTGCCCGCCAGTCGAGGAAATCAGGTCCATGGCGCTCAACGGAAAGTCGGCGATCGTCACCGGCGGTGCGAGCGGGGTCGGCTATGCCGTCGCCGAGAGGCTGGTGCGCGGCGGCGCACGGGTGATCTTCGCCGACATCGACATGGACGCCGGCCGTGAGGCCGAGAAGCGCCTTTCCACGCTCGGCGCCGCCATCTTCGTGAAGTCCGACGTGTCGCGCCGTCTCGACGTGCACAACCTCGTCGCGTCGGCGCTGAACCTGCACGGCGGCGTCGACGTGCTGGTGACGGCGGCGGCGCATCGCCGGCCCGTCGGTTTCCTCGACCTGCGCGAGGACCAGCTCGATCGCGCCGTCGCCGTCAATCTCAAGGGCCTCTTTCTCCCGGCCCAGGCCGTCGGCCGGTGCCTTGCGGAACAGGTGGACGCCGGCGGGGAGCCGGGCTCGATCATCGCGGTCGGGCGCCTGGATGGCGACGCGGCCTCCGCCGACTTCGCCTGGCAGGTGACGCGGGCCGCGATACACGAGATGGTCCGCGCCCTGGCGGCCGCCCTGTCGCGCTGGCGCATCCGGGTCAACGCGATCGGCGTGGAGGGTCCGGCAATGACGGGTACGACCGATGTCGACGAGGCCGTGGCGGCCACCGCCGAGTGGCTTGCGTCCGGCGGCGCAGGGGATCTGAGCGGTGCGATTCTGACACCGGGAGAGGCGGGAAGCCACTGACATCCCCGGACGCGGCGGGCTCCTGACGGCAGGCTGTCAGGACGCCTGTGCGATGGTGCATCCACCGAAACAGGAGGATGTCATGTCAAGGTTCGATCCGATCCAGGTCATATCCAGGTATGCGAGGTTTTTCAGAGACTTCCGTGACGATCGCCGGACCGAGCGGCTGATCGCGCAACTGCCGGCCAACATCCGCAAGGATATCGGCTGGCCCGATGGCTACAGACAGCGGGTTCGCCTGGGCGGCTGACATGCTCCTGACAGAATGCTGTCAGGAGCATGGGCGCCGCGGCGGTTTCTCACCCGCGGCGCGATCGGCTATGGTCGGGTCATCGGTACACGCACCCGCCGTGATCGCGCCCAAGGACGATACCTATGCGTCGAGCAGACCGTTTGTTCCAGATCGTCCAGCATCTGCGTGGAGGCCGGCTCGTCACGGCCCACAAGCTCGGCGCCTGGCTCGAGGTGTCGGAGCGCACGATCTACCGCGACATCGCCGACCTGCAGTCGACGGGCGTGCCGATCGATGGCGAAGCCGGCGTCGGCTACATGATGAGGGAGGGTTTCGACCTTCCGCCGCTCATGTTCACGCGTGACGAGATCGTTGCGCTGGTCGCCGGAGCGCGCATGGTCCGGGCCTTCGGCGGCGCCACGATGGCGCGCGCAGCGGAGGAGGCGCTGGTCAAGATAGGCGCCGTGCTGCCGGAGGCCGAGAAGGCCCGTATCGCGCGCACCGAGATCCACACGCCGATGTGGGTTGTCAGCGACAGCGATCGTGCCGCCATCGATCTCATCGAACGTTCGATCGAGAAGCGCGACGTGCTGATGCTCGAATACACGGACGAGGCTGGACGCGATACGGCGGGCCGGCCGGTCAGGCCGCTCGGCCTGTGGTTCTGGGGCAAGGTCTGGACGCTCGTCGCATGGTGCGAACTGCGCGACGATTTCCGCACCTTCCGCATCGATCGTATCGCCAGCGTCACCGCGGCCGGTCGCCTGTTCCGGCCGGAACGAGGCAAGCAGCTCGCGGATTTCTACCGCCGCGTCGAGCGGCGCGGACCCGAGGAACGGGCGGTCAACAGCGAATAGGCCGGGGTCGATCCGGCTACTCGCTCTCTTTCCCCTTCAGCGACGACAGCTTGGCGAAGACCTTGTCGGCGTCCAGTTCGTCGCTGTCCTTCTTCTTCGCCGGTTCGGCCTGCGGGACAAGACGTTCGGTGAGCGCGGCGGGCAGGAGCGTGTCGCCGGCCGGCGCCGGCTGTTCTTTGCCGCGGGAAGCGCGCTGAACCTCGAGATCGAGTTCGATCTGCGAGCACAGTCCCAACGTAACGGGGTCCATCGGCACCAGGTTCGAGGCGTTCCAGTGCTTGCGGTCCCTGATCTGCTCGATCGTCGACTTCGTCGTGCCGACCAGCCGCGAGATCTGCGCGTCCTTGAGCTCGGGGTGGTTGCGCACCAGCCACAGGATGGCGTTGGGGCGATCCTGACGCTTGGACAGCGGGGTGTAGCGCGGACCCTTGCGCTTGCTCTCGGGCACGCGGACCTTCGGATCAGACAGCTTGAGGCGATAGCTGGAGTCCTGCTCTCCCCGAACGATCTCGTCGCGGGTGAGCTGGCCGGTGATCACCGGGTCGAGGCCCTTGATGCCCTGCGCGGCGTCCCCGTCGGCAATCGCCTTAACCTCGAGCGCATGCAGGGTGCAGAACTGAGCGATCTGGTCGAAGGACAGCGCCGTGTTGTCGACCAGCCAGACGGCGGTCGCCTTGGGCATCAGAAGCGCGTTGGACATGATAAAATCCTCTCGTTCGCCCGCGTTCCCGGCGCGGGCGGTGGTCAAACCACCGGAATTGGGAGATGCGGCCATATAGACGTTTTGACGCGGCCGCGCAATGATCGAGCTGGGATGCGGGGCGAGCGCGGTTCAGGCGACGTCGAGCACGATCTTGCCGATGTGGTCGCCGGCCTCCATGCGCTCATGCGCGCGCCAAGCCTCCCTGAGCGGGAAGATCATGTCCATCACGGGGGCGATCCGCCGCTCCGCGATCAGTGGCCAAACCTCGCGTTCCAGCGCCGCCGCGACGCCTGCCTTGAACTCCGTCGTGCGCGGCCTCAGCGTCGAGCCGGTGTGGATGAGACGCTTCACCATCAACAGCGCGAAGTTCGCGCTGGCGACCGCCCCCTGCTGCGTGGAGATCTGCACGATACGTCCCTCGACAGCGGCGGCCTCGTAGTTCCTGGCGACGTAGTCGCCGCCAACCATGTCGAGGATCACGTCGGCGCCCTTTCCACCCGTCGCATCCTTCACCGCCTTCACGAAATCTTCGGCGCGGTAGTTGATGGCGCGGTCGGCGCCGAGCTTTTCGCAAGCGACGCACTTTTCGTGGCTGCCCGCCGTGGCGATCACGGTCGCGCCCCGCGCCTTCGCGATCTGGATCGCCGTCGTGCCGATGCCCGACGAGCCGCCGTGAACGAGAAGCGTCTCGCCTCTCTTCAGGCTGCCCCGCTCGAACACGTTGTGCCAGACGGTGAAGAACGTCTCCGGCAGCGCCGCAGCCTCGGTGAGCGCCGAACCGCGCGGCACGGGCAGGACATTGGTTCCGTGCACGACCGCGTATTCGGCATAGCCGCCGCCAGGGGTCAGCGCGCAGACCTGGTCGCCGACGCGCCAGCGCGCAGCCCCTTCGCCCAACGCCGCCACCTCGCCCGCGACTTCCAGACCGGGCAGGTCGGATGCCCCCGGCGGCGGCGGGTAGGCGCCCTGCCGCTGGAACACGTCGGGGCGGTTGACGCCCGCCGTGCGGACGCGAATCAGGATCTCGCCGGCGCGCGGAGCGGGCACGTCGCGCTTCTCGGGTTTCAGCACCATCGGGCCGCCTGGCTCCGAAATCGCGATCGCCATCATCTTTTCGGGAATGCCGCGGTTCCCCGCCATGTCCGCCTCCATTTCTGCGCCGTAGCATTTGCAACCGGCGCCCGCCCACAGCTATTGTCGCAGACCCCCAGTCAAAACGGGAGCGGTGATTGGCCCTGTTCGACGACGAAGCGAAGAAACCCAAGCGGACGCACGAGATCGGCCAGGATCTGTCGGCGCTGTCGGTGGGCGAACTGACCGAGCGGATCCAGATGCTGGGGGACGAGATCGTCCGGCTGGAGGGTGAACTCGCGGCAAAGGGCTCGACCCGGTCGGCGGCGGAGCAACTGTTTCGTCGAGGAGGGTGAAGGCGCGGCGCGCGGTGACGCAGCTCCGCCCGCGAACCGATCCATCCGCTCTGTCTTGAGCGCATCCAACAAAGAAGCTTGCCCGGGATGTTTGCAGCCTATCGTCCGATCCTCTCCCTGCTGCGCGGCACGGCGTTCCTGCTCGCGGCGACCGGCCTGCACGGACTGCTCCTGCCGCTTCGCGGCCAGCTCGAAGGGTTTTCGACCGCCTCGCTCGGCCTGATGGGCACGTTCTGGGCAGGAGGCTTCGTGGCGGGCTGCTTCTTCGCGCCGCATTTGGTGCGACGCGCCGGCCATGTCCGCGCCTTCGGGGCCTTCGCGGCCAGCGGGGCGATCGTCGCGCTGATGACCGGGCTGGTGATCGACGAGGTGGTGTGGATCGCGCTGCGCGCCTTCACCGGCTTCACGATGGCCGGCGCCTTCATGGTCATCGAGAGCTGGCTGAACGAGAAGGCGACCAACGAGAACCGCGGCACCGTGTTCGGGCTCTACATGATGGTCACCTACGCCTCGATCATGGCCGGCCAGATGATCGTCGCGGCCGGCGACGTCGGCAACGCCTCGCTCTTCATGGTCGCCGGCATCTTCTTCTGCCTGGCGCTGATCCCGACGGCGGTGTCGACGGCCGCGCATCCGAAGCCGCTTGACAATGTCTCGCTCGACCTCAAGGGGCTCTACGCCAACTCGCCCGTGTCGATCGTCGGCTGCTTCCTGATCGGCGTCGCCAACGGCGCCTGGGGTACGCTCGGCGCGGTCTACGGCGCGCGCATCGGAATCTCCACCTTCGACATCGCGCTGATGATGAGCCTGGTGGTGATAGCCGGGGCCGCGACGCAGATGCCGGCCGGCCGGCTCTCCGACCGGATCGACCGGCGCTACGTGATGGCTGGCGCGGCGCTCGGCTGCGCCCTGATCGGGGTGCTGATCTTCCTCGTCGCGCCGCGCTCGGGCGCGGTCGTCATCGTGTTGACGGCCTGCTACGGCGCGCTGGCCTACATCCTCTATTCCATCGCCGTGGCGCACGCGAACGATCACGCCAGCCCGGAGGCTTTCGTCAAGGTCTCCGGCGGGCTCCTGCTTCTCTACGGCTTCGGGACGATGGTCGGGCCGGTGATCGGCGCCGTGCTGATGGATGCGCTGAGGCCGGAAAGCATCTTCCTGGCCACCGCAGGGGCCCATCTGTCGCTGGCCGGCTACACGGTGCTGCGCATCCGGGCCCGGGCGCCGGTGCCACCCGCCGCGCGCGAGGCCTTCAAGTCGCTTCCTGCGGAGGACATCGTCACCCCGGTGGCCGGCAGGCTCGACCCGCGGACGAGGCCCAACAGCCCGGACTGACCGCGTCAGGCGCCTGTGGGTATCGGGGAAAATCAAACTCCGGTCACGGCGGCCGATGTTTCAGCCACCGTGTCGAATAGCCCGACGGCCGCGCCGGAGAACCGGCGGGCGGAGCGACTGGCAGCCGCCCGGGAGGCGGCCACTCAGGACAGGCTCAGTGTCGCGTGTCGTGCAGACTGAGCTTTTCCAGTTCGTCCTTGATGACCAGCTTGCGACGCTTCAGCGCAACGATCTCGAGATCGTCCACCGACGGATGCGCCAACGCCTCGTCGATCTCGCGTTCGATGTCGGCGTGCCTGCGCTTCAGCTCTTCAAGATGGGATGCAAGAGACATCAGCATCATACTCCCTTCCTCGTTCGACCTGATTCCGACGCGGGGAGACTCCACCGCTGGCATGCCCCCAGGACGGAATGGGAACAGTTTGCCATCGAACGGTCGGGATGTCGAATGTCCCGTGGTAGCATTTCCCGTATCCGCGAACTGTGATAAGGGGCTCCACCCCGGACGCGGACGTTCCGGACCCGCCCGGCCGGCGCATCGCGCGTCGCAACAGAACGCTCAGACGGACCCGAATGTCGGAACAGGACCAGGCTGAGATTCGTCTCGAATTGGCTCGGCTGAAACAGGAACACGCCGATTTCGACGCGGCGATCGAGGCGATGATCGCCACCGGCTGCGACGCCCTGCAGGTCCAGCGCATGAAGAAGAAGAAGCTGGTCATCAAGGATCGCCTCAAGGTCCTGGAGGACAAGGTCATCCCGGACATCATCGCCTGAAGGCGGCGGGCTCGTTGCCCGCAGCCGCCATTTCGGATAAGCGCGGGCTTTCACGCTGGGGGTCGCATGGCCGGTGCCGACGTCGCCATCATCATGGGCAGCCAATCGGACTGGCAGACCATGCGCCACGCCGCCGAGACTCTCGCCGTGCTCGGAATCGGCTTCGAGAAGCGGATCGTGTCCGCCCACCGCACGCCTGAACGGCTCTATGCATTCGCGCGCGGCGCCAGGGAGGCGGGCTTCAAGATCATCATCGCCGGAGCCGGCGGCGCGGCGCATCTTCCGGGCATGACGGCCTCGCTCACGCCGCTTCCGGTGTTCGGCGTGCCGGTGGAATCGAAGTCGCTGTCCGGCCAGGATTCGCTCTACTCCATCGTGCAGATGCCGGCCGGCGTCCCGGTCGGCACGCTGGCGATCGGCCGTGCCGGCGCGATCAACGCGGCCCTGCTCGCAGCGGCGGTCCTGGCGCTGT
The DNA here is from genome assembly GCA_050184585.1 of Rhizobiaceae bacterium. Taxonomy (GTDB): domain Bacteria; phylum Pseudomonadota; class Alphaproteobacteria; order Rhizobiales; family Rhizobiaceae; genus JBFXAF01. Next base: position 261,618 of record JBFXAF010000003.1, on the reverse strand, counting down.
CGAACGCCGCGCTCGCGGCGCGGCTCGATGCATGGCGCGGCGCGCAGTCCGCCGCCGTCGCCGAGGCGCCGGCGGACGATTCATGACCGGGCCGCTGCCGCCCGGCGCGACCATCGGAATCATCGGCGGCGGCCAGCTCGGCCGCATGCTGGCGATGGCGGCGGCGCGCCTCGGCTACCGGACGATCATCCTCGAGCCCCAGTCCGACTGCCCGGCATCGCAGGTCGCCAACGCGCAGATCGTGGCGGCGTATGACGATCGAAAGGCGCTCGACAGGCTGGCCGAGGCTTGCGCCGTCGTCACCTATGAATTCGAGAACGTCCCGGTGTCCGCGGCGGAACGCATTGCCGCGCGAACGCAGGTCTTTCCGCCGCCAATGGCGCTGGAAGTCAGCCAGGACCGGCTGGTCGAGAAGCGGTTCCTCAACGAGATAGGGCTCAGGACGGCGCGGTTTCATCCCGTCGATGGAGACGCCGACCTAGCCGACGGGCTCGCCGCGTTCGGCGGCGCCGGCGTGCTGAAGACGCGCCGCTTCGGCTATGACGGCAAGGGCCAGCGCGTCTTCCGCAATGCCTCGGCGGCCGACGCCAGGGGTATGCACGCGGCGATGGGCGGCGTGCCGCTGATCCTCGAATCCTTCGTCGACTTCGATCGCGAGATCTCCGTCATCGCGGCGCGGGCCGGCGACGGGAGCTGCATCAGCTACGACCCGGCGGAGAACGTGCATCGCGATGGCATATTGCGGCGCTCGACCGTTCCCGCAGCCATTTCGGACGAGACCATGTCAGGAGCACGGGACGCCGCGTTCGCGATCCTCGCCCGGCTCGACTATGTCGGGGTGATCGGGGTCGAGTTCTTCGAAGCAGGCGACTGGCTGGTGGTGAACGAGATCGCGCCGCGCGTTCACAATTCCGGCCACTGGACGGAAGCCGCATGCGCGGTCTCGCAGTTCGAGACGCACATCCGCGCGATCGCCGGGCTGCCGCTCGCCCCGACCGTGCGGCATTCCGACTGCGTGATGGAAAACCTGATCGGCGACGAGGTCGCGCAGGCATCGGCCCTGCTCGCCGAGCCCCGCGTCGTGGTGCACCTCTACGGCAAGGCCGAGGCGCGTCCGGGCCGCAAGATGGGCCACTTCACGCGGCTGGCGACCCGCAGCGAAGGTTGACACCCCGGCGTCGCCTCGGCTATGTGCCCGGCGAGTAGCTGGCGCGTCTTCGGGCGCGCCTTTCCGTTCGGCCCGCGTGGGCCCCAAAGCCGGGCTGAAGCCATGAAGATCAAGAATTCGCTCAAAGCCCTCAAGGGCCGCCACAGGAACAACCAGCTGGTGCGCCGCAAGGGTCGGATCTACATCATCAACAAGACCGCCCCGCGCTACAAGGCGCGCCAGGGCTGATCCCGCCCGGCCCGTCCTCACGCCGAATTCAGTTTGAATCGCCACATTCCAGGACTAGCGTCCCGGGATGCGGACGATTCTCGCCCTATTCGCAGCGATTCTGTTCTTGTCCCCCTCGCCTCTTCGGGCGGCCGACGAGGGCGCTGCCAAGTCGGCCGAGGCCCCGGCGAGCCGAGAGCAACGGCTCGACAACCTGTTCGGCGAACTGAAGCGCGAACGCAACGAACGGGCGGCCGAGCGCATCTCGCAACGCATCTGGCAGGAATGGGGCAAATCGGGCAGCGCCAACGTGGACCTGATGATGAAATGGTCTCAGGACGCCATAGGAAAGAAGAAGTTCGACGTCGCGCTGGATTTCCTCGATCAGGTCGTCGTCCTTTCGCCCTCCTATGCCGAGGGGTGGAACCGTCGGGCGACCGTGCATTTCCTGATGAACAATTTCGCCAAGTCGATGGCCGACATCGATCGCACGCTCCAGCTCGAACCGAGGCATTTCGGCGCCCTGTCCGGGATGGCCCAGATCCTGGCCAATGGCGGACGGCGGCAGAGCGCGCTCGATGCCTGGCTGAAGGTGCTGGAGATCTATCCGATGATGCGCAGCGCGCAGTCGGAGGTGGCGACCCTGACCGACGAGCTCTCCGGCGAAGGGATTTGACGCGCGCCGCCCGCAGCGGCGAAACTGAGCGCCTCCGACAGCCGTCATTAGCTGCATGAACATATTCGCTGCAATCGGGGCCTTCGCACTGGCCCTCTTGTTCGGCCTCGCCGGCGTTTCGCGGGTCAACGCCTGGCTGATCGAACGCCGCCATCCTCCCGTCGGGGCTTTCGCCGAGATCGCCGGCGCCCGTATCCACTACGTCCGGATACCCGCCGCCGCCGCCGATCTGCCGCCAGTGGTCTTCATCCACGGCGCCAGCGGCAACCTCAACGACGAGATGGTCCCCTTGCGACCGGTGCTCGAGGGCCGCGCCGAAATGCTCTTCCTGGACCGGCCCGGGCACGGCTGGTCGACGCGCGGCGACGGTCACGAGACGCCGGAGGGCCAGGCGGACGCCATCGCGGCTCTGATGGACACGGTCGGGATCGGCAGGGCGGTCATCGTCGGGCACTCCTTCGGCGGCGCCGTCGCGGCGGCGTTCGCGCTCGCCCATCCCGAACGGACGGCCGGACTGGTCTTCCTCGCGGCGGCGACGCATCCATGGCCGGGCGGAGCGACGTCGTGGTACTACAGTCTGGCGGCTGCCCCCGTGATCGGGCGCCTGTTCTCGGAAACCATCGCCGGCCCCGCCGGCACGCTGCGCATGGCGGCGGCCACGGAATGCGTCTTCGCGCCCAATGCGATCCCGGATCGCTACCTGGAGCGGGCCCAGATACCGCTGGTGCTGCGACCCTCCAGCTTCCGCTACAATGCGATCGACGTGGAAGGACTGTTCCGCCACGTCGAGGCGACCGCCGGGCGCTATCGCGAGATCGTGGCCCCGACCGTCGTCATCTCGGGCGACAGCGACACCGTCGTCTACGAAGAAATCCATTCGGTCGGCCTGGCCCGCGACATACCGGGCGCGGAAATCGTCTGGGTGCGCAATCTCGGGCACAAGCCCGACTGGGTCGTACCCGAACTGGTCGTCGCAGCGATCGAGAAGGTATCGGGGTCCGAGCGCGACCTCGCCGCGATGGCGGCTGCGGCGGAAGCGCGGATCGCTGGCGATTCCTTCGGCGCCGGCTGCATCGACGACAAAGCTCCCGGCGCAGGCGAGCTGGCGCCGGGTTGAAGACGGTCTACAGCCCGCGCGTTCCGTCCGAGCCGATGTAGGCGATACGCAGCATGTTGGTCGCCCCGGGCGTCCTGAGCGGCACGCCGGCGGTGACGATGACGCGGTCCCCGGGCTTGCCGAAACCCTCGTCATGGGCGATGCGGCAGGCGCGGTCGACCATGTCGTCGAGGTCGGAGGCATCCGGCGTCACCACGCAGTGCGTGCCCCAGAGCAGCGACAGGCGGCGCGCGGTTCCGAGAATCGGCGACAGGGCGATGATGGGCACCTGGGGCCGCTCGCGCGCGGCGCGCAGGCCGGTGGTGCCCGACGCCGTATAGGTGACGATGGCCGAGAGCTTGAGCGTCTCGGCGATCTGCCGCGCCGCCAGCGATATCGCGTCGGCTCCGGTCGCCTCGGGCTCGCTGCGCTGGGCGTTGATGATGCCCGGATAGGTCGGATCCTTTTCGACCCGGTCGGCGATGCGGTCCATCATCGCGACCGACTCGACCGGATACTGGCCGGCGGCGGATTCCGCCGACAGCATGATCGCGTCCGCGCCTTCGAACACGGCGATCGAAACGTCGGAGACCTCGGCGCGCGTCGGCACGGGCGCGGTGATCATCGATTCCAGCATCTGGGTCGCCACCACCACCGGCTTGCCGGCGCGGCGGGCGGCGCGGGTGATCTGCTTCTGGATGCCGGGGACCGCCTCGAGCGGCATCTCGACCCCGAGGTCCCCGCGCGCCACCATCAGCGCGTCGGACAACTCGATGATCTCGGCGAGCCGCGCCACCGCCTGCGGCTTCTCGATCTTGGACATGAGCAGCGCCCGGCCGCGCGCCACCTTGCGCACTTCGGCGAGGTCTTCCGGCCGCTGCACGAAGGACAGCGCGACCCAGTCGACATTCGCGGCGAGCACCGCATCGAGATCCTTTCGGTCCTTCTCGGTCAGCGCGCCCACCGGAAGGTCCGTGTCGGGAAGGCTGACGCCCTTCTTGTCGGAGATCTTCGTTCCGGCGACGACCGTGGTGACGATTGAACCGCCCCCGTCGGTCGTCACCACCCTCAGTTCGAGACGGCCATCATCGATGAGCAGGCGGTGCCCCGGTTCGACCGAGGCGAGGATCTCGGGGTGCGGAAGGTGCACGCGCGTCTTGTCGCCGGGGGTGGGATCGGCGTCGAGAGTGAAGGTCTGGCCGACGACGAGCTGCTCGGCGCCGCTGGCGAACTTGCCGACCCGGAGCTTCGGGCCCTGCAGGTCGGCGAGCACGCCGATCGGCCGGCCGACGGCCGTCTCGACGGCGCGCAGCCTTGCCACGAGCGTGCGCATCAGCTCGTGATCGGTATGGCTCATGTTGATGCGAAAGACGTCCGCGCCGGCCTCGAAGAGACGGCGGATCATGGCCTCATCCGAGGAAGCGGGACCGAGCGTTGCGAGAATCTTGACCTTGCGGCTACGTCTCATTGCCCGCCTGCGGCCGTTTCCGGCTCGATTGGAGCAGGCTCGTCGGTCAACTGGACCATCCAGCTCGTCTGCTCGCCGGTGTCGTATTCCTGGAAGCCGGCGCGCTGGAAGCCGCGGGTGAAGCAGTCGTTCACGCCCTCGATCTTGAATTCCTTCTCGGCCACGCACATGCTGATCGGGCCGTCCCAGCGCCCGCCGCGCTCAGCGTCCTCGGCGTAGAGATAATAGTAGCGGGACGACAGCGGCCCCTCGATCAGCGTCTTGCAGCTCGATCCGTCGACATGCCACCAGCCCTCGGTCACCCAGCCGCTCTTGGCGCGGTATCCTATGCCGACCCCGACAAGGCTTTGCGTTGCGTTGCAAACGCGGAAGTCGGCCCTTGTCTGCCCCGCGCCCGCCAGGCTCGCGGCGAAGACGACGACCGGCCCGGCGGCCGCGAAAAGCAGCCGGCGCGACCAGTCCGAAGTCCATGATGGCGATGTGCGCATGTGTCGAGGCCCCTTTTCGGCAAAGTCCGGGCGCATGTCAACGCGAGCGGGCGCGACGCTTCAATCGATTGAGAGGCGCCCGCCGCCCGGCGATGCCGTTGCCGCCGGTTTGAGCAGAAACAGCGGCAAAACAACGGCATTGTGCAAGAAGCGGGATCATGGAATGTGAGCCGCACATGACACGACCGGCCCGACGATGACCCGCACCGCCGCCTTTGCCCCCTTCGAGATCGTCGAAGGCGATCGCGGCCGGGGGCTCGTGATCCTCGCCGACCATGCCGGGCGCGCCCTGCCGGAGGAGTATGGCGACCTCGGCCTGCCCGCCTCCGAGTTCGACCGCCACATCGCCTATGACATCGGCGTCGAAGGGGTGGCGCGGGCCCTGGCGCGTCGGCTCGGCGCGCCGGCAGTCATGGCGCGATTCTCGCGTCTCCTTATCGATCCCAACCGCGGCGAGGACGACCCGACGCTGATCCGGCAGCTCTACGACGGCACGGTCGTGCCGGGGAACTATCCGATGGCGGAAGCGGAACGGCGCAAGCGCATCGAGACCTTCTACCGGCCCTATCACGACGCCATCTCGGCCGTCGTCGCCTCGGTCGCGGCCGATACGGGCGCGGCGCCCTTCATCTTCTCGCTGCACTCCTTCACGCCGATGATGCAGGGCAGGGCCCGCCCCTGGCACGCGGGCGTGCTCTGGGATTCCGACGATCGCGCGGTCAGGCCGATGATCGAGATGCTCGCCGCCGACCCGCTCGTCGTGGTCGGCGACAACGAGCCCTATGACGGAGCGCTGCGCGGCGACACCATGTACCGGCATGCGATCGTCAACGGTTACGCGCACGCGCTTCTGGAGATTCGCCAGGACCTCATCGCCGCACCGGCCGGCGTCGACGCCTGGTCCGAACGGCTGGCGCCGATCATTGACGCGATCAACGCCCGACCCGATATGCACGAGGTCAGGATGTACGGATCGAGGACCGGACCGGTGGAGGAGCGAGCGTCATGAGCGAACTCAGCGAGCAGCAGAAACGCGACTTCGAGGCGGCCGCCTTCCGGACGCTCGTCGCGCATCTGGGCAAGCGCACGGATGTCCAGAACATCGACCTGATGAACCTCGCGGGTTTCTGCCGCAACTGCCTCGCCAACTGGTACCGCGACGCAGCGGAGGAAGCCGGCGTCGACCTCACGAAGGACCAGTCCCGCGAGATCGTCTACGGCATGCCCTATGCCGAGTGGCAGGCGCTCAACCAGACCGAGGCGTCGGACGCCAAGAAGGCGGCGTTCGAGGCCAGCCGTCCGAAGGATCACTAGGGGCGGCTGGCCTCGGGGGTCAGGCCTCGAGGCGGGCCTTCAGAGCCTGGTTCATCATGCCGAACGCCTGCAACGTCGCCGCCCGCATCGATCTGCCGAAGACGAACGGCACGAGGATACCGGAGAACCTCTCGCCGTGGATGAGCCGGCTCGCGGCCCCGCCGTCACGATGCTCGATGCGGAAATAGTGCTCGCCGTCGAACAGGCCGCGGAACAGAAGGCTGCCCAGCCAGCGCAAGGCAAGGTTCCGCTCGGCTTCGAGGATGGTTGGCCTGAGCGGCATCGGCTTCCAACCCGGCAGATGCATGGTGGCGTCGAGCCTAGCGCCCCGGCGGGCCTCGCCCTTCGCCCTGCGGATGAAGGGGTTCCAGGTCTCGTATGCGGCAAAGTCGGTCAGAGCGGCCCAGATCCTGTCGGGCGTGGCGTCGATGTCGATGGTGGTTTCAATGCTGGCCATGTCGGCCTCCCCTGGTAGAGCCCGAACCGTTCCGGGCTTCGATGGGAGCAATCTATCTAGTCGACTACGATAGGAGTATTGCATGAATGCAAGTGATATCCATTCAGGATTGAATAGACTGTTCCGGCTTGACCGACCGGGCACCTTGGGGCATCGAACCCCATGACCGCCGTGGCGCGAGTCGCGACGAGACCTCCTGGAGCTTCACGATGGCCGACGATTCCTCTCCGACCTCGCAGACGGTAGCCGCCGGGCAGTTGCGCGCCTTCATCGAGCGTATCGAGCGGCTCGAGGAGGAGAAGAAGACCATCGCCGATGACGTCAAGGAGGTCTACGCCGAGGCCAAGGGAACCGGCTTCGACACCAAGGCGATCCGCACCTTGATCCGGCTCCGCAAGAAGGACCAGGCCGAGCGCGAGGAGGAGGAGTCCATCCTCGACCTCTACAAGGCCGCGCTCGGCATGGCGTGACGCGCGGTCGCGCGCTCCGCGGCAAACCCTGATGGCCGGGCCTTCCGATGGCGGCTCAAGATGACGGCGCGACGAGACGGGGCTTCTTCCGCTCCCGCCTCGACGGCGCGGTCCCGCTCGACCGGCTCTTCTGGCTCGACATGGCGCTCGTCGGAACCCTGATCAACCTCGCCACGTCATTCGCCGCGCTGGTCGCCCTCGGCCTCAAATGGCCGGCCTGGGCGTGGATCGCGGTCTACCTGTCGCCGCTGCCCTACAATCTCTTCCTCGTCATGGCGGTCTGGCGCACCTCGGCCAGCGCCGCGCCGGGCGTTGCCGCGACCGCCCGCGCGGGAGCGCTCGCCTGGCTGATCATCGCGACGCTGATCTGACCGCTCAGTGCTTGCGGGAGAGCTCCCGCGTCGCCCCCTCGAGGCCGGCGAGCGTCAGCGGGTACATGCGTTCCGAGAAGAGGTCGCGCACCATGCCGATCGAATGCGTGTAGCCCCAATGCTTCTGCTGCACGGGGTTCAGCCACACCGCGTTGGGCCACTGGCCGATCACCCGGTTCAGCCAGACGATGCCGGCCTCCGGGTTCCAGTGCTCGACCGATCCGCCCGGCGTCGCGATCTCATAGGGGCTCATGGACGCGTCGCCGACGAAGATCACCTTGTAATCGTGCCCGTATTTATGGAGCACGTCATAGGTCGGGATTGTTTCGGAGTGGCGGCGGCGGTTGTCCTTCCACACGCCCTCGTAGAGGCAGTTGTGGAAGTAGAAATATTCGAGCTGGCGGAACTCCGCGCGGGCGGCGGAAAACAGCTCCTCGACGATCCTGATGTGATCGTCCATCGAGCCGCCCACGTCGAAGAACATCAGCAGCTTCACCGCGTTGCGGCGCTCGGGGCGGGTCACCACGTCGAGATATCCGTGCTCGGCCGTAGCATGGATCGTGCCGGGCAGGTCGAGTTCCTCGTCGGCGCCCTCGCGCACCCAGCGGCGCAGCCTCTTGAGCGCCACCTTGATGTTGCGGGTGCCGAGTTCTACGGAATCGTCGAAGTTCCTGAACTCGCGCTTGTCCCAGACCTTCACGGCGCGCCGGTTGCGGCTCTCGTGCTGGCCGATCCTTACACCTTCCGGATTGTAACCGTAGGCGCCGAAGGGCGAGGTGCCGGCCGTGCCGATCCACTTCGATCCGCCCTGGTGGCGGCCCTTCTGCTCCTCCAGCCGCTTCTTCAGCGTCTCCATCAACTTGTCGAAGCCGCCGAGCGCCTCGACCAGCTTCTTCTCCTCTTCCGTCAGGTGCTTTTCCGCCAGCCGCCGCAGCCATTCCTCTGGGATGTTCGCCACGTCGACGACGGCCTCGCCCGACACAGCCTCGACGCCCTTGAAGACATGCGAAAAGACCTGGTCGAAGCGGTCGATGTGACGCTCGTCCTTCACCAGCGTCGAGCGGGCGAGATAGTAGAAGCCCTCGACGTCATAGGTGACGAGGTCGGCCTCCATGCCCTCGAGCAGTGTCAGATACTCGCGCAGCGAGACCGGAACCCGCGCGGCCTTCAGTTCGAGGAAGAAGGGGATGAACATTGAAAGACTATCTCATCCCTTCGATCTTCTCCCGCGCCGCGCCTGCGAGGAAGGCCGATCGCGTGAGGCCGCGTCTTGCAGCCTCTGCGTCGATCGCAGCGAGCAGGCCGGCGTCGATCGAGAGGTTTGCTCGAACCGGCCGCCCTGCGTCGACGATAAGCGGAACCATGACGGCGGACTCGCCGGCGGCGGCGTCGATCTCGCGGTCCTTGAGCATTTGCGCGATCGTACGCGGCGCCGGCAGTTCCCGCCCGCCTGTTACACGCGCATCCGCCCAGTCGCGAGCAGCCGAAACCGCATCCGCAATCGCCTCGTCCGGGGTGGCGCCTCCGCCATGGCAGCCCGGGAGATCAGGAATCCGAACGCCCCATACGTCGTTCAAACCGTCGAGAATTCCTACGTAATGGGTCATCTTCAGATCCAGCCTGCAAGCTTTGCAATCGATCGCGCGACACCCGGCGACTGTTCGCGATGGCGTGGAACCACAATCATCACGCCACGGCGAACCTCGTGCTCGTATCGATCATGTTTGCCGCCGCCGACATTGCGCCAGCCCTCGCGCACCAGCCGTGCCACGATCTTCCAAGTGCTGGTTTCAACAATAGGCATTCGTCTTCAATTGCGCAACATGTTGCGCAGTCTCCAACCTACATCAAATCATACTCGATGAACCCGGTCCGCCGCGCGACGCGATCGTAGAGCTTTCGCGCGGTCGCATTGGTCTCGTGGGTCATCCAGTAGACGTTCTTGACGCCCTGCCCGGCCGCTGTGTCCTGCACCGCCTTGATCAACGCCTCGCCGGCCCCTTTGCCGCGCGCCGCAGCGTCGGTGAAGAGGTCCTGAAGATAGCAGTTGTTCGCGGCCGACCAGCAGGTGCGGTGGAACATGTAGTGCACGAGGCCGACGGCGGTGCCGTCGAGAAGGGCGATGAAACCCTTCGGCTCGAACTCGCCCGTCGTGAACAGCCGCTTCCAGGTCAGCGCATAGATGTCCTCGCCGACGCTGGTCTCGTAGAAGGTGAGGTAGTCGGTCCACAGGCGGCGCCAGGCCGCGTGGTCGCCCCGTTCAAGCGCCCTGACGACGATGTGCGTCATTCCATGTCTCCCTTGCTGCCGCGGCCTGCGCCGGATCGACGGTCGGCGGCCGCGCGTTGAGCGCCTCGACATCGAAGCCGGCCAGCCGCTTGTAGGATGCCGCGATTTCGACGCGCTCGGCGGGCGAGAGCACGTCGTCGATGTCGTCGAACTCGCCGCCGCACCGTTCCTCGACCGTCTGCATCACCGCGTCGGGGCCGTTGCCCCGGTTCGCCGTCACGATGCGCGACGTCGCTTCGCGGCGCTCCGTCTCGTAGGCCTCCAGGGCCTCGACGGAAAGGCCGTGCGCCACCAGTTCCCGCACCAGCACGCGCGCATCGACGATCGCCTGCGAGGCGCCGTTGGAGCCGATCGGGTACATCGGATGCGCCGCGTCGCCCATGAGGGTCACCCGCCCATGCGTCCAGCGCGGCAGCGGGTCGCGGTCGACCATCGGATACTCGAAGATCGGGTCGGTGGCGCGGATCAGCGCCGGGACGTCCAGCCAGTCGAACACCCAGGGCTCGAAGGCGGGCAGAAACTCCGACAGGATGCCGCGGCGGTTGTAGTCCTCGCGCCGCCAGCCTGCCGAGGGGTCGACCTTGAGTTCGGCGATCACGTTGATCAGCGCCTCTCCGGTCTCGGGATCGGCCTTGCCTATCGGATAGGTGACGAACTTCTGGAACTCGTGACCGGCCATCGCCATGGTCGCGCCCGTGAGATACGGGGCCTGGCGGGCGGTGCCGCGCCAGAGAATCGCGCCGCCCCATTTCGGCGGCCCCTCGTCTGGATAGAAGACCGCGCGCGCATGGGAGTGGATGCCGTCGGCGGCGATCAGCAGCGTCCCGTGGTGGCGTTCGCTCGTCCCGTCGGCGCGCGCGACGATCGCTTCGACGCCGTCAGCGTGCTGCCGGAAGCTCGCCAGAGTGCGTCCGGTGAGCACGGCGGCGTCGCCGAGCCGTTCGCGGACCGCGCCGAACAGCATCATCTGCAGGCCGCCGCGATGCAGCGAATATTGCGGCCAGCGGTAGCCGGCGTGCACGCCGCGCGGCTCCGACCAGATCAGCCGGCCGGTCTTGGAGAAATAGGCGACCTCGCGCGTCCGCACGCCGAGCGCCTCGAGCTCATGCTCCAGCCCGAGATCGTACAGCTCGCGCACCGCATGCGGCTGGACGTTGATGCCGACGCCGAGCGGCCTGATCTCCGCGCCGCGCTCGAAGACGCGGCAGGGAATGCCGGCCTGGTGGCAGCCCAGCGCCAGCGTCAGCCCGGCGATCCCCCCTCCCGCGATCAGGATCATGGCTACGGCTCAGCCCTGCCTTCTCGCCATGAAGGCGAGCCGTTCGAAAAGGTGTACGTCCTGTTCGTTCTTGAGCAGCGCCCCGTGGAGCTTGGGCAGCGCGTTCTTGGGATCGGCCCTCAGGTCGGCCGGGTCGATGTCGTCGGCGACCAGCAGCCGGATCCAGTCCAGCGCTTCGGAGGTCGACGGCTTCTTCTTCAGCCCCGGCACCTCGCGGACCTCGTAGAACTGGGTGAGCGCCGCCCGGACCAGGTTCTGCTTGATGCCCGGATAGTGGACCTCGACGATGCGGTTCAGCGTCTCGACGTCGGGGAAGCGGATGTAATGGAAGAAGCAGCGGCGCAGGAAGGCGTCCGGCAGCTCCTTCTCGTTGTTGGAGGTGATGATGACGATCGGCCGCTGCTTCGCGACGATGGTCTCGCCGGTCTCGTAGACGAAGAACTCCATGCGATCGAGTTCCTGCAAGAGGTCGTTGGGGAACTCGATGTCAGCCTTGTCGATCTCGTCGATGAGCAGCACGACTTTGCGGTCCGCCGCGAAGGCGTCCCACAGCTTGCCGCGCTTGATGTAGTTCGCGATGTCGTTGAAGCGCGCGTCGCCGATCTGGCTGTCGCGCAGTCGCGAGACCGCGTCGTACTCGTAGAGCCCCTGCTGCGCCTTGGTGGTCGACTTGACGTGCCATTCGATCAGATCGAGCCCGAGCGCGGCGGCGACCTGCCGGGCGAGTTCGGTCTTGCCCGTGCCGGGCTCGCCCTTGACCAGCAGCGGCCGCTCCAGCGCGATGGCCGCGTTGACGGCCACCATCAGATCCTTGTCGGCGACATAGGCCGCCGTTCCCTCAAAACGCATCGAACGGAAATCCCTGCAATTGCTGTCGGCCGGACCCTAAGGAGCGGCCCGGGCGGATGCAAGGAGAGCCGCCGCCTCCGCCCGCGCCTTTTCAAGCGCGGGCGGACAGTGGCCGGGAAGCCTTAGCGCCAGTGGTCGTGGACCCCCACGCGCCAGCCGGGACCGCCGAAACTGAACGAAAAGCCCGGTCCACGCTCGTAATGACGCCGATGGTGCCGATAGGGGCGATAGTAGGGATCGTGGCCGCCCGCGTAGTAGCTGCCCGACCGGTATGCACGCTTGTACCGGTCACCATGGTGATAACGGTCGCCGTCATAGCGATAACCGCCTGAATGATAGGCTTGCGGGTCGTTGGAGAAGTTCCCGCGTTCCTGGGCATAGGATGCGCCGCCCAGGGCGATGAGCGCGACCGATGCGAGAGCAAGTCGTTTCATGGCTCGATCCTTTCCTCGCTGGTGAGCCGGCAATGCCGGCTGCCGTCCGGACAAAAACGGCCCCGGGGGCCGAAGGTTGCGTGAAATCCGCGGCGCGAGCCGGTCGCGCACTGGCGGACCGACGCCACCGACGCTATATTCGCCGATGGCGTACTGCGCTTCTCGACAGGAGTAACTTATCCCCGGGGCCTTACTGATCCCTAGGGAGCTGTCCCTGGCCGGGCCCGTGGGCTCGGACATACGGCGCCCACCTACTTTGTAGGCACCCGGGATCAATCTCTCCATCGGTTGGGTGGTCGCCGCTTACTCCGGTCGCCGGTGGGTCGTTTCCGCCGGGGACAAGTGCGTTTCCGGCCTGCTATCACCTGACGCATGACCGGACCCGACATCAGGATGCTGAAGAAGGCGTTGCGGGGCGAGGCGCTCGCCCGCCGTGACGCGCTCGACCCGCAATGGCGTATCGAGGTCTCGCTCGCCATGGCCGAGGTCGCCGGCACGCTCGATCCGCCTGCCGGCGCGGTCGTGTCCGGCTTCTGGCCGATGCGCTCCGAAGTCGATGTCCGGCCGCTAATGTTCGCGTTTCGCCAACGCGGCGCCCGGCTGTGCCTGCCAGCCATCGTCGACAGGACGACCATCATCTTCCGCGAACTGGTGCGCGGCGCTCCGCTGGTCGACATGGGCTTCGGCACCTTCGGACCCGGCGCGGAGGCGGCCGTGCTGGAGCCGAGCGTGATGCTCGTGCCGCTTGCCGCCTTCGACGCTCGCGGCCATCGCATCGGCTATGGCGCGGGATTCTACGACCGGGCGATCGCGAGGCTGGCCGAGGCCGGCCGGCCGCCGCGGCTGATCGGCATCGCCTTCGACTGCCAGGAGGTCGGGCGCGTGCCCGACCAGCCGCACGACGTGGTGCTACCCGAAATCCTCACGGAGAGCGGCTTGCGCCGCTTTGCCTCCCGACTGTAAAGCCCCTTCATGCGACTTCTCTTCCTCGGCGACATGGTGGGCAAGACTGGCCGGACGGCGGTGTGGGAGCGGCTTCCCGGCCTGATCTCCGACTTCCGGCTCGATTTCGTTATCGTCAACGGCGAGAATGCGGCCGGCGGCTTCGGCATCACGGAAGAGATCTTTCGCAGCACGCTGGAAGCCGGCGCCGACGTGGTGACCACCGGCAACCACGTCTGGGACCAGCGCGAAGCGCTGACCTTCGCGCCGCGGGAAGAACGGTTTCTTCGCCCCGTGAACTTTCCAAAGGGCACGCCCGGACACGGCTCTGGCGTCTTCATCGCCAGGAACGGCGCGCGCGTCATGGTGGCCAACATCATGGGCCGCATCTTCATGCAGCCGGAACTGGACGATCCGTTCATCGCGGTCGAGCGCGAACTCAACGCCTGCCCGCTCGGCGAGCAGGCGGATGTCGTGGCGATCGACTTCCACGCCGAGGCGACCAGCGAGAAGATGTGCTTCGCCCATTTCGTCGACGGGCGCGCGAGCCTGGTCGTCGGCACCCATACGCATCAACCGACCGCCGACCACCAGATCCTCAACGGCGGCACCGGCTATCTGACGGACGCCGGGATGTGCGGCGACTATGATTCCTCGCTCGGCATGGACAAGGAGGAGCCGCTCAACCGCTTCCTCACCAAGGTGCCGAAGGGGCGCTTCGAGGCCGCAAACGGCCCTGCGACGATCTGCGGCGTCGGCGTCGACGTTTCCGACCGAACGGGGCTGGCGGAGAAGATCGCACCGCTGCGCCTTGGCCCGAGGCTCGAGGAAACGACGCCGGCGTTCTGGCGCTGATATTGACGGCGCGCCGGCCGCTTCCTAGCTCTGTCGGAATTATCGTACAGCCGTTTCACGGCATTCGGGGGCGAGACGATGGATTTCCTTGCTCAGCACTTCTTGTGGCTGGACGACCCGACGGCGTGGATCGCGCTGGTCACTCTCATCGCGCTCGAAGTCGTGCTGGGCATCGACAATCTCATCTTCATCTCGATCCTGACCAACAAGCTGCCCGAGCACCAGCGCGCCAGCGCGCGGCGGCTGGGCATCGGCGCGGCGCTGGTCATGCGCCTCGTGCTGCTCGCGACGATCTCCTTCATCGTCGGGCTCACCGCGCCTGTGTTCAGCGCCTTCGGCCACCCGTTCTCGTGGCGCGACATCATCCTGATCGCCGGCGGGCTGTTCCTGGTCTGGAAGGCGACCAAGGAAATCCATCACTCCGTCGATCCCGACGACGGCAAGGACAATGTCGTCTCCAACACCATAAACCTGTCCCTCGGCGCCGCGATCTTCCAGATCCTGCTGCTCGACCTCGTCTTCTCAGTCGATTCGATCATCACGGCCGTCGGCATGGTGGACGAGATCGCCATCATGTACATCGCGGTCATCGTGACGGTCGCCGTCATGCTGATGGCCGCCGCGCCGCTCGCCAACTTCATCGAGAAAAACCCGACCATCGTGATGCTGGCGCTCGGCTTCCTGCTGATGATCGGCACGACGCTGATCGCCGACGGCTTCGGCTTCCATGTGCCGAAGGGCTACATCTACGCCGCCATGGGCTTCTCGGTCTTCGTCGAGATACTCAACATGCTGTCGCGCCGCCGCAAGAAGCCGACGAAGACGCCAGGACACTGAGGGGCGGTCAGCCCCTCGCCATCTCGCGCAGCCGGAACTTCTGGATCTTGCCGGTGCTGGTCTTCGGGATTTCCGCGAAGACCACGGTCTTGGGCACCTTGAAGCGGGCAAGCAGCGACCGGCAGTGCTCGACGATCTCGGCCTCGGTGGCAGTCGCGCCCGGCTTCAGCTCGACATAGGCGACCGGCACCTCGCCCCACTTTTCGTCGTTCCGTCCGACCACGCCGCATGAGGCGACGGACGGGTGCTTGTAGAGCGCGTCCTCGACCTCGATGGACGAGATGTTCTCGCCGCCCGAGATGATGATGTCCTTCGACCGGTCCTTGAGCTGAATGTAGCCGTCCGGGTGCATGACGCCGAGGTCGCCCGAATGGAACCAGCCGCCGGCGAAAGCCTCGTCGGTCGCCTTGCGGTTCTTGAGATAGCCTTTCATGACGATGTTGCCGCGGAACATGACCTCGCCGATGGTCTCACCGTCGGCCGGCGTCTCTTCCATCGTCTGGGGGTCCATGACAGTCAGCCCTTCGAGCGCGGCGTAGCGCACGCCCTGCCTGGCCTTCTTCGCGGTGCGCGGTCCCTTCTCCAGTCCGTCCCACGCCGCATGCCACTCGTTGACCACGGCTGGGCCGTAGGTCTCGGTCAGCCCGTAGAGGTGGGTGACCGCGAAGCCTGCATCCGCCATGCCTGCGAGCACCGCCTCCGGCGGGGGCGCGGCGGCCGTGTTGAAGGTGACGGTCTGCGGGAAATCGCGCTTGTCGGCAGCCGGCGCGTTGATCAGCGTCGACATGACGATCGGCGCGCCACAGAGATGGGTGACGCCATGATCGGCGATCACGTCATACATCGCCTTGGCGCGCACCCAGCGCAGGCAGACATGGGTGCCCGCCTGAACCGCCAGCGTCCAGGGAAAGCACCAGCCGTTGCAGTGGAACATGGGAAGCGTCCAGAGATAGACGGCATGCTTGCCCATGCCGGCATGGATGGTGTTGGCGTAGGCCATCAGCGCCGCGCCGCGATGGTGATAGACCACGCCCTTCGGATTGCCTGTGGTGCCCGACGTGTAGTTGAGCGAAATGGCGTCCCACTCGTCGTCCGGCATCGACCAGGCGAAGTCCAGATCGCCGGAGGTCAGGAAGTCGTCATAGTCGAGCGCGCCCAGCCGTTCGCCCTTCGGGTAGGGTGCGTCGGCGGCGTATTCGGGATCGTCGAAGTCGATCACCAGCGGCTTCACCTTCGTGATCGCCAGCGCCTCCCGCACGACGGCCGAGAACTCGCGGTCGACGATCAGCACCTTCGAATCCGCATGGTCGAGCTGGAAGGCGACGATCGCCGCGTCGAGCCGGGTGTTCAGCGAATGCAGCACCGCCTTCACCATCGGCACGCCGAAATGGACCTCCAGCATGGGCGGCGTGTTGGAGAGCATCACCGAGACCGTGTCGCCCTTGCCGATGCCGCGCTTCGCCAGCGCCGAGGCGAGGCGGAGTGATCGCCGCCAGAAGTCGCGGTAGGTGACCCGCTGCCGGCCATGGACGATGGCGATCTGGTCGGGATAGGTCGCGGCGGCGCGCTCCAGATAGGTGAGCGGCGTCAGCGGCTGGAAATTCGCCGCGTTCCGGTCGAGGTCGACCTCATAGGGGTTCGGCATCTCAGGAAATCCTCCCGCCGCAGATTAAGCACAGCGCCGGACAGCGGTCACGACAGTAGAAATGCGACGGCCGCGTCCCAGACGAGCTTCAGCGCGACCGCCCCGACGCTGAGATAGGTGATGAGATAGAAGACGTCCGGCTTCAGCCGCCGGACGATCCAGGCGCCGACCAGCGTGAAGATCGGCGCGAGCGGCATCAGCGCGAAGGAAGCGGCGAGATTGGTCGCATCGAACTGGCCCAGCGCAAAGTAGGGAACCAGCTTGATGGCATTGGTGGTGGCGAAGAAAATCACCGACGTGCCGGTGAAGACCTTGGGGTCGAGGCGGAGCGGCACGGCGTAGACCTGGAAGGGCGGGCCGCCGAGATGGGCCACGAAGCTGGTGAAGCCCGAAACAAGGCCCCAGAAGGCGGCCGCGATCGGATTCCTGCGGCTCTTGGCGGCCGAACCATGACGATAGTGCAGCCAGGCGGCGCGCGCGACGAAGGTGATCGCAACCGCGCCGACGATGAAGCGCACCATGTCGGCGGTGACCATGGCGGCGGTCATCCAGCCGATGCAGATGCCGACGACGCAGGCCGGCAGCATGGAGACCAGCAGGCCGCGGTCGTAATTGCCGCGCCAGGTCCAGAGCGATACCATGTCGGCGAGGATGAGGATCGGCAGCAGGATCGCCGCCGCCTGCACCGGCGAGATCACCAGCGCCATCAGCGGCACGCCGATGAAGCCCATGGCGCCGCCCAGCCCGCCCTTCGACAGGCCGACGAGGATGACGGCGGGAATCGCGACGGCGAGGAACCAGGGATCGGAGAGTACGGACATGCGGGAAGCCGATTGGGAGGCGCCGCCGCTCTAGCGCGAAATGGACGCCGTGGCGAGGCAAGTCTGTTCATTCTGGCGCGCCTCGACTATGCCGCATTCGAGACATGAAACCGCGCGACAACGCGCCATCGAACCTCAGCCTGATATGACCGACATCCCAGACCGCTGCCGCATCGTGCTCATCCTGCCGCCGGGGCTCGGCGCGCGGGACGCTGCCGACCGCACGGCGAAGGCGCTCTCGGGCGGCGACGTGGCATCGGTGATCGTCCCGCAATACGCGCTCGACGCGGCTGCGTTCCAGGAGATCGCGGCAGCCGTTGCGCCTGTCGCCCAGGCGGCCGGCGCCGCCGTCGTGGTGGCGGGCGACAGCCGCGTCGCCGGCCGGATCGGCGCCGACGGACTGCATGTCGAGGGCAGCCTCGCCGACCTCGCCGAGACCATCGACAAGCATCAGGCGCACATGATGATAGGCGCCACCGGCGGCAAGACGCGCGACGATGCGCTCGAGCGGGGCGAGCGCCGGCCCGACTACATCTTCTTCGGGCGTTTCGGGTTCGACACCGTGCCCGATCCTCACCCGCGCAACCTGTCGCTTGGCCAGTGGTGGGCCGAGGTGATCGAGGTGCCCTGCATCGTGCTGGCCGGTTCAGACGTCGCGTCCGTCGAGGCCGTCGCCGCGACCGGCGCCGAATTCGTCGGGCTCGGCAACGCGGTCTTCGCCGACGGCGTCGACCCAGCCGAGGCCGTGCGCGGAGCCAACGAGATTCTGGACGCGGCCGGCCCGCGCTTCGGGGGCTGACCGTGCGCCGGGTCGCCATCCTGATCGTCGCCGCCGTGCTTGCCTATCCGGCGGCGGCGGCGGACGGCGACCGCGCCGCGCCCTCGGCCGAGAGTGTCGACCCGAACCGGTTCGGCGTCACCCCCGACGCAGCCTACGGCGCCTATCAGCGCGGGCTCTACCGCACCGCATACAATCTGGCGCTGCCGCGCGCCGAGGCGGGCGACGCCGCGTCGCAGACGCTCGTCGCCGAGATCATGTCGCGCGGCCTCGGCATCAGGCGGGACGAGAAGGCGGCCGCCGATTGGTATCGCAAGGCGGCCGAGCAGGGCGTGCCGGAGGCGCAGTTCCAGTACGCGCTGGTGCTGTCGGACGGACGCTACGCGGAGAAGGATCCCAAGGGCGCGTTCGCCCTCATGGAAGCGGCCGCCGAAGCGGGAAACACGCTCGCGCAGTTCAACCTGGCGCAGATGATCCTCGCCCAGCAGCCGTCCGGCGATCAGCTGCGCAAGGCGGTCGACTACTACAAGCGCGCCGCGGAAGGCGGCCTCCCGGACGCGCAATACGCGGTCGCGCGCATCTATACCGAGGGCACGGCCGGCTATTCCCGGGACGACGCCGAGGCCCGCAAGTGGCTCATCCGCGCGGCGGCTCTGGGCTTTGACACGGCGCGTCTCGATCTCGGTACGTGGCTGGTGCAGGGCCGTGGCGGAGCGAAGGACGAGAAGCTCGGGTTCCGCTGGCTGAAGGCGGCGGCCGAGGGCGGAAACGTCGCCGCGCAGAACCGAGTCGCCAAGCTGTACATGCATGGCATCGGCACCCCGCCCGACAATCTCTTCGCCGCGGCCTGGTACATCCTCGCCCGCCGCGCCGGGCTGGTCGATCCGGAGATGGAGGATCTCATGGACGGCCTGACCGACGAGGAACAACGCACGGCGCTGATGCGGGCGAACCGGCTGCGCTGACGCTGCCGGTCTCTTGCCACTGACGGCGTTTTATGGTCTTGGGGGCGCGAAAACGCGCCCTTTCCCGCGCAACGTTTCCCTTCCGGAAGAACACCAATGGCCAAGATCAACGGCAACGAAATCCGTCCCGGCAACGTCATCGAACATGACGGAGGCCTGTGGGTCGCGGTGAAGACGATGGCGGTGAAGCCCGGCAAGGGCGGCGCCTACAATCAGGTCGAATTGAAGAACCTCATCAACGGCACCAAGCTCAACGAGCGCTTCCGTTCGGCCGAGACCGTCGAGAAGGTGCGACTGGAGCAGAAGGACTTCACCTTCCTCTACGAGCAGGGAGAGGCGCTGGTCTTCATGGATTCGGAAAGCTACGAGCAGCTCGAACTGCAGAAGGACTTCGTCGGCGACCGCGCCGCCTTCCTCCAGGACGGCATGACGGTGACCGTCGAGCTCTACGAGGAACGGCCGATCGGCATCTCGCTTCCCGACCAGGTCGTGCTGACGATCACCGAGGCCGACCCGGTCGTGAAGGGCCAGACGGCCGCGTCGTCCTACAAGCCGGCGATGCTCGAGAACGGCATCCGCATCCTCGTGCCGCCCTTCGTGTCCTCCGGCGAGCGGGTGCTCGTCGACACGAACGAGCTCAGCTACATCCGCCGCGCCGACTGACCGGAGCGGAAAGGAAGCCGACATCATGGCGCGTTCAGCGATCATCAACGTCATGGTGCAGGCGGCCATCAAGGCCGGACGCTCGCTCGCCCGCGATTTCGGCGAAGTGCAGAACCTTCAGGTGTCGCTCAAGGGCCCCGGCGACTATGTCAGCCAGGCCGACCGGCGCGCCGAGGATATCGTCCACGCGGAACTCTCCAAGGCCCGCCCGGGCTACGCATTCCTCATGGAGGAGCGCGGTGCGGTGGAGGGCGAGGACGGGCAACATCGCTGGATCGTCGACCCGCTCGACGGAACGACCAATTTCCTGCACGGCATTCCCGTCTTCGCCGTGTCGATCGGACTGGAACGACAGGGCCAGCTGGTCGCCGGCGTCGTCTACAATCCGGCGATGGACGAACTCTACACGGCCGAGCGCGGCGGCGGCGCCTTCCTCAACGACCGGCGCCTCCGCGTCGCGGCGCGCAGGAAGCTCTCCGACGCGGTGATCGGCACGGGCATCCCGCATATCGGCCGCGGCCATCACGGCAACTACCTGATCGCGCTGCGCCACGTCATGGGCGAGACGGCCGGCGTGCGCCGCATGGGCGCCGCGGCGCTCGACCTCTGCTACGTGGCGGCGGGTCGCCTCGACGGCTTCTGGGAAGAGGACCTGTCGGCCTGGGATCTTGCCGCGGGCATCCTGATGATCCGCGAGGCCGGCGGCTTCGTCACCGACACGGCCGGCGGACACGACATGCTCGACAACGGCGCGGTCGTCGCCGGCAACGAGGCGATCCACAAGGCCCTTCTCGCCACCATCCGCAAGCCGCTGCCGGTTCGCTGAACGGGGGCGGCGAAACGTCGTCTTGCCAACGACATGATGGCGCACGACATTGCGGGTCCATGCTGTCCGTGTCGAAGCCGCGTCCAGAAGATCGCGAAGTGATCGACGTTCCGTTCGCGGGACGCTTCCACTATTCGCGCGCGGAACTGATCGCCGACGGCGTCGTCCACGGCATCGGCCTTGCGGTCGCCCTCTCGGCCGGCTCGATTCTTCTCGCCTTTGCCGTCTTTCACGTCAGCCCCTGGGAATACGCGGCGGCCGTCTTCTATCTCGCCTCGCTGATAACGGCTCTCGGCGTCTCCTTCGCCTACAACATGTGGCCGCTGTCGCCGACCAAATGGATCCTGCGCAGGTTCGACCACGCCGCGATCTACCTTCTCATCGCCGGCACCTACACACCCTTCATCGCCCAGCTCGGCCCATCATGGGAGGCCGTGGGCATCGCGACGGTCGTGTGGGGCATCGCCGCCGTCGGCATCCTGGTCAAGCTGTTCCTCCCCGGCCGCTTCGACCGTCTCTCGATCGTGCTCTATCTCCTGATGGGCTGGAGCGGGGTGGCGATCGCCGGCGAGATACTCGACCTCCTCCCGGGCACCACTGTCGCGCTGATCGTAGCCGGCGGACTGGTCTACTCGGCCGGCGTCATCTTCCATCTCTGGCGCCGGCTGGCGTTCCAGAACGCCGCATGGCACGGCTTCGTCGTGGTGGCCGCGGCGCTGCACCTGTGGGCGATCGGCGACAGCCTGGTGATCAGTCGGCTCTGACGCCAAAAAGACCGTGGGTTGCGCGGCAATCCGGCCGGCGCGGATAACGCTTGTCTTTCAATTCCGTCATAATTCCGCTTAGACTCGTGATCAAAGCATGTCGCGGCATGGCTCGCAGAGGCGCGGATGGCTGTTTTCAGGACCTACGGGAGCGACGTGGCGATTGGCGAGTCGGGCTATGATCCGCAGCGCCTCTCCAGCCCGCAGGTCTTCCTGCTTTCAATGCTGGTCTTCCTCGCCATCGCGGGGTTCATCGCCGCCATCCTCTATCGGCAGATATCGGCTGCGTTCGAGACCAATCCCGGCCTCAACGGCCTGATCCTGGGCGTTCTCGTCGTCGGCATCCTCCTTGCGATCATCCAGGTCCTGCGGCTGTTCCGCGAGGTACGCTGGGTCAACTCGTTCCGCGCCGGGTCCGAAACGACGGAACCCGTTCTGCTCGCTCCGATGAAGGCGCTGCTGTCGCGGTCCTCGTCCATGTCGCTGTCGACGAATTCGATGCGCTCCATGCTGGACTCGATCGCCAACCGGCTCGACGAAACCCGCGACATCACACGCTACCTGACCGGCCTGCTGGTGTTCCTGGGCCTGCTCGGCACCTTCTGGGGTCTTCTGGCCACGATCGGGTCGATCGGCGACACGATCCAGTCGCTGGATCCGGGCTCCGGCGACGCCAACGACGTGCTGGAGGCTCTCAAATCGGGACTGGCCGCGCCGCTGTCGGGCATGGGCACGGCGTTCTCGTCGTCGCTCTTCGGCCTCGCCGGCTCGCTGATCGTCGGGTTCCTCGACCTGCAGGCCGGCCGCGCGCAGACGCGTTTCTATACCGAACTGGAAAACTGGCTGTCCTCGGTCACCGATCTCTCGTCGGACATCATGACCGCCGATCCGTCCAAGGCGGGCTCGTCGGATGAGTTGAAGGTCCTGTCGGAGCGCCTGCGCAACATGCAGGAGAGCGGCGGCGGCTCCAACCAGCGGGTCGCGACGGCGATGGCCAACCTGGCGGACGGCATTTCGGGCCTCGTCAAGAACATGCGCAGCGAGCAGCAGCTGATGCGCGACTGGGTCGAGGCGCAGTCCGAGGAGCAGCGCGCGCTGCGCAACACGCTCGACAAGATCGCTTCGTCCCTCGACAAGCAGGGTAGGTGAGATGGCGCTCGCGCGGGCGCGCCGGGACCGGCGCATCGACTACTGGCCGGGCTTCGTCGACGCGCTGTCGACGCTCCTGCTGGCCATCATGTTCCTGTTGTCGGTCTTCGTGCTCGCGCAGTTCCTTCTGTCGCGCGAGATCTCCGGAAAGGACGAGGTGCTCAACCGGCTCAACTCGCAGATCAACGAGCTGACGCAACTCCTCGCGCTCGCCCAGTCCGACAACCAGGACGCGGAGGATCAGATCGCCACGCTGAGCGCCTCACTGGACAGCATCGAGACGGAACGGTCGCGGCTGGAGAGGCTGCTCGCCAGCGGCGCCGGGGCGGGCGCGGAGGCCGAGGCGCGCATCGGCACGCTGTCGGGACAACTGGACAGCGAACGGCAGATCAGCCAGAGGGCGCTGTCCCAGGTGGAGCTGCTCAACCAGCAGATCGCGGCCCTGAGGAAGCAGATCGGCGCACTCGAGGAGGCGCTCGAGGCCTCCGAGACGCGCGACCGCGAATCGAACACCAAGATCGCCGATCTCGGCCGTCGCCTGAATGTGGCGCTCGCACAGCGCGTTCAGGAGCTCAACCGCTACCGCTCCGACTTTTTCGGCCGGCTGCGCGAGATCCTGTCCGACCGCGAGAACATCCGCATTGTCGGCGACCGTTTCGTCTTCCAGTCCGAGGTGCTGTTCCCGTCCGGTTCGGAGGTCATCAACCCGGCCGGACAGGACGAGATGAAGAAGCTGGCGGACGCCATCATCGAATTGCAGCGCGAGATCCCGCCGGAGATCAACTGGGTGCTGCGCGTCGACGGACACACGGACAACATCCAGCTTTCCGGCGCAGGCCGCTACCGCGACAACTGGGAGCTTTCCTCGGCGCGCGCCACGTCGGTCGTGAAGTTCCTGATCGAAAGCGGCGTGCCTGCGAACCGGCTGGTCGCCGCCGGATTCGGCGAGTTCCAGCCGCTCGACCCGGCGGACACCCAGGATGCGCGCGACCGCAACCGCCGCATCGAGCTGAAGCTCACGGAAAGGTAGGTTCCGAGTCTCGCTCGCGTGTCGCGAGGAAATCGTCGGAACTGAAATCGCGCTTTATGGACTGGCGAAAGATTTCTCTCGCACGCCTGATGTGATCAGCGACCGTTGATATCTGTATCTGGCCGCCCTGAACGGTTAGCACCAGCTGAGTCTCTCCTTCAATTCCGGCTGCCTTCCGCATCGACTTAGGCAGCACCAATCGTCCGTCAGCGGCGATCTTGACCCTCTGCTGACGGCCCTGCTGGTCGGATTCGGCAGGCGCTTTCATAGGAAACCGCGGGTTGAATGCCATCCTCGAAGTCTTGTCATCGCAACCCTCTGTAGGACAGCTACAACCCAAAGAACAGCGCGATGAGCGCGACTGCGGCCGGCAGCGCCTGCACGTAGAGGATTCGCGTGCTCGCCGTCATCGCGCCGAAGAGCCCGGCGACCAGGATGCACAGCAGGAAAAAGACCTTGATGGAGAAGCCCGCCTCGCCGAGCCACAGGCCCCACGCGAGCCCGGCGACGAGGAAGCCGTTATAGAGGCCCTGGTTGGCGGCGAGCACCTTCGATGCCGCGGCGAATTCCGCCGTCGTGCCGAAAGCCTTCCTGCCCTGCGGCTTCTCCCAGAGCACCATCTCCAGGACGACGATGTAGACGTGGATCAGCGCCACCAGCGCGATCAGGATGTTGGCGATCATTTTGGTCTCCCCTCCAAGGCGTTGACAATTGGGCACCGCCGATGGCCGCCCGGCAAGGGACAATGTCGAGTGCAAGGCTGTCGCGCGAAGAGTGACGCATGGCTACTTTCCGCTTGATCGCCGCTCACCGGCCGGGAATGCTGCCGACAAAGTGCGCGGGGAGGAGCATCATGGCCGAGCAGGCGGACGCCATCGTCGTTGGCGGCGGACTGGCGGGACTGGTGGCGGCGGCCGAACTCGGCGACGCAGGCAAGCGGGTCATCGTCCTCGAGCAGGAGGGCGAGAATTCGCTCGGTGGCCAGGCCTTCTGGTCGCTGGGCGGCCTGTTCTTCGTGAACAGCCCCGAGCAGCGACGCCTCAGGATCAGGGACAGCCGGGACCTCGCGATGCAGGACTGGCTGGGGTCCGCCCAGTTCGACCGGCCGGAGGATCACTGGCCGCGCAAGGTGGCCGAAGCCTATGTCGATTTCGCTGCCGGAGAGATGCGCCCCTGGCTGCACGCCATGGGCATGCGCTGGTTTCCGGTCGTCGGCTGGGCAGAGCGCGGCGGCGGCCATGCGCACGGCCACGGCAATTCGGTGCCGCGGTTCCACATCACCTGGGGCACCGGGCCGGGTGTGCTGGAACCATTCCTGCGCCGCGTCATGGAGCACGTCGCCGCCGGCCGCATCGTGCTGAAGTTCCGCCATCAGGCGAGCCGGCTGGTCAAGACGAAGGGCGCGGTGACCGGCGTCGCGGGCGAGATCCTCGAACCCTCGACCGTCGGGCGCGGCCAGAAATCCGGCCGCGCCGTCGTCGGCGAGTTCGAGTTTTCGGCGCCCGCCGTCATCGTCACCTCCGGCGGCATCGGAGGCAATTTCGACCTCGTTCGCAAGGCGTGGCCGAAGGACCGCCTCGGGCCGCCGCCGAAGTCGATGGTCGCCGGCGTGCCGCACCACGTCGATGGACGCATGATCGCCATCACCGAGAAGGCGGGCGGCACGGTGATCAACCGCGACCGCATGTGGCACTACACGGAGGGGGTCCGGAACTGGGCGCCGATCTGGCCGAAGCACGGCATACGAATCCTGCCCGGCCCCTCCTCGCTCTGGTTCGACGCCAATGGCGACCGGCTGCCGGCGCCCTGCCTGCCGGGTTTCGACACGCTGTCGACGCTGAAGCACATTCTTGCGACCGGCCACGAATATTCGTGGTTCGTGCTCACCCAGGCGATCATCAAGAAGGAGTTCGCGCTGTCGGGGTCGGAGCAGAACCCGGATTTCACCTCGAAGTCGTGGCGCGCGGTGCTGAAGAGCCGGCGCGGCGCCGGCGCGCCGCCGCCGGTGGAAGCCTTCAAGGAAAAGGGCGAGGATTTCGTCGTCCGCTCGAACCTTGCCGACCTCGTCGAGGGCATGAATGCGCTGACCGGCGACAGGCTGATCGACCACGACCGCCTCAGGATGCAGATCGAGGCGCGCGACCGCGAACTGGAAAACCCCTTCGCAAAGGATGCGCAGGTCACGGCGATCCGGGGCGCCCGCGCCTATCTCGGCGACAGGCTGATCCGCACGGCGAAGCCGCACCGCATCCTGGATCCGGCAAGCGGCCCGCTGATCGCGGTGAGGCTGCATATCCTCACCCGCAAGACGCTGGGCGGCCTGCACACCAACCTCGACGGGCAGGTGATCGGCAAGGACGGCGAGCCGGTGCCGGGCCTGTTCGCGGCCGGCGAGGTGGCCGGCTTCGGCGGCGGCGGCTACCACGGCTACAACGCGCTCGAAGGCACCTTCCTCGGCGGCTGCATCTTCTCGGGGCGGAATGCGGGGAGGAAGGTGGCGTGGGGGTAGATCGCCTGCCCGAACTATGGCTGCCGAAACGGATTGTGGACCGTCAGGCGGCGCTCCACCACGAGGCCGTCCTGCAAATCCTCGGTGAGGAGCGTCTTGCAGCCGCCCTGCAGCGCCGCGGCGACGATCAGGCTGTCATAAACGGATAGGCCGTATCTCTCTCCAAGAGCCATCCCTTTCTCGTGTACGTCGACGTCGAGGCCGATGACTGACGGACAGAGCGTGCGAATCGCGGAAAGCGCATCACGCACCTCGGCCCAGTCCATGCCCAGCTTGCGACGGGCGGCGTTGGCGAATTCGTTGAGCACCTGGACGCTGATGACGCCTCCAGTCGCAAGGAGAATCTCGGCCGTCTCGCGGCGCGGGTCGTCGGTAAAGGCGTAGATGATGACGTTGGTGTCCAGGAACGCCGCCGCGCTCATCGCGCGTTGGCCTCGTCCCGATCGAAGGTCCATCCAGCGGGCATGGGTTTTCGAAGGGCGCGGATGCGCTCCAGCGCCCGTTCCCTATCGCGGTTGCGGCTGATGTCGAATGTGCGATCTCCGGCTACCCGGATCTCTATCTCATCGCCTGCTTTCAGCGCCAAGGCGTCAGCGACCGAAGCAGGAATCCGGATCGCCAGACTATTTCCCCATTTAGCGACCTGCATGGTTCACCTCGTTGGATATACATCTTGAGTGTATATCCTCAAGGCCGCTGCATCAATATCGGAGACGCTACTCCGCCGCGCCCCGGAACACGTCCGCGCCGGCCTCGAACTGCAGCCGCGCCAGCCTTGCGTAGAGGCCCTTCCTGCGCACCAGGCTGGCATGCGTGCCCTGTTCGACGATGGCGCCGTTCTCCATCACGAGGATGCGGTCGGCCTTGAGGATGGTCGCCAGCCGGTGCGCGATGACGATGGTCGTGCGGTCCTTCATCAGCCGTTCCAGCGCGGTCTGCACCAGCGTCTCGCTCTCGGCGTCCAGCGCCGACGTCGCCTCGTCGAGCAGCAGGATCGGCGCATCGCGAAGGATGGCGCGGGCGATGGCGAGCCGCTGCCGCTGGCCACCTGAGAGCGTGACGCCGCGCTCGCCGACAGGCGCTGCGTAGCCGCGCGGCAGCTTCTCGATGAACTCATGCGCATGGGCGTCGCGGGCCGCCTGCTCGATCTCGGCGTCGGTCGCGTCCGGCCGGCCGAAGGCGATGTTGTCGCGGATGCTGGCGGCAAAGATCGTCGGTTCCTGCGGAACGATGGCGATGCGTCGCCGCAGGTCCTCCGGGTCCGTTGCGCAGATGTCGACGCCGTCGACCAGGATCGAGCCGTGGTCGGGGTCGTAGAAACGCAGGATGAGCGAGAGTACGCTCGACTTGCCGGCTCCGGAGGGCCCGACGATGGCCACCGTCTCGCCGGGCTTCACGCTGAACTCCAGCCGGTGCAGGGCGGACCGGTCCGGGCGTGACGGGTAGGCGAAGGAAACGTTGTCGAACGCGAGGGCGCCGCGCGCCGGCCGTGGCAGCCGCTCCGGTGTCGGCGGCGCGGTGATCGCCGGCTCTTCCGCCAGCAGCTCCATCAGGCGCTCGGTCGCGCCCGCCGCCTGGCTGAGCTCGCCCCACACTTCCGACAGCGCGCCAAGCGCGCCGGCGGCGAACACCGCGTAGAGCAGGAACTGGCTGAGCGTGCCCGGCGACATCGTGCCGTCGAGCACGTCGCGTGAGCCGAACCAGAGCACCGCGACGACCGAGGCGAATATCGTGAAGATGGCGAAGAAGGTCAGCACGGCGCGGGCGAGCACCGACGATCGCGCCGCCTCGAAGGCCGCGTCGACGGCGTCGCCGAAACGACCCGTCACCAGCCGCTCGTTGGTGAAGGCCTGCAGCACGCGCACCGCGCCGATCTGCTCGGAGGCGTAGGCGCTCGCCTCGGCGAGCGTGTCCTGCGCGAGGCGCGAACGTCTGCGAACGGACCGTCCGAACGCCACCAGCGGCAGGACGATCAGCGGGATCGCCGCGATGACGAGGCCGGAGAGCTTCGGGCTCGTCACCACCATCAGGGCGACGGCGCCAATGCCGAGGATCACGTTGCGCAGCGCCACCGACGCGGTCGCGCCGACGGCCGACTTGATCTGCGTGGTGTCCGCCGTCAGCCGCGAAACGATTTCGCCCGAGCGGGCGGCGTCGAAGAAGGCGGGCGACAGCGTCGTCACATGGCGGAAGACATCGCGGCGGAGGTCGGCGACCACGCGCTCGCCCAGAGTGATGACGAAATAGTAGCGGGCGGCCGAGGCGACGGCGAGCAGCGCCGCGATCACCACGAGCATCGAGAAGTAGTTGGCGATGAAGGCCGGGTCCGAGCCCGCGAAGCCGTGGTCGATCATGCGGCGGACGGCCAGCGGCAGCGACAGCGTCGCGGCGGCCGCCAGGGCGAGGAACACCAGTGCGGCGAAGACCATGCCGCGATAGCGCAGCACATAGGGGGCGAGCGCCCGCAACGGGCGCAGCGCCTGCCCCGTTCCCCGCGTGTCCGTCTGGTCGGCCATCGCGCCGCCGTCCCCGTTGGTGGCCTGTCACGGCCTTGTGCGGCCGCTCCGCGTGATGTATACGCCGCGCGACCTTTTCCGAAGCCGTACCTTCCCGGAGGCGCGGCTTCAATCATTCGAAGCGGGCGACGATGCCGCAGGGCGTCGCCCGGCAGACAGGACGAAGACCATGAAGGACAAGATCCACCCCGACTACCACACGATCAAGGTCGTGATGACTGACGGCACCGAGTACATGACGCGGTCGACCTACGGCAAGGAAGGCGATACGCTGAACCTCGACATCGATCCCAGCACGCACCCGGCCTGGACCGGCGGCCAGCAGACCCTGCTCGACCGTGGCGGCCGCCTGTCGAAGTTCAAGAACAAGTTCTCGAACCTCGGCATCTGAGTTCCGGGGCCACCGGAAGCAATCCGAAGGACCCGCCGCGAGGCGGGTTTTTTGTTTGAGTTTCAGCCAGTTGGCCGAGAGCCACTGGCATTGCCGCACTGGCGAACCATATCAGTCGATATCGGCGGCGGGCCTCCCGGCAAGGAGCGGCACGTGAAGGACCAGTTCTCGAGCATGGCCATTGGCATCGCCGTCGGCGTCGGTGTCGGCGCCGCAATAGGCGTCGCAATGGACAATCTGCCGATGGGGATCGCGCTCGGCATCGCACTGGGCGCCGGCGTCGGTGCGTGGAACGGGCGGTGACCCTCAGCCCCTCCGGTCGCTGTGACCGAGGTCGCGCTCCGGGTCGATCACGTCGCGCACCAGCTGCTTGAGTTTCGCCGCGTCGGGAAAGCCGCCGTCGCGCTTGCGCTCCCAGACCAGCGTGTCGCCGCAGGTGATCGTGAACACGCCGCCCGTGCCCGGCACGAGCGTGACCGCGCCGAGGTCGGCGCCGAAGGTGGAGAGCAGTTCCTGGGCCATCCAGCCGGCGCGCAGCAACCACTGGCATTGGGTGCAGTAGGTGATGCGGACTTCCGGTCCGGTCATGTGGCGCTGAGTCTCGCCAGCGTCTCGTCGTCGACCTCGAAATTGGCGTAGACGTTCTGCACGTCGTCGTCGTCCTCGAGCGTGGCGACCAGCTTCATCAGCGACTGGGCGCGCTCCTCGTCCACCGGCACGCCGTTCTGCGGCTTCCAGATCACCTTGACGCTTTCGGCTTCGCCGAGCGCGGCCTCCAGCGCCTTCGACACCTCACCGATCGCCTCGAAGGCGCAATAGATGGTGTGGCCTTCCTCGTCCGACTCGACGTCGTCCGCGCCCGCCTCGATCGCCGCCTCCATCACCTTGTCCGCGCTGGCGGCGGAGGCCGGATAGTGGATCTCGCCCACCCGGTTCCACATGAAGGACACCGAGCCGGTCTCGCCGAGCGCTCCGCCGGCCTTGGTGAAGGCGGCGCGCACGTTGGACGCGGAGCGGTTGCGGTTGTCGGTCAGCGCCTCCACGATGAGGGCGACGCCGCCGGGGCCATAGCCCTCGTAGCGGACTTCCTCGTAATTGTCGGCGTCGCCTCCGGCGGCCTTGTTGATCGCCCGCTGGATGTTGTCCTTGGGCATCGATTCCGCCTTGGCGCTCTGCACCGCGAGCCTGAGACGCGGGTTCATGGCGGGGTCGGGCATGCCGGACTTGGCGGCGACGGTGATCTCTCGCGCGAGCTTCGAGAACAGCTTCGACTTGGCCGCGTCCTGGCGGCCCTTGCGATGCATGATGTTCTTGAACTGTGAATGGCCGGCCATGACGCCCCTGCGGTGGTTTTTCGGCTATGCGTTGGGAGTCCCGTGGGGACGGCGCGGCTTATAGTCAGGCAAGGCGCGGACGTCCAGCCGCCACGCCTTGCGAGCCTCGCGAAAACGTGACTGTGGCGCGGGCCGGCTCCGCGATCATACTCCGTATCGCCGAACCGCCCGGGAGCCGACGATGCGCATCGCCAGCCTGCTCGCCTTCATGCTCCTCGCCGCCGGTCCGGGCTTGGCGCAGGACGAGCCGGTGCCGAGCCGCTGCGTGGCGATCGCGCAATCCCTGCCGTCAGTCACCTATGCGAACTTCACGCCAGGGCCACGCCTGGCGCAGGCCTACATGGGCGAGACGGTGACGATCACCTATGCCGGCCATTCCACCTACGTCATCGAGACCCCTGGCGGGGTGCGCATCGCTACCGACTTCTCCGGGGTCTACGGCCACACGCCGCTTCCCCGCGTCGTGACGATGAACAAGGCGCACCGGACACACTACACCGATTACCCCGACCCCGGCATCGAATACGTGCTGCGCGGCTGGAACCCGGACGGCGACGGCCCGGCCAAACACGCCGTCGTCATCGACGACGTCTACGTCCGCAACGTGCCGACCGACATTCGCGACTGGAGCGGCGGCGTCGAGGTCGGCGGCAACTCGATCTTCGTCTTCGAGGTGGCCGGGCTCTGCATCGGCCATCTCGGTCACCTGCATCACCGGCTGGAGGACGCCCATTATGGCGCCATCGGCAGGCTCGATATCGTCATGGTGCCCATCGACGGCGGCATGACGCTATCGCTCGACGGCATGACGGAGATCACCAGCCGGCTCTATTCGTCGATGGTGCTGCCGATGCACCGCCACGCGACGCCGATCCAGGAATTCCTCGGCATGATGGGCGAGGGGTTCGCCGTGGACTTCCGCGACGAGCGCTCGCTCACCGTGTCGATGAAGACGCTGCCGTCGCGGCCGACGATCGTGGTGCTGGAGGGAATCTGAGCCCGGTCACGCCGCCGCTGCGTCGCCTGCCCGGCGCGGCCCGAGGAAGATGAGCGCGCCAAGCACGACCGTTGCCGCCATGGCCCCGATCACCGCCTGGTCTCCCCAGGACGGCTTGATGACCATGTCGGCGATGATGACCACCATCACCGTATAGTCGAACTTGCCGATCCTCAGCAGCTTGGCGCCTTCGGCGACCGCCGCCGGCGTCATGCCGTCCTTCGCCACCATCGCGGCGATGCGGTCCCCGACGGGCTTCAGGAACAGCACGCCGGTCAGGAATGTCGATGCCGCGCCGGCCAGCGCGATCATGATCCAGAGGTCCGTGAAGCCGATCCAGATGAAGGCAAGCGCCAGGCCGGTGGCGAGTGTCGCCATCGAGGCCGGCATGAACAGGATGTTCCCGAGCGCCGCCATGTTGGCGAGGTTGTGCATCATCGCCGCGCCGTCACCGGCGCGCTCCGCGCGGGTCGAAAGCACGATCAGCATGAAACCGCCGCCCAGCCAGATCACGGCCGCGGCGACATGCAGGAACTTCACGATCGAGTACCAGTCCATCTTGACGATCTCCCCGCGGCGCCACGCGCCGGCCGATGTCGTCCGCGACGTGCGAACATTGCTCTAGGCTGCGGCCGTATCGGCGGCGTGCCGCCGGAGGCATCCAGTGCGAATCGACCGGTTACAGTCGCGCCGCCCGTCGATCGATCGGATTTTCCCTGGGGCGTTAACCAGTTGTTAAGCTTTACGGGCGTTTACTGTGTTCATCCAGTGATCTGGATTCTTACCGGGTGGTTGGAGCCACTCTGTTTGACGCCTCCCTGTTAAACTCCTGAGAGCCGCTTTCCTGCGGCTCTTTTTTTGTCCGCGCGCGAGGCGTTAACCCTCTGTTAAACATACGCTTGCCTTGACCCTCGGGTAGGCGCAGATTTTCATCCCTGTCGCGCATGGTGGGGATCGGCGGCCCGACAGGGCTGCCCGACGTGGCAGGAGGTGCAGGGGCGTATCGATGAGCGTTCAACAGGGCGACGGGCAGAAGACGATCAAGCTCGCCGAGAGGCGGGTCTTCTCGAGTTCGTTCAAACCTCTCTATGACGAGGGCATGCGGCTGGTCGAGCAGACCGCCGAGTATCTCGACGGCAGGGGTCGGGCCGACGCAAAGGGTCTTTCCCGGCTGACCGCGACCCTCTACGCGGCCGAATCGATGCGACTCACCACGCGGCTGATGCAGGTTGCATCCTGGCTGCTCCTCCAGCGGGCAGCGAATTCCGGCGAGATGACCCGGGACCAGGTGGCTTCCGAAAAGGCCAAGGTGCGGCTCGACACCGCGTCGGCGAGCGAATCGGTCGGGGGCTGGGACGATCTGCCGGAGGCGTTTCGCGCACTCGTCGCCCGCTCGCTCACCTTGCAGGGGGTGGTTCGGCGCATGGACGACCAGATCTACGGCAGCCCGCCATTGTCGCCGGAGGAGGGGCCGGATCGTTCCTCCAATCCGGTGACCGATCAGCTGAACCTTCTGAAGACGGCGTTCTCGCGCGGCTGACCTTCAGGTCGGGGTGGCCGCGACGAGGTCGCCGATCGCATCCGCCAGGGGCGGCAGCGCAAGCAGCGCCGAAATCACGATGAGCATGAAGGTGACGCGACGATAGACGGCCTCGCTCGCGAGCCCGAACAGGCGCGCGCCGATAATGAGGCCAAGGAAGTAGGGCGGGGCAGCGAACAGGCTGAGACCTAGCGCCTCGCGGGTGAACAGCCCTGCCCACCATAGATTGCCGATCGAGAGGAACTCTCCGCACAGGAATAGCGCCAGCAGGTTGGCGCGCACGATCACCGCCGGCAGCCCGGCCGACATCCAGTAGAAGATCACCGGCGGTCCGGGGATAGATGCAATGCCCGATAGCACGCCTGCAACACCGCCCACAGCCAGCGAGACCGGCGTGTTGCGCGGTCCGCCATAGCGCCAGCCGCTCCACAGCACCGCGACGCAGGCGAGGATGGCGACGCAGATCGCCCAGCGCAGAATGACCGGGTCGCCGACGCGGACGAGGTAGACGCCGGCCGGCAGAAGCAGCGCGATACCCGCGACCACGGGCAGCACCTCACGCCATCGCGCGATCTTCAACGCCGGGATCGTCACCGGGATGGACGGCAGGGAATCGATGAGGACGATGACTGCGAGGGCCACCTGGGGGCCGTAGAGCGCGCCGGCGACCGGCGCGATGATCATGCCTGTGCCGAAGCCGGACATGCCGCGCGCCGCGCCGGCGACGAACACGATTGCCGCCAGCAGCCAGAAGGCCGCGTCGAACGTCACGGTGTCGACGATTGTCGTCATGCGGAAACCCGGTCGAGAGGTGCCGCCCGTTCTTGTTTCCATCGACTGCCGTGGCAATGGGGCTCGGGCCCTCTAGAGTAGGTCCATGACGGCGGCGATTCGCATCATCGGCATCGATCCGGGCCTCAGGCGCACGGGCTGGGGCGTGGTCGAGGCGGCGGGCAACGCGCTGCGCTTCGTTGGCGCCGGCACCGTCCGCTCCGATGACAAGGCCGAGCTCGCCGTGCGCCTGTGCCAGCTCCATGACGGGCTGGTCGACGTGTTGGCCTCGTTCGGTCCGCAAGAGGCCGCTGTCGAGCAGACCTTCGTCAACAAGGATGCGGCATCGACGCTGAAGCTCGGCCAGGCGCGCGGTATCGCCATGCTGGTGCCCGCCCGCGCCGGGCTCGCGGTCGCCGAATACGCGCCCAACGCCGTGAAGAAGGCGGTGATCGGCGTTGGCCATGGCGACAAGAAGCAGATCCACATGATGGTCCGCGTGCTGATGCCGAAGGCGGTCTTCGACGGCGACGACGCCGCCGACGCGCTGGCCATCGCCATCTGCCATGCCCATCACCGGCAGAGCGTCGCCTGGCGGCTGGCCCGCAGCGCCTGATGTTCTTGACTTGTTCACGGTGTGGAGCTAAGTAATACCAGCGAGGTATTACCATGCGCGTGACCACAAAGGGTCAGGTGACCATCCCCAAGGAAATCCGGGATCATCTCGGCATCGTGCCGGGATCGGAGGTGGAGTTCGTGCGGGAGGAGACCGGCGTCGTCCTGAAGAAGCGTGCCCGCCAGGTACAAACCCGTCCTGAGGATTTTGACGCATGGGCAAAAAGGGTCGCCGGTACGTTCGACACGATGGGAATGGACGGCAAGGACTACATCGACTGGCTGAGGGGGCCGCGCGATGACCTCGACGTTGATCGATAGCAATGTCTTGATCGACATACTTGGTGGGGCCGATCTGCCCTACAGGTCATGGTCGTTGGCCGCCCTCAAGGACGCGGCGGAAGAAGGAGAGATCGTCTTCAGCGCCGTCGCCTGGGCCGAGATCGCTCATCCTTCATTGCCGGAGCAGACCTTGCTCGGCTCATTCGCGCGCTTCACCCCGCAGCGCGAGGATTTTCCTTTTGCTGCGGCCTATCCCGCCGGTCTTGCGCAGCGACGTTACCGGCTTCGCGGTGGCGGCCGCGACCGGACACTGCCCGACTTCCTGATCGCTGCCCATGCGTTGGTTGCAGGGCACCGCCTCCTGACCCGCGACGCCACGCGTTACCGTTCCTATTTTCCCGATCTCGACATCATCGCCCCGGACACGCATCCATGAGCCATTCGGCATGATCGGCAAGCTGAAAGGAACGCTCGACGAGATCGGCGAGGACCATTGCGTCGTCGACGTGCATGGCGTCGGCTACGTCGTCTATTGTTCGGCGCGGACGCTGTCGGCGCTCCCGTCGCCTGGCGAAGCGATCGTGCTGTTCATCGAGACCTATGTGCGCGAGGACGTGATCCGGCTTTACGGCTTCCAGTCCGGGCTGGAGCGCGAATGGTTCCGGCTGCTCCAGAACAACGTGCAGGGCGTCGGCGCCAAGGTGGCGCTCGCGGTGCTCTCCACGCTGTCGCCCGCCGATCTCGCCAACGCCATCGCGCTGCGCGACATCGCGATGGTCAGTCGCGCCCCGGGTGTAGGCAAGAAGGTCGCAGAGCGCATCGTCACCGAGTTGAAGAACGCCGCGCCTGCCTTCGCCGGCGAGGCGTCGGGCACGATCGGGCTCAAGCGCGAGCTGGGCGAAGGCGTCGCGCCCGCACCGGTCGCCGACGCGGTCTCGGCGCTGGTCAATCTCGGCTATTCGCGCGACATCGCGGCCAATGCCGTCGCCGCCGCCATGAAGGCCGCTGGCGCCGGCGCGGATTCGGCGAAGCTGATCCGGCTGGGGCTGAAGGAGCTGGCACGGTGATTTCTTGCTTTGGCGCACCTTCCTTACTAGCTTCTGCATGAAAGGAATTTTCATGCACCCTTCAACCACCCTTACGTCCAAGAACCAGATGACGCTGCCGAAACAGGTGCGCGAGGATCTCAATCTGAAACCCGGTGACCGCCTGGTGTTTCGCAAACAAGGGGAGAACTATGTCCTGGAGGCAAAACCTCGACGCTCGGCGCTTGCTTTCGCCGGCGCGCTGCACGACCCCCGGCGCGGGCCGCTGACGCAGGAGGACATCAAGTCCGCCGGTGTGATCGCCGCGCTGGCGCGTGATGGACGTAGCCTTGATCGGGATTGACACCAATGTCGTCGTCCGCCTGCTGCTCCGGGACAACGAGCCTATGTTCCAGCGTGCCGCCGCGCTGGTCTCGAGAACCTCACCCGACGATCCCCTGATCGTCAACGCTGTCGTGGTGGCTGAAAGCCTGTGGGTGCTGGAGCGCAGGGCCGGCGTCGACCGACGACTGGCCCGCGCCACGCTGGCGGGGCTTCTTGAAAGTGAAGAGATGCGTGTCCACGAGATGAACCCCTTCCGCTCTTGGGCGGATACGCTGGCAAGCGAGCATCGCGATTATTCCGATCTGGTGATCGCGTCGATCAATCGCGAGATCGGCTGCGACTTCACCTACACGCTTGACGAGGCCGCCGCGAAGGCGGTGCCCGGTATGGAACTCCTCGCGTGAGCCTCGCGCCCCGCCTGATCGCGTCGGAGAAGCGCGGCGAGGACGCCGACGTGACGCTGCGTCCGCAGACGCTGGACGAGTTCGTCGGCCAGTCGGCGGCGCGGGCGAACCTGAAAGTCTTCGTCGAGGCGGCGAAGGCGCGGGGCGAGGCGCTCGACCATGTGCTCTTCGTCGGGCCGCCCGGGCTTGGCAAGACGACGCTCGCCCAGATCATGGCGCGCGAGATGGGCGTCAACTTCCGCTCCACCTCCGGTCCGGTCATCGCCAAGGCCGGGGACCTGGCGGCGCTGCTCACCAACCTCGAAGACCGCGACGTGCTCTTCATCGACGAGATCCATCGTCTCGCCCCGGCGGTCGAGGAGATCCTCTATCCCGCGATGGAGGATTTCCAGCTCGACCTGATCATCGGCGAGGGGCCGGCGGCGCGCTCGGTCAAGATCGACCTCGCCCGCTTCACGCTGGTCGCCGCCACGACGCGACTCGGCCTCATCACCAACCCGCTGCGCGACCGCTTCGGCATTCCGGTCCGCCTCAACTTCTACACCGTCGACGAGCTTGAGCTGATCGTTCGGCGCGGCGCGCGCATCCTCGGGCTTCCGATCGCCGACGACGGCGCGCTGGAGATCGCGCGGCGGGCCCGCGGCACGCCACGCATCGCCGGACGGCTGCTACGCCGCGTGCGCGACTTCGCCTCCGTGGCGGGGGCGGAGCGCGTGTCCCGCTCGGTCGCCGACGAGGCGCTCTTGAGGCTGGAGGTCGACGCGCTCGGCCTCGACCAACTCGACCGGCGCTACCTCGCCATGATCGCCCACAATTTCGGCGGCGGGCCGGTGGGCATCGAGACCATCGCGGCGGGGCTGTCCGAGCCGCGCGACGCCATCGAGGACATCATCGAGCCCTATCTGATCCAGCAGGGGTTCATCCAGCGCACGCCGCGCGGACGCATGCTGACGGCGAATGCCTGGAAGCACCTCGGGCTGGAGACGCCGAAGGATCTCGCCCA
Source organism: Rhizobiaceae bacterium (assembly GCA_050184585.1). GTDB lineage: Bacteria > Pseudomonadota > Alphaproteobacteria > Rhizobiales > Rhizobiaceae > JBFXAF01. Next base: position 224,045 of record JBFXAF010000003.1, on the reverse strand, counting down.
GAGGCAGATCAGCCTGTTCCAGGACGAGGACTGACCGGCCCTCAGAGCGAATAGCGGCCGATGTCGTCGAAGCTGACGGTGAAGCCGGCTTCTCCCGAAGCGGTGCTTGCCCCGAAGGCCATCGAGGAATCGAAGACGACGGAACCCGCCTGTGCCGTCCGTCCGGCATTCTCGGCGGCTGTCTGCGCCTTCTTCTCTGCGCCGCCCAACGTCAGCACCAGTGGCTCCGAATTCGCGCGCGCCCGCTCGATCTTCGCCGCCGCGGCGGGCGAGACATCCAGTCTCAGAAGGTTGTTCTGGCGCGATGCGCCGAGCGGGTTCATGGGCACGTCCGGTGTCGTCCGCCCGAGAGGCGGCGACCTCGCTCTACCAGATTGCCGTTAGCGAATTCTTTACGCCTCAGCGCGGCAGCGCACGCACCACGTCCAGCACGTCCGGCTCCGCCTTCTTGCCGCTGAACGTATCCACCACCCCGAACGCCCCGCCATAGCCCCAGATCGCCCAGCCATAGCCATGCGCCTCGGCGTGCTCGATCATGTCCTTCACATAGGCGGCGCGGGCGGCGGCCGGCACGATGGAAGGGTTCTGGTATTCCTGCCGGATCATGCCGAACTCGCCGAGCAGGATGTCTTCGGACGCGATTGCGTAGCGCTTCGCCCAGGCGGCGATCTCGGCGAAGGGCGCCTCGACCGCCGTCGCCAGTTTGTCGGGCGTATCGATCTCGGCGATCTGCTCGTCGAGATAGGACAGCATGCCGGCGCGCCGCGCCCACGGCGCCTCGTCGCGGATGCGCTGGCGGATTTCGTCCAGCGTCGTCTCCAGAACCTCACGCCCGCCGGCATAGGGCGGGTAGGTGAGGCCGGTCACGTAGCGGATGAAGTCGCCCGCCCATTCGGCGCCCTGATGGGTCAGCAGGAAAGGCTGGTAGGAATGAAACGTCCAGATCACGTTGTCGTCCAGCACCTGGCGCGGGTCGACCGCCGCCAGCCCCTCGGCCGAGCCGCCGCAGCCGCCGGGCAGGATCAGCGTCGTGCCGATCGCGGACGCGCGGGCGGCGGCGAACAGGCGCACCAGCCGCTCCTGCCATTCGGCCTTGCCTGCCGCGTCGCAGGCGGTCGACGGCTCGTTCATCAGCTCGAAGGCGACCATTTCCGGATCGCGGTCGGAGATCGTGCGGCCCATGCGCCGGACGATCTCCAGATAGGCTTTGAAACTCTCTTCGTCCGCCAGCACGCCCTCGACCCCGAGCGGGCTGTCGCCGCGCGGGATGGTGTGGATGTCGACGATGGCCTTCAAGTCCGCGTCGAGCGCCATGTCGACGGTGGCGGAAACCTCCTCGTAGAGCCGGTCGAGATGTCGCGCGCTTGTCCCCGAGATGAAGGGCGCCGGATCGAAGGGGATGCGCACGAAGTCGAAGCCGGCCTCCTTGAGTGCTCGCAAATCCGCTTCGTGCGTGAACCGCCGCCACTCGGGATAGGGAAACAGCACGCCGGCATCGCCCCAGCCGCTCTCGTCGGGCCACGTCACCCAGATGTCCATATTGAGGCCGCGTTTCGCCTCGAACGTCGCGGCGGTCGCGGGCGCTGCGGCGATGAGCGCGAAGAAGGCGAGCAGGGCAAACCGAAAGCCCGGCGTTCCCGCGCGCCCCCCTCTGTCCTGCCGGACATCTCCCCCACACGGGGGGAGATTGGCCTCCAGCACTGGCCGCGCCCATCTCGCAACGTTGGCGATTGGCGAAACCAAAGCGGCCGGCCGATCTCCCCACTTGTGGGGGAGATGTCCGGCAGGACAGAGGGGGGCAACGTAGGGCCGAAGCCCATCGATCGATCGCCTTATCCGGGCGATGCAAGACTTGATCAGCTGCGACAACAATGTCATCGGGGCCACGTCCTGACAGGTCGCCGCGACAAAGGAAAGTCGAATGAGCGCTGATGGTGAAGATTTGGGCCTCGCCGGCGCGCTGACCGCCTTCGGCCACCGGCTGCACGCGCGCGTCTACTACGCCGACACCGACTTCTCAGGCGTCGTCTACCACGCGCGCTATCTCGAATTCTTCGAGCGCGGCCGTTCCGATTTCCTGCGCCTCGCCGGCGTCCACCATGCCGAGCTCGCCGAAGGCCTGCATGGCGAGAAGCTCGTCTGGGTCGTGCGGCGCATGGAGATCGATTTCCGCGCGCCCGCCCGCATCGACGACGTGCTCACCATCGACACGAGCACGCAGGACATCTCCGGCGCGCGCATCGTCATGGCGCAGCAGTTGAAGCGCGGCGCGACGGTGCTGGTGGAGGCCAAGGTCCAGGCGGCGATCATCGGTCCCGACGGGCGGCCGAGGCGTTTCCCGAAGGAATGGATCGCGATCTTCATGCCGGGAAAGAGCGCCTGATCCTCCCCTAGAAAGCAACGGGCCACGCCCGAGCCGCTGATCTCCCCCCCTTGAGGGGGAGATGGCCGGCAGGCCAGAGGGGGGTCGTCGATGAGTATCCTCGCCCTGCCGTCCTACTGCAATGTCGACCAGTCGACCGGCAGCGGAGGGTTGTCGCCGCAGATCGGCGTCAACTCGCCCAGCCCGTAGCGCTCCTGCACGTCCTTGAGCGAGATGTCTTTGCCGAGGCGTTCGCAGGCAAGTTGGAGGGCCGGACCCGAGTTGAGCACGTTAAGGTCCCATAGAGCGGCGGTTCCGTCGCTGGAGGTGGTCAACAGCCGCTCTCCGCCGGCCGACAGCGCGTATCCCCGCGCCTTCGGGTCAAGAACATGAAATGAATCAGTCGGGGCTCCGGTTCGGATGTCCCAACGCGTAACCAGTGTTGGCTTTGATTCGTTGAAACCGCCGAACGTCTCGACGGTGACTATCGACTCGCGGCCGAGGAACGCGACCTGATCAAGATATCCTTCAGTGCGTGCGATTTCCGCCAATTTCTGTCCGCCGACGGTTTCCCAGACGCCGACATTTCCCAGCGTATCGCCAAGGAAAAGGGAGCCATCCAGCGAAAATCGCAGTCCACTTACCGGACTTGTGATCGATCCGTCGGGAACGTCAATGAGAAGAAACTCGGAAAACCCGTCGCCCCGAAACAGCCCGATATCGCCGGAGGGATCGGCACGTGCAAGCGTTTCCCCGTCAGGAGAAAATGCGAACTCGCAAGAATCGAATGGCGAGAAGATTGTGTGCGACGCAGTTCCCTCATCCAGATCAATGCGTATCCCCGCAGCGGCATCATAGGCAATCGCCGCGCCATTCTGGAATCCAGCAACCAGGATCGCGGCCGTCGGAGACCATTCGAACCCGCAGACCTCTCCGATTGTGCCACCGAGTGAGCCGACAACGTCACCGGTTATGGAGTGTCTGACTTCGATTTTTTCCGTGGCGCTATCCTCTCCCATCATCGCAATTGCCACGTATTCGCCGTTTGACGACATTCTGGTCCCGTACGGCTTGAGGGGCAAATCTCCAAAGGAGGCCAGACGTTCCCCGCCAGCGCTCCAAATCGAAACCGTTTGGTCTGCCACGATACCGGCCAGGCGCGACCCGTCTCCGGAATAGCTCACGCCCGAAACGTCGGCATCCAAAGGACCGCCCTCAACCACAGAGAAATCCGACAACTTCAGAAGGTAGAGGTCGAGCCCCGGATTGTCGGTGCGCAAGGCCGCGGTAGTCGCTTGTGGAGACAGTTCAATCCAGGGCCCCCAGGTTACATCCTTCATGTCTTGCGGGGGCAGGACGAACTTGGAGCGATCCAGCACGATGGAGACCACGCGTCCACCGCCCTCATCGATGAGAAGCCGGCGGTTGTCCGGGGCTATGATGAGACTTGAAACCTGATCGGTTTGGCGATGAAATGACCTTAGCAGGGCCCCGTTGGTGGCGCTCGATACGCGGACACCGCCTTCCCAGTCCCCTGATACGACGAGTTGGCCGTCTTGGGAAAAGCTTGCCCCGTTGACCATGGCGTCATGGGGTATCGCGCCAGCGAGGACGCCGGTGAGGATGTCGAAGAGCTGAATTTCGTTGCTTGTACGCTCGGATTGCCAAGGGATGACCAGCACCTGTTCCGCCGTTGGCGATGCGATCACGGAGCTGGCTCGCGCCGCCGGCAGGACACGATCCATGGTGCGGCGATCAAGCGACCAGACTTGCACCGAACCCGTTCCGAGGACGACCGTTACCCTCGTCCCGTCGAGCGAAAACACCGCGTCGGCAACCCCGTCTTCGCCAGCGATACGCCACAATTCAGTTCCGGTGGATGTATCCCATATCCTCGCCCCGGTAGCTCCCTGGTCGTTCTCGATGGGTCGTGGCGAAGAAGACAGAAACTCCTCCACGGCGTTGAGTTCGAGTAAGCGGGCGGCTGTGATCACGAAACGGCCGTCGTGGGAAAAACGCGCGGTCGTTACGTCCTGCGCGTTCCCATCGAGTAGCCACAGCTGCTCCCCTGTTCGAGTGCTCCATATCCTGGCGGTCCCGTCCCGTCCGCCGGTCAACAAGGTTGCGCCATCGGGGGAGAAGGCAATTTTGCGAACTTCCGCCTGATGGCCGCGGAGCGATCGGAGCTTCGTCAGGGTTTGGACTTCCCAGAGTGCTATCAGACCAGTCGCATCGGAAGCGGCGAGCAAACGCCCGTCGGGGGAAACCGCCATTGAAGTTATGCTCTTCCCATTGCTCACCCTGGCGGTCTCGAGGCCCGAGTCTAAGTCAACGGCGATAATGTCCCCGTTGTATCCGGTCGCTATTACTTTGTCGGGGGAAATAAATTTGACGCCGACAAGATTTCCAACATCAGCATTCTGAATAATCATTGCCTCGGGGGTGTTTGCAAGCGCCGACCGAAAGGATGCAAGACTTCGCCTGAGCTGTGGCCGGTTCTCACCTCCGACGCGCGGCCACCCGGCAAGGGCGAGCTTCAAAGCCTCGACAGCGCGGTTCTCCCCCAGGGCCTGCGTAGACAGCGCTGCCAGTGCCACGCTCTCGTTGGCAGTCGCGATCTGAGCCTGGTTCTCGGCTCGGGTCTCATTCGCTTCTGCCCGTTCCGCTGAATGGCTCGCCTCCAGCCCGAACCACACCGCTGTCGCAGCCAGCCCGATGGCGACGATGGCCGCGGCGATCGATCCCACGACCGTCATCCTTCTGCGCCGGTCCTGGCCGCGGCGGCTGGCGAGGATCAGCTCCAGGATCTCCGACGCAGGCGCCGGCACGTCGCGCGGCGTCCTGACCGACCAGGCCTCGGCCTCGGCCAGCGCCCGGCCGCGCAGCAGATGCGCGCCGTCGCGGCTGGCCGCCATCCACTCGCGCGCATCGTCGGAAAGGCTCGTCGCCTTCTTCAGCCATGCCCGGTCGGTGTTCAGCGCCCGGACGAGATCGGCCTCGTGCAGCGATGATTCGTAAACGCCTTCGGCCGGCAGAAGGTGGATTCTCCCCAGCGCCTCGGGCAGGCTGGCCGGGTCCGTCTCCGCCACCTTCACCGGCACGAGACGCTTCGACAGGCGGCCGACCTCGCCGAGCTCCCAGTTCACCCATTTCGATTTCACGCTGGCCGGCGAGACCAGCCAGACCACCGTGTCGCTGGCGGCAATGAAGGCGGCCAGCTCCTTCTGCCACTCTTCGCCATAGGGCAGGTCGCGGCGGTCGATGGTCACCGAAAAGCCGTTGCGCTCGAGATCTGCGACCATGCGGTCGGCCGCGACCATGTCGGCCCGCGAATAGGAGATGAAGACCTTCAGCGCGTCGGCGGCTGCGCCCGGCGCATTCTCCTTCGCCGTCAATGCCGTCTGCTCAGCAACACGAACGTCCAAGCCATCCACCCGAAGACCCACCGCAACCATAGGAAGCATCGATTGCGGCGGCAATCGGTCGCGCAGGTCAATGGCCGAGACGGGAGCCCGGTCTCTCCCCTAACGCATCCTTAACCTTAACCATCCATGAAGAAAGCCAAGGGCCGGCGGCCGGATTCCGGACGCCTTCCTTTGACCAAATTTCGCCTCGAAAAGGCCGGCAATCGCGCATTTTCGGGGACATTCCGGAATCCGTTCCGGAGCCGGAAGGGACCATGCGCAGGGCTAGCCGCGAGCCAGGCCCGACATCCTAGGGACAGTCGTTCATGGAAAACATCGCACTCGCCGAGCCGGGCGTCCAATTGTCCATTTGGGCCCTGTTCTGGCAGGCCGGCTGGGTGGTCAAGGCGGTCATGATCGGACTGCTCGGCGCCTCGATCTGGACCTGGGCCATCATCGTCGACAAGCTGGTCGGCTACGGGCGCATGCGGCTGGCGCTCAGCCGCTTCGAGCAGACCTTCTGGTCGGGCCAGTCGCTGGAGGAACTCTACAAGACGCTGTCCGAGCGCAAGACCACCGGGATGGCGTCGATCTTCGTCGCCGCCATGCGCGAATGGAAGAAGTCCTTCGAGAAAGGCGCCCGCTCGCCGCTGGGCTTGCAGACCCGCATCGACAAGGCGATGGACCTCGCGCTCACCCGCGAGATGGAGCGGCTGGAAGGCCGGCTCGGCTTCCTCGCCACGGTCGGTTCGGCGGCGCCCTTCATCGGCCTTTTCGGCACGGTGGTCGGCATCATGACCTCGTTCCAGGCGATCGCCGGCTCGAAGTCGACCAGCCTTGCCGTCGTCGCGCCGGGCATCGCCGAGGCCCTGCTCGCCACCGCGATCGGCCTGCTCGCCGCCATTCCGGCGGTGGTCGCCTACAACAAGCTGTCGTCCGACGCCGGCAAGCTCGCGGTGCGCATGGAAGGCTTCGCCGACGAGTTCTCCGCCATACTGTCGCGCCAAATCGATGAAAAGGTCACGCAGAAAGCGGCCTGAGGAGTTTCGGGATGGGTATGTCGACAGGCGCCGGAGCTTCCACGGCGGGACGCGGGGGCAGGGGCCACAGGCGGCGCGGCCGCCATCACGGGCTGATGTCGGAAATCAACGTGACGCCGTTCGTCGACGTCATGCTGGTGCTGCTGATCATCTTCATGGTCGCGGCGCCGCTGCTCACGGTCGGCGTGCCGATCGACCTGCCGGAGACGCAGGCCAAGGCGCTCAACGCCGAGACGCAGCCGATCACCGTCTCGATCAACGAGGGCGGCCAGATCTATCTCCAGGAGACCGAGATCCCTATCGACGAGGTCGTGCCGAAGCTCCAGGCGATCGCCCAGACAGGCTATGACGAGCGCATCTACGTGCGCGGCGACAAGACCGCCGACTACGGCACGGTGATGCAGGTGATGGCCCGCATCTCTTCTGCCGGATACCGCAACCTCGGCCTCGTCACGCTCCAGGAACAGGACCAGTAGTGAAGGCTGGCCTCACCACTTCCGTCGTCCTCCACGCTGCGCTGCTCGGCTTCGGCCTGGTCACGCTGACGGCGCCGGACGCGCTGGAGGTGGCGGACGTCGAGGCCCTGCCGGTCGACATCATCCCGATCGAATCGATCACCCAGATTCAGAAGGGCGAGCGCAAGGCGCCGATGGCGGAGAAGCCGGCGCCGAAGCCGACGGAGCGCCCGCACACGGTCCCCGACGCCAAGGAGGTCGGCGACCGCGAAGCCGACAGTCAGCTTCCGCCGACGCCGGAGCCGACGCCGCGCCCGGTCGAGACCGCCGCCATTCCCGAGCCGTCGCCCGAACCGACGCCCAAGCCGGCCGAGGATGCGCCGCCGCGCGAGATCGTTCCCGCCGAGCCGGAGAAGGCCGTCGTCCCGGCAACCGAGGTGACGCCCGAGCCGCAGCCGAAACAGGAGGTCGCGCCCGACCCCGTCGCCGAGACGATCGTCTCGGAGGAGGCCGAAGCCGAGGCGGTCAAACTTCCCGAGAACGCGCCGGCGCCTGACGCAAGGCCGCAGCCACCCAAGGCGCAGACCGCCAAGGCGCCGGAGCGCAGGGACAGCGACAAGCCGGCGACCGAAGCCGCGAAGCGGCCGACGTCGGAGGAAAAGGAATTCGACGCCGACGAGGTGGCCGCACTCCTCAACAAGGAGAAGGCGTCCGGCGGCGGCGCCAAGCGCTCCACCCAGGAGGCCTCGCTCGGCGGCCGCACCTCGACCGGCGGCTCCAAGCTCAGCCAGAGCGAGATGGATGCGCTGCGCGGCCAGGTCCAGCGCTGCTGGAACATCCCGGCGGGCGCGGTCGACGGCGGCGACCTGAAGGTTTCGGTACAGTTCAGGCTGGACCCGTCCGGCGCCATCGAGGGCAGCCCCGAGATCATCGCCGGCGGCGGTTCGGCCGGTGTCGAGCGCGCCGCGGCGGAAGCCGCGCGCCGTGCGGTGGTGCGCTGCGCGCCCTATACGCTGCCGGCCGAAAAGTACGACGCCTGGGCTGACGTCATCGTCCATTTCGATCCGAGCGAGATGTTCTGATCGCGCCGGCCAAGGCCACGGAAACGAGGTTTGAACGCATGAAGTCAGTCGTCCAAGCGATCTTCGTCACCTGCGGGCTGTTTGCCGCGCTTGTGGCCGCAACGCTCCCTGCCCGCGCGCTGGTCGAGATCGACGTCAACCAGGGCGTCATCGAGCCGCTGCCGGTCGCCATCACCGACTTCGTCTCCGGCGACGGCATCGGCGCCGATATCGCCGGCGTCGTGGCCGCCGATCTCAGGCGCTCGGGTCTGTTCGCGCCGATCGACAAGGGCGCGTTCATCGAGAAGATCGCCAATCCGGACCAGTCGCCGCGCTTCGAGGACTGGAAGGTCATCAATGCCCAGGCGCTCGTCACCGGGCGCGTCACCCAGGAGGCCGACGGGCGGCTGCGCGCGGAGTTCCGCCTGTGGGACACGTTCGCGGGCCAGCAGCTGATCGGCGAGCAGTTCTTCGCCAACAAGCAGAGCTGGCGGCGCGTCGCGCACATCATCGCAGACGCGATCTACGAGCGCCTGACCGGCGAGAAGGGCTATTTCGACACGCGCATCGTCTTCATCGACGAGTCGGGCGGCAAGGTGGATCGCAAGAAGCGCCTGGCGATCATGGATCAGGACGGGGCCAACGTGCGCTATCTCTCGGACGGCCGCGCCATCGTGCTCACGCCGCGCTTCTCGCCGACGCGTCAGGAAATCACCTACATGTCCTACGAGAGCGGCCAGCCGCAGGTCTACCTCCTGCAGATCGAGACCGGGCAGCGCGAGCTCGTCGGCAATTTCCCTGGCATGACGTTCGCGCCGCGCTTCTCGCCCGACGGGCAGAAGGTCATCATGAGCCTGCTGCGCGACGACGGAAACTCCAACATCTTCGCCATGGATCTGAGGAGCCGCACGACGACGCGACTGACCAACTCCAATGCGATCGACACCTCGCCCTCCTACTCGCCCGACGGCGGCAAGGTCGTGTTCACGTCGGATCGCGGCGGCCGGGCGCAGATCTACGTGATGGGCGCCGACGGCTCCGGCCAGACGCGCATCTCGTTCGGCGACGGAACCTATTCGACGCCGGTCTGGTCGCCGCGCGGCGACCTGATCGCCTTCACTAAGCAGACTGGCGGCGAGTTCCAGATCGGCGTCATGAAGACCGACGGGTCCGGCGAGCGCATCCTGTCGACCGGCTTCGCGCAGGAGGGCCCGACCTGGGCGCCGAACGGCCGTGTCCTCATGTTCTTCCGCGAGGCGGCCGGATCGGGCGGGCCGCGGCTCCATTCCATCGATCTCACCGGCCGGAACGAGCAGGCGATCCCGACGGAGAGCTTCGCCTCCGATCCTGCCTGGTCGCCGCTGCTTGAATAGGCGCGAAGGCCGATTTCCTTCGCGGCGCCGCGTTTCGGCCGCATTTTGGCCAACGGTCGGCGCGCATCGTCCGATGAGCGCCGGGTGCTTCGCCGGCCGGAGGGCAACGTTCCGTTAACCGTGTTCCTTCGGGGGTGATTAACCCCGTCGTGGTTACTGGATGTTCAACGAAATGAATCGAATGCGAAGGAGAGGCGGATGCGCCGCATCGCAGCAATCGCCCGGAGCCCGATCGTCGCGACCATGGTCGCCTTGCTGACGGTCGCCGGCTGTGCGTCCAAGAAGGTGCCGAACAATGCCGCCGATCTCGGCCTCGGCGCCGCGACCCCTGGGTCCGCCCAGGACTTCACCGTCAATGTCGGCGACCGCATCTTCTTCGACACGGATTCCTCGGTGATCCGCGCCGACGCGCAGCAGACGCTGGCCAAGCAGGCGCAGTGGCTCGGCCAGTACGGCAACTACGCCGTCACCGTCGAGGGCCATGCCGACGAGCGCGGCACCCGCGAGTACAATCTTGCGCTCGGCGCGCGTCGCGCCGCTGCGACCCGCGATTTCCTCGTGGCGCGCGGTGTGCCGGGAAATCGCATCCGCACCATCTCCTACGGCAAGGAGCGCCCGGTCGCGGTCTGCGACGACATCTCCTGCTGGTCGCAGAACCGTCGCGCCGTGACCGTGCTCAACGGCGCGGGAAGCTAGCTCGGTCAGGCTGGCCGCCGGGTCGCCCCGGCGGCATCATCCGCGCACAGGGTCTGTTCACGCCGCCGCCCATCGCGGCCCGCACTGACTTTGCCAACAGCTGTCGACGGTCCCCTTTTTGACCGTTCCGGCATGGATCCTCGGGTCTGCGCGACGGCCTTCGGCCTGCTCCGCCCGAGGATGACGAGGTGGAGATGGTTGCCGCCAATCGCCAGCGTTGAGGATTGGTGGATGCACCCGACGCCTCGTCATCCTCGGGCGACCGGAGCGAAGCGTAGGGAGACCCGGGGATCCATGCCTGAACGCTGACCCATCGCCGGCGGTCGAGATTAATCGTCTCAATACCGGCACCGTCTGGTAAAGCGCCGTGCGCGCAAGCTGCCAGATGGCCTCGATTCCCCCACTGCGCGGCGACGCGATCAAAATTTGGCCGAACTCCGCGCTTTTGATATGGATGCGTAGGGCCAAGGGGGCGGTCCGGATTTTCCACGCGATCACAGCGAGATCGGAATGACTTTGCGAACCATCATCGGCGGAGCGGTCGCGCTGTTCCTGACCGGCGCGTCCGGGCAGGCGGCGTCCGACCGCGTGACCATGGACGAACCGGCGGCATCTCGGCAGGGCGCCGTCTCGTCGCTCTTCGATTCCCTGCCCGGCGTGTTCGGTCAGAAGCGGCGGGCCGAGGTGCAACTCGCCCAGGCCAGCGATCCGCGCATCACGCAGCTCGAGGAGCAGATCAGGCAGCTCAGCGGCACCATCGAGGAACTCAACTTCCAAATCCTGCAGATGCAGGAGCAGATGCGGAAGATGCAGGAGGACAACGAGTTCCGCTTCCAGGAACTCGAGAAGAAGTCGGACGCGGGCGGGGGATCGACGGTGGCCGGCGGAAGCGCCGCGACGACGCCGAAGGCGGACCGCACGGTCGCGGGCGAGCCGCCCGCCGCCGCCGACGACCCCGACGCGCCACTCACCGGCGATGCGGCGCATGCCGATTCGGCGACGTCGAAGACCTTCGGAACGATCGTGTTCGACAAGGACGGCAACGTGGTCGGGACGCAGCAGGCCGAGCAGCCCGCGCCGGGTTCGGACCGCACCGTCGTCGCCGCGCTGCCGTCGACGGACGATCCCGAGGAACTTTACCGCAACGCGTACGAGTTCATCCTGTCGGGCGACTACACCACCGCCGAGACGGGTTTCCGCGAGCATATCGATCGGTTCCCGGCCGACCAGCGCGCCGCGGACGCGCATTTCTGGCTGGGCGAGGCTCTGCTCGGGCAGCAGAAATACAGCGAAGCCGCCGAGGTCTTCCTTGCCGCCAACCGCGACTTCCCGTCCTCGCGCAAGGCGCCGGACATGCTGCTGAAGCTTGGCGTTTCACTTGCTGGCCTGAACCAGCGCGATGTGGCCTGCGCCACCTTCGCCGAAGTCGGCAAGCGCTATCCGGGTGCGACCGCCGCCCTCAAGGACCGCGTGAAGCAGGAACGGGCGCTCGCCGCTTGCTGACCGCGTCCGGCGAAACGGACGAGACGCTCTTCCTCCCTTTCGGGTTCGAACGGCGGAGTACGGTGATCGCCGCCGTCTCCGGCGGCGGCGATTCGCTCGCCATGCTTCTCATGCTGCGCGACCATATCGATCGCCATCGTCTGTCCACCCGGCTGGTGGCCGTGACGATCGACCACGGGCTCAGGCCTGAAGCTGCGGACGAGGCGCGCCACGTCGCGGCACTTTGCGAAGGCTGGGGCATTGCCCATCTCACCCGACGCTGGGATGGCGAAAAGCCCGCCAGCGGCGTGGCCGAGGCCGCGCGGAATGCCCGCTACAGGTTGCTGGCGGATGCAGCGCGCGAAGCCGGCGCCGACCTCATCTTCACCGGGCACACGCGCGACGACCAGGCCGAGACCTTCGCGATGCGCTTGGCGCGCGGCGGGGGACGCGGACTCGCCGGCATGGACCGTGCGACGCTCTACGACCGGCGCGTCTGGATCGTCCGGCCGCTGCTCGGCATCGGTCGCCGCGAGTTGAGGCAGCGCCTGGCGGCCAGGGACATCGCGTGGATCGACGACCCCTCGAACGAGAATCTCGAAGCGGAACGTGTGCGGGTGCGGGCCGCTCTTGCCCGATCGCCGGGAGAAGCCGAGCCGGCGATCCGCGGCGCGGAAGCCGTGCGGCGGGAGCGGATGACTGCCGGAGCATCCGTGCTCGCCGTCTTCGGCAAGTCGGCCATGACGTCGCCCGGCCTCGTGCGCGTGCCAATGTCCGAATTCCGCCGGCTCGACCCGTCGGTCGGGCAGTATGTCCTTCGCATTCTCGTCGCAACGCTCGGCGGACGATCCCATCTTCCGGGCGCGGCGCAGATGCCCATCCTGGGCGAGGGAAACGGCCCGTCGACCGGGCGCGCCACTGTGTCGCGCTGCGTCATCGACCGGCGTCGAGACGCGATCTACGTGTATCGCGAGAGCCGGGGCCTGCCGGCCCGATGCCGCGCCGAGGAAGAAATCCGCTGGGACGGCCGCTTCCAGATCCGCGCCGGAGGCCATCCCTTCGCCGTTGAAGCGGTGGGCCATGCGCGAGCTGCCGCCTTGACAACCGAAAGTGATGCCGCGCCACGCGGGCTTGCCGCTGCTGCGCTGTCGGCCGAGCCCCATGCCACGTCCGATGTTGCGCCGTCGGTCGAGCGTATCGTCGCGCCCTGGGCGCTGTTCCTGCCGCAGTCGGACGTCCTCGCCTACAATGGCGTCGCGGCGCTGATCGGGGCGAAGACCGCGCCCGCCGGGCCTTCCGCCGGCCACATTGATGCGGAAGCATGAGATGCGGCCTTGGCTGAGGCTTAACCGCGACCTTGCGTTCTGCTTGGCAAGGATGACGGGCCTCCCTATGTTAGCCGCAAGCGACCATTTCGCCCGCTCGCGCGGGCCCGGACGGGAAAATCAATGAATCCGAACTACCGTAATCTCGCGCTCTGGGCGATCATCGCCGTTCTCCTGATCGCGCTGTTCAACCTGTTCCAGACCCCGCAGCAGCGGGGCGCGACGCGCGAGATCGCGTATTCGGAATTCCTCACTGATCTCGACGCCGGCCGCATCAAGTCGGTGACGATCACCGGCGACCGGATCGCCGGCACCTACATCGACAGTTCAACCGGCTTCCAGACCTATTCGCCGGGCGACCCGCAGCTCGTGCAGCGGCTCGAGGAGAAGGGCGTCGTCATCAACGTCCGGCCAGAGACCGACGGCTCCAACACCATCTTCGGATACCTCATATCCTGGCTGCCGATGATCCTCATCCTCGGCGTGTGGATATTCTTCATGCGCCAGATGCAGTCGGGCTCCGGCCGAGCCATGGGCTTCGGCAAGTCGAAGGCGAAGCTGCTCACCGAAGCGCATGGCCGCATCACCTTCGCCGACGTGGCGGGCGTCGACGAGGCCAAGCAGGATCTGGAGGAAATCGTCGAGTTCCTGCGCGACCCGCAGAAGTTCCAGCGCCTCGGAGGCAAGATCCCGCGCGGCGTGCTGCTCGTCGGCCCTCCCGGAACCGGCAAGACGCTGCTTGCCCGCTCCGTCGCCGGCGAGGCCAACGTGCCCTTCTTCACCATTTCCGGCTCGGACTTCGTCGAGATGTTCGTCGGCGTCGGCGCGAGCCGCGTGCGCGACATGTTCGACCAGGCGAAGAAGAACGCGCCCTGCATCATCTTCATCGACGAGATCGACGCGGTCGGCCGCCATCGCGGCGCTGGCCTGGGCGGCGGCAATGACGAACGCGAGCAGACGCTGAACCAGCTTCTCGTCGAGATGGACGGCTTCGAGGCGAACGAGGGCATCATCCTGATCGCCGCCACCAACCGTCCGGACGTGCTCGACCCCGCGCTGCTGCGTCCCGGCCGCTTCGACCGGCAGGTCGTGGTGCCGAACCCGGACGTCAACGGCCGCGAGAAGATCCTCAAGGTCCACATCCGCAACGTGCCGCTTGCGCCGAACGTCGATCTCAAGGTCATCGCGCGCGGCACCCCGGGCTTTTCCGGCGCGGATCTCGCCAACCTCGTCAACGAGGCTGCGCTGATGGCGGCTCGGCGCAACAAGCGCCTCGTCACCATGCAGGAGTTCGAGGACGCCAAGGACAAGGTGATGATGGGCGCGGAACGCCGCTCCACCGCCATGACCCAGGCCGAGAAGGAACTCACCGCCTATCACGAGGCGGGCCATGCGATCCTGGCGCTCAACGTGCCGTCCGCCGATCCGCTGCACAAGGCGACCATCATCCCGCGCGGCCGTGCTCTCGGCATGGTCATGCAGTTGCCCGAGGGCGACCGCTACTCGATGAGCTACAAGTACATGATCTCACGGCTCGCCATCATGATGGGCGGCCGCGTCGCCGAGGAGTTCAAGTTCGGCAAGGAGAACATCACGTCCGGCGCGGCCTCCGACATCAGCCAGGCCACCAAGCTTGCACGCGCCATGGTCACGCAGTGGGGCTTCTCCGACAAGCTGGGCCATGTCGCCTATGGCGACAACCAGGAGGAGGTGTTCCTCGGCCACTCCGTGGCGCGCACGCAGAACGTCTCGGAAGACACGGCGCAGATCATCGACGCGGAAGTGCGCCGCCTGATCGACGAGGCCTATTCGGTGGCCAAGTCCGTGCTGACCAAGAAGAAGAAGGAATGGACGGCGATCGCCGAGGGGCTGCTCGAATACGAGACGCTGTCGGGCGACGAGATCAAGGCGTTGATCGCCGGCCAGAAGCCGGCGCGCGACATGGGCGACGACACGCCGCCGAGCCGCGGCTCGGCCGTTCCCAAGGCCGGCGCGTCGGGCAAGGGCGCGCGCAAGAAGGGCGAGCCTGAGGGCGGCATGGAGCCCCAGCCGGGCTGACATCTGTTCCGATCGCAGGAATGAAAACGCCGCGGGAAACCGCGGCGTTTTTCGTTCGGGGTCGGCATCACCCGAGCGCGATCACGATGTCGTCCGGTTCGGTCGGGTGGTTCGTCCAGATCCTGACCCGCGTTTCATCTCCGGCCACATCGGCGCGCATGATCTCCGGCATATTGGCGTCGAAGAGGAGCACGACCCGGGCTGGAGTATTCAGCATCCCGTCGAACTTGGGCGGCTCGGATTTGGCGACCTCCTCGAATGAGCCAAGGGTGACGGTGGTGTCGCCATCGTAGTAGTAGAGACAGCGAACGTTGATGCAGTCGCGTGTCGCAATGACACCGCGAAGTTCGTGATCCAAAGGTATGTCAACGTCCTCCGAGCCGGCAATATAGAAGCTCAGATACTCCGGAGCTATGACTCGACTTGTTCTGGTCATTTCTTACTCCTAGCCCTGTGCGCTCGCACAATGCCACCTTGAGAATAGCTGCAACGGGCACAGTGTGGAAATATTCTGGAAGACTCCCCTATCGAGCGCGCGGGTTGATGGTCGCCAATGAAGTTTCCGGATCGGGTTCCAGGGTCTTTCGTCCCGCACCAATGGCAGCCCCAACGCCGACCCAGCCGATTGATCATGTCCTGCTCGCGTCCGTTGGGACGACGATCGGGGGACGGACTGGGCACGGCGGTGCTGACGGCCGGCGCCTCGGGCAAGGAAGCGCGCCGGAAGGGCGAAGAGCCCGAAGGCCGCATGGAGCCCCAGCAGGGCCGAAGCGGTTCGACCGTTGGTCGTTCTCAAAACGCGGCATGAAACCGCGGCGTTTTCGTTCCCGTCAGTCAATGCCGACAACAACCTTGTCGGGGAGCGTGCTGCCGTCAGTCCAGATGCGGATGCGGGTTCGGCTCTCCTTTGCCGGATATGTCATGATGGTCGTCAGCTCCGCGTCCGAAAAGAGCAATGCACCGTTGGGTGTTGGGATTATACCGTCAAACATCTGGACGTTCAGTTGAGGAACCTCGCTGGCGGATCCGACGATCAGTTCGGTCTCTCCTTCTTCGCCGTATTGGCATGGCACCGATATGGCGACGCCGTTCGAGATGATCCGCAGCGTTTCTGGCCCCTGCACAGGTCCCTCCGCACCCAGAAGATCGGATATGAAGAACTGGAGATACGGCGGCGCGATCAACTTGCTCTGGATCATGGCTGGAACCTCTGACGATACGTGTTTATCAGTCCGCCTTGGGAGGCACTGCAGTAAATGCAATGAGGATAGATGCGATCGGCCTTCCCGAGTGAGCGAGGAATCTGATGATCGCCGACGGAATGACCCCTCGGTGTCAAATTCGTTGTGGAACCGCATCCATGACAACCGAACTTCTGTCCAATTGAATCTAACTCGCGCCTTTGCTGCGCAGTCAAACGTAGGCCGGAAGGCGGGGCGGTCAGCCAATCATGGGCGAAAGCACCGGGCCGGGGCGGCCTACCGGTCTGAAAGTAGAGGTACAATTCGGCCTCAAGTCTTGTCGCCTCATTTGCGCGTATCAATCCCTCGACGGTCTCGTAGAATTGTGGCCGTGGTCGCCAGGTATCGTTCAACGTTTGTGCCTCCCGCACGGCCTTGCGCATCGCTTTGTAGCTGAGCTCAGCCCTGAGCTGTTGCGCTGGCGTGGCTTCGAGCCAGCGGTCACCGACCCTGATCTGATTGCCCCGACGGGCAACTCGCCGTCCGACAAGGTGGACGAGGTCATCCGGGTTATTGGCACCGTCGCCGTCAGTATCCGATCTCCCCGCCCGGCCCGGGGCATCGGTCCACTGTCCACCGTCCGGGTTGCCAGCCGGCACCCGCGGCTGGTCGGGGCGGTAACCTGCCCTGAGAAGCAGCTTCAGGCGCGCCAGCGCCGCCTCGACCCTCGCGCCCGCGAGCGCGCCGCTCAGGCGTCTCAGTCCGAACTCGATTGTTGCACGACCCATCGGCCTTACCACTCGTTTCCGCAGCAAGTTTCCGCCCGGACGGGAGGGTGTGGACAAAATTGCCTGCTGCGTCGCGCCCGATCTGGCGCAAGCATCTGATTCTCCTTCATGACTTTTTAGCCGTGTCGGAGCGGAGCCAGAATCCTGTCCACCATCAGGCCGACATGCGCGTCGATCTCGCGGCGGAGCGATGCGCGCGCGCCGCCATCGGCGGTCACCAGATAGAGATCGACCATGGTGCCGACCATGACCGCGACGAAGGCGAGGCGGGCCGGTTCGAGACCGATGCCTTGCGGCAGGTAGCGCGCCAGGAACGGGATCAGGAGACCCTCCACGATTCCTGGCAGGTTTTCGCCCTGCTGGTCGGCCTCGATCGGCCGGATCGAACGCATGGCGCCGAGCAGACTGACATGGCCGGGGATCGCGGCGGCGGCGGCGAGGTAGCCGTCGAGCAGCGCCCTCGCCGCCTCGGTGGGCGGAAGTTCGACCGGCAGGTCCCGGAGTTGCCGCTCGCAGGCGGCGACGATGCGCTCGACCGTCGCGTCATAGGCGGCGAGCAGCACGGCGTCGCGGTCGGCGAAGTAGCGGTAGATCGTGCCGACGGCGACGCCGATCTCCGTGGCCAGCCGCGTCGTGGTGACGGCTTCGTGGCCCTCCGCGGCGACCAGCCGCTCGACCGCATCCAGCAGCCTGTTGCGCGTCGCGACGGCGCGCGGCTGGCGCGGCGCGGTCACCTTCGAGCGCTGCTGGTCCATAAGTGAAACTGTTTCACGTTTCTTGACAGGGGTCCAGCGCGGGCGCATCGTCCTGGGCGGCCGAGGGGACGGCCTTGCAGACTGGGAGACGGCGATGCGTTCTGTTCTGATCGGTATGACGTTTGGCCTTGCGGTTGGTGTCGCGCTTCCGGCGTTCGCCGCCGAACGTCTGGTCGAGGCGGGCGAGGGCGCCGCCGAGCGGCTGACCGAGGCGCTGATCCTGGCCGAGCCCGGCGACACGGTGGTGATCGGCGCGGGGCGCTTCGACATCGTGGAAGGCCTGTCGCTCGACGTCGACGAGGTCACCGTCAGGGGCGCGGGACCCGACCGGACGATCCTCTCCTTCAAGGGCCAGACCGGATCGGGCGAGGGCCTGCTGGTGACCTCAGACCGGGTGGTGCTGGAGGATTTCGCCGTCGAGGACACCAGGGGCGACGGGGTGAAGTCCAAGGGTTCCGACCAGATCACCTTCCGCAATCTGCGCGTCGAATGGACCAACGGCCCCGACGCGAAGAACGGCGCCTACGGCGTCTATCCGGTGTCGTCGAAGAACGTGCTGGTCGAGAAGGTGCTGGTGAAGGGCGCTGCCGACGCCGGCATCTATGTCGGCCAGTCGGAGAACATCATCGTGCGCAACTCGCGCGCCGAGTTCAACGTCGCCGGCATCGAGATCGAGAATTCGTTCCGCGCCGATGTCTACGGCAACGTGGCGACGCGCAACACCGGCGGCATACTCGTCTTCGACCTGCCCAACCTGCCCGTGCAGGGCGGCCACGACATCCGCGTCTTCGACAACGAGGTGGTCGACAACGATACCGCCAACTTCGCGCCTCCGGGCAACATGGTCGCGATCGTGCCGAAGGGCATGGGCATCATGGTGATGGCCAACCGCAACGTGCACGTCTTCAACAACAGGCTGGACGGCAATGGGACGGCGCATGTGCTGATCGCCGCCTATCCGAACGATTATGACGACGATAGTTACATGTTCGTGCCGCGCGGCGTGTTCGTACACGGCAACAGCTACGGCGAGGGCGGCGGCGCGCCGGACGGCGAGGTCGGCAAGACCATCGCCGACGTATCGGGTACGCCGGTGCCTGACATCGTCTGGGATGGCGTGACCACGATCCCCGAATACTTCTCGTGGACCTCCACCGAGAACCGCGTCTACATCGACGAAGCCGAGGGGACGACCTTCGTCAACCTGAAGATGATCTCGCAGCTCCTGCTGCCCTGGGGCTGGTGGCCGGATACGGACATCGCGGGGCACAAGGGTTCGCTGCCCGAGCCGGCTGCGGTGAAGCTGCCGCAGGACGGCGGGGCGTAGGGGCGACGTTGAGGGTTCACATTGAGCACCTCGTCCGTTTTTCGACGACCCCCCTCTGGCCTGCCGGCCATCTCCCCCTCAAGGGGGGAGATCGGCGGCTTTGACTGGGCCGCCAGTCCTGCAACGCCGGAGATTGGCGCAAGCAATCATGACAGCCAATCTCCCCCCTTGAGGGGGAGATGGCCGGCAGGCCAGAGGGGGGTCGGTGCAAGGCTGGCGATGATCCTGCTATGGATTGCGTTCCTGGTCACGCCGCTCCACGCCCAGCCCTCTGCCGAAGCGATCCTCGCCGCGAGGCCACCCGCGCAACTCTCGGAATTCGCCTTCTTCGATGACCTTCGCGCGCAGAAGCCCGCCGTCGGCGTGACGCCCTTCGCGCTCGCCACGCCGCTGTTCTCCGACGGCGCCCTGAAATACCGTTTCGTGCACATGCCTGAAGGAAAGTCAGCCGCCTGGCACGACACGGAGTCCTTCGAGTTCCCGGTCGGCACGGCCCTCATCAAGAGCTTCGCCTTTCCAGCCGACTATCGCCGGCCGGACAAGGACATTCGCATCGTCGAGACGCGGCTGTTGCTGCGGGACGAAACGGGCTGGAACGCCTGGGCCTATGTCTGGAACGACGAACAGACCGACGCGACGCTGAAGATCGCGGGCGCGCGGGTCGACATCGAGACGGTGACCGCCGCCGGCGAGCCGCTTTCCTTCACCTATTCGGTGCCCAACAAGAACCAGTGCAAGGGCTGCCACGCCCTGTCCGGCGAAATCGAGCCGCTCGGCCCCAAGGCGCGCAACCTCAACACTGAGATCGCCTATGCGACCGGCGAGGAAAACCAGCTCGCCCAATGGGTCCGGACCGGCCTCCTGTCGGGTGCGCCCGACCTCGCTTCAGCGCCTGCCGCGCCAGACTGGCGCGACGCCTCCGCACCGCTCGACGCGCGCGCTCGGGCGTGGCTGGACGTCAACTGCGCGCACTGCCATCGCCGTGAGGGGCCGGCCAGCAATTCGGGCCTCTTCCTGACCTTCGGCGAAGTGGACCGCGTGGCTCTCGGCATCGGCAAGCGGCCGGTGGCGGCCGGCAAGGGGTCGGGCGGCCGCGAGTTCGACATCGTGCCGGGCGACCCGGACGCCTCGATCATGGTCTACCGCGTGGACAGCGTGGAACCCGGTGTCATGATGCCCGAACTCGGCCGGCACCTCGCCGATCCCGACGCGGTCGCCCTGCTGCGCGAATGGATCGCCGACATGCGTTAACCACGCACGCCATATGGCGTCTCCGTCCAAGATTTTCGTAACAGCTCCTCATATAATGTGATCCGCCGTCTGCAGCCGCATGTGGCAGATGAGCGGCCTGAGGGGGCGAAGAGGGACAGCGGGGACGACGCGTTCGCATGGGCAAGAATTACTTCGGAACGGACGGCATCCGGGGCAAGGCCAACAAGTTCCCGATGACCGCCGAGGTCGCCATGAAGGTCGGCATGGCGGCCGGCATGTCGTTCAAGAACGGCGGGCACAGGCACAGGGTCGTGGTCGGCAAGGACACGCGGCTATCGGGCTACATGATCGAGAACGCCATGGTCGCCGGGTTCTGCGCCGCCGGCATGGACGTTTTCCTGCTGGGACCCATCCCGACCCCCGCGGTGGCCATGCTGGTCCGGTCGCTGCGCGCCGACATCGGGGTGATGATCTCGGCCTCGCACAACCCATACCACGACAATGGCATCAAGCTGTTCGGGCCCGACGGCTACAAGCTCTCGGATGAACTCGAAGGGCGCATCGAGGCGATGCTCGACGAGCAGATCGAGATCACCCTCGCCGACGCGGATTCACTCGGCCGCGCCAAGCGCATCGACGGCGTGCAGGACCGCTACATCGAATTCGTCAAGCGCACGATGCCGCGCTCCATGTCTCTCGCCGGCCTGCGCGTCGTCGTCGATTGCGCCAATGGCGCCGCCTACAAGGTCGCGCCCAACGCGCTGTGGGAACTCGGCGCGGAGGTCATCGCCATCAACGACGAGCCGAATGGCTTCAACATCAACAAGGAATGCGGTTCGACGGACCCGGTCAGCCTGTCGAAGAAGGTGCACGAGGTGCGCGCCGACATCGGCATTGCGCTCGACGGCGACGCCGACCGCATGGTGATCGTCGACGAGAATGGCAGGCTCATTGATGGCGACCAGGTGATGGCTGTCGTCGCCGAAGCGTGGCATCAGGCCGGGCGCCTGGCGGGCGGCGGGGTGGTGGCGACGGTGATGTCGAATCTCGGCCTCGAACGCTTCCTGGGCGACATGGGCCTGCAGCTTCATCGTACCAAGGTCGGCGACCGCTACGTGGTCGAGCACATGCGCGCGCACGGCTTCAACGTGGGCGGCGAACAATCGGGTCACATCGTGCTCTCGGATTTCTCGACCACCGGCGACGGGCTTGTCTCGGCGCTTCAGGTCCTCGCCTGCATCAAGCGCTCGGGCAAGACGGCCAGCGAGATCTGCCGCAAGTTCGAGCCGGTTCCCCAGATCCTCAAGAACGTGCGGTTCTCCGGCGGCAGGCCGCTGGAAAGCACGATGGTCAAGCAGGCGATCGCCGACGCCGAATCACGCCTCGGCAAGTCCGGGCGTCTGGTGATTCGCCCGTCTGGAACCGAACCGCTCATCCGCGTCATGGCCGAGGCCGACGACCCGAGACTGGTCGAGACGGTCGTCGACGAACTCGTGCACGCGATCGCGCAGGCCAAGTCCGCCGCCTGACGATCATCGAGATTCCCGTCGCCCACGGCCCGCTGACAGCGGGCCGTTTCGTTTCCGGCGCCCTGACGCGAATGGAACGTGGTTAACCGACAGGGTTAAGCGCACCTTAACCTTTGCGCTTCATTATCCATGCGAATTCAGGTCCAGACACGGAACCGGGGGACGGGTCCGTCCGATTTGCGAGGGTGATTTCCATGTTCAGATCGATCCGGCCTATCCTGCTCGCCGGCCTGCTTGCGGGGATCTGCGGCACGGCAACGGCCGCGGATCTCTACGATCCTCCGGTGGTGGAGACTCCACCGCCCGTGACCTACGAGCCTGAGGTGGTCGAGTATGGCGGCTGGTACATCCGCGGCGACCTCGACTATCACATGTCGACCTTCAAGGGCGCCGAGTACATCACCTACGGGGTGACCGGCTGCTGCGCGCCGCTGCCTGGCACCGGTACGTTCGACTTCGGCGATCTCAAGGGCGCCTTCTCGGTCGGCGGCGGTGTCGGCTATCAAGTCAACAAGTATCTGCGCGCCGACCTGACGGTAGACTACATGTTCGGCTCCGAGTTCACCGGCCAGACCACCGGCTGGTGCGGCGCGATCGTCTGCCGTTCGGTCGACCGCTCCTCCTACAGCGCCCTGCTGATGATGGCCAACGCCTATGTCGACATCGGCACCTGGCACGGCTTCACCCCCTATCTCGGCGCGGGCATCGGCGGCGCCCACGTCAAGTGGAAGAACCTCGAGAACACGGTGGGCGGCATCACCACCACCCACGAAGGCGCCAAGGGCATGCGCTTCGCCTGGGCGCTCATGGCCGGTACCTCCTACTGCCTGACCGACAAGCTCAAGCTCGACGTCGGCTACCGTTACGCCCGCATCAATGGTGGGCGCATGTTCGAACTCGCCCCGGCCGGACCCGGCGGCGCAGGCCCGGGTTTCGACGAAGGCTTCAACATTCACGAGGGCCGCGCCGGTCTGCGCTATCAGTTCGGCGGCGCCAGCGGCTGCCACGAGCCCGAGCCGCTGCCCTATGAGCCCGAGCCGATCTACACCAAGTAGACCGACGTCTTTCCGATCAGAGGAACCGCCCGGCATCGCCGGGCGGTTTCGTTTTCGGCTTCTGAAAACGCGTCAACCATTGGTTATGCTTAACCGCGGCTTAACCATCATGGTTAACACTGCCTCCCGACACGGGCGCCATGGCGTCCGATTCCGGGAGTTCCAGCATGCGCCTCACGTTCCTGTTCGCGGCAGCGATCGCATCCACGACGATGCTCGCCACGTCCGCGTTTGCCGCCGACTATGAACCACCGGTGGTGACGGTGGACGATCCGGTCGAATATGTGCCGGTCGAGGTCGGCTCGGGTTGGTACCTGCGCGGCGACATCGGCTACAATTTCGCGACCCGCACCTCCGGCACCTTCGACTACCGCACCTTCGACGCGCTCACCGGGACCTACGGACAGGCGCAGTTCGACACGGCCCGCATGCGCAGCGACGTGACGGTGGGCGCGGGCTTCGGCTACAGGCTGAACGAATGGTTCCGCGCGGACGCCACGGTCGAGTATTTCCGCGCCCGCTTCGACGGCACAACCACGTCCGCGACGCCCTGTCTCGGCACGCCGGCCTTCGCGGGGACGACCTGCCGGTCGGAGGACGAGGCGCGGGTGAAGGCTCTGAGCTTCATGCTCAACGCCTATGTCGACCTCGGCACCTATGTGGGCTTCACGCCCTATGCAGGCGCCGGCGTGGGCTACACCATGCTGACGTGGGAAGGCCTGAACGGAAACAACTATTGCGTCGGCGCCGCCTGCCCCATCGGTCTGGCAGGCACGTCGGTCAATCCGGGTGTGAAGGACTGGCGCTTCACCTACGCGGCGATGGCCGGAGTGTCCTACGACATTTCGAAGAACCTCAAGGTCGATCTCGGCTACCGCTATCGCAAGATCTCTGGCGGCAGCATGTTCAACTGGGATGCAGCGTCGGCCGCCCTCGGCGCGACCGGCGTCCAGGGTCGCGACCCCGGCCTCTCGACCCACGAGATCCGACTCGGCCTGCGCTACGAGCTCTGGTAGCCGGCAAATTCTTGCCGACGACCGAAAGTCGGGCTCCGGCCCACCTTTCGGCCGTGTCGGATGAACGCGCAACGGCCGATATTCCGGAAGCGACGGAAAGTTCCCTCTTGACGCCGTGAGATCGCGCCCCTATCGCCGTCCGTGGGCCACCCCTCCCCAACGAGGGGCTGCTATCTGGAAGGATAGACCACGATGACGACTCTCCCCAGGCCGGACGTGCGTCCGGCATCCCCCAATTTCTCCTCGGGTCCCTGCGCCAAACGCCCCGGCTGGTCGGCCGCGGCGCTGCCGACGGCCTCGCTCGGGCGCTCGCACCGCGCCAGGATCGGCAAGGCGCGCCTCGAACGGGCGATCCAACTCACCCGCGACGTGCTGCAGGTGCCGGCCGGCTACCGAATCGGCATCGTGCCCGCCTCCGACACGGGCGCGGTCGAGATGGCGCTGTGGTCCCTGCTCGGCGCCCGCGGCGTCGACATGCTCGTCTGGGAATCCTTCGGCGCGGGCTGGGTCACCGACGTGGTCAAGCAGCTGAAGATCGCCGATACCCGCGTCACCGAAGCGGCCTACGGCATGCTGCCTGACCTCTCCACCGTCGATTTCGATCGCGACGTGGTGTTCACCTGGAACGGCACGACCTCCGGCGTGCGGCTGCGTGACGCGTCGTTCATTCCCGCCGACCGCGAGGGACTGGCGATCTGCGACGCCACCTCCGCCGCCTTCGCGCAGCGGCTGGATTTCGACAAGCTCGATGTCGTCACCTTCTCCTGGCAGAAGGCGCTCGGCGGCGAAGGCGGGCACGGCGTGCTGATCCTGTCGCCGCGCGCGGTCGAGCGCCTGGAGACGTACAGGCCCGCCTGGCCACTGCCCAAGATCTTCCGCCTGACCTCGGGCGGCAAGCTGATCGAGGGCATCTTCAAGGGCGAGACGATCAACACGCCGTCGATGCTGTGCGTCGAGGACTACATCGACGCGCTCGAATGGGCGCAGGGTATCGGCGGACTGGATGCGCTCGTTTCGCGCGCGGACGCCAATGCCGAGGTCATCGATCGCTTCGTGGATGAGTCGTCCTGGCTCGGCCACCTCGCCGTCGAGCCTGCGACACGCTCCAACACCTCGGTCTGCCTTTCGATCATCGATCCTGCCGTGACCGCGCTCGACGCCGACGGGCAGGCGGCGTTCGCCAAGGGGCTGGTCGCCGCGCTGGAGAAGGAGGGCGTCGCCTACGACATCGGCCACTATCGAGACGCGCCGCCGGGGCTCAGGATCTGGTGCGGCGCGACCGTCGAGACGTCCGACGTCGAGGCGCTCATGCCCTGGCTCGACTGGGCCTTCGCCGCGCAGAAGGCGACGCTGAAGGCGGCTGCCTGATCATTCGCGGCCGGCAGGACCGGCCGCCCCCGTCATCTTGCAGACTTAAGGAGGCCGCCATGGCTCCCCGCGTACTCGTTTCCGACAAGCTTTCCCCCACCGCCGTCCAGATATTCAAGGATCGCGGCGTCGAGGTCGACTACCTGCCCGATCTCGGCAAGGACAAGGACAAGCTGCTCGAGGCGATCGGCCGGTATGACGGCCTCGCCATCCGCTCCGCCACCAAGGTCACCGAGAAGTTGATCAACGCCGCGCCGCGGTTGAAGGTGATCGGCCGTGCAGGAATCGGCGTCGACAACGTCGATATCCCCGCCGCCTCGCGACGCGGCGTCATCGTCATGAACACGCCGTTCGGCAACTCGATCACGACCGCCGAGCACGCGATCGCCATGATCTTCGCGCTGGCGCGCCAGATGCCGGAGGCGAACGCCTCCACCCATGCTGGCAAATGGGAGAAGAACCGCTTCATGGGCGTCGAGGTGACCGGCAAGACCCTCGGCGTCGTCGGTTGCGGCAACATCGGATCGATCGTCGCCACGCGGGGCGTGGGGCTGAGGATGCATGTGATCGCATACGATCCGTTCCTCTCGGAGGACCGCGCTTCCGAGCTGGGCGTCGAGAAGGTGGATCTGGACGAACTCTTCACCCGCGCCGACTTCATCACGCTGCACACGCCGCTCACCGACAAGACCAGAAACATCATCGACGCTTCGGCGATCGCGAGGATGAAGGACGGCGTGCGCGTCATCAACTGCGCGCGGGGCGGGCTGATCGTCGAGGCCGATCTGATCGCCGGGCTGACGAGCGGCAAGGTGGCGGGCGCCGGCATCGACGTGTTCGAGGTGGAGCCGGCGACGGAGAGCCCCTTCTTCGGCATGGAGAACGTCGTCTGCACGCCGCATCTCGGCGCATCGACCACGGAGGCGCAGGAGAACGTCGCCCTGCAGATCGCCGAGCAGATGTCGGACTATCTGATCAAGGGCGCGGTCTCGAACGCGATCAACATGCCGTCGATCACCGCGGAGGAGGCCCCGAGGCTGAAGCCGTTCGTCAAGCTCGCCGAGGTGCTCGGCGCCTTCGTCGGCCAGGTCACCGAGGATCCCATCAAGGAAGTCGAGATACTGTTCGACGGCTCGACCGCCGCGATGAACACGCGCGCGCTGATCTCGGCCACGCTTGCCGGCCTGATCCGGCCGCAGGTCGCCGACGTGAACATGGTCTCGGCCCCGATCATGACCAAGGAGCGCGGCATCATCCTGTCGGAGGTCAAGCGCGACAAGTCGGGCGTGTTCGACGGCTACATCAAGCTGACCGTCAAGACCGAGCACAGGACGCGTTCGATCGCCGGCACCTGCTTCTCGGACGGCAAGCCGCGCTTCATCCAGATCAAGGGCATCAACCTCGACGCCGAGGTCGGCCAGCACATGCTCTACACGACCAATGCCGACGCGCCCGGAATCATCGGCCTGCTGGGCACCGTCTGCGGCGAGAACGGCGTCAACATCGCCAACTTCCAGCTGGGGCGGAACCGGCCGGGCGGCGACGCCATCGCACTGCTCTATCTCGACGCGCCGTTCCCGGACGCCGTGCTGGAGAAGGTGCGCGCCCACAGGGCGATCGATTCGGCCAAGAAGCTGAAGTTCGACGTGGCAGGGGTGTAGAGGCTGTGTCCAGCTCCGAGCCTAAGCCTTCCAGGGGTCGACGACCTCGATGTCGAGGTCGTCGAAGTCCTTGGCGTTCCGTGTGGCGATAGTCGCAGCGCGCGAAACAGCTATTCCGGCTATCTGCGTATCTCGCTGACCGACATTCTTGCCCTTTGCGGCGCGCTGACCCGCCAACTGCGCCGCAGCTTCGGCAGCTTCGTGATCGAAGGGCAGGATCCGATCATTGAAGATGGTTTCCAGTAACTCGTCGAGTGCCAACTCCAGCGCCTGACGACGCCGACCCGCGGGCAGAAGGCGTATACCGGAGCGAGACTCGAATACGTTGACGGCAGTGGTCCAGATGCGATTTGCCGACTGGGAATTCAGCCAATGTACGGTCACCGGATTGAGCGCTGGCGCCATCAATGCCGAGAGTACATTGGTGTCGAGAATTATCATTCGTCGAACTTGGCCGGCCTAAGTGGATCGTCTGGAAGCTCGGGCAAAGGATCGTCATTGTCCGGAATGTTCTTGAACAATTCGGCGATGCGGGTGCCGAGGCCGTAAACCTCATTTTCTGGCCTCAGTAGTTCGGCCCGCAAGATGTCACGCGCATAAGATTCCATGCTTGTACCATGTCGGCGCGCCCGCTTTCGCAGGTTCTCCTTCACGTCTTCGTCGATATTTCGGATCAGAAGCTGGGCCATGGTCTGCGTTCCTTGCTATCATGATAGCAGATAGAGCACGTCGTTTCAAACCTGCTTCCGGCCGCTCGCCTCGGCCAGCGCGATGCCGCCGAGCGCCAGGGCCAGCGCCATGGCGTGGTAGGCGAAGAAGGCCTCGCCGAGCAGGGCGATGGACAGCAGTGTCCCGAAGACCGGCACGAGGTTGATGAAGAGCCCGGCGCGGTTCGCGCCGATCAACTCGACGCCCTTCATGAACAGCACCTGCGAAACGATCGACGGGAACACCGCGACGAAGAGGATGATGGTCCAGCCCGTGGCGTCCGGAAGAACCGTGGCGCCGAGCGCGGCTTCCGCGGCCACGAAAGGCAGCGAGGTGACGAAGGCGGCTGCACCCATGACGATCATCATGCTTTGCCAGTGGATGTCCGGCTTGAAACGCAGGCAGACGGAGTAGATCGCGTAGAACAGCAAAGCGACCAGGACCAGCGCGTCGCCGACGTTTACGTCCAGCTGAAGAAGTCTGGCCGGCTCACCGTGGGTGGCCACGAGAAGGACGCCGGCCACCGAGACGATGAACCCCGCGATCTGCATCCATGTCACCCGTATCCGGAAGAACAGGAAGTTGAGCAGGAAGATCACCATCGGGATGGCCGCCTGCTCGATGCTGGCGTTGATCGCGGACGTATAGACCAGCGCTCCGTAGAGGCACACGTTGAAGGCCGTGAAGCCGAGGGCGCCCAGTGCGACGAGAAGGGGCAGCTTGGGCTTGATCTTCGGCCAGTCCGCCACCACGCGCGGCCAGCCGATGGCGACGAGGATGGCCAGCGCCACGATCCAGCGCGCCCCAGTCAACAGCATCGGCGAGATATGGCCCACCGCCAGCTTGCCGGCGATGGCGTTGCCTCCCCACGCAAGCGTGGTGAGCATGAGCAGGAGGTAGGCGGTGCGATGCTGCATGGCGTCTCGGCGGGAAACACGACCTAGAGCCTCACGTCGCCATCGTAAACCTCGCCAACGCCGGAAAATGTTGTGCCTGCACGGACCATCGCCGGCAAACGAGGGTCGCGCGGGCGGAAACCGGGCGCTATAGAGGCCTGTCGCGCCCGTCCGGGCCGGGCAGGACAAGGAATCTTCGATGGCGAACGTGGTGGTCGTCGGCTCGCAATGGGGCGACGAGGGCAAGGGCAAGATCGTCGACTGGCTCTCGGAGCGCGCCGACGTCGTCGTTCGTTTCCAGGGTGGCCACAATGCCGGCCACACGCTCGTGGTCGACGGCAAGGTCTACAAGCTGTCGCTTCTGCCCTCGGGCGTGGTGCGGTCTGGCAAGCTGTCGGTCATCGGCAATGGCGTCGTCTTTGATCCGCACGCCTTCGTGGCGGAAGCCGGCCGGCTGGCCGAACTCGGGGTTTCCATCACGTCGGAGACGCTGAAGATCGCCGAGAACACCGCCCTGATCCTGTCCGTGCATCGTGAACTCGATGGTTTCCGTGAGGACGCAGCCTCGAACTCGGGCGCGAAGATCGGCACGACGCGGCGCGGCATCGGCCCATCCTACGAGGACAAGGTGGGCCGCCGCGCCATCCGGCTGATGGACCTCGCCGACCTGGAGACCCTGCCATCCAAGGTGGACAGGCTGCTGACCCATCATAATGCGCTGCGACGCGGCCTGGGCCACCCGGAAGTGAGCCACGAGGCCATCATGATGGAGCTGACCTCGGTCGCCGAAAAGGTGCTGCCCTACATGGACCGCGTCTGGAAGATCCTCGACGAGCGTCGCCGCGCCGGCGACCGCATCCTGTTCGAGGGCGCGCAGGGCACGCTGCTCGACATCGACCACGGCACCTATCCCTTCGTGACATCGTCCAACACTGTGGCGGGACAGGCCGCACCCGGATCGGGGCTCGGACCGGGATCGATCGGCTATGTGCTCGGCATCACCAAGGCCTACACCACGCGGGTCGGCGAGGGACCCTTCCCGACGGAGCAGGACAACGAAGTCGGGGAGTTCCTCGGCACGCGCGGCCATGAATTCGGCACAGTTACAGGGCGTAAGCGGAGGTGCGGGTGGTTCGACGCGGTGCTGGTTCGCCAGGCCGTGGCGGTGAACGGGATCAACGGCGTCGCGCTGACGAAGCTCGACGTGCTCGACGGTCTCGACGCCATCCAGGTGTGTACGGCCTACCGGCTCGACGGCGAGCTGATCGACTATCTTCCCGCCAGCCAGGGTGCGCAGGCGCGGGTGGAACCGGTCTACGAGACGCTGGAAGGCTGGAAAGGCACGACGCGCGGTGCGCGCAGTTGGAGCGATCTGCCGGCGCAGGCCGTGAAGTATGTCCGGTACCTGGAAGAGCTGATCGGCGCGCCGGTTTCCATGCTCTCCACCAGCCCGGAGCGGGAGGACACGATACTTGTGACCGACCCGTTTCAAGACTAACGTCCCCGCCGCGCGTCACGCCGGATTGTACGCAGCGGGCCGGGCGAGAAGGAAAGTGCAGGCCGACGCACGATGGCGGATTTCGTAGCTGTACTGAAGAAGACGATCGACGGTCTCGGCGAGACCACGCCCGACATGCGCCAGCGGGTCTACGACAAGGCCCGCGCCACGGTCGACGCGAAGCTGGCCGCGATCTCGCCGCCGCCGCTCGCCTCGGTGGCCGACCGGCAGCGACGGTCGCTCGAGGACGCGATCGCGCAGATCGAAGCCGAATTCGCTCCGGACGTCGGCGAACCCGCCGACCCCCTGGACCGCCTGCAGAACATCTTCCCTTCGCTCGGCGAGAGCAGCGTCGCGCGTCCCGCCTACACCGCGCCTGTGCGCAAATCCTGGGAAACGCCCCCCGCACGCCCGCTTGCCGGGTCTCGGGCGGAAATGCCGCGCGCCGAGATGCCCGCCGAAGCCGAGGAGTTGGCGGCGACCACTTCGGGTTTCTCGCCCGCGCTTGCCGGCGAGACGGTTGCGGAGCCCGATTCTCCCGACATGGCGGACGAACCGGACGTTCGGCCCCGTCGCGGGGCCGCCCTTTTGATCGCCGCGGGTATCGCAGCGGTCTTGATGGTGGGCGGCGGCTACGCGGTCTGGCTCAACAAGGACGACTTCGCGGCCATGCTCGGCATGGGCGACGTGACGGTCGCCGAACAGCCGGCCGAGACCGTACCCGTCGAAACCGCCGCCGAGACGCCCGACACGCCGCCGGAAAGTGTCGAGCGCGCGGCGGACCAGCCCGTCCAGACCAAGTTCACGCAGCGGCTCGAGGCCGACGGCACGGAAACCGACGAAGGGCCTGCCGGCGGCGAGGCGATGCTCGGCGAGGGAACCTCGGTCGCATCCGTGACACAGCCTCCGGTGGCGCCGGAAACGGCGCCGCCCGCGGCTTTGGCGGAGGATGGAGACACCGCCGCATCGGCCCCGGAGGATGGTCAGCAGCCCCCGGCGGACGCCGCCGCGACCGCGCCGGAGACGGCACCGGCCGACACCGTGCCCGGCGCCGTCGCCGTGGCTCAACGGGCGATATTCTACGAAGAGCGCACGTCCGTCGCGCAGGGCTCCGCCGAGACCGGATCGATCGTCTGGTCGGTCGTGCAGGAATCGCCCGGCGGCGACCTGCCGCCCGAGCCGGCGATCCGGGCGGAAGCGACCATCCCGGCGAAGGACCTTCAGGTCACGATGACCATCAAGCGCAACGGCGACCGCACGCTGCCGTTCAGCCACATGATCGAACTGATCTTCCTCACGCCCGACAATTTCGACGGCGGCGGCATCGAGAACATCCTGCGCTTCGCGCTCAAGGATACCGAAGAAGCGCCGGGAAGCTCGATCATCGGCACGCCGGCGAAGATCGCCGAGGGCTTCTTCCTCGTCGCGCTCAGCGACACGCCTGCCGAGATCGATGCCAATCTGGGCATGCTGCGCCAGCAGGGGTGGATCGACATCCCGATCATCTACAAGTCGGGCCGCCGCGCGCTGGTGACCATGGAGAAGGGCGTGCCCGGGAGCCAGGTGTTCGACGACGTGCTGAAGGCATGGCAGAGCGCAACCGCAGGCTAACCCGGCACGATCGTCCCATGATTCCATAACGAGAAACGCCGCCCGGCCGGGCGGCGTTCTCTTTTGTTGCGGCAGCGGGCCTCGATCGGTCCGGCGAACGAGATCAGGCGGCCGGCTGGCCCTCGATGGTGCGCAGCCCCTGGAGCTGGCGCTTGGCCGCCGCCTTGACGGCGTCCTGAACCTTTTCGAAGGCGCGCACCTCGATCTGGCGGACGCGCTCGCGGCTGATGTCGAACTCGGAGGAGAGTTCCTCCAGGGTCAGCGGCTCCTCCGCAAGGCGCCGCGCCTCGAAGATACGCCGCTCCCGATCGTTGAGCACGGCCAGCGAATCGGCCAGCATCCTGCGCCGGCTGTCCAGCTCGTCCTGCTCGATCAGCATGTCCTCCTGGCTGTCGTGGTCGTCGACCAGCCAGTCCTGCCACTCGCCGCCGCCATCGCCGTCCGCCGCGCGGATCGGCGCGTTGAGCGAAGCGTCGCCCGAAAGACGGCGGTTCATGGAAACCACCTCCTCCTCGCTGACGTTGAGGCGGGTGGCAATCTCCCTGATCTGGTCTGGCTTCAGATCGCCGTCGTCCAGCGCCTGGATCTTGCCCTTCACCTTCCTGAGGTTGAAGAACAGCCGCTTCTGGTTCGCGGTGGTGCCCATCTTCACCAGGCTCCACGAGCGCAGGATGTACTCCTGGATCGAGGCCTTGATCCACCACATGGCGTAGGTCGCCAGGCGGAAGCCGCGCTCGGGCTCGAACTTCTTGACGGCCTGCATGAGGCCGACATTGCCTTCGGAAATGACTTCGCCGATTGGCAGGCCGTAGCCGCGGTAGCCCATCGCAATCTTGGCGACGAGACGCAGATGGCTGGTAACGAGCTTGTGGGCGGCGCCGGTGTCGGCGTGCTCCAGGTACCGCTTGGCGAGCATGTACTCTTCCTGCGGCTGGAGCATCGGAAATCTGCGGATTTCTTCCAGGTAGCGGGACAAGCCGCCTTCGCCGGAAACGATGCTGGGTAGTGTCTGGGCCATAAAGCACCCCCTCTTCTGTGAAAATGCCCCCGAAACGCGGCAGGCATATGACGAGGCGTCCCATCCGGGACTCGCCACGCACCATTCGTATACAGGAACGAAACGGGAAAGGACACTGTTTTGTTCAAGCCTAAACAGATCGTCACGCCGTTGTGAACGGGCGATGCAATCTCAGCCGATCGCCCGGAACCCGTCCACCAGCGCTTGCATATCCGCCGGCAGCGGCGTCTCGAAGCGCATCGGCCTGCCTGTGCGCGGATGGCGGAAAGCGAGCAGCCGCGCGTGCAGCGCCTGCCGCGGAAAGGCGGAGACCCGTGACCGCAGCGGTTCCGGCAGGCGGTTCGCCTTGGTGCGGAAGCCTGTCGCATAGTCCGGGTCGCCGACCACCGGGTGGCCGAGATGGGCCATGTGCACGCGGATCTGGTGGGTGCGGCCGGTTTCCAGCCGGCATTCGACCAGGGCCGCGACGTCAGTGCCGAAACGCTCTTCGACGCGCCAGTGGGTCACCGCATGGCGGGCGTCGGCGCGGCTGGCGGGAACCACGGCGCGGCGCACCCTGTCCGCATGGCGGCCGAGCGCCGCGTCGACCGTGCCGGCCACGCGCTCCGGTGCGCCCCAGACCAGCGCGGCATAGGCCCGTTCGAGGTCTCCGTCGCGGCCGTGGTCGGCGAACGCCTCGGACAGGGACTTGTGCGCGGTGTCGGTCTTGGCCACCACCATGACCCCGCTGGTGTCCCTGTCGAGCCTGTGCACGATCCCCGGCCGCCGGACGCCGCCGATGCCGGAGAGACTGTCGCCGCAATGGTGGATCAGCGCGTTGACGAGCGTACCGGTCCAGTTGCCCGGGCCGGGATGCACGACCAGCCCGGCCGGCTTGTCGATGACGACGACGTCCTCATCCTCGAAGAGGATGTTGAGCGGGATCGGCTCGCCGCCCGGTTCCGGCGCCTCGGGCTCGGGCAAGCCGACCGTCACGCCATCGCCGGACGCGACCTTTCGGCTCGGTTCGCGCATGACCCCGCCGTCGACCGCCACCCTGCCGTCGCGGATGAGGGCCTGAACCCGGCTGCGCGACAGTTCCGGCCCGAGTTTGCGCGCGAGCCACTGGTCGATCCTCGCACCCGCGTCGGCGCCGTCGACCACCAGCACTATCAATCCGTCGGACGCTTCGCTATCAGGATCGCGCATTCTCGGCCCAGCGTGGAACGGCATGGCAGGCGGCGCGCTCGATCACAACGAAGACCCTCCGCTGGATCCCGCGGCGGAGCGGCTGCGCCGCAAGCTGGTGCGCTTCATGGCGATCAACCTCGCCATCCTGTTCGCGGCGGTTATGGCCGTGCTGCTCGCGCTTGTCTATCGCGGCATCAGCGGCGGCGAGGCCGACACGCCGCCGGCCGCCGACGCGTCGGGGGAACCGGTCGCGGGCACGATCGCGCTGCCGCCGGGTGCGAGGGTCGTCTCCCAGTCGCTGTCAGGGAGCCGCATAGCCATCGACGTTGAACTCCCTGACGGCGCGCGCGCAATCCTTGTCTACGACCTCGTCGGCGGAAGGCTGGTCGGGCGCTACGACGTCACCGCGCGATGACCGAGCCACGACGCTCGCTGGCGACCGTCGCCATCGTCGTGCGTGACTATGACGAGGCGCGCGACTGGTACGTCTCGAAGCTGGGTTTCGTGGTCTGTGACGACGTGGACCTCGGCGGCGGCAGGCGCTGGCTGGTGGTCGCGCCGCCGGGCGGACGTGGCGCACGGCTGTTGCTGGCGAATGCGGAGGGCGAAGCGCAACTCGCCAGAGTCGGCGACCAGACCGGCGGACGCGTCTTCCTCTTCCTCGATACCGATGATTTCGCGCGCGATCACGCGGCCATGCTGGGGCGCGGCGTCGTCTTCCGGGAGGCGCCGCGCCGCGAGGGCTACGGCACCGTCGCGGTCTTCGAAGACCTCTACGGCAACCGGTTCGATCTGATCCAGCCGGCGCGCTGAGCTCGCGCGCCGTGCGTCGAAACGCCGTTTGGCGCGGCATGCGACGGGTTGCTTTTGCGGCGCGGGCAATCTATATCGCCCCTCGGCTCGCGCCCATCGTCTAGCGGTTAGGACGGCGCCCTCTCACGGCGCAAACAGGGGTTCGATTCCCCTTGGGCGTGCCACCTCCCTGCGATCCTGCGAAGCCTGTCGAACATCTCTCGCGCTAGCGCGGCTCCGCGTTGAGGTTCAGATAGGTGTCGTCGAAACGGCCGAGCTTCGCCAGTCTGTCGAAATCGGCGATGGCCACCTCGGCCTGGTTCCATGTGACCAGACCCGTGGCGCGCAATTCCTGAACCGTCCGGTTGGTGTGGACCAGCGACAGGCCGAGAATGTCGGCCAGATCGGTCTGCGTGATGCCGAAGGCGAACGAGCCGCCAGTGGCGAGGCCGACCGTGTCCAGCCGCAGGAACAGCTCGCAGATCAGATGCGCGAGACGCTGCAAGGGCGAACGGCGTCCTATCGAGGCGATCAGTTCGCGCTGGATCGCCGCGTCGATGGTGGTGGACAGCCACAGGACCCTGGTGAGATGGGGCGCCTTCTCCGTGACCTCGATCAGGTCAGGATGAGGGACGAAGACAACGGCGCAAGACGTCAATGCAATGACGCTATGGTCCATCGTCTTCAGGAGAAGCGCGTGCAGGTCGACGAAGTCGCCAGGTACGTGGATTGCGGTCAACTGGCGGCGGCCGTCGGGCAGGAAGACCGCTCGGGCGGTGAGGCCGGACACCAGCAGGCAGCTCGAGGACGGCCGCGAACGATCCGCGATGATCTCGGCGCCCCGGCCGTAGCTCGCGGC
Organism: Rhizobiaceae bacterium; assembly: GCA_050184585.1. Classification (GTDB taxonomy): domain Bacteria; phylum Pseudomonadota; class Alphaproteobacteria; order Rhizobiales; family Rhizobiaceae; genus JBFXAF01. The sequence continues at coordinate 188,345 of JBFXAF010000003.1, read as the reverse complement.
CTTCTGAGTCAGCTTCGAAAGGATGTCGAGTTCGTCGTCCGACAGCCGGTCTCGCCGCCGAAGCGAGCGGTAGAGAAGCTCGATGTTTGCGTTCATGGGCGTCCCTCGGTTCCCCTGAGAAAGCACCGCGGGGTCGAGACGTTCCGATGGAACTCGATCGCCGACCGTGCATTCGGTCTGGGTCAAGTCCCGAAGGCAGCCGATGGCACGATACTTTTTCGACATGTTTGACGGAGGATCGACCGCCATCGATGAGATCGGCATCGATTGTGAAGGACCGTGGCAGGTGCGCGCCCGGGCGATCGAAGCGCTTCCCGAGATCGCCCGCCAAGAACTGCCGGACGGAGACCAGCGTCTGTTCGAGATCAAGGTCCGGGACGAGACAGGCTCGGCGGTGTTCGAGTGCTCACTGCGATTCACCGCCACCTGGCTCTGAGCGCGTGCTTTCAAATGTTAACGGAACCCTCCGGGGGACAGTGAGTTGCCATGCGTCCAGGCGACTGTGAACAATTATGGGAGCGTTACCATGGCGAAGGCGAGCAAGTCATCGACCCGGAAATCAGACAAGACACTCGAGGACCTGTTCTACGATGGTCTCAAGGACATCCTCTATGCCGAACGGAAGATCCTGAAGGCGCTTCCGAAAATGGCGCGAGGAGCCGATTCCGACAGCGTCGGAGCGGCGTTCGAAAAGCACAGGGAAGAAACCGAAGGGCAGGTGGAAAGGCTGGAAAAGGTCTTCCAGATCATCGGCAAGCGCATGCAGGGCAAGACGTGCCCCGCCATCGACGGCATCCTGGAGGAAGGCGAGGAGATCCTCGAGGAGTTCAAGGGAGCTGCCGCGCTCGACGCCGGACTGGTGGCCGCAGCGCAGGCTGTCGAGCACTATGAGATCGCGCGCTACGGTACGCTGAAGCGCTGGGCCGAGACGCTCGGAATGCCGGACGCCGCCAAACTGCTGGACGCCACGCTCCAGGAGGAGATCGCCACGGACGGGGCGTTGAGCCAGCTCGGCGACAGCGGCGTCAATGAGAGGGCTGTCGCTGAAGCCGCCTGAGACCGGTCCGCCGCGCAGGCGGCATCGCGGGTCTCATGGCTCGATCAATGAGATCCGCGATCGGCCCTTGGATGGATGGCTTTCGATCGCAACGCGGGAGTATACGATGAACAAGCGAGAGACCGGCGCCCGCAAGCTGCAAGCACATGATGACGAAGAGGACCGCGATCGCGCGGGCCTGGACGCCGCCGACAACCGGAAGGGCGGGCTGATGCAGTCGGAGAGCCCGGATACCCTGCGCCAATCCGAAGGGGTTCAGCGAGATCCCGCGGCGACGCGGGGGGATACGACCGCCAAGCGTGGCGGGAAGATGGCCCGGCGCGAAAAAGCCGTCACGTCTTCCAGGCGGGGTTGAGATGGGGCGCTATCATTTCTGGTTTCGCGACGAGGAGGTCCCGTTCATAGCCGATGCGGAGTTCCCCTCGGACGAGGTGGCGCGGCAGGAAGCACGACACTGCGCGCGCGACCTGCTTGTCGAGCGCGTCATGAAGGGCGGCGGGGTCCGGCCATCCGGGGCCGCTGTCCGCGTGGTCGGCGAAGACGGCCGTGAGGTCGGCGTCGTTGATTTCGATGACATCGATCCCGACGAGATCGAACCGGCCGCGTAGAGCGAACATTGCCCTAACGCTTGCGCTTAGGCGCCTTCTTCTTCGGCGGCTCGGGCGTTTCGGTCGACTCCTGGGCGAGCCTGGCGGCGCGCAGACGCTCGGTCTTGGCGCTGCGCGCCGCGGCCTCGCCGTCGATGATCTGCCACGCAACCTTCGTCGTCGTGTCACTCTTGGCTTCGCGTTGGGACGCGGAAGGCTTCAGCATGCCGGCGTTGGGAGTTGCTTTCATTGCGTGATCCTCATCAACGAAAAAAGGCCGGGCGTGCCCGACCTTCTCCTCGACGCTCCGATGGCCAGTGCCATTACATCCGTGGTCGAAGACCGGAAGCGTGTGTTCCTCAGGCGGCCTGAAGGTTCTCGGCAGAGCTCTTGCCGTTGCGATCGTCCTTGACGATGTCGAAGCTGACCTTCTGGCCCTCGACAAGACCACGCAGACCAGCGCGCTCGACGGCGGAGATGTGGACGAAAACGTCCGGCTTGCCGTTGCCCTGTTCGATGAAGCCGAAGCCCTTGGTCGAATTGAAGAACTTTACCGTTCCAGTATTCATGACGATTATCCTTTAAATCGCACAGATTTACGTCGCCCGGCCGAATGCCGAACGCGTCAGTGTTCGAAATTGGAGGAAGATCGTCGGAGCGCTGCTGCGCGGAAACAAAGTTCGTCAACAAGATCGATCTGCGTAACATAGCGCATGATTGCGTCAGCGGCAAGGCAAAGCCGGAATTTAGTGACGAACATTGATACGCGGAAGTGCGAAACGCCCGCGGGTTCCCTCCAGCCGCTCCTCCGGAAGGTGCTGCCGCCGAGGCCGGAAGCGATCACGCTAGCTCTCGGCCTTGAAGAGCCGCGCTTCCGCGATGGCCTCGCGCCGGTCGCCTCCGTGCCGCGCGACAATCTCGCGAGCCTGCAGCGGCGACACGTCGGTCGTCTCCACGAGGTGGCGAACAAGGTCATCCTCCGTGCCCCGGCGGGTGTCGAAGGCGTCGGAGAGATTCCGTTTCTGCGGATCAGCCAGATTCTCTCCCGCGGCGTCGCGATCGATCGCGGGGTCATCATCGGCCGGCAGGTAGCCGCGCGGGCGGTTTTCGGGCGGGCCTTCCCACCGGGGCCTCTGCTCGTCGGTTCCGGGGCCCCCTTCCGGGGCGGGTCGGTCGTTCATAGCGGGTCTCCCGTGACTGGGAGACCAACCCCCGAACGACGGGATCGTTCCCGGCGTTAGGGTTAAGCCGAGAACCGACGCGCGCGCGGACGGCGGATATATTAGATAACCGTGAACCAGATCGGCGCCCCATGGTCTTGCGACCTCCTGCCATCGTCTACCGCGCACCGGCGCTCGTCGCCGTCTTCGCGGGCTGTCTCGCGATGCTCTATGTCGTCGAGCAGCAACTCGCGAACATGCCCTTCGTCGGCGCCTGCGTGCTTGCGCTCGCGCTGGTCCTGTTCGTCGTCAGCCGCCGGCCTGCCTTTTCGCTCTACGGGGCGATGGCCCTCACGCTCGTGCTCACCGCGATGTCGGTCGTGAAATACCGGCTCAAGGGTTTCGACCTCCATGTGTTCGACCTGTTCTTCACCGGGTCCGACAGTTCCGCGCTGACATTCCTGGTCGAGGAGTACTGGCACCTCGCGGTCCCGCTTATCGCAGGCGCGGTCCTCGCGGCGGCGATCGTGTCATGGATCGGGTGGAACGAAACGCCGTCTGGGCCGCGCAGGATCGCCAGCCTTGCGGCGGCGCCTCTTCTCACCGCCGGCATTGCCGCCGCCTACCCGCTCGGGCCGGACCAGCCGCGCTATTTTCACTACCTCGGCGGATTCGACGCGTCCGCCTTCTTCGTCTCGCTCCTCGACATGGAACTCGTCTTCGGGTCCAGCGAGATCGCCGAGCGGGTCGGCGCCATGGATGCGCAACCCGCTTTCGCCGCCGACGATCCCTGCGGCTCGGGAGCCGGGCGGCCGGACGTGTTCGTCGTCCTCGAGGAGAGCCAGACGGACCCCGCCGTGTTCCGGCGGCCGGAACTGGCGGCGCCGTTTGCCGGGGCGTTCACGGCCGAGGACGGCAAGGCGCATTCGCTCGTGGTGGAGACCTTCGGCGGCGGCACCTGGCTGTCGAGCATGTCCGTGATGACCGGGCTGTCGACGGCGGACTTCGGCGCACAGGCGCCCTACCTCACCGTCCTGCTCGAGGGGCATGTGCGCGGCGCGCTTCCGGCGCTGCTGGCTGCCTGCGGCTACCGTACGGTCGCGATCACGCCGACCGAGCACGGGTTCGTCAACGAAGGCCCGTTCCTCGAATCGATCGGGTTCCAGACGGTGCTCGATTCCGTCGCCATCGGCGCGACGCGGCACGTTCACCGGGACAGCTTCTATTTCGACGCCGCCGAACGCTTCATCGCCGAGCACCGCCGGACGGACGGACGCCCGCTTTTCGTGGCGATCGAGACGATGTTCCCCCATTCGCCCTACGGCGAACGGCTGTCAGCCGCGTATGAAGGCAGTCTGCCGACGCTCTCGGACGACCCGGAGATCGACGAGTATCTGCGGCGGGTGCTGGTGTCGCGCACCGACCTCGCCGCCTTTCTCGACGCGCGCCGCGCGAATCCGACCGACCGCGGAACGGTCGTCCTCGACTATGGCGACCATCAGTCCTTCGTGACGAAGCCGTGGGCCGACGCGCTCGCCGGGGGCAACGCACTCGTCGATCTCGAATCGGAGGCTTACCGCACCTACTATGCGTTCCACGCATACGGCTATGAGACCCGATCAGGGCTCCTTCAAAGCGGTTCGGTCGACATCGGCTTTCTCGCGCCGCGTTTTCTCGACTGGGCCCGACTGCCCATGTCGCCGGTCTTCCGCTCACTGCTGGCGCTGAGCGAGACGTGCAAGGGCCGATACCACGCCTGTCCCGACCGGCAGGCGGTCGACCGGCATCTGCGTCAGCGCGTCGATTCCGGCCTGCTCACCCTGCCCTGATCCGCCATCAAGGCCAGCCGCACCGTCGACGACGCAGGACCGCCTATGGTTAGCGTGTCGTTAATGCTTGTTGTGCACATTAGCCGGCCTAGGACTGGGCAAGAGGCTCTGCAAGTGAAAGTGCGGGACGGTGCCAGCGTCTCCGGGGGGGAACGCGGGGTCAGTGGGCAGGCGGAAGCCGGCGTGATCGCCGGTGGCGCGACCTGTGGGGAGCGGCACCTCGACGCGGCGCATCTGCGCGCGCTGCTCGACGCAAGCGCGGACTGGTTGTGGGAAACCGACGGCGAGCATCGTTTCGTCTGGTTCTCGAGCAGGTTCCAGCGTCACACCGGGATCGATCCCGCGACCGTCATCGGCCGCTCGCGCTTCGAGTTCCTGAAGAACGTCGCCCGAACCGACGAGAGCGCGGCGTCGCACCTGGACGACCTCGAGGCGCACCGGCCCTTCACCGACTTCATATACGAGTCCGCCGAGGCCCGGCGCGAGGCACGCTGGGTTTCGATCAGCGGCATTCCGCTCTTCACCACGGAAGGCGCGTTCACGGGATACCGGGGCGTCGGAAGAAACGTCACCGGCATCGCCGCGGCTACGGAGGAGCTGGCGCAGCACAAGCTCACCCTTGCGCGCGAAGAGGTCGTGCGCAAGCTGTTCGCCGGCGGAGACGAGCGTGAGACCCATGCGCAGCGCCTGCTCGCAGCGCTCAATGTCATGGACGACGCCTTCTGCTACTACGACCGCGATGACCGGCTGGTGCTCTACAACGAGGCGCTGCTCAAGCTCTACCGCGGGCTAGAGGACATCATCCGGCCCGGCGTGGCCTTCTCGGAAATCGTCGACACCGGCCTTGCCCGCGGGGTCATGGACCCCGGCGAACTGAGCGTGGACGAATGGCGCGCCTCGGTCATGGAAGAGCGCACGGCGCAGGAACAGACGCAGTCGACCTTCCGCCTGGGCGACGGTCGATGGGTGATGAGGCGGACCCTCAGGACCGACGACGGCGGCCTGATGGCTTTCACCACGGACATTTCCGCCCTGAAGCGCCACGAGGCCCGGATGGAGCGGGCGAAAGCCGAGGCCGACGCCGCGCGCGTGCGGCTGCAGACGGCGATCGACGCACTCAAGGACGGATTCGTGCTGTGGGACCGCGACGATCGGCTGATCGCCTGCAACAAGGCCTTTCGCAGACAGTTCGGCTTCCTGCCGGACCTGCGCGAGGGCCGCAGCTATCCCGAACTCATCCTCGATCTCGCGCGGTCGGGCCTCGTGCCGGAAGCGGACGATCGCGAGGAAGAGTGGGCGCGTCAGCAGGTGGAGTCGCGCGAACGCGAGATCGGCGAGGAGATCCTGTTCCAGACGCATGACGGCCGCTGGATGATGCGCCGCGACGAGGTGACGAACACGGGCGACCGTGTCGGCATCCGTTCCGACGTCACCGAGATGAAGCACCGCGAGGAGGAACTGGCGGCGGCGAACGAACACGCGCAGGCCACGCTCTCGGACCTCAAGCGCTCACTCGACGCCATGCGCATGGGTGTGGTCGTTCTCGATTCGAACCTCGACGCCGAGATCATCAACCGGGCCTTCTTCGACATCTGGCGCCTGCAACCAGGTCAGGTCGAGGTGGGCAGCCCGTTCCGGGCGCTGATGGACGTCAACCGCAACAACGGCATCTATGACGTCGGAGACGCGGATTGGGAGGATTACGTGGGTTCCCGGCTCGGGGAGATCCGCCGGGGCGACGTGGAGCCTCGAGAGTTCCGCCGCGCCGACGGCTGCACGATGATCTACTCGGTCACCTCGCTTTCCGGCGGCAAGCGCCTCGTCTGCTACTATGACATCAGCGAGCAGAAGCGGCGCGAGACCGAACTGGGTGTCGCGCTCGAACAGGCGAAGCTGTCGGAAGCCGTCCTCAACGGCGTCACAAATCCCATCTTCGTCAAGGATTCCAGCCTGACTTTTGTCGGCGTCAACAAGGCCTTCGCGGCTCTGTTCGGACTCCAGCCCGACGACATGATCGGCAAGCGCGGCGCCGATTTCGTTCCCGAGAGCGATGCGCGTTCGTTCGAGGAGAGCGAGCGGCACGTACTCGCCACGGGTGAAGTCTACGAAGTCGAGGAGGATTTCGATTTCTCGGGAATCGGGAAGTCGAGGCTGGTGCGCAAAAACAAGGTGCGGACCGACAGCGGCAACGACTACGTCGCCTGCACCATCTTCGACATCACCGAACTGAGGCGACGCGAGCAGGAAGCCGAACAGGCGCGGCTGCATCTGGCGAGCGTGCTCGATTCCCTGCCGACGGGCGTCATCATCTACGATCGCGATGACCGCTTCGTGCTCGCCAACAAGGAACTGCGCGACACGCTTGCCCCCCTGGCTCCCGTATGGGTGCCGGGCAAGTCGTTCCGCGAGGCGGTCGAGTACGGCCACTCGATCGGCTTCTTCCGTTCGAGTGGAGACGAGGAGATCGACGCGCTCTACGACACCGACTACGAGGCGTGGTGCGAGGCCTATATGGGCCGCCACCTGATGCAGCACTCGGAGTTCGAGCGGCGCAACCCAGACGGACGATGGTACCATGTCGTCGATACCCGCGCGGCGGACGGAACGTTCATCGGCGTGCGCGTCGACATCACGGACATGAAGAAGCGCGAGGGCGACCTGCGCGAGAGCATGAGGGACAACGAGCTCTTCCGAAACCTGATCGACAACGTGCCGGTCGCCATCTACGCCAAGCGTCCCGATCTGCGGCTCATCTACGTCAACCAGGGCTGGTCGGACCTGACCGGCTACGGACGCGACTTCGCCGTGGGCAAGACCGACATCGAAATCTTCGGGACGGAAGGCGAGGACTTCACCAGCGGCGACCTCGCCGTCCTCAATTCAGGCGCGACCCACGAGGTCGAGGAAATCGCCACGCGCCCTGACGGAAGCGTGCATCACCAGATTGCCCGCAAGAGCGCGATGATCGCGTCGGACGGATCGCTTTATCTCATAGGCTCGACCACCGACATCACCGAGCTCAAGGAGCGCGAGCGCGAGCTGGAGGAGGCGCAGCAGCGCGCGGTGCTCGCCGACCGTGCGAAGTCGGAATTCCTCGCCAACATGAGCCACGAGATCAGGACGCCGATGAACGGCGTGCTCGGCATGGCGGAATTGCTCGCCAAGTCGCCGCTCAATCCGAAGCAGAAGACGTTCACCGACATCATCGTCAAGTCGGGGAATGCCCTGCTGACGATCATCAACGACATTCTCGACTTCTCCAAGATCGACGCGGGCCAGCTCATCCTCGATCCGGCCCCCTTCAATCTCGCCGAGGCGATCGAGGACGTGGCCACCCTGGTGTCGACGCGCGCCAAGGAGAAGGACCTCGAACTGATCGTCCGCATCGATCCGGTGCTGCAGGATCACTATGTCGGCGACGTCGGACGCATACGCCAGATCGTCACGAACCTGCTCGGAAACGCCGTGAAGTTCACCGACCGCGGCCATGTGCTCGTCGACGTGACCGGCGAACGGCGCGGCGATACGACGGATTTCCGTTACTCGGTAACGGATACGGGTATCGGCATCCCGGCAGAGAAACTCGCGTCGGTGTTCGAGAAGTTCAGCCAGGTCGACGGCTCGTCGACCCGCCGGCACGAGGGAACGGGACTTGGACTTGCCATAGCATCGCGCCTGGTCGCCCTGATGGGCGGCGAGATGGGCGTCGAAAGCACGGAGGGGAAGGGATCGACCTTCTGGTTCACCATGACGATGAAGAATGCAGGCATTCAGGGCGGTCGGCGGGTCACGCCGCTCGACGTCACCGGCGCGCGCGTCCTGGTGGTCGACGACAACGCCGTCAATCGAACCATACTCACCGAGCAGATGAACTCGTGGACCTTCGACAGCTGCGCCGCGGAGAGCGGTCCGGAGGGGCTGAAGGTGCTCGAGACCGCCGCGTCCTTCGGGCTGGCGGTCGACTGCGTGGTGCTCGACTACCAGATGCCCGGAATGACCGGCGTCGACGTCGCGCGCCATATCCAGGCCAATCCGCTTATTTCCGGCACGCCCATCGTTCTTCTGACTTCCGTCGACCAGGCGCTGTCCAACATCAGCTATCGCGACCTCGGCATTGATGCGCAGCTGATCAAGCCGGCCCGGTCATCGGCGCTTCTCGAAACGATCGTCGCGGCGATCCAGCGACGCCGCGCGTCGGTCGGGGGACCCTCGGTGCTCGCCGAGGCCGCGGTGCGTTCGTTGCGCCGCGAGGAGCCGGCGCCCGAACAGCCGGCCGTCAGGATAGCCAAGCCCGATCCGGCCGCCTACAGGCTCGATATCCTCGTGGCCGAGGACAACGAGGTGAACCAGCTCGTCTTCACGCAGATACTCAGCGAAACCGGGCTGACCTTCCAGATCGTCGGCAACGGCCGCCTGGCGGTCGAGGCTTGGACGGAGATGAAGCCGCGCATGATCCTCATGGACGTGTCGATGCCGGAGATGAACGGCTTGCAGGCGACCGGCGCCATCCGCGAGGCGGAGTCGGGCAGCGGCGGCCGCACGCCGATCATCGGTGTGACCGCCCATGCGCTCAAGGGCGACCGCGAGCGGTGCATAGAGGCCGGCATGGATGACTATCTCTCGAAGCCGATCAGCCCACGTACGCTGCTCGACAAGGTGGAGCGCTGGGCGAATCTCGGTGGCGAGCGCCAGCGCGACGCCGGATAGCCACCGAAAAATCAGTCGCGCCGCGCCGTTTGCCCAGGCGACGCCGATTGCCGTCAACTGCCTGAATCCAACACGCGAACCGGCCCGCTTGCGGGCCGGTTCCGCATGATGTGGGCGCGCGCTTCGAACTGCCGTTATCGGCGCGACACGAAACTGTCATCGAACTGTAACACGGCCTCGCTAATGCCTCTCCCGACGCCAAGCGGGCGTCCTGAAGATGTCCCCCCGACAGGAGCAGGCTCCATGACGAAATTCCTCCTCGCGGCGTCCGCCGCCGCCCTGGCGCTCGCGGCCTCGGCCGAAGTGGCGGTCGCACGCGACCAGATCAAGGTGGTCGGCTCGTCGACCGTCTTCCCTTACTCGCAGGCGGTTGCCGAAGAGTACGCCAACAAGACCGGCAATCCGGCGCCGGTCGTCGAGTCCACCGGCACCGGCGGCGGCTTCAAGGTGTTCTGCGGCGGCATCGGCCCGGACCACGCCGACATCACCGGCGCATCGCGCGCCATCAAGGAGTCGGAAGTCAAGCTGTGCGCCGAGAACGGCGTCACCGACATCACCGAGGCGCTGATCGGCTATGACGGTCTGTCGATCGCACTGTCGCGCGCAAACACGACGGATTGGAACCTCACCAAGGAGCAGGTGTTCCGGGCGCTGGCCGCCGACCTGCCGGACGGCAATGGCGGTTTCGTCGCGAACCCCAACAAGATGTGGTCGGACATCGATGCGTCGCTGCCGGCCGTCAACATCATCGCCTTCGGCCCGCCGCCGACGTCGGGCACGCGCGACGCCTTCGTCGAACTGGTCATGCATGAAGGCTGCTCGGATCTCCCCGGCATGGCCGACCTGAAGAAGGCCGACGCCAAGAAGTGGGACGAGGTCTGTTCGCGCATGCGTCAGGACGGCCCCTTCGTCGAGGCCGGCGAGAATGACAACCTGATCGTCCAGCGCCTGGAGTCCGATCCGAACTCGATCGGCATCTTCGGCTACTCGTTCCTCTACGAGAACAGCGACAAGCTGAAGGCGGTCAAGGTCGACGGTGTCGAACCGACCTTCGAGACGATCGCCGACGGTTCCTATCCGGTGTCGCGGCCGATCTTCTTCTACGTGAAGAACGCTCATCGCGACGTCATTCCCGGCATGCAGGATTTCCTGGCCGAGTATGTCTCCGACGAGGCGCTCGGACCAGACGGCTACCTCGCCGAGCGCGGCCTGACCCCGCTCGCCGACGACAAGCGCGCCGACGTCCAGAAGGCCGTGCTCGAAGGCAAGAAGTACGGCTCGGGCTCCTGAGCATCCTGAACCGAACGGCCGTCCGCGATCGCGGGCGGCCGTGTCCTTGACGTGCCGGGGGACCACATGGCGGGATATCTGCTGGGTCTGATCGCCCTTGCCGCCGTCATGGTGGCGGTCTGGGGATGGCGATCGGCCAAGGTCAATCGTGCGAGGGCCGGAAAGGCTCATTCGCGCCCCATCTATCACGGCCTCAACGCGGCGATCTGGGCCGGCGTGCCGCCATTGGTCTTCCTGCTCGTCTGGCTGCTTTTCCAGAGAGGCGTCATCGACGCGCTCGTCCTCGCGCGGATCACGGACGCGGCAAGCATGACGGGGGCCGAACGCGCGCTGCTCATCAGCGAGGTCCGCCAGGTCGCGGCGGGCAACATCTTCAAGGAGCCGACGCCCGAGATCCTCGCCGCGGTCGAGCATCTGCGGTCGCTGGACATGCTGGCGCGCTGGGCCATGGCGGCGACCGTCGCCTCGCTCGTGGCGCTCGGGGCGTTTCTCGGACTTCGCGTCATCGACCAGCGCTACCGCGCACGCCACAGCGTCGAGCGCTCGGTCACCTGGTTCATGATGTTCTCGTCGCTGGTCGCGATCCTGACCACCGCCGGCATCGTCGCCTCGCTGGTCTACGAGGCCGCGCAGTTCTTCGCGCGCGTCCCGATCACGGAGTTCCTGTTCGGCCTTCGCTGGGAACCACAGATCGCCATCCGCGAAGATCAGGTCGCGGGGCAGGGCGCTTTCGGCGTCGTGCCGGTGCTGTTCGGAACGATCGTGATCTCCGCCCTTGCCATGGCGGTCGCGGTGCCGGTCGGCATCCTGTCGGCGATCTATCTCACCGAGTATTCGGGCGAACGGTTCCGCGCCGTGGTCAAGCCGATGCTGGAGATACTGGCCGGGATCCCGACGGTGGTGTACGGCTTCTTCGCGGTGCTCACGGTGGCGCCCGCCGTTCGTAGCCTCGGCATCGCGATCGGCATCGACGCCGCGCCCAACAGCGCGCTCGCCGCGGGCGCCGTCATGGGCGTGATGATCATCCCCTTCATTTCCTCGCTGTCGGACGACGCGCTCGCGGCCGTGCCGCGGGCCATGCGCGACGGATCCTATGCGCTCGGGGCTACCAAGGGCGAGACGATCCGCAAGGTGCTCCTCCCGGCGGCCCTGCCGGGGATCGTCGGCGGCGTGCTGCTGGCGCTCAGCCGCGCCATCGGCGAGACGATGATCGTCGTCATGGCGGCCGGCCTGATCGCCAGGATGACGCTCAATCCGTTCGACTCGGTGACGACCGTCACCGTGCAGATCGTGACGCTGCTCATCGGCGACACCGAGTTCGACAACCCGAAGACGCTGGCGGCCTTCGCGCTGGGCCTGGTGCTGTTCATCATCACCCTCGGGCTCAACCTGGTCGCGCTTCGCACCGTGCGGAAGTACCGGGAGAAGTATTGATGGCGGACACGGCAACCGATACCGCCGACCGCGCGGCCGTCGACTGGAAGTCGGACGCGATGGCGGCCAGGCGCAAGGCGCGCTACGCGGCAGACCGCCGGCTGCGGCTCTACGGACTGGCGGCGATCGTCTTCGCGCTGGGGTTCCTGGGCACGCTCTTCACGTCGCTGACCTTTACCGGCTATCGCGCCTTCGTGCAGACGATGGCGACAGTCGAGATCGACCTCTCGACCGCCGGTATCGACCGCGACAACCTCATAGACGCCAACTGGCGCAACATCGTGCGCGACGCTCTGCGCAAGCAGGTCGGCGAACTGCCTCGCTCGGCCGAGCGCGACTATTTCGCCATCTTCACCTCGTCGGCGCACTTCCTCGTCCGCGACCGCGTCATCGCCGATCCGTCGCTGCTCGACGGCAGCGCCGCATACCGGATTCCACTGTCCGACCCGCTCGACCAGCTCGCCAAGGGCCAGGTCGATCGGGACCTGCCGGCGGATCAGCGCCGCGTGAACGACAGGCAGATCGGCTACTATGACCAGCTGGTCGCCAAGGGGCTGATCTCCCAGCCGCTGAACTGGGCGCTGATCTTCAACGCGGACAGCCGCTTCCCCGAACTCGCCGGCCTGGCCGGCGCGATTTCGGGTTCGTTCTGGGCGCTGCTGGTGTGCTTCCTCATCAGCTTCCCGGTCGGCATCGCCGCGGCGATCTATCTCGAAGAGTTCGCGCCGAAGAACCGCTTCACCGACCTCATCGAGATCAACATCAACAATCTCGCCGCCGTACCGTCGGTCGTGTTCGGCCTGCTCGGCCTGGCCGTGTTCCTGGGCTGGTTCGGCCTGCCGCGTTCGGCGCCGCTGGTCGGAGGGCTGGTGCTGGCCCTGATGACGCTGCCCACCCTCATCATCGTCACGCGGGCGTCGCTCAAGTCGGTGCCGTCGTCGATCCGCGAGGCGGCGCTGGGCATCGGCGCCTCCAAGCATGAGGCGATTTTCCACCATATCCTGCCGCTGGCGATGCCGACGATCATGACGGGCACGATCATCGGCCTGGCGCAGGCGCTCGGCGAAACCGCTCCACTCCTGCTGATCGGCATGAACGCGTTCATCACCAGTCCGCCGGCCGGCGTGCTCGAGGCGTCGACGGCGCTGCCGACGCAGATCTATATCTGGGCCGACAGTCCCGAGCGCGGCTTCGTGGCGCGCACCTCGGCCGCCATCCTCGTGCTGCTCGGATTCCTCATCCTGATGAACGCGATAGCTATCTTCCTCAGGCAACGGTTCGAGCGGCGCTGGTAATGGAGTCGACCATGAACGTTTTGACAGAGGCGGGCGTCGAGAACAAACTGGCCGCCATGCCGGATACGCCGACCTACAAGATGCGCGGTGACAAGGTCATCGTCCACTACGGCGAGAAACAGGCGCTGTTCGACGTCGACCTCGCCATTCCCGAAAAGCAGGTCACTGCCCTGATCGGACCGTCCGGCTGCGGGAAGTCGACGTTTCTTCGCTGCCTCAACCGGATGAACGACACGATCGACATCGCCCGCATCGGCGGCAGGATCACGCTCGACGGCGAGGACATCTACGATCCGAAGATCGACGTCGTGGAACTCAGGGCCCGCGTCGGCATGGTGTTCCAGAAGCCCAACCCGTTTCCGAAGTCGATCTACGAGAATGTCGGCTACGGACCGAAGATCCATGGTCTGGCGAAAGGGAAAGCCGAGCTGGACGAAATCGTCGAGCTCAGCCTCAAGAAGGCTGCGCTGTGGAACGAGGTGAAGGACCGTCTGGCGGAACCGGGGACCGGGCTGTCGGGCGGGCAGCAGCAGCGGCTGTGCATCGCGCGCGCCATCGCAGTGAGCCCCGAGGTTATCCTCATGGACGAGCCGTGCTCGGCGCTCGACCCGATCGCGACAGCCAAGGTCGAGGAACTGATCGACGAGCTGAAGCAGAACTACACGATCGTCATCGTCACGCATTCCATGCAGCAGGCGGCGCGCGTCTCGCAGAGGACGGCGATGTTCCATCTCGGCTACCTCGTCGAGGAGGGGCCGACCGAGAAGATGTTCACGAGCCCCGACGAGAAGCGCACCCAGGACTACATCACCGGGCGCTTCGGCTGAGCCGCGCCGCGACGAGGAGACCGCCATGGGCGAACACACCGTCACCTCCTTCGACGAGGAACTGGAGAACATCGACCGGCTGATCCGCGACATGGGCGATCTGGCGGGGGCGATGCTGCAGGCCTCCACCCGATCGCTGCTGGCATCGGACGGTGGTCTCGCGCAGCGGGTCATCTCGGACGACGCGGTCATGGACGCCAATCAGCGCGAACTTGACGACAGGGCGATCACGCTGATCGCCAAGCGCCAGCCGATGGCTCAGGATCTGCGCTCCGTCGTCGGCGCCATCCGGATGGCCGCCGACCTGGAGCGGATCGGCGACCTGGCGAAGAACATCGCCAAGCGGGTAGGCGCGCTCGGCCAGGCGCCGGCGCCCCGCGGGCTCTCCCACTCGATCCAGGCGATGTCCGATCTCGTCCTGGGACAGGTCGAGAGGGTCGTGGACCTCTACGTGAGGCGCGAGGCGGAGGCCCTGAAGCAGCTTCGCGCCGACGACGAGAAAGTCGACATCCAGTACACCTCCGTGTTCCGCGAACTGCTGACCTACATGATGGAGGATCCACGCAACATCACCGCCTGCACGCACCTGTTGTTCTGCGCCAAGAACCTCGAGCGGATCGGCGACCACGCGACCAACGTCGCCGAGAACGCCTATTACGTGATGACCGGAAGCCAACTCCCCGCCCAGCGTCCGAAGATCGACGAGACGTCGATGACGGTGCTGGCCGAGCAGGCATAGCGCGCGGGATGATCGCTCCCCGCATCATGGTCGTCGAGGACGAAGAACCGCTCTGCGTGCTTCTGCGCTACAATCTCGAGGCCGAGGGCTACCAGGTCGAGATCGTCACGCGCGGCGACGAGGCGGAGGTGCGTCTCCAGGAGAGCGTTCCGGATCTTCTGGTCCTCGACTGGATGCTCCCGGGGGTCTCGGGGATCGAACTTTGCCGCCGCCTCAGGATGCGACCTGAAACGGAACGGCTGCCTGTCATCATGCTCACCGCGCGGGGCGAGGAGAGCGATCGCGTCCGCGGGCTTTCCACCGGCGCCGACGACTATCTGGTCAAGCCCTTCTCGACGCCCGAGTTCATCGCCCGCGTGCGCGCGCTCCTGCGGCGCGCCAGGCCGGAAGTGCTCTCCTCGGTGCTCAAGGTCGGCGACATCATGCTCGACCGGGAATCCCACCGGGTCTATCGCCGCAAGAGCGAGATCAAGCTTGGCCCCACGGAGTTCAGGCTGCTCGAGTTCATGATGCGGCATCCGGGCCGTGTGTTCTCCCGAAGCCAGCTCCTCGACAATGTCTGGGGCGAGACAATCTACATCGACGAACGCACCGTCGACGTGCATGTCGGACGCCTGCGCAAGGCGGTCAACAACGGCCGGATGCCCGACGTCATCCGCACCATACGCGGCGCCGGCTACGCCATCCGCGAGATGTGACGCTCCCGGTCCCCGTCGCCGACCTTGCCGATGCGGCGCATTGAGTGCATCTTATTCCGGGCGTCGAAAAAAATAAGCCTGGCGCCAGAGGGGGGATATCATGCGTTCAGTTGGCCGCATGCTCGCGGCGTTGGCGGTTGCGGCGCTTGCCGCATTCACGCAGCCGGCGGTCAGCGCCGAGGGTCGTCCGGAGCCGCAGGAGATCCTTCGCGACTGGTACTACCTGATGAACGAACTGGTCCGGCATACGCCGACCTATTCTCCTCCAGTCGCCAGCAGGTCGTTCGGCTATCTCGGCATCACCGCGTTCGAAGCCGCCGTTGGCGGTTCGGACAGGCTGGTGTCGCTGGTCGGCCAGTTGCGCGAGTTCGAGTCCGTCCCGGCGCGCGAGGCGGGCGCCGTCTATGACGAGACGATCGTCGTCAGCGCCGCCATGTCGGACGCGATCGTCTACTACTTCGGCAATACGGGCCCCACGGGCCAGCGTGCGATCAGGACCGCGCAGACGAAGTGGCGGGCGCGGGTCGTCGAGGGCGTCGCCGATGACGTCGTGGCCCGCAGCGAGGCCTTCGGCAAGGCCATGGCGGCCAGCATCCACGAATGGTCTCTGGATGATGGCGGGGCGGTCGTCACCAATATGGGCTTCCCGGAGGAGTGGGACCTGCCCAAGGGCGACGACAAGTGGGCGCCGACCAGCCCGATTCGCCAGCAGCAACTGCCGTTGCTGCCCGAATGGGGAAAGAACCGGACCTTCGCAATCGACTCAGGGGCCACCTGCGCGACGCCTGGCAATCCGCCGTTCAGCACCGAGGCCGCCTCGCAGTTCTACAAGGAGGCCCACGAGGTCTACGAGACAGGCAGGAACGCCACGCCCGAGCAATTGACCATCGCCCGGTTCTGGTCCGACGATCCGATGCTGTCGATGACGCCTCCCGGGCACTGGGTTTCGATCGCCCTCCAGGTCGCCCAAAGCGCCAACCTGTCGCATGAAGACAATGTCGACCTGCTGGCGCGAATGGGCGTGGCCATGTCGGACGCGTTCGTCGGCTGCTGGAACGAGAAATACGTCTACAACCTCATCCGTCCCGTCACCTACATCAGGAAATTCATCGATCCGAAGTGGGAACCAGCCCTCAACACGCCGCCATTTCCGGAATACCCGAGCGGCCACAGCACGGTGTCCGGCGCCATGGGCGCGGTGCTGACGGCGTTCTTCGGCGAGAATTACGCCTTCGAGGACAAGACCGGCTCTCCCGATGGACGCAACCCGCGGAACTACAAGAGCTTCAACGAGGCCGCGGATGAGGCCGGCATCTCCCGGCTCTATGGCGGCATCCATTTCCATTCCGCCATCGTGGACGGGCTCGCGCAGGGGCGGTGCATCGGCGAATTCACAAACGCGCTCAAGACGAGGAAATGACCATGCGCCTCGCAATCATCGGACTGGCAGTCGCGCTCGGCTGCGTCGGCGCTGCGGCGGCGCTGGCTGAGGAGAATGCCCCGACCGTCGCCAGCCCGGCCGTCCCGACCTACGCCGAGGAGACCGCCGGGGCGGGCCTCGCGCATACCTTCGCCGGCGAATGGGAGTTCATGGTCGGCGGGGGCGTCGCGACCTTCGACTGCAACGATGACGGCTACCCGGACATGCTGCTCAGCGGCGGCGAGAATCCGGCTGCGTTGTATCGCAACGTGTCGACGCGCGGCGGGCCGCTGAAGTTCGAGAAGGCGACCAGCGGCCTCGAACTGGAAAAGGTGGGCGGCGCCTATGCCGTCGACGTCGACAGCGACGGGATTCGCGACGTGATCCTGCTGCGCGTCGGCGAGAACGTGGCGATGCGCGGGCTGGGCGGATGCAGGTTCGAGCGCGCCAACGAGGCGTGGGGCTTTTCGGGAGGCGACCTGTGGTGGACTTCGCTCGCCGCCATCTGGGAGAAGGGCGCCGCATGGCCGACCATCGCGGTCGGCAGCTATATCGACCGGCACGAGGAGATCTCGCCCTGGGGTTCGTGCACCGACAACTGGCTGCTCAGGCCCGCGGCGGGCGGCGGAGGGTTCGGTCCCCCCGCCCTGCTCGAGCCGGGCTTCTGCCCGCTGTCGATCATGTTCACCGACTGGAACCGTTCGGGCGCGCCGTCGCTGCGCGTCTCCAACGATCGCGAGTATTACGAGGGCGGCCAGGAGCAGATGTGGAAGATCGAGCCCGGCAAGGAGCCCGCGCTCTACACTGCCCAGGAGGGCTGGAAGCCGTTGCGCATCTGGGGAATGGGGATCGCCGGCTACGATCTCGATTTCGACGGCTATCCCGAATATTTCCTCACCTCGATGGCCGACAGCAAGCTGCAGGTACTGGCCGCCATCCCCGCTGAGGGCGATCCGAAGCCCAGCTACGCCGACGTCGCCTACGCCCGAGGCGTCACCGCGCACCGGCCCTATGTCGGCGACGACCTGAAACCCAGCACGGGATGGCACACCCAGTTCGAGGACGTGAACAATGACGGGCTGGTCGACCTCTTCATCGCCAAGGGCAACGTCTGGGAGATGCCCGACTTCGCGATGAAGGATCCGAACAACCTGCTGCTTCAGAAACCGGACGGCAAGTTCGAGGAAGCCGGCGACAGGGCGGGCGTGGCGAGTTTCGACAGCGCGCGCGGCGCCTCGCTCACCGATTTCAACCTCGACGGACTCGTCGATCTCGTCGTCGTCAACCGGAATTCGCCTTCGCAGCTATGGCGCAACGCGAGCGGCGACGCTGGAGGCTTCATCCAGCTCTCGCTCGTGCAGGACGGCGCGAACCGCGACGCCATCGGCGCCTGGGTCGAGGTCAAATGCTCCGGCTTCACGATGCGCCGCGAAATAGCGGTCGGCGGGGGCCATGCGGGCGGCGACCTCGGCTGGCGGCACTTCGGCATCGGCGACGAGCCGGCGGTGGAGGTGCGCGTCACCTGGCCGGACGGAACCGAGGGACCGTGGCAGCGCGTCGAGCGCAACGGCTTCTACGTGGTCGAGCGCGGCGAACCGGTGCGCGCCTGGACGGCGGGCTGATCGCTCAGGCGACGTCACGACCCAGGGGCGAGGCGAAGCCGGCTCCCGGGGCAAAGATCTCCTCGTCCACATAGGCAAGCGCGCGCACCGCGCAGCCTTCGCGGATCAGCGGCATCTCGTCGGGCTCGACGTCGAAGGACGGCGCCTTCGAATGCTGGCCGCCGGCGGTTCTTGCGATCGCCTCGCGCATCGCCGGCTCGATCAGGTCGAAGGCCGAGGCGCCATAGCCGACGAAGCAGACGGGCGCCGGGTCGATCAGCGCGAAGAGACTGCCCAGGCCATAGCCGATCGCCTCGCCTGCGCGGCGAAAGGCTTCCCGCTCGCGCCCGTCACGGAGGCGCGCTTCGGCGGCCAGCGCATACATCTCTGCATCGGAGATGTCGGCGAGCGGAGCCTCGTTCTCGTCGGCCTGGCGGGCGTTCCGCCAGATCGCGTAGTTGCCGGCATAGGCCTCGACGCAGCCGCGGCGGCCGCAGCGGCAAAGCGCGCCGTCGGGGCGGTGGATCATGTGGCCGAACTCGCTTCCGGACGATTGCACGCCCGTGAAGAGCGAACCCTTGAGCATCAGGCCCATGCCGATGCCGTGGGAGAGGAGGATGGCGATGTAGTCGGAGCGGTACTGCTCCGGGCGCCGCCACTGGAGGGCGACCGCGATCATGTTGCAGTCGTTCTCGACCGTCGTGCGTATGCCGACGCCCTGCTCAATGAGGTTGGCGAAGGGAATGTCGCTGTGCGGCGTGATCGGCGACCAGATCAGATTCCGCGCGCTGGAATCGGTGATGCCCTGTATGGCCATGACGATCCGGAAGACCTTGCGCTGCTGGCCCGCCGAGGCGATCAGCCGTCGCACCAAAGCCAAGGTCTCGGCGATGAGGGCATCGCGCCCGAGCTTTTGCGTGGCCGGCCGCCGCTGGTCCTCGACGACGGGATTGCCGGCATAGTCGACGACGGCTCCGTAGAGCGAGTTGAGCGACAGGACGACGATGATGGTCGCCGCCGCGCTTGGGTCGAGCCCGATCGCCACCTGCGGCCGGCCACGTCGCGCGGAGACGCTCTCGGCGCCACGCTCCTCGACGAGGATGCCCTCGGCGATCAGGTCGGAGGCAATGGCCGAGATGGTGGAATGGCTGAGGCTCGTGGTTCGCGCGATCTCGGTACGCGATGCATGGCCCGCGCGCCGCACCGCGCCCAGCACCATCGCGCGGTTGCGCCGCCTCAGGTCGTCGTGACGGATTCCCGCCGACATGCGCTTGGCCCCGCGTTTCCTATCGCCCGCCGCTCCTCGTTGCACGGGAGGCGTCGCGGGCGCACAATGGGATATTGACATACCCGAAAGGGTGAGTCATTCTTTTTTTCGAGGCTCGAAAAAAAGAGCTTCAGGCGTGAATGGAACGCGCCCTCCGGGGCGCAGGGAGGAAATCATGAAGAAGTTTGCAGCCGCCATCCTGGCGGGTGTCGCGATGTCGTTCTCGCTCGCGGCCGTCGCGCATGCCGAAGGCAAGACGATCGCCGTGTCCTGGAAGACCTTCCAGGAAGAGCGCTGGAAGACCGACGAAGCCGCGATCAAGGCGGTGGTTGAGGCCTCGGGCGACAAGTACATCTCGACCGACGCACAGGGTTCGGCCCAGAAGCAGGCCGCCGACATCGAGGGCCTGATCGCCCAGAACGTCGACGTCATCCTGGTCGTCGCCTTCGACAATCAGGCCATCCTGCCGTCGATCCAGAAGATCAACGACGCCGGCCTCAAGGCGATCGCCTATGACGTGCAGTTCGAGGACCCGAACGCGCTCTACATCACCTTCGACAACGTCGGCGTCGGCCGCCTGATGGCCAAGACGATGCTCGAGAAGGGCAAGACCGAGGGCAATTTCGCCTTCATCAAGGGCGACAAGGGCGACCCGAACGCGACCTTCCTCTTCAACGGCATCATGGAAGTGCTGAAGGAGAACATCGACTCCGGCAAGATCAAGAACGTCTGCGAGACATTCACCGACGGCTGGAAGCCGGACGCCGCGCAGAAGAACATGGAGCAGTGCCTGACGTCGCAGAACAACGCGGTCGACGCGGTCATCTCGGAGAATGACGGCATGGCCGGCGGCGTGGTCGCGGCGCTCGATGCCCAGGGTCTCGCCGGCTCGGTGCCGGTGACCGGCCAGGATGGCGACAAGGCGGCGCTGAACCGCGTCGCGCTCGGCACCCAGCTCGTGTCCGTGTGGAAGGATTCGCGGGTGCTCGGCAAGATCGCCGGCGAGGCGGCCGTGGCGCTTGCCAACGGTACCGCCATGGACGCGCTGCCGAACGTCGGCAAGTTCGCCGACGGCGCCAACAAGGTCGAGATGAATGCGATCCTGATCGCGCCGAATCCGATCACCAAGGATAATCTCGCCGAGGTGATCGACGCGGGTTGGATCTCCAAGGCGGAAGCCTGCGCCGGCGTCTCGGCCGGTTCGGTAGCGGCCTGCAACTGATCCGGTTGCCACCTCGCCTGATCTGAAACAAAATGGCCGCGCCATCGAAGGATGGCGCGGCCCTTTCATAAGCAGAAAAGATCGAGGGCCTGCCGGGGGAGGCGACAGCCATGAGTTCGGTGACCGACTCGAATCCTAGTGAAGCTCCGGGCGTCGTCGACGAAGGCGCGGTGGCCCGCTTCCTGCGCGCCACCGAGCTGGATACCCGCATGCTCGGCATGGTCGCGGCGCTGCTGGTGATCTGGGCGGGATTCGACATCTACAGCGGGATGCTTCGGGCCAATGAGGGCCTCTTCGGAGGCTCCTTCCTGACGCCGCGCAATCTGTGGACGCTGCTGGTCCAGACCTCGTCGATCGCGATCATGTCGACGGGCATGGTGCTGCTGATCGTCATGCGGCAGCTCGACCTCTCGGTTGGCTCGATGCTGTCGACCATCGCGGTGGCCACGGGCGTGCTGCAGGTGTTCACGCTCGGTCCGGCGCTCGGCGTCGGCCACGAGTCGATCTGGATCATCGCGGTGGTCTTCGCTATCGCGCTCGGCGCGCTGATCGGGGCGTTCAACGGCTTCCTCACCGCCTATGCCGGCATCCCGGCCTTCATCGTCACGCTTGGCGGCCTCATCGCCTATAGCGGCATCGCCTGGGCGCTGATCCGCGGCGAGACGGTCGCGCCGATGGACAAGACGTTCAAACTGATCGGCGGCAACGGGCCGCTGGCCTCGATAGGCCCGTTCTGGAGCTGGACGCTCGCGCTGGCGGCCTGCGCGCTGCTGGTCGTCGGGCTCATCAACGGCCGCCGGCAGCGAGCGCGCGTGAATTTCCCGCAGCGGCCGGTCTGGGCCGAGGTCTTCCTCGCCGCCGCCGGCAGCGGCGCGATCCTGGGCATCACGGCGGTCGTCAATTCCTATCCCTGGCCCTTCAGGGTCATCGAGACCTACGCCAAGGAAAACGGGATCCCCATCCCGCCCGGCGTCGAGGACCGCGCCGGCTCGGCGATCTGCATGGCGGGCGACAAGGTGGTTCTGTGCCAGGACGGGCTGGTCTTCTACACCGGCTACGCCATCCCCGTGCTGATTTGTCTCGCCGTCGGTTTCGCGATGAGCTTCATCGCGTCGCGCACGCGGTTTGGCCGCTATGTCTATGCGGCCGGCGGCAATCCGGAGGCGGCGGAACTGTCGGGCATCAATACGCGCTGGCTGACGATGAAAGTGTTCATGCTGATGGGCGTTCTCGTCGCGATTTCGGCCATCGTCACCTCGGCGCGGCTCGATGCCGCGACCAACTCGCTCGGGCAGCTCAACGAGCTCTACGTGATCGCGGCGGTGGTCATCGGCGGCACCTCGCTCGCCGGGGGCGTCGGCACGATCTACGGGGCGATGCTCGGGGCCCTTCTCATGCAGTCGCTTCAGTCCGGGATGACGCTGTTGAATTTCGAATCCGCCTACAAGGACATGGTGGTCGGCGCGGTGCTGGTCTCGGCGGTGTTCGTCGACCAGGTCTACCGTCGGCGCGTGAAGTAGGAGGTTGGCATGAATGCTCCGCTCGTAGAGCTTCGCGACATCTCGATCGCCTTCGGCGGCATCAAGGCCGTCGATCACGCCAGCGTCGATCTCCACCCGGGCGAGGTGGTCGGCCTGCTCGGGCACAACGGCGCCGGCAAGTCGACGCTCATCAAGATCCTCTCCGGCGCCTACCGGCGCGATGCCGGCCAGATCTTCGTCAATGGCAAGGAGGTTTCGATCTCCAACCCGCGCGACGCCAAGAAGCACGGGATCGAGACGATCTACCAGACGCTCGCTCTCGCCGACAATGTCGACGCCGCGGCCAACCTGTTCCTCGGTCGCGAGTTGAGGACCCGCTGGGGAACGCTCGACGACGTGGCGATGGAGGCCGAGGCCCGCAAGGTCATGGGCCGGCTCAATCCGCGCTTCCGCCGGTTCAAGGAACCCGTGATCAAGCTCTCCGGCGGACAGCGGCAGTCGGTGGCGATCGCCCGCGCCATCCTCTTCAACGCGCGCATCCTGATCATGGACGAGCCGACGGCGGCGCTCGGGCCGCAGGAGACCGCGCAGGTCGGCGAACTCGTCAAGCAGTTGAAGGCGGAAGGCATCGGCATCTTCCTGATCAGCCACGACATGCACGACGTGTTCGATCTCGCCGACCGCGTCTGCGTCATGAAGAACGGGCAGGTCGTCGGTACGGCCCGCACGACGGACGTGACCCAGGACGAGGTGCTCGGCATGATCATCCTCGGCAAGTGTCCGCCGGGCGCGGTTCCGGGACCCGGAGCCATGAAGATGGCGGCCTGACGGACCGCGTAGTCCCTTCGCCGGCTTCATTCGGTTCGCGCCTCGTGTGCGCGGCCGGTCGTCGCGTTTGCGCGCCCTCCGATTGGGCCTATTATGCCGGGCTTACGAGGGTGTTCCGGATTGAAACGTTACCTGCCAGTCGCGGTGTTCCTGTCCGTGGCGATCATGAGCATTGCGGCGAGCGCCTATGCCTATCTGGCTGGGCAGGAGGCGAGCCGCGCTCGTTTCGAAGCCGTCGCCGACGAGGCGGTCAACCGCATGGCCGGACGTTTCGCGGTGCACATGTCGTTGCTCAATGCGACGCAGGCGTTGCTGGAAGCCAATCAGGGAGCGGTGTCGCGTGATGCGTTCCGCTCGTTCTTCGAAGCGCTCGCAATCGACCAGCGCTATGCGGGTCTGCGAGGGCTTGGTGTTCTGAGGATCGCGCGCTCGCCCGAGGATGCGGCCGCGGCGGAACTGGAGATCGCCCGACTGCACGGGGTCGGGAACCGTATCCATCCGGCAAGCGACCAGGCGATTCGCGCGCCGATCGTCCTCTACGAGCCGCTGGACAGGGATGTCCTCGGGGCGATCGGCTACGACATGTATTCCGATCCGGAGCGCCGCCCGACGATCGACCGGACGCTCAATACCGGCGAGGCGTCGACGACGACGCTGCTGACCCTTGGGAAGAACATCGGTTCGGCCCCCTTTCCCGGCTTTCTCGTCTTCCAGCGGCTGGACGCGCTGGTGCCCGCTCCAGGCATCGGCGCACCGGAGCGGACGCCGAACGGCGTCATCTACCTGACCTACCGGTCGAACGACCTCTTCGAGGCCGCCCTGGCGACTGCTCCCCTTCTTCCTGTCAGCGTCGAGGTGCGGGATACCGCCGTCGGCCGCGGCAACGTCGTCTTCGAATCCGCATCGGCGCCCGACGCGGCGTATGGCGAGGCTTTCGCCGTGACGCGCGCGTTCGCCGTCGCCGATGCGACATGGACGGCGGTGCTTCGGCCGACAGCGGAGTTTTCCGCCGATGAGTCCAAGGCAGCTCCGCTGCTCATCGCGATCCTCGGCATGGTGCTTGCGGGCGCTCTGGCGGCGGCCTCGCGATACCAGATCCGCGCATGGGACGCCGCCTCGGCCCTGCGTGACAGCGCGGAACGTTCGCTCGCGGAGAAGGACCTGATGCTTCAGGAAATGAAGCATCGCATCAAGAACTCGATCTCGCGCGTGCTCGCCATAGCGCGCCAGACGGCCGCCCATGCCGAGGGGCTCGACGAATTCACCAAGGCGTTCTCGGCGCGCATGCAGGCGATGGCGGCGTCGCAGGACATGCTGACGCGATCACGCTGGCAGAAGGCCGACATCGGCGACCTGCTGCGAACCGAACTCCAGCAGGTGTTCGGCGACTCGGTTCCGGAGGAGATGGTGTCAGGGCCACGCGTCCTCCTCGACGAAGCGGCGACGCAGGCGCTGGGGCTGACCTTTCACGAGCTGGCGACGAACGCCATGAAGTATGGCGACATCGCCGGGCTCAGGATCGCCTGGTCCGTCAGGCGCGACCAGGCGCCACGCATGCTGGACCTCGTCTGGGAGGAAAGCGGGAATGGGGCCGACGCGCCTGAAAAGCCGGGCTTCGGCACCCGGCTGATCGACATGAACATCACGCGCGAGCTCGGCGGAACGATCGCCCGCGACTTCTCGCCCGCCGGCCTCCGGATCGCCATCTCGATACCGCTCGGACGCAAATAGAAAGACCCCGCCCGAGGGGCGGGGTCTGATCTCACTTTGCCGAATTGGCCGTCAGCAGCGGGCTTCGTAGGTACGGCCGCGACGATCGCGATAGAGGCACCAGCCGCTACGCGTCTCGCGGACGAGAACGCCTGCCGCTGCGCCCACGGCGCCGCCGACGATGGCGCCACCGACGTCGCCCGAAATCAGGCCGCCCGCCACCGCGCCGATCGCGGCTCCCGTACCGACGTCTCGTTCGGTCGTGGTGCAGCCGGCAACGGCCGCCGTCATGGCGAGCGCAATCAAGGTCTTCCGCATGAACTCTCTCCTCAAGTTTCGCCCGCCGCGACTATCATGCGGATACGGGTCGTGCCTGCAACGGATCATTCCATCGTTACTGACGCGTGACCCGTCGCGCGCGAATTTGTCGCGACGATGACATCGGTAACCTCGATCGACGCAACGAGCCGGTCATCGACGATGTCCCAGACCAGTTCGGCGTCCTGTTCCTCAAGCGCCGGGTCGACCGGCACGCAAACCGCGAAAACCTGGCCGCCGTCCACGCCATATGCCGCGGCCGACCGGCCGCGCGTGGCTTCGCAATCCTCGGCGGTCTCGAAAAGAGGCACCGGCGCCGGCAACTCGCGACATTCGGAGAGATCTCCGGAGCATCCGACGACGAGCAAGATGGCTGCGATGTGTTCCATGGCGAAATCCTCTCCGGCCAAGAACGCCCGAGGCTTCGCCGGGTTCCGCCGGCCGGTGTCATTCGTCCTCGAAGCTGCCGGCGGGCACGGCCAGGTAATATTCGAGCAGGCCGTCCGAAGCGGTCAGCCGGGCCGTCCCGTCGAGGGATGCGGGCACCACGCGCTCGAGTGCGATGCTGCCGAACCGGCGATTGCGGAGGGGATCGAAATCCGGTGGGATCGCCTCGCGCCACGTCAGCACCAGTTGCCCCCGTGTCGTCTCGTCCTCGAGGCCGTCGACGATGCGGGCGCCGATCGCGACGCGACCCTCCCGCCGGGACAGGGCGCCGTAACTCACCGAATTGACCGCAAGTTCGTGGAAGGCGAGGCCGATATGGAGCGCGGCGTTGGGATTCAGGAAGGGGCTGGCGCCGTCGATGCCGACACTGCGCGTCGGCTCGGTCACGTAGCGTCCGATCTGGGCGTAGGCGAGTTCATGAAGGTCGGCGCCCCGCCAGTTGCTCGACGTCACCAGATCCTGCGAGGAAGCCAGTGACTGGAGCCTTCCGCGGAACCGCGTCAGGAAGACCTCGACACTGCCGGAAAACCGGCCGGTCTGGTTGGCGACACTCTGGATGATGGCAAGCAGGTTCTTGGAGCGGTGGCTGACTTCGCGCAGCAGCGCCCGTAGCGTCTGTTCGCGCTGCTTCTGCTCTGTGATGTCGACCGCCGTGGTGACGACGCCGGTCGCACGACCGTCCGGAGAGTCTGCATCGATCCACAACTTGAACCAGTGGGGGCCGTCGGGGCCTGCTATGACGATTTCGAGCCCAGCCGGCCGGCCGGTCTCCAGGACGTCGCGCTTGGCAGCCGTCGTCCGCTCCGCTTCGTCCGCCGGGAGAAAGTCGGAATCGGTGAGGCCCGCGAGTTCTCCGCGCATCCAGTGGGACGGTACGTTGCGTGCCCAGACCACCACGAGCGCCCGGTCCTGATAGACGACCGAGATCCCGGCGTTGTCGAGGGCCTGGGCGAGGCTGGGGCTGCGCGTGTTGACGCCTTGGGGCCCGCCTCGGGCATTGTCGATACTCATAGCGCCGCCGCCCTTGTCGTTTCGCCCGCACCTCCGTCGCCTGGCTCGTCACCTCGATACCGCATTCGCCGCAACTGAACGGCCGTTGGCGATCAACGTCCCCTCGACACAAGCACCGCCGGGCAAGTCAGCCTTTCGGCATGATCTGCCCGGCGGCCCTGAAAGCCGCTTGAGGGGATCGGCCTTCAGAGTGTGTCTTCGGCTCCCGCTAGCTGGCCCGCCTGAACAGGCCGGCAAGCAGTGAAATCACCAGGAAAGCGAGGAACACGAAGAAGAGGATCTGCGCGATACCCGCCGAAGCGCCCGCGATGCCGCCGAAGCCGAGCGCACCTGCGATGATTGCAACGACCAGGAAAACCAGGGCCCAGTACAGCATGTCGATCTCCTTAGAAAACTTCCGCCACTCAACGTCCCGCCGAAAACTTGGTTCCTGACCGGCCGTCGAAAGCGTTGTTTTTTCAGGCAGCTGCCTTCGCCTGGCGATCGAAGAACAGCGCCTGGCTGATCAGCGCCTTCACCATCTCCGGGTTGAATGGCTTGGTGACGAGGAAAGCGGGCTCCGGACGCTCGCCGGTTAGCAGCCTCTCGGGGAAGGCTGTAATGAAGATGACCGGCACGGGCGTGGAGGACAGGATCTCGTTGACGGCGTCGATGCCGGAACTGCCGTCGGCGAGCTGAATGTCGGCCAGCACCATCCTGGGACGCCTGCGAGCGAACATCGCGATCGCCTCCTTGTGGGTGCGCGCCGTGCCGACGACGTGATGGCCCAGGCTCTCCACCATCTGCTCGATGTCCATGGCGATCAGCGGCTCGTCCTCGATGATGAGGACTTCGGTCGCCACCTGACGCGAGATCTCGGTGCTCGCCTGCGCCAGCAGATCGGCGAATTCGTCATGCGGGACGTCGAGGATCTCGGCGGCTTCCTCCTCGGAGAAGCCTTCCACGGCGACGAGAAGGAAAGCCTGGCGCGGGCGAGGGGCCAGCGCGGACAGATTTGCCGCGGCGCGCTGCTCCCATGCGGAGTCGGGCATCTCGCTGGGCACCCTGATCGCAATCGAGGTGAAGAGCTTGGCGAACACCTTGTAGAGGGCGATACGGTCACTGGACGCCTTCGGAAAGATGTCTATATCGGCGATGATCGCCTCCAGCATCGCCGCAACGAGGGCGTCGCCGCTCGCCTGCGAGCCCGACACGGCGCGCGAGAAACGGCGAAGGAACGGCAGATGCGGGGCGATGGTCGCGGAAAGGCTCATTTAGGTCTCCCTCAACAGACAATGGAATTTCGGCCCGGCGGATCGCCGGCTCGATCGAAAACGCGGCCTTCAAAAAAAAGTTCCTGTCGGCCGGAACTTTTTCTTCGATAGCGCATTTGGGGGCAAGATGGGCGGTGCAGAGAGGCCCCGCGAGCGCGCGCCTTGGCGACGCCGACGGGACCCAAGGTTCAGGGCAGAGGACTTCATGAGCACGACAAAGAGCGATCCGGCGCGTAGTGCGAAGCCGCGAGGCAACGGATCAGGCAATGTCCTCGGCGCGAACTCCGAGATCGCGAAGCGTCTGAAGGAATATTACGACGGGATCGCCGCTGAGGCGGTCCCCGACCGGTTCGCCGACCTGCTCAGCCGTCTCGATGGCGTGGAACCCACGCAGAAGAAGGACTGACGGCATGACCGTCACCGCCGAGTTCAAGGCAGATCTGCTGGGATCGATACCCAGCCTTCGCGCCTTCGCCATGTCGCTGGCGCAGAATTCCGATCGCGCCGACGACCTCGTCCAGGAGACGCTGGTCAAGGCGTGGGACAAGCACGCCAGTTTCCAGCCCGGCACCAACATCAAGGCTTGGCTGTTCACCATCTTGCGCAACGAATTCTACTCGCAGATGCGCAAGCGCGGCCGCGAGGTGCAGGACGTCGATGGCGCGATGACGGGGCGCCTTGCGGTCCATCCAAGCCAGCAGGGCGTGCTCGACCTCGACGATTTCCGCCGCGCCCTGACGCTCTTGCCGGAGGATCAGCGCGAGGCGATCATCCTGATCGGCGCATCGGGCTTCTCCTACGAGGAGGCGGCCGAAATCTGCGGATGCGCGGTGGGCACCATCAAGAGCCGGGTCAGCCGGGCCAGGACACGCCTCCAGCAGGATCTCAACGTATCAGGCGAGGCCGATTTCGGACCCGACGCCATCGCCTCGCATGTGCTGGCGACGCCTGCGGCCTAACAAACCTTGCGCGCGCGCCACGCGTTGGCGAGCGCGCTGACGAGGTCGATCCCGGAATAGGGTTTCGCGACCACGGCCACGCCCGGAAATTGCGATGCATGTTCGTCGAGATCGCCGTAGCCGGTGGCGAAGACGAACGGTATGCCTCGCGCCTGGAGATCTGCAGCGAAACCGAGGGTCGACCGATCGCCGAGCATCAGGTCAAGCACCGCGAGGTCGAACGGCGGCAGCGGATCCCCCGCGTCGAGAGCGTCGAGATCCTTGATGATGTTGACGTGCGCCGCGCCATGCTCGAGGCACAAATGCTCGACGTCCATCGCAATGAGGTATTCGTCCTCCAGCACCAGGACGCTGAGGCGTGACAGAAGTTCGCTCGACAATAGGTGTGTTCCCCCCAGGAACAGGGTCGGATCAGCGGCCACCATTCACCAACCCGCTTCATTAGTCATTTAAAAAAGACATGCCATCCCTTCACCGTGCGGAACCCCTCGGGGCTGCGTGCGTTGCGCCGTTTGGCGCAATTGAGGGGGTTTTGCCGATGGCCTCGCAGCCTAGCCGGTCGTTCCAGACACGCCAGTATCCATGCGAGCAATGTCCGCTTCGCCCTCTCGACGTGTTTCGGCCGTTCGAGAAGCAGGAACTGGCCTTTGTCAGCCGCTTCAAGAAGGGTGAACTGGCGGTGGAGAAGGGCGCGACCGTGCTGGTCGAGGGAAGCCACAGCGCCCACCTCTACACGGTGCTGTCCGGGTGGGGCTTCCGCTACAAGCAATTGCCCGACGGGCGGCGGCAGATCCTCAACTACAACCTTCCCGGCGACCTGATCGGATTGCAGGGCAGCCTGATGGGCGAGATGCAGCATTCCATCGAGGCGCTGTCGCCCATGTTGCTGTGCGTGTTCGAGCGCGAGCAGTTGCCTGGGCTCTACCAGAACCATCCGGGCCTCGCGTTCGACATCACCTGGCTCGCCTCTCGGGAGGAATGCATGCTGGACGAGAACCTGCTGAGCGTCGGCAGGCGCACGGCCCTCGAACGCGCCGCCTACCTGCTGGCCTTCCTCGCCGACCGCTGGCGCATCGTGGCGGTGGCCGACGCCCAAGACAGGCTCGCCGACCTTCCTCTGACGCAGCAGCATGTGGCCGACACACTCGGCCTGTCCCTGGTCCACACCAACAAGACGCTGCGAAAACTGATGGAGCGCGACCTGATCCGATGGAGGGAGGGAGGCTGCGTCGTTCTCGACCCCGCCGGGCTGAAGTCGCTGGCCCGCTGGAGCGGTCTCGGCGAGACGCGCCGGCCGCTGGTCTGATATGCCCTAGGCCGGTCCGCGTTCGGCCCGTTTGAATCCGGGCAGCAGGTTGCGCACGATGGCGAGCGCGATCAGCAGGGCAGGGATTGCGATGAACCCGCCAAGCGGCCCCCAGAGCCAGATCCAGAAGACGAGCGCCAGAAGCACCATGAAGGGGTTGAGGGTCATCGTCCGGCCGATGACCATCGGGGTCACGAATTGCGCCTCGACCGCGTTGATCGCGAGATAGACGAGCGGTGGCATCAGGCTTCCCGCGAACGTATCGAACTCCGCCAGGCCGACGGCGAACAGGATCACCGTCATCGCGAACGGTCCGATGTAGACGATGAAATTGGTCAGCGCCGCCAGGGCCCCCCACAGCGCGGCCGAAGGGACGCCGAGAGCGAACAGCGCGACCCCGACCGCGGCGCCCTCGACGAGATTGATCGCCGTGATCGACAGGAGGTAGCGCGACACCATCCGTTCGACGTCGCGGAATATGTGCGCGACCCGCCAGCGCAGTCGCCGGTCGATGCAGATGGCGAGGATGGCGGTGCGCGTCTGGTTCCGCGTCGCGACGAAGAAGTAGAGGCTGGCGAAGAAGACCAGCACCTGGGCAATCACCGCCGGCGCGAGCACGGCCATGTTCTCGACCGCCGACCCATCCTCGACCGAAACCGTGACATCCGCCGCGCCCGCGACTTCGCGGATCTGCTCGCGCGCGTGGCGCAGGGCCTCGAGGGGCTGGCGCCATTCGGAAAGCTGCAGCTGGAGTTCGGACCAGATCTGGGGAACGCGGCCGATCCAGGCGGCCAGCGGCGTGGCGATCGCGGCTGCGAAAGCGCAGACGATGGTGAGGAAGAACAGGACAACCGCCGCGGCGGAGAGGGCCGGGGAAACGCCGCGCCGCTCCAGCCGTGTGGCCACCGGTCCCAGCATCAGGCCAATCACGATGCCGAGCGCCACGGGAGCCAGAACGTATTCCGCAGCGTAGAGCGCGAAGACCCCGGCGACCACCCCCACCACGACGAGCGACGCCTGCGCGGCCTGCGCGAGCGCCGCCTCGCCGGTCGACTTTGGCGGCAGTCTGACGACCGGCGCGTTCTTGATCGAGCGATTGGACATTGGAAAATCCGGCTGGACTTGCCTGCTGAAACGCATTTTCATGGATGGAGTTCCCCGTCCGGAACCGTCGGCCCGATCGGGCGTTGGCGTCGTTTGCACAGTCCCGGAGCATCAGACATGGCAACCTCCCCACGTTCCCCGAAGGCCGCGAGCGGCGCGCGCACCCAGCAGGACCTGGAAGCCGACATCGCCCAGTTGCGCGATGACTTCTCGGAACTCCTGAAACAGCTCCAGACGACGAGCGAACATTCTTACGGCACGGCCCGGCGCGCCGCTTCCGAGGGCGTCGATCAGTTGCGCGTGCAAGGGGAGGCGGCGATCGAAACGCTGAGGGCAAGCGCAGGCGATATCGAAAAGCAGTTGACGGCTTCGGTCCGCGACAAACCCTTCACCTCGCTCGCGGTGGCGGCCGGTGTCGGCTTCCTGTTCGCCCTTCTGGCGCGTCGCTGACGCGGCCGCAGGCGGGGGACCATGATCGGACCGCTGATTGCATCATTCGTGTCCGGCGAGACCGCCGGCATCGTCAGTCGCGCCCGCCGGACGGCGATCCTGCTCGGGATCGCGGGGGTGAGCGGTCTGGCCGGTGTCGGCTTTCTGGTCGGCGCCGGCTACATCGCGGTTGCGCGGAGGTTGGGCGAATTCCACGCCGCATTGTGGTTCGGCGGCGGCTTCCTGCTGCTCGCCATCCTCCTGTTCGCCTTCAATGCGATCATTTCGCGCTCGAGCCGGCGCGTCACCTCCGCCCGCCGGCGCTCCGAGATCGCGACGATCGCGACCGCTGCCGGCGTGGGCATGCTGCCGGTGCTGCTGAAGAGCAAGGGCGGCGGTCTCGTGGTGCCGCTTCTCGGCCTCATCGCCTATGCCATCTATCGCGAGAACGCCCGGGGCGACGGCGCTCCGCCGAAGACCTGACCGGGGGGGAACATCTCGCGTCGGCTCGCATTCTCCTAGCTGAGAACCGAGGGAGAATAGACCTTGAGCAGGACCGAACCCGAAACACGCATCGCGACCGACAAGGCGCGTCAGGGCCGCTGGGGCCACCGGGTCCTCGCGATACTGGTAGGCGGCCTGCTGCTTGCCGCCGTCGCATGGTGGATCGCCGAGATCTACGGCGAGGACATAGACGAGGGCGCCGAGCAGACGTCGGTCTACCTCCTCCGTTAGAGTGACCCAGCACTGCAGGAAACGCTCTAGCCGCGGGTCTAGGCTGGAACGAGCACCTTGAGCTTGGCCGGGTGGATCTCGAATGTCGTTTCCCTGCCAAGTTTTTCGAGTTCCCCGTCGATGACGGCGCGCCACTTGCCGCGCGACGACCGTATCGTCAGCGTCGCATTCCGCGCCTCGTGGATCTCCACCTGGTCGTTCCGGGTCCAGCGCCCGCGCGCGAGGTTCGCCGCGAACCGTAGGACCTCGCCTGGACGCTGCGCGATCGTCACATAGATGCCGAGCGCTCCGCCCGCGGGACTGTCGGCATAGGGAAGGTGCCCTTCGCCGAACAGGTTGTTGGTGAAGCCGATGCCGGTGGTGCGCGCCTCGATCTCGGCTTCGCCGATCTTGAGGGTCACATTGAGGATAGGCGGGTTGAGGATGGCCGAGGCCGCTGCCCGCGCGGAGGCGCGAATCTTTCCCAGCCTCGAGCGGAAGTTCATCTTTTCGCGCAGGTGCACCATCTTGGCGTGCAGCCCGACCGAGAACTGATGCACGAAGACGCGGCCGTTGGCGCTGGCCACGTCCACGGCGATCACCTTGCCTGTCGCGAATGCAGCGACTGCCTCGTCAAGCGCGAGCGGGATGCCGAGGCTGCGGGCGAACAGGTTCATCGTGCCTGCCGGTAATATGGCCAGGGCCTTGCGGTTGCCGGCAAGCGCCGCGGCGGCGGCCGATATCGTGCCGTCGCCCCCTCCGGCCATGACGATATCCGACTTGCGGCCGCGTGCCGCCCGGCCGAGCTCTTCGATGATCTGCGCCCCTTCGACGATACGCATATCGACGGTGTGCCCGGCCGCCCCGAGGCGTTCGCGGACCGACGTGGCGAAACGCTCGACGTCCATCGTCTTCAGCGTGCCGCCGTCGCGGTTCAGCACCACGGTAAAATGCATAGGGGGTCCCTCAAGCGAAGGGCGTATCGGCCTCTATCCCATGACGCGCCCGTATTGCTCAACGCGGCTCGGTGGTCCGAGGTTCCAGGTGGCGAAGATGTCGCGGCGCGGCGCGAAATATGGCCGGGAAAGGCGCGGAACCGGAACGAATGCGGCATGCCCGCGTTGCTTGGATGTGATGCCGCGCCCCGGTCCGCTGCCAAGCTTTTCCTGGGGCGCGGCGTGCATCGAGATCAACGCACTGGGAGACACTAACATGTTCCGCAAGCTGATGGTTAGCACCGCAATGGCAACGCTGGTTGCCTCGGGAGTTTACGCGCAGACCGCCACCGAACCCGCCGCCCCGGCTCCGGCGGAGCCGAGCGTGACCGCGCCGGCGGACGCCGCGCCCGCCGATGGCGCAGTCGAGGCCGCGCAGCCTTCTTCCGAAGGGCATCTCGCCTCCAACCTGATTGGCGAGACCGTCTATAACGGCACCGGCGACGACGCCGCGAACATTGGCGACGTCAACGACCTGGTGATCGACGGTGAAGGTCAGGTACAGGCCGTCGTCGTCGGCGTCGGCGGCTTCCTCGGCATCGGCGAAAAGAACGTCGCCCTCGAATATGCGACGCTGGACTGGGCCGAGGAGAACGGTGATCGCTGGATCGTCGTCTCGGCGACCCAGGAGCAGCTCGAGGCGCTGCCCGAGTTCGACACGACCACGTACGAGCCCGCCCCGGCGGTCGCGACGACCGATCCGGCAGCAGCCCCGGCTGACGATACCGCAATGGCTCCGGCCGACGGCATGGCCGCCGATCCGGCTGCCCCTGCAACCGCCGAGGCGCCCGCGGTCGAAGACCCGGCCGGTTCGAGCGTCGCGGAGGCTCCGGCCAATTCCGCGACCGGATCGGACACCATGGCGGCGGACACTGAGGCTGCCGCTCCCGACCAGACCGAGACGGCCGCGATCGATCGCTCGGCGCTGACGGAAATGCCTGCCGGCGAGATCACCGCCGAGAATCTGATCGGCACCACGGTCTACGGCGCGGATGACGCCAATGTGGGCGAGATCGGCGACGTGGTGATGAACGGCGACAAGGTCGACTCAATCATCATCGATGTCGGCGGCTTCCTTGGTGTCGGGGAAAAGGAAGTGGCGGTTGGCCTGGACAATCTGGCGTTCATGACGGACGCGGATGGCAACCGCTATCTCTACACCCAGTTCACCAAGGAGCAGCTCGACGCCCAGCCGGCGTATGACGAGACGACTTGGGCGGAAAAGCGCGACGAGCAGCGCCTGATCATCCAGTAATCCTGGATCCGCTGGACGATGAGGGCCCGCGCCGCAAGGCGCGGGCCCCTGTCGCATTGGTGAACAAATCAGTGTCGATTGTTCGCGATTCGCGAACGCATCAGATCGATTCCGGCTGCTTTCCATCCATCGATGGCGCTACGATCTACTGCCTGGAACGCGGCGATACCGCCGCGTCAAGGCAAGGGAGCGATCCATGCTCGACCAGATCAGGGGTCTTCACCACGTCACGTCGATGGCGAAGGATGCGAGGCGGAACAACCAATTCTTCACCGACACGCTCGGGCTTCGCCGTGTGAAGAAGACCGTCAACTTCGACGCGCCCGACGTGTACCACCTCTACTACGCCGACGAGTTCGGCACGCCGGGTTCGGTCATGACCTATTTTCCTTTCCCGAACATCGGCAAGGGCCGTCCCGGGGTAGGCGAGGTCGGGACCACCGCCTTCGCAGTGCCGCTGGGCTCGCTCGCCTGGTGGGAGACGCACCTCGCCGGCAGGGGCGTCGCCGGCATTGAACGCGATCAGAAGTTCGGCGAACAGCGGCTGTTCTTCCGCGGCCCGGACCAGGACGGTTTCGCGCTTGTCGAGCAGGCCGGCGAGCGCGCGCCGTGGTCCGAGGGCGGCGTGCCCGACGAGGCGGCGATCCGCGGCTTCCATTCCGTCGCCATGCGCCTCAAGGATGCCGGCCGCACCGCCGAACTGCTGAAGTTCATGGGCTACCAGCCGATGGATACAGAGGGCGACATTGCGCGTTTCGCCATCCCGAATGGCAATGGCGCGGACGTGGTCGACATCGAGACGCTGCCCGGCTCGCCCTTGGCCGATCTCGGCGCCGGCTCGGTGCATCATGTCGCCTTCGCGGTCGAGAACCGGGCGAAACAGCTGGAGGTGCGCAAGGCGCTGATGGACACGGGCTATCAGGTGACGCCGGTGATCGACCGCGACTACTTCTGGGCGATCTACTTTCGTACACCCGGCGGGGTGCTTTTCGAGGTGGCCACCAACGAGCCCGGCTTCGACCGCGACGAGGACACGGCCCATCTCGGCGAGGCCTTGAAGCTGCCCGCCCAGCACGCCCATCTCAGGCCCTATCTGGAGAAGCATCTCCAGCCGCTGGAGGCATGACCATGTCGCGCGACGCATACCGCCATCTCAGCCTGCCTGGGCCGGCTGGCGGACCGCTCGTCCTGGCGTTCCACGGCACCGGCGCCGACGAGAACCAACTCGCCGGGCTGGCGCGCGAGCTGTGGCCGGACGCCGCCATCGTCGCGCCGCGCGGCGACGTATCCGAATTCGGCGCGGCCCGCTTCTTCCGCCGCACGGGCGAAGGCGTCTACGACATGGACGACCTGGCGCGGGCGACGGCGAAGATGGCCGGCTTCGTCCAGGCCCATGCCGAAGCCACGCGGGCGTCCACCCTGTTTGGCATCGGCTATTCCAATGGCGCGAACATCCTCGCCTCGGTGCTGTTCGAGCATCCGGGCCTGTTCGGCGCGGTGGTGCTGATGCACCCGCTGATCCCCTTCGCGCCTGCTGCGGGGCTCGATCTCGCGGGCACGCGGGTGCTCGTGACCGCCGGGCGGCGCGACCCGATCTGCCCGCCGAACCTGACGACACGGCTGGAGGCGCATTTGCGCGCCGCCGAAGCCGATGTCACACTTGAATGGCATGAAGGCGGGCACGAGTTGCGGCCGAACGAGATCGACGCCGCGCGACGCTTCCTCGCCGCGACGAAACAGGACGCATGACGATGAGCGACGAGACGCCGAAGGTCGAACTCGAGGAAGGGCCGTCCAAGGGTCGCTACGTGGTGCGCGGCGCCGATGGCGCCGAGGCCGAGATGACGTTCTCCAAGGTTGGCGCGCACCAGATCATCATCGACCACACCGGGGTTCCGGACGCCTTCCGCGGACAGGGCATCGGCCTCGTGCTGGTGACCCGCGCGGTGGAGGACGCGCGCGCCGCCGGCAAGACCATCATCCCGCTCTGCCCGTTCGCCGCGGCGCAGTTCCGCCGACATCCCGAATGGGCGGACGTGCTCAGGAAGCGCGACGCATGACAGTCTCGCCCGCTGACTTCTCCTTCGAGCGCACGGCGAAGGGTGGCCGCTACTTCATGACCATGCCGAATGGCGAGGACGCGCGGCTGACCTTTGTCGATGCCGGGCCGGGGCACATCATCGCCGACCACACCTTCGTGCCGGTGCCCTATCGCGGCGACGGCGTCGCGGAGGCGCTGGTGGAACGGCTGATCGCCGACGCGCGCGCCGCGGGAAACCGCATCACGCCGGCCTGCTGGTACGTCGCCGACGAGTTCGCGCGCCACGCGCCGGACTGGGACGACGCGCTCATGCGGCGCTGAAGGCACGAGCGCGGACGGGCGGAACAATCGCTGCACAATCCGGCGATAAGCTGATATTCGGCGCGCTCACCGAGACCCAGATCATGACGCCGAGCGCCGACGCAAATCCCCGATCCCTGCCGGCCGCGATACATCCAGCGCTTGCTTCGGCCCTCGTGGCGAAAGGCTACAACCAGCTGACGCCGGTCCAGCTGGCGATGACCGACGCGGAGCATGGCGAAGCCGACCTGCTGGTCTCCGCGCGCACGGGGTCGGGCAAGACGGTCGCCTTCGGCATCGCCATCGCTCCGACCCTGCTTGGGACCGCCGGGCGATTCGACGCGGCCGCCCGGCCACTCGGCCTGGTCATCGCTCCGACGCGCGAACTGGCCATCCAGGTCCAGCGCGAGCTTGCCTGGCTCTACGACGAGGCTCGGATCCAGATCGCCACCTGCGTGGGCGGCATGGACATGCGCACGGAACGCCGCGCGCTGGAACGCGGGGCGCATCTTGTCGTCGGCACCCCCGGACGCCTGCGCGACCACATCGCCAGGGGCGCGCTCGACCTCGGCGGGTTGCGAGCGGTGGTGCTGGACGAAGCCGACGAGATGCTCGACCTCGGCTTTCGCGACGATCTCGAATTCATCCTCGGCATGGCCCCGGCTGAGCGCAGGACATTGCTGTTCTCGGCAACCGTTCCGCGCGGCATCGCCGAGCTCGCGAGGACCTTCCAGCGGGACGCGTTGCGCATCGCGGCGACCGAGTCGACCGAGCAGCACGCCGACATCGAGTACCAGCTGATGCTGGTGCGGCGCGACGAGCGCGAACACGCCATCATCAACACGCTGCTCAACTCCGACAGCACCAGCGCGCTTGTCTTCTGCCATACGCGCGAGGCGGTTCGCCATCTCACGGCGCGCCTCGCCAACCGAGGCTTCTCGGTTGTCTCGCTGTCGGGCGAGATGGCGCAGTCGGAGCGATCGAACGCGCTGCAGTCGATGCGTGACGGCCGGTCGCATGTCTGCGTGGCAACGGATGTCGCGGCGCGCGGCATCGACCTTCCGAATCTCGACCTCGTGGTCCATGCCGACGTGCCGAGCAATCCCGCGACGCTGCTCCACCGTTCCGGCCGCACCGGCCGCGCCGGCCGCAAGGGCGTGTGCGTGCTCATCGTTCCCGAAAACAGGCGCGGGGCCGCGCAGCGCGTGCTGGCGATGGCCAGGCTGACGGCGACCGTCATCGCGGCGCCCGGCATCGCCGAGATCGAAGCCCGCTACCGCAGGCAGATCCTCGACGCCGCCATCTCCGCCGCGCAGCCCGACGATGTCGAAGCGCCGTTCGTGGCCGAGTTGCTGCGCGAGGCGGGGCCGCAGCGCCTCGCCGCGGCGTTCCTGCGCCAGCAACTCGCCGCCCGCCCGGTTCCGGAGGAGCTTCTGCCCCTTCCCGTCGGCGGCATGCAGGCGAGAACGCCCGGCCGCGACCGGCGGTTCGACGGGGATCAGGGGCAGCCGCCGGTCCGCGCGCCGCGTGGTCCGGACATGGTGGGCGGGGTCTGGTTTACGATCTCCGTCGGGCGCAGGCAGCGCGCCGATCCGAAATGGCTGCTGCCGATGATCTGCAAGGCCGGCGGCGTGTCGAAGCGCGACGTCGGCTCGATCAGGATCGACGACACCGAGACCCGGTTCGAGATC
Organism: Rhizobiaceae bacterium; assembly: GCA_050184585.1. Classification (GTDB taxonomy): domain Bacteria; phylum Pseudomonadota; class Alphaproteobacteria; order Rhizobiales; family Rhizobiaceae; genus JBFXAF01. The sequence continues at coordinate 149,370 of JBFXAF010000003.1, read as the reverse complement.
TCCGCCGAAATGGCCGCCGGCTATGCCGAGCGGATCAGCCGTCCCGGCAGCCTCGAGAGGGGCATCGTCATCGCGCCGGCCGGCGAAGCGCCTGCAAAGCCGTGGCAGGCGAAGCAGACGTTCAAGCAAGGCGGCAAGCCTGGCCACAAGCACAAGGGCGCGGCCTACGCGCCGAAGCACAAGGGCGGTAAACCGAAGCGGCCGGGTTGAACGAATGATCGCGGCGAGAGTGGCTCGTCACCGAGACGTGATGAAGCGCTCCAGCTTGCCCAGGGTTTGCAGTCCCAGTTCCACCGCCCCGAACCCCTTCGCCGTCTGGAACTCGGCGGCGGTGCTGAAGATCATGCCGAGCGTCACCTTCGTGACCCCGTCATGGTCCTCGAACGTGACCCAGGCATCGGCATGTTTCGGCCCGTTCTCGCCCCACAGCAGCGAATAGCCGATCCGGTCCTCGGGCCGGACCTCGTGATAGAGGTGATGGTTCGGGAAGACCGTGCCGTCCGGCCCGATCATGTCGAAAACCCATTCGCCGCCCGTCCGAAGGTCTATCCTCTTCGTACGACAGGAAAAGCCGTCCGGCCCCCACCATCGGGGCAGCGTCTCGTTGTTCATCCACGCCCCCCAGACAACCGCTCGCGGCGCCTGGATCACGCGCTCCAGCAGCATGGTCCGTTCGGCCACGCCCGCGAGATTGTCCAGGCCCGCGCCGAAGCCCTGCCGGTAGCCTGCCTCCATGTCCTCGGCCAGCGACGAAAGCTGGACCGTCACGACCAGCCGGCTGCGCTCGCCCGCGCCTGAAAGATCCGCCGTCACCAGCGCCGCCGATTGCGTCACGCCCACGGACGAGATCATTTCGTAGTTCACGCTGCATATGGCGGGCTGCAACAACAGCCAGCCGCACTCGCAGCGTATGTCCGGCTCGCCCTCCACCTTGCAGAGCGAGACCTCGCGTCCACCGACCCGGGTGTCGGCCTCCAGGAACTCCACGGTGACAGAGGGCGAAGGCGCAGCCCAGACCGCCCGCGCGGCCGGGTCCGTCCAGGCCTGCCACAGCACCGACGGCGGCGCGGCCACCTCGCGCTCGAAGGTCAGCGTCGCAAAGCGATCCGTCCTGTAGCCGAGGGGCGTGACGGCAGCGTCGCCGGGCTTGGAGTTCGTCGTCATTTTCCGCGTTCCTTCATGACACCCATGACAAATGCATCCAGACGGTCGAGCCGCGCCTCCCAGATGGTCCGCTGTTCATCGATCCATGATCGCACGGGCTCCATCGCTTCGGGTTTGATCGCGCATGTGCGTACCCGCCCGTCCTTCGACGTCGAGATCAATCCTGCCTCCTCCAGCACCGAGAGGTGACGCATCACAGTCGGCAGGCGCAATCCCGTGGGACCGGCCAGGTCGGTCACCCGCGCTGGCCCTTCGGCCAGCCGGGTGATGATCGACCGACGGGTCGGATCGGCCAGAGCATGGAAGAGCAGCGAGAGATCAGGTTCATGCTTAGCCATGTCGCTAACTATCACGGGCTTCGCCGGCGGCGCAAGAGAAAACTTTGTCAACCTGCTAAGTGTTTGTCGCGCATCGCGCCCGGCCGGCCTCTTGGCCGCGCATGCCAGTCAAAGCTTGCACTCGCGCGCGGAATGGCGTTTTGAATACCGCCTCGCCCCGGACGCCCGGAAACCGATTGGAATAGCCATGCCTGCCTATCGCTCCCGCACCACAACCCACGGCCGCAACATGGCCGGCGCGCGCGGCCTCTGGCGCGCCACAGGCATGAAGGATTCGGATTTCGGCAAGCCAATCATCGCGGTGGTCAACTCCTTCACGCAATTCGTGCCGGGCCATGTGCACCTGAAGGATCTCGGCCAGCTCGTCGCCCGCGAGATCGAGAAGGCCGGCGGCGTCGCCAAGGAATTCAACACCATCGCCGTCGACGACGGCATCGCGATGGGCCATGACGGCATGCTCTATTCGCTGCCGTCGCGCGAGGTGATCGCCGACTCGGTCGAGTACATGGTCAACGGCCACTGCGCCGACGCGATGGTCTGCATCTCCAACTGCGACAAGATCACGCCCGGAATGCTCAATGCCGCCATGCGCCTGAACATCCCGGCCGTCTTCGTGTCCGGCGGACCGATGGAGGCCGGCAAGGCGATGGTGAAAGGCAAGCTCCAGGCGCTCGACCTGATCGACGCAATGGTCTACGCCGCCGACGAAAAATACACCGAGGAGGAAGTCCTTGCAGTCGAGCAGGCCGCATGCCCCACCTGCGGCTCGTGCTCGGGCATGTTCACGGCGAACTCGATGAACTGCCTCACCGAGGCGCTCGGCCTGTCGCTGCCCGGTAACGGCTCGACGCTCGCCACCCATGCCGACCGCAAGCGGCTTTTCGTCGAGGCCGGCCACCTGATCGTCGATCTCGCGCGCCGCTACTACGAGCAGGACGACGAGACCGCGCTGCCCCGGAACATCGCCACCAAGAAGGCGTTCGAGAACGCCATGGCGCTGGACATCGCGATGGGCGGCTCGACCAACACGGTGCTGCATATCCTGGCTGCGGCATACGAGGGCGGCGTCGACTTCACGCTGGACGACATCAATGCGCTGTCGCTGCGCGTCCCGGTCCTGTGCAAGGTCGCTCCCGCCAAGTCCGACGTGCACATGGAGGACGTGCACCGCGCCGGCGGTATCCCCGCGATTCTCGGCCAGCTCGACCGCGCCCGCCTGATCAACCGCGACGAGCCGACCGTGCACGCCGTGACGATGGGCGATGCGCTCGACCAGTGGGACGTGTCGCGCACCAACAGCGAAAACGTCCGCGAGTTCTTCAGGGCCGCCCCCGGTGGCGTGCGCACCACCCAGGCATTCTCGCAGTCGAACCGCTGGCAGGACCTCGACCTCGACCGCAAGTCAGGCGTTATCCGCTCTGCGGAAAACCCGTTCTCCAAGGATGGCGGCCTTGCCGTGCTCAAGGGCAACATCGCGCTCGACGGCTGCGTGGTCAAGACGGCCGGCGTGGACGAGTCGATCCTGAAGTTCTCCGGCCCGGCGGTCGTCTATGAGAGCCAGGACGCGGCGGTGAAGGGCATCCTGTCGAACGAGGTGAAGGAGGGCGACGTGGTCGTCATCCGCTACGAGGGGCCGAAGGGCGGGCCGGGCATGCAGGAGATGCTCTATCCGACCAGCTACCTGAAATCGAAGGGGCTCGGCAAGGCCTGCGCGCTCATCACCGACGGGCGCTTTTCGGGCGGCACGTCCGGGCTCTCGATCGGCCACGTCTCGCCGGAAGCGGCCAGCGGCGGCGCGATCGGGCTGGTGCGCGACGGCGACATCATCGACATCGACATCCCGAACCGCAAGGTCAACCTCCGTGTCGCCGACGACGAACTCGGCCGCCGCCGCGTCGAACAGGACCGGTTCGGCTGGAGACCGGTCGCGCCGCGCAAGCGCAACGTGACCACGGCGCTCAGGGCCTACGCCGCCTTCGCCTCCAGCGCCGACATGGGCGCGGTCAGGATCCTGCCGGAGTAGGCGCGCGCGCTCCCTCCCCCCTTACGGGGAGGGTGGCCGCGAAGCGGCCGGGTAGGGTAGCCCGTGATGCGCCCGTCACTTTCGCCGCTGACAAGTTCGTGCCGGGACCGGGCGGTTGGACCCCACCCGCCTCGCTGCGCTCGGATACCTACCCTGAAGGGGGAGGGATCGCGTTCTGCCGGTGGACATACTTTCTACCCACCTCCAGCGATTTCAATCGCTTGCACGATTTCTCCGCCCATTCCGTCCACCTCCCTCCGCCCGCGCCTACGATGCGCCCGTCGTTTCCATCGGGATCGCTGTTCGCGACGGTGGCCAGCGGGAGACGACCGGCGCCTCCGGTGGCGGTTCGTAGCCGTCGCCCGGGGAGGCTCCGCCGAAGGTTCCCCTGCGGGCAACAGGACCCGTGCGTGCCGGACGGTTGCACTTAACCCCTCCGGAGCCGACGAAAGGAGGCGAAGGCGGGGGAAGCGGATCGGGCGGACGCCAAAAGTCGCCGGCGGGCGCGGACGTTCGCGCCATACTTTGTTTCAGCAGGCACGAATCCCGCGCCCGCTTCCCGACCACTCATGACGCCCGACCGGCGAAGCCGGGTCGGAATGCGAGTCATGGGATGAATGGCAAATGGCCGGACGGAGGCCCCGGCGTGGTGGTGAGAAGGCGTGGGCTATTCCCCGAAGACGCCCCTGAGACGTTCCCTCAGCAGGTTCTTCTGGACCTTGCCCATCGTGTTGCGCGGCAGTTCGTCGACCACGGCGACATGGCGCGGCTGCTTGAAGCGTGCGAGGTCGGCGGCGATGCCGGCGAGCAGCGCGTCGGGGTCGAGCGTCACGCCCTTCTTCGCGGTGACCACCGCGACCACGCCCTCGCCGAGATCGGGATGCGGCACGCCGACGACGGCGGATTCCTCCACTCCCGGCAGCGCGTCGATGAGAAGCTCGATCTCCTTCGGGTAGATGTTGTAGCCGCCGGAGATGACGAGGTCCTTGGCGCGCCCGACGATGGTCACGTACCCGTCCGCGTCCATCGTGGCGAGATCGCCGGTGATGAAGAAACCGTCCGCGCGGAACTCCTCCTTCGTCTTTTCCGGCATGTTCCAGTAGCCGGAGAACACGTTGCGCCCCTTCACCTCGATGACGCCGATCTCGCCGGCGGCGACCGCCCGGCCGGTTTCGGGTTCGGAGATCCGAACCTCGACGCCCGGCAGCGGCAAGCCGACCGTTCCGGCACGCCGCTCCCCCTCATAGGGGTTGGACGTGTTCATGTTGGTCTCGGTCATGCCGTAGCGCTCGAGCACGCGCTGGCCCGTGCGTGTCTCGAACTCCCGATGCGTCTCGGCGAGCAGCGGCGCGCTGCCGGAGACGAAGAGGCGCATATGCGCGACCAGGTCGCGGGAGAGCCGCGCGTCGCCGAGCAGGCGCGTGTAGAAGGTCGGCACGCCCATCATCGTCGTGGCCTTCGGCATGAAGCGGACGAGGTCGTCCACGTCGAGGCCGGGCAGGAAGATCATCGAGCCGCCGGCCAGCAGCATGACGTTGGTGGCCACGAAGAGGCCGTGCGTGTGGAAGATCGGCAATGCGTGGAGCAGCACGTCGTCCCCGGTGAAGCGCCATGTCTCGACCAGCGCATCGGCGTTGGAGATCAGATTGTCATGGGAGAGCATCGCGCCCTTGGAGCGCCCGGTCGTGCCCGAGGTATAGAGCAGCGCGGCGAGGTCGCCGGCCCTGCGGTCGATGGGATCGAAGCGTTGCGATTGTCCGCGCGCGGCATCGGAGAGCGTGCCCGAGCCGTCCGCGTTCAAGGTGAGGAGCGTCGTCCCGTTCTTCGCGGCAACGTCCGCGAGCGCCGCTTCCGAACCGCCGTCGCAGATCAGCACCTTCGCGCCGGAATCGCCGACGAAATAGGCGACCTCGTTCGGCGTGTAGGCCGTGTTGAGCGGCAGGAAGACGGCGCCCGACATGACGCAGGCAGCATAGACGGCCAGCGCCTCGGCCGACTTTCTCGCCTGCAGCGCGATGCGATCGCCCGGTTCGACGCCGGCTTCGCGCAGTGCATGGGCGAAGCGGGCGGCCATGGCGAGGAAGTCGCGATAGGCGATCTCGCGCCCGTCCCCGAGGATGAGAAAGGTTCGGCGGCTATCGAGATGCGGCGCGAACAGCGCGTCGAAGAGGATGTTGGTCATGAGGTGCGTCCTGCGAAGGACGCACCTTTACGCGCAAAAGCCTGCCCTGGGCCAGCCGGGTTTCAGCCCTGCCAGACTCCCTCGCGCCGCAGATCGTCCATGGTCCGCGAAATGCCTTCGCGAAGGATCGAGACCATGTCGTCGATCTGCTCCCGCGTAATGATGAGCGGCGGCGACATCACACACATGTTGATCAGCGGCCTGACCAGCAGCCCGAGCTCGTGGCAGTGCGCGTCGATGCGCTTGCCCACGCTGTTGTCGAGCGCCAGCGGGTTCTTGCTCTCGCGGTCGGCGACGCATTCGATGCAGGCCATCAGCCCGGCGCCGCGCACCTCGCCGACGAGAGGCAGCTCCTCCAGCGTCTTCAACCGCGCCTGGAAATACGGCGCGACATCGCGGACGTGGTCGAGAATGCCGCCTTCCAGGAGTTCCAGGTTCTTCAGCGCCACGGCGCAGCCGATCGGATGGCTGGTGTAGGTGAAGCCGTGACCGAACATCGCCGCCGCATGGTTCGACTGGCGCAGCGTCTCCAGCAGCCGGTCGGAGATGACCACGCCGCCGAGCGGGAAGTAGGCGGAGGTCACGCCCTTGGCGAAGGTGATCATGTCGGGCTCGATGCCGAACACGTCCTTCGACGCGAAGACGTGGCCGAGCCGGCCGAAGGCGTTCACCACCTCGTCCGAAATGTAGAGGATATCGTTGTCGCGACAGATCTGGCGAATGCGCGGCAGGTAGTTCCGCGGCGGCACGACGACGCCGCCCGAGGCCTGCACGGGCTCGCCGATGAAGGCGCCGATCTTGTCGGCGCCGAGGCGGGCGACCGTCTCGCGGAACTCCTCGACCAGGAAGTCGGAAAACCCTTCCAGCGTCATGCCGGCGGGACGGCGGAACGGGTTCGGCGACGAAAGCTTCACGACGAGCTGGTCGGCCCCGTCCATCCAGTCGCGGTCGCGCGGACGGCCGTTGAGGGACGCGGCGAGATAGGTGGAGCCATGATAGGCGCCGCCGCGCGACAGGATCAGCTTCTTCTCCGGCCGACCGCGGACGTTGTTATAGAACTGCATGAAGCGAAGAGCGGTCTCGACCGCCGTCGAGCCGTCGCTGGTGAAGAAGACGTGGTTGAGGTCGCCCGGCGCGTAGGCCGCGATCCGGCCGGCGAGTTCGGCCGACGGCTCGCTCATCGTGTACCAGGGCGTGTTGTAGGAGAGCGTCATCGCCTGCTCGTAGAGCACGCGCGCCAGCGCCTCGTTGCGGTGGCCGACGTTCAGGCACCACATGCCCGCCGGCCCATCGATCAGCCGCCGGCCTTCGCCGTCGGTGATGTAGACGCCCTCGCCGTTGCTGACGAAGGTGCGCGCCTCCGCGCCGATCGACCCGGCATAGGCCCAGGGCTGTACGAGATGGCGGCGCGCGGTTTCGACCGGATCAGCCGTGTCGTCGATGACCTGGATGGGCTCGAGTTGCCGTGCTGCCGCCATTGTGATCATCCTTTCGCAGTAACCGTGGACAATGCTTGTTTCGTCCAAGCCACGGAAAACAGTCGAGTTTGTGACATATTCTGAATATCCGTTCAATCAATATCTTTCCAGTTGCCTCTTGATTTCGGTGCGCTCATGCGCTTCAAATCGGGAGACGGGTCGGCGGGGGATGCCGGCCGATGCCGGGACGCCGCATGGCACGACGCCGCGAACGCCGATTCACACCCGAGGCCGGCCGATGACGGCGGCCGCGGAAGGGTCGACCCCGCAGGAGGTCCGGCATGTTCCGCGGCGATCGCTCCTCGACTCCGAACCCGCGCAGGGCCTGGCGCTCATAAGCCCGACCTTCCTCTACGCGCTCGTCCTGCTCGGCGTGCCCATCCTGGTGGTGGTCGCGCACTCGTTCTGGACCCAGGACTACCTGACGATCGACCGCACCTTCACGCTGGAGCAGTACCGGATCGCGCTGAGCGAGCCGATCTATCGCGATCTGCTCTTCCGCTCGCTCTACATTTCGGTGGTGGTGTCGATCGCGACCGTGATCTTCGCCTATCCGATCGCCTACTACATCTCGTTCCACGGCGGCCGGCACAAGAGCCTCTGGCTCTTCCTCATCACCATCCCGTTCTGGACGAGCTACCTGTTGCGCGTCATGTCCTGGAAGGTGATCCTCGGCTACAACGGCGTGCTCAATTCCGGCCTCCTGGGCATGGGCGTCATCGACGAGCCATCGACTGCGTTCCTCTACAACACCAACGCCGTCATCATCACCCTGACCCATGCGTGGGCGGCCTTCGCGATCCTGCCGATCTTCGTCTCGCTGGAGAAGGTGGACCGCACGCTGATCGAGGCGGCGAAGGATCTCGGCGACGGCCCCGTCCGCAGTTTCCTGCGCGTCACGCTGCCGCTTTCCATGCCGGGAATCGTCTCGGCCATCCTGATCGTCATGATCCCGACCGTCGGCGACTTCGTCACGCCGCGGCTGGTCGGCGGCAAGGACGGCGTGATGATCTCGAACACCATCCAGGCGCAATTCGGCAAGGGCGCCAACTGGCCGCTCGGCGCCGCGCTCTCGGTCACAACCATGGCGATCGTCACCATGATGGCGGTAACGACCATGCTCGTGCTGCGGTGGCTGGCGAGGCTGGCGCGATGAGCGCGCGACGGCGCGTCCTGCCTGGCTGGCTGACGGCCTATGCCTGGCTCTACATGGTGTTCCTCTATCTGCCCGTGATCTTCCTGCCGATCTTCTCGGTCAACACGTCGGCGACGCCGAAGTTTCCGCTTCAGGGCTTCACGCTCGACTGGTACGCCGGCCTGGCGAAGACGCCGGTGCTGCTCGATGCGACGCTGAACAGCCTCTATGTCGGCATCGCCGCCTCGGTGCTGTCGACCGTGCTCGGCATCTGCGCCGCGCGCGCGCTGACCCGCTACCGCTTCCCCGGCAAGACCGCTGTCAACGGTCTCATCATGGCGCCGCTGGTCCTTCCGGAGATCATCGTCGCCGTGTCGCTTCTGCTCGTGCTGCTTTCGCTCGGCATGCCTCTGTCGCTGGTCACCGTGGCGCTCGGGCACGTGCTGGTCTGCATCCCCTATTCCGTGATCGTGCTGACGGCCGGCTTCGAGGGCTTCGACCGCAGCCTGGAGGAAGCGTCGGCCGATCTCGGCGAGACGAGTTGGGGCACCTTCCGGCGCGTGACGCTGCCCATGATGGCGCCGGCGATCATTTCATCCCTGCTGGTCTCCTTCACCATATCGCTCGACGAGTTCATCATGGCCTTCTTCCTGACCGGCACCGACCCGACGCTGCCGGTCTACATCTGGGGCCAGCTCCGCTTCGCGGCGAAGCTGCCCGGGGTGCTTGCGCTCGGCACCCTGCTGCTCGTCGGCTCCTTCATCCTGCTCACGCTCGCCGAGGTGCTGCGCCGGCGCGCCGAGCGGCGCACCCAAATGGCCGGAGCCTTCCATGCCTGACCGCCCGATGATCGAGATCGCCGGGGTCACCCGGTCCTACGGCGAGTTCAGGGCGCTGGACGACGCCAACCTCACGATCAACGAAGGCGAGTTCTTTTCGCTGCTCGGGCCCTCGGGCTGCGGCAAGACCACTTTGCTCAGGATGATCGCAGGCTTCGACACCCCGACCGAAGGAACGATCTCCATCGACGGACAGCCGATGGTGGGCATTCCGGCCAACCGGCGGCCGACCAACATGGTGTTCCAGAGCTACGCGATCTTCCCCCATCTCAATGTCGAGCAGAACGTGGCCTACGGCCTGAAGCGCCTGATGCTCGGCGAGGCCGAGGAAAAGCGCCGCGTCGACGAGGCGCTGGCGCAGGTCTCGCTGAACGGCCTGGGCAAGCGGCGGGCGACGGAACTCTCCGGCGGCCAGCGCCAGCGCGTGGCGCTTGCGCGGGCGCTGGTGATGCGGCCTAAAGTGCTGCTGCTCGACGAGCCGCTGTCGGCGCTGGACAAGAAGCTGCGCGAGGCGATGCAGGTCGAACTGAGGCGTCTCCAGAAGGCGGTGGGCATTACCTTCGTGCTGGTCACCCACGACCAGTACGAGGCGCTTGGCATGTCCGATCGCATCGCCGTCATGTTCGGCGGCAAGATCGCCCAGATCGCCGCGCCGAAGGAGATCTACCAGCGGCCGGTGAACCGGCAGGTGGCGGACTTCCTGGGAGGGATGAATTTCATTCGCGCGACGATCGTCGAGGAGAACGGTTCGGCGATCACGCTCGACACCAGCGGCTTCGGACGGGTCAAGACCGAGAAGCCGCGCGGTGGGCTGACCCGCCAAGGCGGCGAGGCGACCCTCGGCATCAGGCCCGAGCGGCTGCGCGTCCTGTGGGATCAGGAAACCGCCAAGCACCAGCTCGCCGGCAAGGTGGTCGACCGGCACTATTTCGGCGAGATCACCCACCTCATCGTCTCGGTCGACGGCATGGAGAAGCCGCTCTCGGTCTCCGAGACCAACGACTTCGGCGCCGACGACCTGCCGCTCGGCGCGGCGATCCGGCTTGGCTACGATCCGGACGCGCTGGTCGCGCTGGCTGATTGAAGCACCCGCATCGCCGCGGCGCGGCCGGCGGCGATGGCGCCCTCGACATAGCCGGGGAAGGTCTCCGCGATTTCCGAGCAGGCGAAATGGATCGGCGGCGCACCGGCGATCAGCAGTGCCTCCGCGTCGCGTGCGCCGATGTCGAGAACGAGATCGCTGTAGCCGCCGCCGTCGAAGTCGCCGCCGAGCCAGGAGGCGACGGAGATTTCCGTCGGCCGCGCCGCCTCCGGTCCGAGAGCCTCGGCGACGCGCGAAACGATCTCGCGCCGCAGCCCGTGCTCGCCGAGTGCGCGCCAGCGCTCCGCCAGCGGGCCGCCGACGAAGACGACGAGGGCCGCATGCGCGTCGTTGGGGCTCGTATCGCAGCAGAACAGCCCGTGGACGTCGCGCCACATCGCCATGCCGGACAGGCCGCCATCCCGCCAGAATGGTCGCTCGTAGCGCAGCCGCAGCTTGATGACCGCACCGCCCTCCCATGCCTTCAGCGATGAAGCGAGCGCGGCCGGCAGCCGCGGCTCGCAGGCGATGCGCGCGGCGGTCGATGGCGGCACGGCGATCACGACCTGACCCGCGACCGCGGAGAAGCCGTCGGCTTCGACCCGAACATGCTCACCATCGCGAGCAATGCGGCGAACCGCAACGCCCAGCCGCACCCGTCCACCGAGTGACGCCGCCAGATCCTCCGCCAGCGAATGCATCGTCTCGCGCAGGAACCACTGGAGTTCCGACTGCCGGTTGGTGACGCGGCGGTCGTTGTCGGCGAGATGCCAGAGCGGGATGCGCTCCAGCGCCTGGCACCAGAGGCCCTCGATCATCGAGCGGTAGGCGGATTTGTGATCGTCGGGCTCCGGTTGGCGCGCGAGCCAGGCGGCGACGGTCAGGCCGGCGACCGCGGGATCGGCGGGATCGAGCGCCCTTTCCCGTGCGCGGATACCCGACGAACCGGAATAGATGGCTTGAGCCTGCGCCTCGCTCATCACAGGCAGCGCGACGAAGTCGCCTTCGACCGGCGTCTCCACCCACGTCTTGCCGAAACGGCGGGCGAGCGCCGACACCTCGCGCATGTCGTCGCAGAAGAACTGGCCGCCCGTGTCGAAGCGGAATCCGGAACCGTCGACGGCAGAGGCGACGCGGCCGCCGACCCGGTCGCGGGCCTCCAGCACCAGCACCGAAAGCCCCGCTCGCTCGAGGGCTTCCGCAGCGGAGAGGCCGGCGAAGCCGGCCCCTGCAACGATCACATCGGCCGTTCCGGCTGCGGTCAATAGCCAGCCTTGATCTTCTCGAACTCGGCGATCATCCTGAGCTTCAGCTCGGCTGGCAGAGGCGACTGGAAGAGCGTCTTGTCGACGAATCCGGCGACATCGGCATAGCCCTTTGCCTGGAGCGCTTCCGGATCGACGGCGGCCAGCGCCTTGGCGTTGGCATGTCCATAGCCCCAGTCGTTGACGAGATACTTGGCGACTTCCGGATCGGTGTTGACCGTGCTGAGGAAATCGTAGGCCTTCTGCTCGTCGCCGGGCGCGTCCTTGAGGCGAACATAGCCGCAGACCCAGGTCGAGATGCCCTCGCTGGTGTCGCGCTTGATCTTGAACGGCATGCCCTCATTGGCGAGCTGCGTGCCAGCGTCGTTCCAGGCCCAGGCGAAATCGACCTCGCCGCCGCCCATCGCCTGCACGATCTCGGTGTTGTCCGCCCAGTAGATGCGGACGTTCTTGTGCACCTCGCGCAGGAAGGCCGACGCCTCCTGGAACTGCGCGTCGGTCATCGTCGTCCAGTCCTTGATGCCGATCGCCAGCGAGGCGAGCGCATAGGCGTCGTCGACATTGTCGCCGATCGAAACGCGATCCTTGAACTTCGGATCCGCGAAGGCCTTGAGCGAGGCCACGTCCGCCTCCGGGATCTTCTCCGTGTTGAAAGTCAGCGCCGTGTTGCCCCAGTCCCAGGGCATGAACCACGCCGTGCCGTCCGGCGTCGTGGCCAGGTCCTTCATCGCCATGATGCCGGGAAGGATGTCGTTCCAGCCCTCGATCCGCGACGTGTCGAGCGGCTGGATCAGCCCCGCCTCGCGCCACTTCACCACGCTCTGCGAGCAGGGGTGCGCGAGGTCCGTCTTGAAGCCGGCGCGCATCTTCTCGAACGCCTCGTCCTCGTCGCCGAAGAAGGAGAAGGTCGGCGAGTCGCCGTACTTCTCGACGTATTTCGGGTGGAAGGCCGGGTCCTCGTAGCCGGACCATTCGAAGATGCTCAGCCCGGCGTCCTGCGCCAGCGCATTCGTCGACAGCGCAACAGCCAGCGCGACCGAACATGCCAGTCTCGTCTTCATGCTTGTCATCGTTCCATCCTCTTTGCGGTTTGCTCTTGTCGTTCATTGCCTCAGGCGGGTTCGGGAACCGAAGCCCCCGTTCGCGCATAGTGTCTCGGGAAGGCGGACGCGAGGAAATCCATCGCCGCCTGCATCGCTGTCTCCCGCGTCACCTCCTCGGTTCCCATCATCAGCCTCAGCCACAGGCCCTCGAGCATGGCCGACAGCGCGAGCGCCGTCGCCTGCGGATCGTAGTCGTAGCCGGCTTCCGCCCTGAGCGCCCGGCAGAGGCCGACGAACACCCGTTGGTAGGCTTCATCGCGTGCGCCGCAAAGCTGCTGATATGTCGGCCGTGACTTTGCCTCGCCCCAGAAGGCGCACCATGCGGCGAGCTTGCGCCGGTTGCAGACGGCCCGGTCGAAATCGGCCGCCACCAGTGTCCTCAACTGGCGCGCGGGTTCGGGGCCGGCCTTTTCCAGGGCGGCGCGCCAGTGCAGCGAGTACTCGTCGGCCATGTATTGAAGGGTGGCGACGAGCAGCTTTTCCTTGCTCTCGAAATGGAAGTTGACGATGCCGCGCGACAGGCCCGCCCCGTCGGCCACGTCGGCCATCGTCGTCTCCGAGTAGCCGCGCTTCGCCAGCGAATCGATCGTCGCCTCGATGAGCTGCTGTCGGCGGGTCTCCTTGGACGCCTTGCGTCCCTTCCGTTCGGATTCGGCCGGCGGCTCCCCCGTGACGGGGGCCCTCGACGTCGCGGTCTTCATGGGGAAGGATTGTCTCCACATCGCCGGCTATCCCGGCTTCGATGCGCGAAGATGAGTGGGCCGGTGCTCGCCCGAGTCAAGCACCTTCTGCATGGCTTCCCAGGTACGGATGTTCTTGTCGACATAATCTTTTCCGACGGCGGCGGAAGCGCGTGCGTAAAGCGGTCCCTTGAGCTTCTCCAGTTCCCCGCGGGCGACCTCGCGATACCATGGATTGCGGTCGGTGATCCGAATGTCGCGGAAGCCGGCGCGTTCCATCGCCAGCCGGTAGCGGTCGGGCGACGCCATCGAGAAGGACAGCCCTTCCGCCTCGACATAGGCCTTCATGTCGGCGGACGGCTCGCCGTCATGGCCGATCAGCCAGTCGCTGGCGGCGAAGACGCCGCCGGGCTTGAGCAGTCGGAAGATGTCGGCGAACAGCGCGTCCTTGTCGGGGACATGCAAGAGCGCGTCCTTGGAGAAGACCACGTCGAAGAACGAATCGGCGAAGGGGAGCTTGCCCGGCGGCGCCTGCACGAAGCCTGCCCGGTCGGAGAGCCCCCGCGAGGCCGCCCGCCGGCGCGCCGCCTCGATGACCGGTTCCTCCACGTCGAAGCCGGTGACGTGGCCGGCGCCATGCGCCGAAACGATGTGGAGCGTGATGCCGCCCGAACCGCAACCGATGTCGAGGACGGACTTTGCGGTCAGGTCGAGACCAGCCAGCACGCGGTCCACTTCGTCGGGACCGCCAGGGGACAGATAACCTTCCCCCCACAGCGCTTCGAGGAAGCGAATGGCGGTATCGTCATATTCGGGTTCCGCGCCTGCGCTCACGTCGACCGGCAATCCCATCACTACCTGTCAAAGCCTAGCGCATCATAGGGAATTTGCAACTGCGTTTGTTGAACATTCATTCAATATGGCTGGACAGCGCGGGGGCCTCCATGGCAGAAGCGGGCGTACGGGGAGCCGCGGAAAAGCCATGAAGAGCTACGACGCGATCGTCATCGGCGCCGGACATAACGGGCTGGTCAACGCCTGCTATCTCCAGCGCGCCGGGCTGGACGTGCTGGTGGTCGAGAAGAACGACTGGATCGGCGGCGCGGCGACGAGCCGCGAGCTGACGCCGGGCTTCCTCTATTCCAACTGCTCCTATGTCTGCTCGCTGTTCCGCCCCGAGATCATGCGCGATCTCGAACTGCCGCGCTTCGGGCTGCAGGTGATCTCCTACGAAGGCGGCGCGGTATTCACGCGCGACGGCGACTACCTCGCCAACTACCGCGACCACGACGCGCACCGGCGCGAGTTCGCCCGCTTCTCGAAGCGCGACGCCGAGGCCTATGACCGCTATGCGCGCGACGTGACGCGGCAGTGCCGCTTCATTCAGCCGCTGCTGATGCGCACCGCGCCGGACCCGACCAGCTTTAGGCCCCGCGACCTCGGCGAGCTCCTCTATCTCGGCAGGAAGCTCGGCAATCTGACGCCCGAGGAACTCGGGCTGACGCTCCGCTTCTGGACCATGTCGATCTCCGATTTCCTCGACGAGTATTTCGAGACTGACGTCATCAAGGCGAACTTCGCACTGTCCGGCATCATCGGGACGGCCCTCGGACCGATGTCGCCCGGCACCGCCTACGTTCTTCTCCACCACTACATGGGCGAGGTCGACGGTTCGGTCGGCGCCTGGGGCTATGCGCGGGGCGGCATGGGCGCGGTGACGAAGGCGCTGGCCGATTCCTTCCGTGCTTCCGGCGGGACGATCCGCACCGGCGCCGGCGTCAGCCAGGTGCTCGTGCGCGGCGGCAAGGCCGAGGGCGTCGTGCTTGTCGGCGGCGAGGAGATCCACGGCAAGATGGTGGTCTCCAACGCCGACGTGAAACGCACCTTCCTCAAGCTGGTCGAGGAGAAGGAACTGCCCGACACGTTCCTCAGGCGAGTCCGGAACTTCAAGATCCGGGGCTCGTCCGGCAAGGTGAACATCGCACTCGATTCCGCGCCGGTCTTCCCTGCACTGCCGGACGATTCGCCGGTCTATCGCGGCGACATGCACTTCACGGATTCGGTCGAGCGCATGGAGCGGGCCTATGACGACTGGAAGGCCGGGCGTTGGTCGGCCGATCCCTTCCTCGACATGGTGATCCCGACCATGCTCGATCCGACGATGGCCGCGCCAGGCAAGCATTTCATGAGCTGCTTCGTGCAATACGCGCCGCCGAAGGTCGCCGGGCGCGAATGGACCGACGCCGATCGCGACGGATTCGCCGAGAGCGTGATTTCGCAGATCGCCGACTATTCGCCCGGCTTCCGCGACCGCATCGTTCACATGGAAGTGCGCACGCCGCGCGAGATCGAGGCCGAAACCGGCCTGACGGAAGGCAACATCTTCCAGGGCGAGCTGACCTTCGACCAGCTGCTCTTCAACCGCCCCGTGCCGGGTTACGCGCAATACCGATCGCCGATCGGCGGGCTCTACATGTGCGGCTCGTCCACCCATCCCGGCGGCGGCGTCATGGGTGCGCCCGGCCGCAACGCAGCAATGGAGATGCTGCGCGACCTCGCCCGCGGCAGACAGCATATGAGCCCGGCCCATGACATCCTCTGACGTCGCCAAATGGGATGTGATCGTGATCGGCGGCGGCCATAACGGGCTGGTCGCGGCGGCGGCGCTCGGCAAGGCCGGGCGCAAGGTGCTCGTGCTGGAAGCCAGCGATACGGTCGGCGGCGCCGCCGGCACGCATGAGTTCGCCCCCGGTTTTAGGGTTTCGCTGGCGCATGTGCTGAACCGCCTGCATCCCGATGTGGTCAAGGCGCTCGACCTCGGGCGGCACGGGCTGGAGACGGTGGATCGCGGCGGCGCGCCGTCGGTGGCGCTGGTGGAACAGGGCGAGCCGCTCGTGCTCCACGGCGCCTATGGCGAGCGGCTGGAAGGCGCCAGCGCAGCAGAGGCGGATGCCTGGCGCGGGCTGCGCGCGACGCTGTTCAGGCAGGCGGCGATCCTCAAGCCGTTCCTGGCGAGGAAGCCGCCTTCGCCGGGCTCGATGTCGCTCGGCGAGATGGGTGCGCTGGGCATGGCCGCGCTGTCGCTCCGCCGCATGGGCAAGGAGGACATGCGCGACTTCCTGCGGATGGTCCTCATGAACGTCACGGACGTGCTGGACGAGCACCTGACCGACCAGCGCCTGCGCGGGATGCTCGCCTTCGACGCCGTGCTCGGCAGTCACCTCGGACCGCGCTCGCCGACTTCGCTGCTCGGCCTCTACTGGCGTCTCGCGGGGGAGGCAGGCGGCGTTCCCGGCGCGCAGATCGTGCCGAAGGGCGGCATGGGCGCGGTCGTCGCCGCGATCGCCGCCGCGGCGAAAACCGCCGGCGTGACGGTCAGGGCCGGCGCGGCGGTCGAGCGGATCCTCATCGAGAAGGGCCGCGCCACGGGCGTGACGCTCGCGGGCGGCGAAACGCTTCGCGCGCGGGTGGTCGTCTCCGCGATCAATCCGCGCACCACCTTCATCGATCTCGTCGGCGCGCGCGCGCTCGACACCGGCTTCATGCGCAAGGTGAAGAACATCCGGATCAAGGGCGACGTCGCCAAGCTGCATCTGGCCCTGGAGCGTGTGCCGGACATCGCGGGGCTGGACGACGCGGCGAAGCGCGGCCGGCTGGTGATCGCGCCGTCGGACGACCATGTCGAGCGGGCTTTCAATCCGGCGAAATATGGCGGGTTCTCCCCCGAGCCGGTGATGGAAGTGACGCTGCCGAGCCTCACCGATGCCTCGCTCGCGCCTGCCGGCGCGTGCGTGCTTTCGGCGACGATCCAATACGCTCCTCATGAGCTGAAGGGCGGGTGGGCGAAGGGCAAACCGGGGCTGTTTCAGGCCGTGATTGCGCAGCTGGAGAAGTACATGCCGGGCGTCGCCAAGACGATCCGCCATGCTGAACTCCTCACGCCCGCCGACATCGAGGCGCGTTGGAAAATGCAGGGCGGCCACTGGCACCATGGCGAGTTGCAGGCCGACCAGATGCTGATGTCGCGGCCGGTCACCGGCTGGTCGGGCTACGACACGCCGATCGATGGGCTGTGGCTGGCCGGCGCCGGCTCGCATCCGGGCGGCGGCGTTTCCGGCGCGCCCGGGCTGAACGCGGCGCGGGCGGTGATGGCGGGGAGGGGATGATGGCTCAGGTCGCGTCCTACGTTGCCCCCCTCTGTCCTGCCGGACATCTCCCCCACAAGGGGGGAGATCAGCCGGCAGCTTCGGTTTCGCCAATCGCCAACGTTTCAGGACCAGCGGGAATGGGACAACTGCTGATCTCCCCCCTTGTGGGGGAGATGTCCGGCAGGACAGAGGGGGGCGCTGTCCCGCAGCCCTTTCCTTTCTTCCGCAGAGGCGCGCGCGAAGGAACGTCGTCATGAGCCGTCGCCCGAAAACCACCGCCAAGTCCGCCACCGCCGTGCCCCCGCGCCCCCACCCGGCACAACTGCACTTCCGCACGCTGCGCAACCCATCGCCGTTCCAGCCGCGCATCGAGGCGCTGGCCAAGACCGAGAGCTGGTACAACTGGGCGGGCTACAAGGCGCCGCAGTCGCTGTGGGACGAAGAGCTGGAATATTTCGCGATCCGCAGCCAGGCGGCCGTCTTCGACATATCGCCGATGGTGAAGTACCGGATCGAGGGACGAGACGCCGAGGCCTATCTCGACCGGGTCACACTGCGCGACGTGGCGAAGCTCGGCGTCGGCCGCGTCCACTACACCGCATGGTGCGACGACGAGGGCCATGTTCTCGACGACGGCACGCTGTTCCGACTGGGCAAGAACCTGTTCCGGTTGTGCTGCCAGGAACGGCATCTGCCCTGGCTGCTCGATTCCGCCATCGGCTTCGACGTGTCCGTCGAGGAGGAGACCGAAGCGGTCGCCGGACTCGCGCTGCAAGGGCCGACGTCCTACGCGGTGCTGCGCGCCGCCGGTTTCAAGGGCGTCGAGAAGCTGAAGGTCTTCGACCTCGCCGAATTCAAGCTCGATCGCACCGTCGTCCTCATCTCCCGCACAGGCTTCACCGGCGATCTCGGCTACGAGCTGTTCGTGCCGGCTGACAAGTCCCTGGCGCTTTGGGACCGGCTGTTCGAGGCGGGACGTGTGCACGGCATCCGCGCGATCGGCTATGCCGCGCTCAACCGCGCCCGCATCGAGGCCGGGCTGATCGTCGCCAATGCCGACTTCATCACCGCCGAACACGCGCTTCGCGCCGACCGGGTCAGGACGCCCGACGAGATCGGGCTGTCCTTCATGGTCGATCTGAAGAAGGGCCATTTCAACGGTCGCAGGGCCATCGAGCGCATGCGAGCGGAAGGCGGGCCGAGGCATGTGCTCGTCGGGCTGGAGATCGACGGTAACGTGCCGGCGGAGCACGCCATCGTGTATCACAACAAGACGCGCGAGGTGGGCCTGGTCTCGGCGGCGATCTGGTCACCGACGGCGAAGAGGAACGTGGCGATCGCCAGCCTGAACAGGCCGTATGGCGACGAGGTCCTCGACAACCTCTGGGTCGAGATCTATGCGCTGCGCGAGTTGCAGTACCACAAGTTGATGAAGCGGGCGAAGGTGGCGCCACGGCCCTTCGTCAAGCTGGAGCGCCGGTCGGCCTTTCCGCCGGGCGAGCGCTGAATGATCGAGGCGAACGAAGACGCGGAACAGTGGGCGCTGGTCAATACGCCGCTCGGCGAGCACTGGTCGGGCCGCACGCGATACGCCGCGGCCATGTATTTCCACAAGAAGGGCGACATGAGCGCGGACGCCCTCGAGGTCTACCGCATCTGCTCGCGGCTCGACCACCAGGATCCGTTGCCGATCATGCGCGACCGCGGCGTCGGCAAGGACTGGCTGAAGCGGATGGAGGCGTGACGCCTATCCCCGGCTGAGCAGCGCTTCGTTCAGGTTCCACAGGTCCTTCTCGTCCGGCGCCGATTCCAGCCCCAGCACGGGCACCAGCTCGCGCAGGTGGTCGTGATGGGTGCGTACGCCGTATTCGAGGTCGGACAGGTAAAAGCCCGCGAAGGATTCCGACAGCATCGACTCGTTCGACCAGACCGAGAGCTGGACATCCTCCGACATGGTGTCGCGGTCGATCCTGAACGACAGATAGCGCGCCGCGGCCTGTTCCCGGGTTTCGTCTGCGTAGCGGTAGATGGCGCCGCGCAGAAGGGTCTCCCCGGTCGACAGCGGGAACTCCTGATAGAACTGGACCGACTCGGGCATCACGGCGATGACCGCATTCGGGAAGATGCCGTAATACACCCAGGCCTGGCGAAGATGCTCCGGCAGGTGACCGGGTTCGGGTGCGATCCTGACATAGTTGCGCACGCTCCAGCGCCGGCCGGCATGGGGGTTGTAGGTCGCGAAGGAACGGGACACCCCGTTGACGAAGGGCTCGTCGAAATAGGTCGCTCCGTAGAGGTCCTGCAGCGCAGGATGCGCCATGGCGACGTGATAGCCCTCGTTGTCGACATCGCGCACCGACTTCCAGTTGACGGGCGTCTTCTGGCTCCAGATGCCCCATGAGGGCACCATGTCCGGGATGCGGTAGTGTGAGATCTCGGCTTCGACGGGCCGCATGACCTCGGCGACCGAAGGCTGGGGACCAGCGCGGAAGCGGATGAAGACAAAGCCCATCCAGATTTCCAGATCGAGCGGCATCAACCCGAACTCGTTCTTGTCGAGTTCGGGGAAGGAGCGCGGGCGCGCGGCGCCGCGCAAGGTGCCGTCGAGATTGTAGACCCACCCGTGGAACGGGCAGACCAGCGCGTTCTTGCACGACCCCTGGCTATCGGCGACGACCCGCGAGCCGCGATGGCGGCACAAATTGTGGAAGCCACGGATGACGCCATCCTTGCCGCGTACGATCAGCGCCCGCTCGCCGACGACGTCCATGGTGAGATAGTCGCCCGGATTGGGGAGGTCGGAAACATGTCCGACGATCTGCCAATGGTTGCGAAAGACGTGTTCCTTCTCGAGGTCCAGAAGCGCGGGGCTATGGTAGCTCCAGCCGGGCAACCCCCGGCGGTCCCAATCGTTCGGGACCGTCACGTCATGAAGGGCGCGGTTCATCGCAGGCTCTTATTATTGTTGAATGTTCATTCAATAAGATCATATTTCAATAACAAATGCAATGCCTTATAGGAAACACTGGGCCTAAGGCGTCGATCGTCGATGGCGTATGATCCCGAAAACGTCCGTGATTTCCGGGTGTTACCCGGCAAACTCCGGAAGGTCGCCGGTCGGGGATTGCGTCGACGTGCGGGGAGGGTCGCGCCAGCCCCGGATCGGCTGGCCGGCCGAGCGCGGGATCTGGTTCAACGCACGGCGCGGGCGGCTTGACGCTTCCGCCAAATGCCACTAAGGAACCGCGACTTTCCCGAGAGGCCGCCGACCGTGCGCGCGCCACTGGCGCGGTGTGGTCGATTGGTCCGGGCCAAACCAAGGGTTAGAACAATGTCCCGCGCCTGCGAGCTGACCGGCAAGGCCGTCATGTCCGGCAACAATGTAAGCCATGCCAACAACAAGACGAAGCGGCGGTTCCTGCCGAACCTCGTCAACGTCACGCTGATCTCCGAGGCGCTGAACCGAAATGTGCGCCTGCGCATCTCCGCGAACGCGCTCCGCTCGGTGGAGCATCGCGGCGGCCTCGACGCCTTTCTCGCGAAGGCCGACGACAAGGAACTGTCGCAGCGTGCGCGCCTGATCAAGAAGCAGGTGGCCAAGAAGCTTGGCGAGCAAGTCGCCGCCTGAGAATTCCGTGGCGGCCGCTGCCGCCGGCTGGTTCCATCACCCAGGATAAAAAAATGACGATTGCCCGCATCCTGCCCTTCGTGGCGGCCATGGCGATTGTCGTCGTGGCGTCGAACGTGCTCGTCCAGTTCCCCGTGCAAGGGGGGCTCGGCGGACTGTCACTCGCCGACGTGCTGACCTGGGGCGCCTTCACCTATCCTTTCGCCTTCCTGGTCACCGACCTGGCAAACCGGCGCTTCGGGCCGGCGATGGCGCGGCGCGTCGTGTTCGTGGGGTTCGTGCTGGCGGTCGCCTGCTCGATGGCAGTTCCGCCTCTGCTCCACCGTTTCGGCCTGCTGGAGTTCGAGACGACGGCGGGTCGGCTGGTGCGCATCGCCATCGCGTCGGGAACGGCGTTCCTTGCCGCGCAACTCCTCGACATTACCGTGTTCAACCGGCTTCGCCGGCTTGCCTGGTGGCGCGCGCCGGTGTTCGGCTCGCTTGCGGGGTCGGCGATCGACACGGCGATCTTCTTCTCCGTGGCGTTTGCGACGACGTTCGCGTTCGTCGGTCCGGACGACGGGTTCGCTCTGGAGTCCGCACCGCTTCTCGGGGTGCTCGCGCCGGAAGCGCCGCGCTGGGTTTCGTGGGCGCTCGGCGACCTTTGCGTGAAACTCGCCATCGCGGCCTTCGCGCTCGTCCCCTACCGGTTGATCGCCGCGAAGTGGGCGCAACCGGCAGCGGCATGAGACTGTTGCGATGACGCCGTGGGAGCAACTGGCCAGCGCGCGGGTTCCCGGCGGGACCGACGAACTGCGCCTCAAGCGGCGCGGCGACGAATATTCGATCATGCTCGGCGCCAACGAATTGATGAACAGCCGCGTGAGCGGTTCGGAGCAGGCGCTGGCCAGGCTGGCCTGCGCCGCGTCGGGGCCGGGGCCCCACGTCCTGATCGGCGGTCTCGGCATGGGCTTCACTCTGCGCGCCGCGCTCGCGGCCCTCGATCCCGATGCCCGGCTCGTCGTCGCCGAACTGGTTCCCGAGGTTGTCGCATGGGGGCGGGGCCCCATGTCCGCCCTGCTCGCGGGGAGTCTCGACGATCCGCGCGTCGAGGTACGCGTGGGCGATGTCGGGGAGATCATCCGCTCGTCCCACGAGACCTTCGACACGATCATGCTCGACGTCGACAACGGGCCCGAGGGCCTCACCCGGCCGGAGAACGATCGGCTCTACAGCCGGCACGGCCTTGCAGGGGCGAGGAAGGCCCTGAAGCATGGCGGGGTGCTGGCAGTCTGGTCTTCGGCTCCGGACCAGCGGTTCTCGACCAGACTTCGCGATGCGGGGTTCGATGTCGAGGTCAAGATGGTGCGCGCCAATGCAGGACGCCGCGGCGCCCGTCATACCGTCTGGCTGGCGCGGCCCCTAGCCATCCGACGCCCGCGGCGAAGATGACGACGCAACCCGTCAGTCCGAATGCAGGACGAACTCAAGGTAGAGGTTGCGCTGCAGGAGGGAGTGGTTGTCGTCGGATATGATGCCAACCGCGAGTGCGCCGTCGTCGCGCTGCCAGACGTCCATGCCTTCCATGTTGTCGATCTGATAGCCCATATCCGCTTCGAGCAATACCGGACCGTCCGCGACGGATCCCTTCGCGACCGACTCGCCGTAGATGCGCCTGAGACGCATCTTCACGCCAGCGGCCATGGAAAAGCTGCGTTCCAGCAGCAGCAGGTCGCCATCGGGCAGGAACGCCCCGTCGGTGATGTCGAACTCGCCCTCGCGCCGGACGGTGAAAATCCCCTTGTTCGGCCCTTCGATGATCGCGGCGAAGACGTTGCCCTTCTCGTCGATGGACCGCTCGGAGACGATGACGAGCCCGCCTTTATGCTGGCCGAAGGGGTGGGCGCGCACCACCGTCTCGAAGCCCTTGTTCATGCGCAACTCATGCCTCGGCACGAGATAGTCCAGCGTACCGACGGCTGGCCCCATGCCGTCGGGGTCGATGCGGAACTGGGCGATGCGGTGGTCGCGCTCGAAGCCGACGGTGGCGACGCCGTCCTTCACGTCGAGCCCTTCGGCGTCGACTTCCCACTTGCGATCGTTGGCTTCGCCTCTCTCGTCGACCATCGGCATCATGCGGAAATTGGAGATTCCGGACGGGCGGCCCTCGGCATCCCGCTCGATCTTGCCGAAGAACCAGAAGCCGGTGTCGGCGACTCCGATGAAGTCGCCACCCGGCGTCAGGAAGCGGAAGGAGGAGAGTGCGCCGAAATCGGCATTGCCGGCGGTCATCTCCAGCCCGCCGACGAATTCGAGCGGACCGAACATCTTGTCGGTCTTGCCGATCCGGAAATTCGTGATCGGACGGGCGGTGACGTCGAAGGCTTCGACGGTGGTCTGGGCAGGGGCGGAGGTGGCGACGACGATGGCGGCCAGCGTAACCGCGACGGTGCGCATTAGGAGCTGACAAGCGCTCACGACGCTCTCCTCAGCATCCGCCTTTCGTCTCGCGAGCCTTCTTCCGCGAACAGACCCGCAAGCTGCTCCGTCATCGCGCCGGCAAGCTCCTCCGCATCGACGATGGTGACGGCGCGTCGGTAGTAGCGCGTGACGTCGTGACCGATGCCGATCGCCAGCAGCTCGACCGGCGAGCGGGTCTCGATCAAGTCGATGACGGCGCGCAGATGGCGCTCGAGATAGTTGCCCGGATTGACCGAGAGGGTCGAATCGTCGACCGGCGCGCCGTCGGAAATCATCATCAGGATCTTGCGCTGCTCGGGCCGGCCGATGAGGCGCGAATGCGCCCACAGCAGCGCCTCGCCGTCGATGTTCTCCTTGAGCAGGCCCTCGCGCATCATCAGTCCGAGATTGCGGCGGGCGCGCCGCCACGGATGGTCGGCCGACTTGTAGACGATGTGGCGCAGATCGTTGAGGCGGCCTGGATTGGCGGGCTTGCCGTCGCGCAGCCATTTCTCGCGCGCCTGGCCGCCCTTCCAGGCGCGGGTGGTGAAGCCCAGGATCTCTACGGAGACGCCGCAGCGCTCGAGCGTGCGCGCCAGGATGTCGGCGCAGGTGGCCGCGACCGTGATCGGCCGGCCGCGCATGGAACCCGAATTGTCGAGGAGCAAGGTTACGACCGTGTCGCGGAACTTGGTGTCGCGCTCCTGCTTGAAGGAAAGCGGCTGCATGGGGTCGATGACGACGCGGACGAGGCGTGAAGGATCCAGATAGCCCTCCTCGAGGTCGAAGTCCCACGACCGGTTCTGTTGCGCCATCAAACGGCGCTGCAGACGGTTGGCAAGGCGGCCGACGACACCCTGGAGATTGGCGAGCTGCTTGTCGAGGAAGGCGCGGAGCCGGTCGAGTTCCTCCTCCTCGCAGAGTTCCTCGGCGCCAACCGTCTCGTCGAAGGCCGGCGAATAAACCTTGTAGTCGATCTCCTTCGGCAGATTCGTGAAGGGGTTCTCGGGCCGTCGCGATTCGCCGGGAGTCTCGGCGGCCGTATCCTCATCCTCGGACGCATCCTCGGCATTGGCGTCCGCCGCCTCCATCTCGCCGGCGTCCTGTTCGTCGCTGGAGGAGTCGCTCTCCTCCGATTCCGACTGATCGGCGCCGGAATCCTCGTCGCCGCCCTCCTCGCTCTTCTCCTCGCCCTGTGGCTGGTCGTCGTTCTGGTCCTCGGCGTCGTCCGTCTCGGTGTCGTCGCCGAGTTCCTCGGCCATCTCCATCGAGACCAGCATGTCGCGCACGATGCGGGCGAACGCCTGCTGGTCGTCGATCCTTCCGAGGAGACCGTCGAGATCGTCGCCGGTCTTCTCCTCGATCCAGTCGCGCCAAAGGCCGACCATTCGCTCGCCGCTCTTGGGAACCGCACGGCCGGTGAGCTTCTCGCGCACCATCAGGGCGAGAGCTTCCTCGACTGGCGCGTCGGCGCGGTCGCGCACATCGGCGAGGTTCGCCTTGGCGTACTTGTCCTCCAGCATCGAGCCGATATTGGCGGCGACGCCCTGCATGGCGCGGGCACCGATCGCCTCGACGCGCGCCTGTTCGACCGCGTCGAAGACGGCGCGCGCCTGCTTGCCTTCGGGGGCGAGCCGGGTGTGGACACGGATGTCGTGGCAAGCGCGCTTCAGAGCCATGGAGTCTCCGAGACCGCGGGTCACGGCGATGTCGGTCGCCGTCGCCTTCTTCGGCAGTTCCGGCAGCCGCGCGCGGCTGCCGGCCAGAGCCGGGCGCTCCTTGGCGAAGGCGACCTCCAGTTCGCGGTCGCCGGAGATGGCGCGCATGCAGACGGTGACGGCGCGCTTGAAGGCGTCCGCGTCCCCAACGGCCTTGGGGCGATTGCGCGTGTTGTCGCCGGGTTGCGCCATCTAAGCCCTGACCCCGGGGCGCCTCACGGGGCTAGCCCAATACGACGTTGGACGCGCTCTCCGGCAAGTCCTCGCCGAAGGCGCGTTGGTAGAACTCGGCGACGACGGATCGCTCCAGCTCGTCGCACTTGTTCAGGAAGGTGAGCCGGAACGCCAGGCCGATCGCGCCGAAGATCTCGGCGTTTTCGGCCCAGGTGATGACCGTTCGCGGGCTCATGACGGTCGAAAGATCGCCGTTGATGAAGGCCTGGCGCGTCATGTCGGCGACGCGGACCATCTTGTTGACGGTGTCCCGGCCTTTTTCGTTGCGGTAATGCTTCGCCTTTGCCAGCACGATCGCCACCTCGTTGTCGTGCGGCAGATAGTTCAAGGTCGTGACGATGGACCAGCGGTCCATCTGCGCCTGGTTGATCTGCTGGGTGCCGTGATAGAGGCCGGTGGTGTCGCCGAGACCGACCGTGTTCGCGGTGGCGAACAGGCGGAAGGCCGGATGCGGACGGATGACGCGGCTCTGGTCGAGCAGGGTCAGGCGACCCGACGATTCCAGCACGCGCTGGATGACGAACATGACGTCCGGCCGGCCGGCATCGTACTCGTCGAAGCACAGCGCGACGTTGTGCTGGTAGGCCCAGGGCAGGATGCCGTCGCGGAACTCGGTGACCTGCATGCCGTCCTTGACGACGATGGCGTCCTTGCCGACGAGGTCGATGCGGCTGACATGGCTGTCGAGGTTGACGCGCACGCAGGGCCAGTTGAGACGGGCGGCGACCTGCTCGATGTGGGTCGACTTGCCGGTGCCATGGTAGCCGGACACCATGACCCTGCGGTTGTAGGCAAAGCCGGCAAGGATGGCGAGCGTCGTCTGCTTGTCGAAGAGATAATCGGGATCGAAGTCCGGCACATGCTCCGTAGCCGCGGAATAGGCCGGGACGACCATCGAAGACTCGAAGCCGAACTTGTCCTTCACCGACACGGTTGTGTCGGGCAGGTTCGCGATATCGCGGTCGATCCTGTTCATCGTCACTCCGGGCGCGACGGTTCTTCGTCGGCAATCTGGTCGCTTTCGGGGGCGTCCTTAGCAGACCGGCCCGTCAACACAAACCGGCTTGTTTAAGCACGCGGTAGGCCTGGAGCACGTCGCGAAAGCGATCCTCCGACCCCCGGTCGCCACCATTCGCGTCGGGATGGTGGAGCTTGACGAGTTCCTTATATCGCGCCCTGATCTCGCCGCCAGTCGCCTTGACGTCAAGGCCAAGCGTTTCCAGCGCTTTGGCCTCAAGCGGTTTGGCCTTGCGCTCGCGCGGCTGGGCGTCGCGGCGGTCGCCGAACAGGTTGAAGGGGTCGCGGATGCGATTGTGGTAGCGGGCCGTGCCCGAGCGGAACTGCGCCACGTCCGGGGCGGTGCGGGTCGCGCCATTGGCGCCCATGATCCAAGTCGGCCGGTTGCCGGTCAGCGCCTCCTTCTGGTAGCGCGCAATCTCGCTGTCGGCGAGACCGGAGAACCAGTTGAAGCCCTTGTTGTATTCACGGACGTGGTCAACGCAGAAGCGGAAGTACTCGCCTTCCTTCATCCTGCCCACCGGCGCGCGATGCGTGCCAGCCTGATCGCATCCGTCCCACTGGCAGCGCGGCGCGCGCGACTTCAGCTCCGCCTCTGGATCGCGCCGCACGCGGATCTTCTCGAAATATTTGGGATAGGGCTTCATGGCGATCGAGCCCATTTATGGGGTGTTCGCGTTGCGAAACAAGAATTGACTTTCGGAGCAACGTCAGCGCTAGACGGGATTCGCGGACCAGGCGCTTCGGCGCGCGATATAGGTACGAGGCATGATGATGTCGAGGACGGCGTCCATCGAGACCAGGCTGAAGGCGGCATTCTCGCCCGAGCGGCTGGAAGTGATCAACGAGAGCCACCTGCACGCCGGGCATCATCACACCGACGGCGGACATGAGGATGTCTTCGACGGCACCGGCGAGACGCACTTCCGCGTGCGCATCGTCTCACGGAAATTCGCCGCAATGGGACGCGTCGAGCGTCACCGGGCGGTCAACGCGGCGCTCGCGGCCGAGCTTGCCGCCGGCCTGCACGCGCTGGCGATCGAACCCGCGGCGCCGGGCGAGCAGACGCGGTGGTGAGGCAGGCTCCTACTCCACCTCCCGCACCCTGATCCGGGTGATGCGGTTCTTCTCGCGCTTCATCACCAGGAAGCGCTTGCCATGAAAGGTGAAGGCCTGCTTCTCGTCGGGAATGGACTGCGTCTCGTGGATGACCAGGCCGGCGATGGTGGTCGCCTCGTCGTCGGGCAGGTCCCAGTCGAGAGCCCGGTTCAGGTCGCGGATCGGCACGGCTCCGTCGACGGTAATCGAACCGTCGGCCTCGCGGCGGACGCCCTGGACGTCGACGTCGTGCTCGTCGGCGATATCGCCGACGATTTCCTCGATGATGTCTTCCAGCGTGACCAGGCCCTCGACCTCGCCGTACTCGTCGACCACGATCGCGAAGTGCGCGCGGCGGCGGAGAAACGCGTTCAGCTGATCGCGTAGCGAGGTCGTGTCGGGCACGAACCACGGCCTTGCAGCGACCTTCATGACGTCAAGCGCCGCCGGGTCGTTTCCCGAATCGTGCAGCGCACGCAGCAGATCCCTGGCGTGAATGACGCCGACGATGTTGTCGATCCTGTCGCGCCAGATCGGCATGCGCGTGTGCGGGCTCTGCAGGATTTCGCGGACGATCGCATCCGGTGGGTCCGCGGCATTGACCGACCGCATTTTGGTGCGATGGACCATGACATCGGACACTTCGAGCCCGGCTAGGTCCATCAACCCGTCGAGACGAGCCCGATCCTGCCTGTCGTGCGGTCCCACGACCGCCGGACGTTCGCCCGCGACGCCATCCGCGGCAGGCGGGTAGCGGCGTCTTCGACGGACAATCAGCCTGCGCAGGAAGCCTGATTTCGCCTCGACGACGATGCCGGACAGCAATCCTGCGAACGCCGTGACCGCGATCCACGCTTCCGGCGTCATGTGGCCAGCCGCTCGGCCAGGAAGGAGCGGACTTCGGAAGCCGGGACGTCACGGGCGATGAACGCCTTGCCCACGCCGTGGGTCAGGATGAAGGTCAGGGCGCCCCGCTGCACCTTCTTGTCCTGGGCGATGTAGTCGAGCAGGCGGTCGACGTCGGGCAGTCCGCCCGGAACGTCGGCGAGCCGCCAAGGCAGCCCGACCGCGGCCAGATGACGCTCGACGCGGTCGGCGTCGTCCTGGCTCGCAAGGTTCATGCGCGATGAGAAGCGATGCGCGAGCGCGATCCCGATCGCGACACCCTCGCCATGCACGAGACGGGCGCCATCGTAGTTCGTGGCCGCCTCCAAAGCATGGCCGAACGTATGCCCGAGGTTGAGGAGGGCCCTGTCTCCCGTCTCGAATTCATCGCGGCGCACGACGTCAGCCTTGGCGCGGCACGATTCGGCGATCGCGTGGGTCCGCGCCTCGCCTCCTGCGAACACGGCGCGCCAGTTCGCTTCAAGCCAGGCGAAGAAATCGGGCCGGTCGATCAGACCGTACTTCGCCACTTCCGCATAGCCGGCGCGGAACTCGCGTCCCGGAAGCGTGTCGAGCGCCGCCGTGTCGGCGATCACCAGCCGCGGCTGATTGAACACGCCGACGAGGTTCTTGCCGCGCGGCGTGTTGATGCCCGTCTTGCCGCCGACCGAGGAGTCGACCTGCGCGAGCAGCGACGTCGGCATCTGCACGAAACCCATGCCGCGGCGCACGATGCCGGCCGCGAAGCCCGCGAGGTCCCCGATGACGCCGCCGCCAAGCGCGATGACGATGTCGCCGCGCTCCAGACGGGCGCCCAGGATCTCGTCGACCACTTGCTGCAGGCGCTCGAAGCTCTTGGTCGCCTCGCCGGCCGGGAGCACGATCGGCGTCGCGGTGACGCCGGCCGCCGCAAGGCCCGTCGCGAGCGGCGTCAGATGCGTCGCAGCCACGTTGTCGTCGGTCACGACGGCCGCACGGGCGCCGGGAAAGCGGGCGGCGATGTTCCTGCCGGCCGAGGCGATGAGGCCGTCGCCGATGAGGATGTCGTAGCCCCGCTCGCCCAGTTCGACAGGGACGGTGACGGTCATTGCGCCTGGCTCCCCGTTCCCACCTCGAGGCGACGGGCGATCGCCTCGACGACCTCCGAGGCGATCACCTCCTTCTTCTCCGCCCGCGTCAGTACCGTCACGTCGGCCTCCGCATAGACGGGATAACGCTCGTCGATCAGGCGGCGCATGACGGCTCGCGGATCAGGGTTCTTGAGCAGCGGTCGGTTCTTCTTCTTGGCGACGCGGTCCATGAGCACGTCCAGGTCGGCCTTGAGCCACACCGCAATGCCGCGCTCGGCGATCATTCGCCGCGTCTGTCCGTTCATGTAGGCGCCGCCGCCGGTCGACAGCACCTGGGGACCGTTCTCGAGGATGCGCACGATCACGCGCTGCTCCAGCGCCCGGAACTCGTTCTCCCCATAGCGCTCGAAAAGGTCTGGAATCGTCATGCGCGAAGCCGTTTCGATCTCGTGGTCGCTGTCGACGAACGGCAGCCCCAGCAGGGAGGCGACCTTGCGGCCGATGGCTGTCTTGCCCGCGCCCATGAGGCCCACGAAGACGATGTTGCGGTCACCGAGGCGGTCGAGCACCCCGGCGCCATCGATTTCGTCACTTGTGCCGTCGGCTTCCATCGGCCCGCTCCGTGGCGGCGTTTCGACATGAAAAGGGCTGAAGCGTCAAGCGGGCGGCGGCCGCCTTGAAATGGCCCGGTCCGCGTTCCATAACCGGACGGGGTTCAATCGCGGGCAGGGAGTAGATGCCGACCCTCTTCAGGTTTCTCGTCGTGATCGGCGTGATCGTCGGACTGGTCTACGGAGCCATGTGGTCGCTTGCGACGTTCGTCGAGCCGCGGCAGGGCGAGCTCACCGTCCGCATACCGCCCGAGAAACTCAATCCGAAACGATGAGGGACTCCGTCCGCATCGAGGCCTTCCTCGAGATGATGGCCGCCGAGCGCGGCGCCGCGGCGAACACCATCTCGGCCTACAGGCGCGACCTGGACGACGCGTCGACGCACCTGGCGGGACGGCTTGCCGCCGCGGATTCCGACGCCGTGCGCTCCTATCTGGCGCGGATAGCGGCCGAGGGGTTCGCATCCAGTTCCCAGGCCCGGCGGCTGTCGGCGCTGCGACAGTTCTTCCGCTTTCTCTACGCCGAGGGGATCAGGACCGACGACCCGACCGGCACCGTCGATCGGCCGAAACGTGGCCGGTCCCTGCCCAAGACCATGTCGATCGCCGAGACACAGCGCCTCCTCGACCGTGCGGCGGCGGAGGCGGATCAGGGCGCGGCCGCGAAGCGGATGCACGCGCTGGTGGAAGTCCTCTATGCGACCGGCCTGCGCGTTTCGGAACTCGTCAGCCTGCCTGTTTCGGTGGCGCGGCGCGACGAACGCTTCATCCTGGTGCGCGGCAAGGGAAACAAGGAACGCATGGTTCCACTT
Organism: Rhizobiaceae bacterium; assembly: GCA_050184585.1. Taxonomy (GTDB): domain Bacteria; phylum Pseudomonadota; class Alphaproteobacteria; order Rhizobiales; family Rhizobiaceae; genus JBFXAF01. The sequence goes on along the minus strand of JBFXAF010000003.1, from coordinate 118,423 downwards.
TCCGGAAAGGCGCGCGCGGCGATGAAGACCTGGCTGGCCGCACGCGCCGCGCTGCCCCGCCTCGCCGACGGGCCCTGGCTCTTCCCGGCCACATCGGACAGCGGCTACCTGCCGCGGCAGGTCTTCGCGCGCGACCTCAAAGGGCTCGCGGCCCGGGCGGGCATCGCGTCCGAGAAGCTCTCCCCGCACGTTCTCAGGCATGCGTTCGCAAGCCATCTGCTGCAGAACGGGGCAGACCTGCGCGCGGTGCAGCAACTGCTGGGGCACGCCGACATTTCAACGACGCAGATCTACACGCATGTGCTGGAGGAACGACTGGTCCGGCTGGTCGCCGACCACCATCCGCTTGCCGACTAGTCGCCGTATCGCTATGTGAAGGCGGAATTTCGAGCCGGCCCGCCCCCGATCTTGCCCGCGGGACCGCGTTTTTCCATTTCTGACCGGGTCGAGTGGTTCGCTCGCGAATGTACAATTATCTCGATTTCGAAAAGCCGGTCGCCGACCTCGAAGGCAAGATCCTCGAGCTGAAGAAGATGTCGGAAAGCGGCGAGGCGGTCGACGTCGCCGACGAGATCGCCCGGCTGGAGAAGCGGGTGGCGGACGCACTTCGCGATATCTACAAGGCGCTGACCCCCTGGCAGAAGGCGCAGGTCGCCCGGCATCCGGACCGGCCGCATTGCCTTGACTACGTGCGAGGACTCTTCACGGACTTCACGCCGCTCGCCGGGGATCGGGCATTCGGCGACGACGATGCGATCATTGGCGGCTTCGCGCGATTCAGAGGCGAGCCGATCGCGGTCATCGGGCAGGAGAAGGGTTCCGATACGGCGAGCCGGCTGAAGCATAATTTCGGAATGGCCAAGCCCGAGGGCTACCGCAAGTCGGTGCGAATCATGGAACTCGCGGACCGCTTCTCCGTGCCGCTGGTGACCCTTGTCGACACGGCGGGCGCCTATCCGGGCATCGGCGCCGAAGAACGCGGCCAGGCGGAGGCGATCGCGCGGTCCACGGGAGCCTGCCTCGGGCTTCGGGTTCCCTCCATTTCCGTGATCATCGGGGAAGGCGGGTCGGGCGGCGCCATCGCCATCGCCACCGCGAACCGGGTCTACATGCTCGAACATGCGATCTATTCGGTGATCTCGCCCGAGGGCGCGGCCTCGATCCTCTGGCACGATTCAACGCGCGCCAAGGATGCTGCCACGAACATGAAGATCACAGCGCAAGACCTGCTCGACATGAAGGTGATCGACGCGATCATTCCCGAGCCGCTGGGAGGCGCCCACCGCGCGCCCGAAAAGGTGATCGAGGCGGCGGGCGAGAAGATCGCGACGTCGCTGCGCGACTTCGGCGATTCGAACGTCGACTTCCGAGAGCATCGGCGCGACAAGTTCCTTGCGATCGGCCGCAATCTGTAGCCGCATCGCGGGCCGGCGCCCGGCAAGCGCCATAAAATTGCCGCTCCATGACCCGAATGACGAAGCCGTGAGCGTCGCCAGCCCGGACTTGCGGTAACCCATTATCAAGGCTACCGGGCGTAGACGGATACGGGGCCGGGACAAGTTGAGGAACCGCGCGGCAGCGCGCACGGGGACCGGGAAGCACCGAGTACATGAAGTCGAACCTCCTACGCGCCGGGCTGATCGTCGCCGCACTCGCGCTGGCGGGCTGCACCGATGCGTCGCTCCAGGACATCTCGCCCAAGGCCGAGAAGGGCCTGCCCGCCCACATCACGAAGGCCATGCATGAGAAGGGCATGACCCGCAATTCGCCGGTCCTCGCCCGCATCTTCAAGGAAGAGGGCAAGTTCGAGGTCTGGAAGCAGAAGACCAATGGCCGCTACGACCTCATCGCCTCCTACGACATCTGCAAATGGTCGGGCCAGCTCGGGCCGAAATTCATCGAGGGCGACCGGCAGGCGCCCGAGGGATTCTATACCGTGCGTCCGGCGCAGATGAACCCGAAGTCGAACTACCACCTCGCCTTCAACATCGGCTATCCGAACGCCTTCGACCGTGCCCACGGGCGCACCGGCGCCCATTTGATGGTGCACGGCGACTGTTCATCGTCGGGATGCTATTCGATGAACAACGCGCAGATGGAGCAAATCTACGCCTTCGCACGCGATGCCTTCAGGGGTGGCCAGACCGAGTTCCAGATACAGGCATTCCCGTTCCGGATGACTGCCGCCAACATGGCGCGCTACGAAGGCGACCCGAACATCCGGTTCTGGAGGATGCTCAAGGAAGGCTACGATCATTTCGAGCTCTCGAAGGTTCCGCCGAAGGTCGATGTCTGCGAGAAGCGCTACGTATTCAACCAGTTCACCGAAGAGGGCGTGAGCTTCTCCGCCACGGGCGCCTGCCCGCCGGCGACACGGCCGTCGGCGCTGATGAGCGCTTTCGAGGAATTGCAGGCGAAGGAAGCCGGCATGCCCGCAGGCGGCGGGAACGGCGTCGCGCTGACGCCGCGCGATTCCATCAACGGTCTGGAGGAGGCGCGCCTCGTTTCCGAATGGACCAGGAAGCGGGCGCGTGGCGAGCGCGTGACCATGGAGCCTCCAGCGATGCTCTCCGACGGCTCGACGCGGGTGACCTCGCGCATGGGCCGCATCGATTCCGAGGCAGGTCGGCGAATGGCCGCCCTGGATGCGGCGGAAGCCGAGAAGAAGCGGGCCCAGGAAGAGAAAGCGCGCGCCGCCGAACAACGCGCCATGGCGGCCGCGCAGGCAGAGGCCGAAGCCGCCGCCGCAGTCAAGGCGGCCGAAGTCGCGGCGCAGGGCGGGGAGACCGCCACGACCGACGCCGGCGCTCCGGAAGGCCAGGGCGACGGTCTGCTGGGCGGCGCGCGCAAGCGCCTCTCCAATCTGTTCGGCAGCTGACGGCGGCATTGGCCGGAGAGGCGGCCACCTACGATCTGCGCGGGCTGAACTGCCCGCTGCCGGTGCTCAAGGCGCGCAAGCGCCTGAAGGGAATGCAGCGCGGGGCGTTGCTCTGGGTCGAAACCACCGATCCCCTGGCGGCCATAGACATTCCCGCCTTCTGTGGCGAGGAGGGTCATCGTCTCGTCGAGACCACACCTGTCGAAGGCGGGCACCGCTTCCTGATCGAGCGGGGGTGAGACGACCCCCAAGTCTCTCTCCGCGAGTGGGCGGAGGCGCATACGCGCTCGCCCCGCGTGGAGATGGGACGCCCCCGCTACGAACCCCTGAAACCGGCAATCGCGAGCGGGTTCCGCTCGATCGCGTCGCGGTCCGGGGCGTCGACCCGAGGCTGCCCGGTGACGGCCGAGAAGAGCCGCTCCAGATAGTCATCCGGCAGGTCCATGGCGATGACCACGATCCGGGCTCCGCGCGTCGCGTCGGGCCATGCCCGCAGCCGCGCAGGCGGGTGGATGTGCGTGCGCACCCCGTGGATCACCAGCGGGCGCGACGGGTCCTCGGCGAGTTCCACGATACCCTTTAGCCTCAACAGCCTTTCGCCGTGCGTCGTGCGGAGCAGATCGATGAAGGCATCGATCGCCGCGAACGGGACCGGGCCGTCGTGCACCAGCGTGCGCGAGACGATGCGGGCGTCGTGATGCCCGTGGCCGTGGTCATGGTGCGCATGCGCGCCGTGATCGTGATGTTGGTGCGCCTCGCCCAGCCAGCGGGCTACGTCCGCCGACTTGGTGCGCGCGTCATAGAGACCGCATTCCAGGATCGTGGCGTCGGCCACTTCGGAGACCAGGAGCATGGGGGCGCGGGGATTGAGAGAGCGGAGCCGACCGCGCAGCGCGGCAACCTCGCCGGGCTGCGCCAGATCGGACTTGGTGATCACGATGCGATCGGCGACCGCCGCCTGGCGGACGGCCTCCACATGGGCGTCGAGCGTGGCTTGCGCATTGACGGCGTCGACCAGGGTGACGACGCCGTCGAGGCGCAACGCCTGCACCAGCGCCGGATGGCCCATGACGGACTGAAGAACCGGGACCGGATCGGCAAGGCCGGTCGTCTCGACGACGATGCGCGAAAGCCGCGCGATGCGGCCGTCGCCGAGACGCTCCAGCAGATCGGCCAACGTGTCGACGAGGTCACCGCGCACCGTGCAGCACAGGCAGCCGCCCGAGAGGGCGACGATACCCTCGGACGCTTGCTCGACCAGCAGGTGGTCTATGCCGATCTCGCCGAATTCATTGACGATGACCGCCCAGTCCCGCGCCGCCGGATCAGCGAGAAGTCGGTTGAGAAGCGTGGTCTTGCCAGCACCGAGGAAGCCGGTCAGCACTGATACGGGAACGGGTTCGGGCGGCGGCGATCCGCGCACGGTGGAGATCGCCTCTAGTTCTGCGCGCTATCGCCCTGGGCGGCGGCCTTGTCGTCGGCCGGCCCGTGATCGGGGCGCGGCGTGGGGATCGGAACCTCGGCGAAGTCCATCTCCTCCTCGCGCGCCAGACGCGCCTTAGGCACCGGACCGGTGGCGCCGCCGAGGCCGACCGCGACGAGGCGCGGCGGCCGCGTCATCTCGCCGAGATAGCTTGTCTTCTCGTCCGCCTCGACCTCGTGCGCGTTCTCGGCCTGGGCGGCGGCGGGCTTCTTGGCGCAGATTTCCTCACGCATGTTGGGCGGCGGAGCGCCGGCGTCGCCGTAGACCGGGAGCGCAGAAAGCCTCGATCCCGGCTGGAAGCCGCCGCCGAAACCCTTTGTCAGCAACGCGGCCGCCGTCTCGGCGCGACCCTTGGACGAAGGCGCGCCGAGGACGACTGCGGCCAAAGTCCGGTCTCCGCGCGTGGCGGAACCGACCATGTTGAAGCCGGACGGACAGATGAATCCCGTCTTCATGCCATCGGCGCCATCGAAGCGGCCAACCAGAAGGTTGTATGTCTTCATCACCTTCTTGCCGGCCGACAGGCCCTCGATCGCGAAGTAGCCGGAGTGCTGGGGAAACTCGTTGCGGATCGCCATGACGAGCAGGCCGAGGTCGTGAGCGGTCACGTACTGGTCGGGCGAATGAAGGCCGTGGGCATTGACGAAATGGCTTCCGTTCATGCCGAGACGGTCGGCCTCGGCGTTCATCCGCTCGACGAAGGCCTTCTCCGAGCCGCCGACATTCTCGGCGACCGCTGTGGCGATGTCGTTGGCCGACTTGATGATCATCATCTTGAGCGCATTATCCAGGGTCATCACCTGGCCGGGCTTGAAGCCCATCTTGCTCGGGGGTTCGGACGAGGAGTTCTTCGACACCTTTATCGGCGAATCCATCGCCAGTTCGCCCGCGGCGACGGCGCGGAAGGTAACGTAGGCCGACATCAGCTTGGTCAGCGAAGCGGGATGCCACTTTCGGAAGGCGTCGCTGTGCGACAGCACCTGTCCCGTCTTGACGTCGAACAGGAGGGTGGGGTTGGCGGCTGCCGGAGACGCGTAGGCGAAGGCTGCGAGTGCAGCGGCAATGGCCGCTCCGAAAAAGGGCGATGCTCGCTTGGTCAATTCACCGGTGTCCCGCTCGATCGTCACTTGAGGTCGGGCGAGCAGGTCGTCCAAGGTCGATCGGACCACGACCGGTGCACCGCCCGCCGGTTGTCCTTGCTATCTAGCCTATGTGACGCCAAAAAGGCAAAGCTTCGGGTGAAGATGGTTACCCGCGTCGAGGGCCGGGAAGAGCGAGGCCAGATGCCGATATTGAACAGAGCCGCAGAACTGCAGGACGAAGTGGCCGGATGGCGCCGGCGCCTCCACGCCATGCCTGAACTCAACTTCGACGTGTTCGAGACCGCGGGGTTCGTCAAGGAAAGGCTCGCCGAATTCGGCTGTGACGAAATCGTCTCGGGCCTGGGCCGCACGGGCGTCGTCGGGATCATCCGGGGAAAGAAGGGCGACGGCGGCACCATCGGGCTGAGGGCCGACATGGACGCGCTGCCGATCGTCGAGGCGACGGGGCGTGCCTACGCGTCGACCAATCACGGCGTCATGCACGCCTGCGGCCATGACGGCCACACCGCCATGCTGCTCGGCGCGGCGAAGTATCTCGCCGAGACCCGCAACTTCACGGGATCGGTCGCGGTCATCTTCCAGCCGGCCGAGGAAGGCGGCGGCGGCGGCAACGAGATGGTCAAGGACGGCATGATGGACCGCTTCGGCATCGAGCGTGTGTTCGGCATGCACAACATGCCGGGCCTGCCGGTCGGGCAGTTCGCGCTGAGGCCCGGCGCGATCATGGCGTCGACGGCCGAGTTCACGATCAAGATCAATGGCAGGGGCGGCCATGCGGCCATGCCGCACAGGACGGTGGATCCGATCGTCATCGGCGCGCAGCTCATCGGCGCGCTGCAGTCGATCGTCGCCCGCTCGGCGGACCCGATCGAATCGCTCGTCGTGTCGGTGACAAAGTTTCGTGCCGGCGACGCCTTCAACATCATCCCCGAGACCGCCGAACTGGCGGGGACGGTGAGAGCGCTGAAGAAGGATCTGGCGGCGCTGGCGCGCGAGCGCATGGCCGCGCTGTGCGCGGGCATCGCCGCCGCGCATGGCGCGGAGATCGCGCTCGACTACGACCCGAACTATCCCGTCACCTTCAATCATCCCGAGGAGACGGTGTTCGCAGGCGACGTGGCGGCGTCGGTCGCGGGCGAGCCCAACGTGCACCGCGCCATCCCGCCGGTGATGGGCGGCGAGGACTTCTCCTACATGCTGGAGGCGCGGCCAGGCGCCTTCATCTTCATCGGCAACGGTGAAGGGGCGAACCTCCACCACCCCGCCTATGATTTCAACGACGACGTCATCCCGCACGGCGTGAGCTACTGGGTGCGGCTCGCCGAGACGGCGCTGGCGGCGTGAGGCGCGATGCCGGGCAACCGGCGCGCGAAAAGGTTGGCGAACAGGCACGAAGCGTCTATGAGTGCGCCCGCGTGGTCCCGTAGCTCAGTAGGATAGAGCGGCAGATTCCTAATCTGTAGGTCACAGGTTCGATTCCTGTCGGGATCACCAACATTCGCAATGGCCTAGATACGTTGCGCCGCTGGTGCGTGTCGCGTTCTTCTTGCAACCGAATTCCCATGGTTCCGAGGGTGTCAAGCCACACTCGGCCGCAGCGCCAGTCCCGATTTAGTGGCAGCCGATGGACGCATCCGTCTTTCAACCTCGCGCGCGCCGTCGAACGTCAGGTCGATCCCGCAGCGAGAACGCGGTCAGCTCCACATCGAAGCCGAGGCCGATCCGCACCTGCCGCTCGATCGCGGGCATGTATGGATCAGGCGATCAGACCCACACTGCCAATGACCCGCGCGCGGACCCTGCGGACGTTTCCCGGCAGGTAGGATATCGGAATGTCTTCCGTCTCCACGAGCTTCAGCGATGAGCGAGCCGCGCCCGAGCGCACCGCCCTGTCGCGGGCGATGCGCTCGGCCTCGGCGAGCGCGGCGTCTCGGCTCAGGCCCGTGAATATCTGGTCGACCTCGCCGGAAATCTGGGCGATCGCCGCACCCACGGCATTGGCCACGGCGGCGTGTTCGACGTGCAGCGTCTTCGAGACGCCCGGCAGCCTTTCTGGAATGAGGAACGCGCCGCCGCCGGCAGCGATCACCACGGCATCGCCGGCCTTCGTCTTCAGGCGGTCGACGCCATCCGTCAGCAAGGCGGCCATGGCCTCCAACATGTCGCCGACAAACGATCTCGAGAGATGCGCGACGCGGGAGGCGTCGCCGATCGTCGCGAGACCTCCGGCGACACCGATGTCGGTGGCGGTCAGGGTGTTCCCGCCGAAGACCAATCCTTCCTGCGGCAGCCGGAAGCCGACGCTCAGCGGGCCGAGCGTCCGTTCATCGCGGTCGACGATCGTGCCACCGCCGAGCCCGAGCGACAGCAGGTCGGGCATGCGGAAGAGCGTGCGCACGCCACCGACCTCGACGACGTTGTTGGCCTGGCGTGGAAATCCCTGCACGAGACAGCCGATGTCGCTGGTGGTGCCGCCGACATCAATCACGATCGCGTCCTCGATCGCTGTCAGGAATGCGGCGCCGCGCATCGAATTGGTCGGTCCCGAGGCGAAGCTGTAGACTGGGAAGCTGGCCGCGGTCTCCGCGGCGGCCACCGTGCCGTCGTTCTGGGTCAGATAGAACGGCACGTCGAGGGCTGCGTCGGCCAGGGCTGCGGCAAAGGCCGATACCGTGTGGCGTCCGAGTTCGACCAGGGCTGCGTTGATCAGCGCGACGTTCTCTCGCTCCAGCAAGCCGATGCGTCCGAGCGTGTGGGAGAGCGTGACGGAGGCGCCCGGGGCAACCTCCTCAACGATCTCACCGGCCCGCCGCTCGTGCTCGCTGGTTAGCGGCGAAAAGGCCGCGCAGATGCCGACCGCGCCAATGCCCGCGTCGCGGATGCGGGTCGCCGCCTCGCGGATCGCCGCCTCGTCCAGTGGCATGAATTCGCGTCCATCATATTCGTGGCCGCCCTTCACCATGAACACGAGCGGATCGACGGCAGCGCGAAGGTCTTCCGGCCAGTCCACCATCGGCGGAAGCGACTGCGACGCCGGCAAGCCGATCCTGATCGCCGCAATGCGCGTCAGGCCGCGCCGCTGCACCACCGCGTTGACGAAATGCGTGGTGCCGATCATGACCGCGTCAAGGCCATCGAGGCGCTCGGCGCACTGCTCTTTCAACGCGCGCAGGCTCGCCAGAAGCCCCGTCATCACATCGCTGGTGGTCGGCCGCTTGACCGCCGCGACCACCCTGTCGTCCTCGATCAGAACGGCATCCGTATTGGTGCCTCCAACGTCGATGCCGATGCGTTTCATGGCAGGAATACCGATCTGAAATCAAGATCATAGCCGAATGCCCGCGGTCCGACGCGGGTGAGCGCCGCAGGAGATGTGAGCAGCGCCGACGGCGGCAGCGCGATCACCGAAATGCGCTGCCCGTAGCGGAGCATCTCGGTGCCGATCGCGTCGCCCGTCTCCGTCTCCAGCACGCAGATCAGGTCCGGCGCCATCGCGACTGGCTCGCCGTCGAGCGTCGCCAGGACGAACTCGTTCTGAAACTCGATCTCCATGCGCCGGCCGAGATCGCCGTCGAGGCCGTCCAGAACGACCTTTCCACGCAAGAAGCCGCCTGTCGTGCGACGGTCGACGTCGACGACCTTGCCGCGCAGCAGCAGCTTGCCATCATCTTCCTCGATCACGGCGGCGACCGGATCAGCGAACCGACGGCGGGCGTCGAGCACGGCCTTGCCGATGCGGATCGCCTTCGAGACCGTGCCGTGGATGGCCCAGTCCCTGACCTCGCGGCCCGTGCGCGGCGCCTTGCAGGTCGAGGCGATGGAACCCATCTCGACGCACACCTTGCGACCTATCCGTTCGGCCCAGTGGGGTGTCGACGCCTTTGTGATGATCACCTCGTGGCCGCGCACGTCGCAGAGCGCCAACGGATACATGGTCAGTTCGCCAATGGCGAAGCTCGTCATCTGCAACTCTGGGAAGGCGCGGCCCATCGCGTCGGCGTCGACGACGGGAAGGCCGAGTTCGGTGGCGACGACGAGCGGCTGCAGAGCGTTGCCGCCGCCGATTTCGATGCTCATCAGGGCACTGAAGCGGATGTCGGAGTACTCCTCCATCATCCGTACCGCGCGGGCTGCGGTCTGCGGATCCTTCAGGCGTTCCTGCCCGACCAGCGGCGCGCCCATGTTGGAGGCGACCGCCACCAGATCGTCGTCGGCAAGCTCGTGCGCCTGCACGAGTTCCACCCGCTTGCCCGCCCGATAGGCCTGCCGAAGATTGAGCAGGTGGTGATAGGGGCTGCCGCCGCCGCCGGTGCCCAGTATCCACGCGCCCAAGGCGAGCGGCTCCAGTTCGTCTTCTCCGATCGGTCGCGGCATGGCGCTGTCACTCGCTTCCCTGATCCGCGAAGAAGAGCACGTTCGGCGGTAGCCGCGAAATAAGGGTGGATACGTAGGCTGCCGCCACGTCCCGGACCCCGGATTTCAGTTTGCGGCGGCAAGGCCAGCCGCCCTATTGTGCTGGCTCATGACCGCACCGGTTCGTCCATCCCTGTCGCATGAGCCCGTCCAGCGCCGGCGGCGGGTCGCCTGCCTCTTTGCCGGCCAAACGCCGCGCAACGACGTCACGCCCGACCTTGTGGCCATGGTGCCGGGCGGTTTCGAGGCGCAGGAGCTCGGCGCGATGGATGAGATGAGCGCCGGCGAAATCGAGGCGCTGGCGGCCAGGGACAAGGAGGCGAGCGTTCTGACCCGGCTGGCCAATGGAAGCGAATTCGTCGTCTCGCGTGATCGCATAACCAGACGCATGAGCGATATCTGCCTGTCGCTCGATCGCAGCCGCTTCGACATGATCGCCATTCTCTCGACCGGCTTCTTCCGGGAGTTCGAGAGCGTCTGCCCGATGGTGAACGCGCAAAGGGCGGTCGAATCAGCGATCGACGCGGTGGCGGCGAGCGGCCAGAAGGTCGGGCTGATCTATCCGCTGGAGCGCCAACTGCGCGAAAATGCCAGCTTCTCGATCCCCGGCCTGTCGCTGCATTCCAGCTATTTCGACCCCTATACCGGAACGGTGTCGGCGGATCGGAGCGAAGGGATCGAAACCTGCGATGTGCTGCTGCTCCACTCGGTGGCCTTCTCCGACTTCGATCGCAAGCGGGTGGCCAGCCTGACGCGCAAGCCGGTGATCTCAGCCCGCCGCGTTGTGGCGGGCGCGATCACCCTGCTGCTGGGCGCCGCCGCTGGCGGCCACGGCAGCACGGATCCGACGCCCGGCGCGATCGAGCAGCGAATCTCGAGCCTTACTCCGCGCGAACGGCAGGTGATGTCGCTCGTCGCCGAAGGGCTGTCGAACAAGGCCATCGCCCGTCAGCTCGGCAACAGCCCGCGCACCGTCGAAATCCACCGCGCGAAGGTGATGGAGAAGATGGACGCCAGTTCGACTGCCGCCCTGATCCGGATGGTGGTCGAATCGAGGCACCCGGCCGTCTGACCCGCCGGTCGGCATAGGTGTTCTTGCGTATATGATCGTCGCCGTCGTCCGCCTAGCCTGAGATTGATTTCTCGGAGGGCGGGATGCCATGCCGCAGCGAGCACAGGTCGCCTTCGTCACCGTCGGGCAGGCGCCGCGGTCGGACATCGTGCCGGAAATGCTCGGCTGGCTGCCTCCGGATCTGGATCATGCCGAGTTCGGCGTGCTCGACGGGCTGGACCCGCGAGGCGTTGCCGCGCTTGCACCGCATGCCGGCGAACCCAGCCTCTGCACCCGGCTGGCCGACGGCAGCGAAGTCGTCACCGGCAAGCACCGGACGGCCGACCGTCTCGGCGACCTCATCGCCCGGCTCGACACACAAGGCTTCGCCGCGATCGTGCTCCTGTGCAGCGGCCGCTTCGACGGGCTCTCGGCGCGGACGATGCTGGTCGAGGCGCAGCCGGTCGTCGACGCCACCGTCGACGCGCTGTCGGCTGGCCGGCATCTCGGCGTCGTCCTGCCGCTCGAACGGCAGATCGCCGAGAGCCATGTCGGCGAAACCGCGGAACGCCGCGTGACGCACACACACTACTCGCCCTATTCCGGCGAGACGCCGTCGCGCGCGGCCGCCTCTGTCGCCGGCTGCGACCTCCTCATCATGCATTGCATGGGCTACGACGCCGCCATGCGCGCCGAGATGGTCCGGCTGACCGGCAAGCCTGTCCTGCTGCCCCGCCGCATCGTGGCGTCCGCCGTGGCCCAGCTGATCTGAACAGTCGTCCAATAAGAGAGGGGAATGGACATGACGCAACTCGATCAAACTCTGGGCGATCCGGCTGTGCGAGAGGCACCCGTGCATGCGCACGCCCGCCATCCGACCATCCTGACGATCCAGACCGGCCTGCTGGTCGCGGTGCTGAGCCTGCTGGGCGCGATCGTCGGCATCCAGCTCCTGGTCACGCTTGGCGTGACGCCCAACACGTCGATCATCGGCGCGCTCGTCGCCATGCTGATCGCACGCGTACCCTTGCGTTTCCTCGCGACGTTCAGGTCGATCCACGTCCAGAACCTCGCCCAGAGCGCGATCTCGTCGGCGACTTTCGGCGCCGCCAACAGCGTGCTTCTGCCGATCGCCATACCCTATGTGATGGGTCGGCCGGACCTGATCCTGCCGATGTTCGCCGGCGTCGGGCTCGCTCTCATCCTCGATGGCTATCTGCTCTACCGGATGTTCGGAACGAGCGTCTTTCCGGCTACCGGCGCATGGCCGCCCGGCGTCGCGGCCGCCGAGGCGATCAAGGCCGGCGATGTCGGCGGCAAGCAGGCCGGCATTCTCGGCGTCGGCGTCGCGCTTGGACTGGCAGGCGCCTGGTGGGGCATCCCGATGTCGGCTCTCGGCGTCGCCTTCATCGGCAACATCTGGGCGATGTCAATGTTCGGCCTCGGGCTACTTGCGCGCGGCTATTCGAATGCGGTCGCCGGCTGGGACATCGCCGCCGCCTACGTGCCGCACGGAATGATGGTAGGCGCGGGCCTCTTCGCGCTCGTCCAGGTCGCGATGGCGCTGCGCAGAAAGAGCGGCGAAGGCGTCTCGGAATCCGGGACTGCGAGCCGGGCACTCGTCGACGCACGGGCCGACATCGGCGGCACGCTGGCCTTCGGCGGGATCGCCTATGTCGCGATCGCCGTGCTGCTGGCCATTGCCGGCGGACTCTACGCGGAGATGTCGCTGCCGATGCTGCTCGGCTTTGTGCTGTTCGCCGCGTTCGCCGCCTATGTCCACGAGCTGATCGTCGGCATCGCCGCCATGCACTCCGGCTGGTTTCCGGCATTCGCTGTCGCGTTGATCACGCTTCTGTTCGGCATGTTCCTGGGCTTTCCACTGGTCGCGCTGATTCTTCTTTGCGGCTTCTCCGCGGCCACCGGTCCGGCCTTTGCCGATATGGGCTACGACCTGAAGGCGGGGTTCATCCTGCGGGGAAACGGCCGCGATCCCGACTTCGAGATGGACGGTCGTCGCCAGCAGTGGTTCGCGTCGCTGTTTGCTTTCTTGATCGCGATCCCGGTCGTCTGGTTCGCGCACGACGCCTTCTTCGAGCAGGATCTGGTGCCGCCGATCGTGCGGGTCTACGCCGCCACGATCAACGCCGGCGTCACGCCCGAGATCGCCACCTCGATGCTTTTGTGGGCGATTCCCGGCGCGCTGGTTCAGTGGATCGGTGGACCCAAGCGCCAGATCGGCGTGCTGCTTGCGACCGGCCTGCTGATCAACTTCCCCATCGCCGCCTGGACCGTCCTCTTTGGGATTGCCGTGCGGATCCTGATCGAGCGCTTCGGCAAACCGGAGCACCAGCCGCAGAAGGAAGTCGTTGCGGCCGGCATGATCGCCGGCGACGCACTCTACGGCTTCTTCAACTCGATGTTCAAGGTCGCGACGAAATAGCCTGACTGCGGTCGGCGGGTTCGCCCGCCGACCATTCCAATCCGGAGAAACCCCATGCTTGGAATCATTCGCGTCCTCACCATGCGGGATCGAGACGCCGTCGAGTTGCATGGCAGGATCGTATCGCAAGCCTGCGGCATGGAGGTACGCAGCGCATGCATCGACGACCAGCCGCAGGGCATATTCGATGACGAGACGATGGACCGCGCGGTCCCGAAGGTCGTCGAACTCGCCGAACGCCTGGAGCAGGATGGCTGTACGCAGATAGGCATCAGCTGCTTCGGAGACCCGGCCCTGGCGGAGTCGCGCGCCGCCGTATCGATCCCCGTGCTCGGCGCAGGGTCGGCGGCCGCCCATATGGCCCGCGCACTGTCGGATCGTATCGGCGTGTTGACGATCGTCGACAGCCTGCCCCCGCACATCATGGACATTCTCGGCGATTGCGTCGTCGGCGTGGACAAACCGGACGGCATCGCAACGTCGCCGCAACTGACGACCGACAAGGGCAAGGCGGCGGCAATCGATGGCGTGCGGAGGCTGAAGGCGCGTGGCGCCGACACCATCCTTCTCGGCTGCACCGGCTTTGCAACGATGGGCTTCGCCGCCGAGATCGGCGACCGGCTTGGCGTGCGGCTTGTCGATCCGCTGCTCGCGCTCGCCGCCTGCGCGACCATCAGCGCGTCTGGACGGGCGCAACCGGGACCGAGACCGATGCTTGCAGGTGATCGGCCGACCCTCTGAACGCGTCGTCCGATGTTCGGAATGGAACGCTTCGCAGGCCGACCCGAACTCGATCGGCCGCTCGACCTGTCCTGTCCGCTATTCAGCGCGCGTCATCGATGACGAAATGGAAGTCGAGCCAGCTTCCCAGGGGCGTTCCGCGAAAGACCATGGTCGCGCGCTTTCGGATCAGGCGATGCCAGTCGCCCGGTTTGCTCCAGTCGCGGCCCTCGAGTCGGTTCAGGATCGCCGTGTCCGCCCCATCCAGCTGGACGAAGGCGATCGCGAAAGGAGGGGCGGGAAATCCCTCGAAAGCCTCGCCGATCACGGTCAGCGTCCTGATCTCGCCGCCAACGCCCAGGGGGACCCATTCACCGGCGTCCGTCATGCATCGGCTGCAGAAGTCGCGAGGCGGGCAGGTGACCCTCCCGCAGGACGGGCAGCGTCGCCCATACGGCTTTCGTTCCAGCCGCAACCTTTCGAAGAAGCCGTCCAGCGCTTCGCCGCGGACGTATTCCTGGCGAATCCGCAAGTCGAGAAGGACGTCGTCGCCGACTGGCGTCGTGGTTGCGTTCATGTCGCGGCCAAGACCATCACTTCGTGGAGCTGCGAGACGCCGCCGAACCCGTTCACCACGCCAAGGGCTGGCGGTCGCCCCGTGACCGTCTCGCCGCGGATCTGGCGCGTCATCTCGACGACCCGGTTGAGCGCGGTCGTGCTCAGGGGGTTGCCGCAGGTCGCACCTCCCGACAGGTTCACCGGCGTCGATCCGGCCCTATCGAACCGTCCGCTCCCGAGAAGGCGCCATCCGGTCCCTCGCTCGCAGAGGCCGAGCGCCTCGATGCTGATCAGTTCGCCGACGGGATAGGATGCATAGACCTCCGCAGCGTCGATCGAGGACGGCGTCACCCCAGCCATGTCGTAGGCTGTTCGGGCGGCGTCGGACATTTCGGACGCGTAGCCGAACGAGGGATCGTCGCGCGCAACCCGGTCGCCGATCGAATAGGCGGCGGCGCGGGATGCGCAGCCCGCAACGGCGACCTGCCGTCCATTGCGACCAGGCTCGGCCGAAATGACGAGCGCGGCGGCGCCGCCGCCAGCCGGGCCGATCTGGGCGCGTCTGATCGGCCAGGCGACGAGCGGCGATACCAGGACGTCTTCCAGCGTCACCTCGGATCGAAGCTGGGCAAAGCGGTTCGCCACCCCGTTGCGGCGGTTCTTGACGGTGACGGCGGCAAGGCCGGCTTCCGTCGCGTCGAAGAGTTGCATGTAGAGCGCCGACATGAAGGCGAAGAGCGACACGCCATTCATCGGTACGTGCCGCTCGCGCAGCGCGTCGAGCCCCGTCCAGATGAGGCGATTGTGGTCGGTGGTCTGGGCGCCGATGTCGGCGGCAGCCACGAGGACGTTTCGACAGTGGCGGGCGGCGACGTGAGCGCAGGCAAGTCTCACCGCACTGAGGCCGGAGCCGGCCGCGGTGTTGACGCGGGCAAGCAGCGGGGCCGCGGGCAGGCCCAGCGCCGCCAGATTCTGCGGATCGTTGACGCCAAGGAGGAGATCCGGCGCCGCCGACAGGACCACGCCATCGACGTCCGCCTCCTCGAAACCCGCATCGGCAATGGCATCAGCGGCGACAGTCGAGAGCAGTTCCGGATAGGTGAAGTCCACGTAGCGCGGCGCGCTTGGGAGTTGCCCGATGCCCGTGATCCACCCCAGCGGGTCGCTCATGCGCCGTCCCATCACCCGACATCCGCGACGAGGCGTATTGCCGATATGGATTGACCAAGCGGACCGCTCATCTCGATGGCGATGCCTTCGCTCCGGCCGGCGCCATTCGGCTCTACGGCCTCGAACACGCTTGCCACGCGCGCGAGGCCGTCCGCGGCCCCTCCATATGCCGCGAAGCCGCCACCATGCCGATTGAATCCCGGCCTCGTCGCCCATTCATCGCCGAGACCCAGGGCATGGAGCGCGCGGAATTCGGCATGGGGGGCCGGCGAGCCGATCTCGACGACCGTCCCCCGCGCGATCGGCTTGGACCCTCCGTCGTCGAGCAGCCGGAGGGTCTCCCCGAGCCAGACCGCCGGATCGTCGTCCGCCGGGACCAGGTCGCGACGCGTTGTGGCGAACCCGCTGATGCGGGTCGAGCTTCCGCTCGGCGAAAGCAGGATCGCCGTGGCGCGATCCACGCGGTCCGGTCCCGCATGCCTCCTCCTTCTGCCGGCAGCGGTGGACGAGGCGCCGCTGCGGACGATTCGCGCGCCCTGCAAGCTTCGGTCGCTGCGCCGCCGCGCCCTCATCGTCTCCGCGTAACGTCCAAGCTCCCGCAGGTCGATCAGCCGGTCCCACGCGAGTTGCGCCGAGTGCATCGCCGCGAGACCGGCGGCGCCCAGTCCGAGCGGCTGGTGAAAGAGCGGGTCGGTCGATATCGCCGCCACGTCGTCGAAGCTCAGCCGGGTCGACTGGCTCCATCCCACGACGAGGGCGATCGAGGCCATGCGTGATCGCACCAGCGAGAGGCCCGAATGCAACGCATCGCCCGACGAACCGGTGACGAAGAGATAGCTTCTGCCCAAGCCACAGGCAGCCTCCGCCATGAGAAGGGGGGAGATGCCTCCGTCGACCTGTTCGTTGCCGAGCGCGACGACGGCGTCGATGGCGTCCGGTTTCAGAGACGCCGACTCGAGCACGGCCCGGACCGTCGTGGCGACGAGCGATTCCAGTGACTGGCCGGGGGAAGCGACGCGCATCGCGGCCTGCAGCACACAGGCATGCTCCGATCTCCTGATGGCGAAGCCTCTAGCCATCAACGAGCAGCCGAAAACGGATGTCGGCGACGCTGCGCAGAGGCGCCGAGGGAGGCACAAAGGAGACGCGCGCTCCGGGCTTCACGCGCTGCAATCGACGCGGCGAGAAGGGAGGAGAGAACTCGATGGGTGCGAAGAGGCGGACTGCCGCGCCGTCCAGACGGATCCTGGCGACGATGTGCGATTCGAGCGAGCCCGCCGGCGGCGGGACGACGTCCGCCATCTCCACGGTCCCGTGGGGGCCGATGCTCACAATTTCCAGGTCGCCACCGGCCGCTTCGACCGGCGCCTCGGGCGGGATGAAGACGCGCCCGCCAGGGCGTGCGCGATAACCGATCAGCCGGCCTTCGGAGAGAGCTGCCAGCCAGGCGCGCCCACGTTCGCCATAGGACCATCGGTAACGGATGTCCCAGACTTCGCTCTGTGCTTCGGCCACGTAAAGGCCGGTCGGTCTGGCGGGAGGAATCACGGCGGCGACGACGATAGCCTCATCTCTATAAGCCGAATTGATATCGGCTTTGAGGCGTCTGTCAATCGATGTCGGATATCAGCATTGGCTTAGAACGGGGTCGCCCCTCTCCAGCTTGGTGAGCGGATTGCGGACAGGACCGTGTCATACAGGGCGTTCTTGGCAAGGAGCGAAGCGCTGCTGGAACGCGCGGTCGATTCGCACAGGCAGACAAGGAGATCGAGCTGAACGTCAACGATTTCAATGAAGCGGAACAGCGGCCGTTTCTCGCCGAAGAGCGGCACCGGTATCCAGGGGAGTATCGCCAGCCCCACATCGGAGCGCACGGTCTGGAGGAGGTTCGTCATCGAGCGGCATTCAACGGCCACCTGCGGCTTGAGGCCTGCGACCTGCGCGGCCCGGTCCAATACGATCCTGATCGGGTTCTCCTTGCTCGGCAGCACCAGGGGGCCGGACAGGAATTCCGCCAGCGTGAGGCGATCGGCGGGATGTTCGGCAGGCGCGACCACGAAGAGCGTCTGCTTGTAGAACGGCGTCAGCATGATGTCCTCGCTGTCGGGTTCGGCGAGGACAAGTGCGAAATCGATGCGGTTGCTGGCTGCGAGTTCCTTCTGGATGGTGGCTGGCGCCTCAATGAGCTGGGGGATGATCTTCGGGTAGCTCGCCCGCAGCCGCTTCACCAGCGGCACGCCGAATGCCGACGCCAGCGACGCGGAGAAGCCGACGTTCACATGTCCCGCCGGCTCCAGGACGCTGTTGGCGATGAGCTCGGGGATTTCCTCGACGGTACGGACGACGAGATGGGCCTGGCGATAGAGCGCCGCGCCGGCGTCCGTCGGCACGACCCCTCTCGATGTGCGGATGAGGAGCTTCGTATCCAGCTTCTTCTCGAGCTGGAGGACCTGCATGCTGAGGGCGGGCTGGGACAGTCGGAGCGCCGACGCGGCGGCGTTGATGCTGCCGGCATCCACGATGGCGATGAAGCGGGCGAGTTCCTGAAGGGTCATGGTCGCGATCTCCGTGGATATCAATACCGTTTATATCGGGGTCGGCAATTTCATATTTTTCCAACGAAACCCCGGCTGATAGGTGTTCGAAATCAATTCGGCTTCGGAGGAAGGCTCGTCTTGACCGTATCGAGTGAGCTTGCATCGTTCGCGCTCGGGCTGGAGGCAGACGCCATCGCCGCTCCCGTGCGCCGCGAGGCACTGCGGGCGTTCTTCAACTGGATGGGCTGCGCGGTCGGCGGCAGCGGGTCCGAGACCACGGACCTCGCACTGCGCGGTGCGAGGCGCCTGGGCGGTTCGGGGGAAGCGACCGTGTTCGGCCGTTCGACCTCTCTCGACATGGCCGGCGCCGCCTTCGTCAACTGCATCTCGGCCAGCGTCGATGCGTTCGACGACACCGACGCGGTGATGATGCTTCACCCGACAAGCCCGGTCGCTTCGGCCGCATTCGCCGTCGCCGAGAGCCAGGGTTCAACCGGGCGGGCGTTCCTTGAAGCGTTGATCGCCGGCATGGAGATCGAGTACCGCCTCTGCAAGGCGATCTCGGCTCCGCATGCGAGGCCGAGGCGAGGTTTCTATCTCACGGGTCTGACCGCGCCGCTCGGCGCGGCAGCCGCGTCCGCTCGGCTGCTTGGCCTGTCGGTTTCGCAGACCGTTTCGGCGCTTGCTATCGCGAGCGTTTCGGCCGCGGGACACCAGGACGCCCTCTCGAGCATGTGTTGTCCGTTCGTGCCCAGCAATGCCGCGCGCAACGGGGTCGCCGCCGCGATTTTCGCGGCGGAGGGGTTTCGCGGCAGCGAGACGGCGATAGAGGGTCCCAAGGGGTTCGCCAGCCTGTTCTCCGAAAAACCAGACATCGATGTGATCCTGGACGGTCTCGGCTCGCGATTCGAGCTTCTGTCACTGACCTACAAGCCATACCCCTGCGGGATCGTGGTGCACGCGGCGCTCGACGCCTGCATGGAGATCACGCGACTGCCTATTTTCGATGGGAACCGGGTCGAGCGGGTCGTGGCCCGCGTCTCCCCCGAGACGATCGAATTGATGAGCCGGCAGCCGGAACCGAAGGACGGCCTGCAGGCACAGGTCAGTGCGCACCACTGGATTGCCGCCGTTCTCGCGACGGGAACCGCAGGTGTCGAGCACGCAAGGGAAGCATCGCTTCTCGATCCGCGAATCAGGGCGTTGCGCGACAGGGTGGAACTCGTCGGCGACCAGTCGCTGGCGCGGCATGCGACGCAGGTCACGGTTTGGTCCGCCGGCGGGACCACGATCGAGAGAACGGTGAGCCATGCCCGGGGAAGCATGGGGAACCCCATGTCGGACGACGAGCTCGAGCGAAAGTTCATGTCCTATGCGGGAGATGTAGTGGGTCCCGACATACGCGACCTGGCGCGCTCGTGCTGGGAGATCGACCGGCTTCCGGACGTCGCCGGCATTGCGCGGCTGGCCGCTGCCCCGAAGCATGAGGCTGCCTAGATGGATCTCGGACTCAAGGGACAAAGGGTGCTGGTCACCGGCGCGTCGCGCGGCATCGGCCTGGCGATAGCCGAAGCCTTCTCGGAGGAAGGATGCGCCCTCCATCTCGTCAGCCGGACGGAAACGGATCTCGCCGTCGCCAGCGCAAGGATGGGGCGGGCGGACGCCCCGGCGCCTGTCATCCTCGCATGCGACGCTGGACGGGAGGGCTCGGCCGCGGCGATCGGGGAGAGGTTTCCCGACATCGACATCCTCATCAACAACGCGGGCGGCATACGCCATGGCGAACTCCTCGACGTCGGCGAGGCCGAATGGCGGGCCGCATGGGAACTCAAGGTCTTCGGCTACATCAACCTGACGCGCGAATATTATCGACGGATGCGCGAGCGCGGCGCCGGTGTGATCGTCAACGTCATCGGCCTCGCCGCCGAACGGCTCGATGCGGGCTACATCGTCGGCTCATCGGGCAATGCGGCGCTGGTCGCCTTCACACGCGCGCTCGGCAGCACGAGCATCGACAGCGGGGTCCGGATCCTCGGCGTCAATCCCGGCTGGGTCGAGACGGACAAGTCTCGCGACACCCTGCAGCGGAAAGCCGTCGCCGAATTCGGCGACGCCGGGCGCTGGCGCGAACTGATTTCCAGAACCCTCGGTGGCGCACGCATGCTGCAGCCGCGCGAAATCGCCGACGTCGTCGTCTTCGCCGCCTCGGAGCGGGGGAGCGGCCTGTCGGGCCACGTGATCACGGTCGATGCGGGCGTCGGCGCCCGACAGGGTTCGAATGGAACGTGACGGCGTCGCCTGCCGGGCGGCGCCGTGAAGAGACCGGCCGTCCCGTCGGGCGGTCGAAACAGGGAGGAAGGTAAGATGGCATTCAAAGTCGCTCTTGCGAGATTTGGAGGCGTCGCGGTCCTGGCCGCGGCGATGCTGACGGCCACCCAGGCTGGGGCGCAGGAAACGCTCCGTTGGGGCACGTCCGCGCTCGGCTCGACGGTGCAGGTCGCCGTCCAGGCGATCGCATCGATCGTCAACGAGGCACAGACCAAGATCAAGATCCAGGAACAGACCACGAGCGGGCCCGTCGAGAACATGCGGCTTCTCTACCAGGGCGAACTCGAGATCGTGCAGTCGACCGAGAACACCGCTTGGGACGCCTATTTCGGCAAGGGAATCTTTGCCGAGCAGGGCAAGGCCGACATCCGCGGCCTGTTCACGCTCTACCCGACGAACGTCACCTTCGCGGTCGGGCTCGACTCCGGGATCAAGTCGGTAAACGACCTGAAGGGCAAGCGGCTCGCGATCGGCCCCGCCGGCGCCGGCGTGACCTTCATGATGGAAGCGTGGCTCGAGGCCTATGGCATCGCCGGAGACACGGAGATGCTCAAGCTCGGTTACGCGGACGGAACGAATGCTCTGACCACCGGTGCGGTCGATGCCGCGCTCATCTATATCGCGGCAGGCAAGCCCGTCAGCTTTCTCCAGGAACTCGACCTCGGGAGCGAGGTGACGCTGCTGCCCTGGGACGTTTCGGGCCCGGAGTATGCCAAGCTCAAGGAGGCGCGTCCGGAAATGGCCGCTCACGGGGTCATCACCGCGGGCATGACAAAGAACCTGAAGGAGGACATCGAGGCTCCCGTCCTATCGTCGCTCAAATATGTGAGCGGAACCGTCTCGGAAGAGGCAACCTACACGCTGATGAAGTCGCTGTGGGACAACCGCGACAAGATCAAGGAAAGAGCGGCGCTGCTCAGCTGGGCCGCATCGGATCCGCGCAACCTTCTGACCGGCCTGGTGCCGCAGATCCCGATCCATCCCGGCGCCGCCAGATTCTACAAGGAAATGGGCGTCTGGGACGATCGCTTCACGGTTGGCGAGGTGACCAAGTAGTCGCTTGAAGGTCCGGCCAGCATCCTGCTGGCCGGACGATTCCCTCGGCGCGAGATATCCGGATGCCCACATCAGCGACCCGGTACGTGACGGCGGCCATTGCGATCGCGATGGTCATCTTTCACGTCGTCAACACGCTCTATCCGCGACTTTCGCCCATCGAGGTGCAGAACATCCACCTGGGATTCGGGTTCCTGCTTGTCTTCATCGGCTTGCTTCAGACCTCCCGCTCGACGCTCGACCGGGCGATGCTGCTGATCCTTCTCGCCGCCAGCATGGGCGCCGTTCTTTACGTGCAGCTCAATTTCAACGCCCTGCTCGACCGCACAGGCATGGCGAGCCGCAACGATCTGATCGTCGGAACGGTCCTGATCCTCTGTTGCCTCGAAGGCACCCGGCGATGCTTCGGGTGGTCGATCCCGATCGTGGCCGTCGTGATGATCGCCTATGCCTATTTCGGCTGGTCGGGCGGCGGGGTTCTGGACCATGTCGGCTTCAACTACGTCCGCCTGATCGGCAGCCTTTCGACCTATTTCAACGGTGTCTACGGCAGCATTCTCGACATCTCGGCGACGATCATCGTGCTGTTCATGATCTTCGGAGGTTTTCTCGCGGCATCGGGCGCCGGCGAGTACTTCGTTCGCGTCGCTCTTCAGGTAGGCCAGCGCCTCCGTTCCGGCCCCGCCTTCGCAGCCGTCGTGTCGAGCGCGCTGTTCGGGTCCATCAGCGGATCACCGATCTCGAACGTCACCACCACCGGCACCTTCACGATACCCCTGATGAAACGGCACGGTTACTCTCCGCGCTTCGCCGCCGCCACGGAGGCCGTTGCATCCACGGGCGGGACGTTCATGCCGCCCGTCATGGGCGTCGCGGCCTTCCTGATGTCGTCGATCACCGGAATTCCGTACATCGAGATCGTCGGTTATGCGCTGATCCCGGCGCTGCTCTACTTCGCCTCCGTGCTGATCGCGGTGCATCTGCAATCGGGGGCGTCCGGCATCGAGGCGCGGTCACTCGTGCGGGTGAAGAACACCCCGCTCGGAGAATTGTTCGAGGCATTGCCCGTCGTCGCGGCCTTCATCGTCATCGTGAGTCTGATGATCGCGTACTATCCAGCGGGATACTCGGCGGTGATGGGAACGTTCGCGCTCGCGGGGTTCGTCCTGGTGCGCGAGGCGGCATTCGGACTGAAGCTCGCGGCGCCTTCGAGGTCCATCCTCGTCGAGGATGCCGCGGATGCAACCGCGATCGAGCAGCCACGGCTGCCCCTGTGGCGGATGGCCGTCGAAGGCGCGATCGACGGCGCCCAGTCCGCCGCCCGCATCGCGGTGGTCTGCGGGACGCTCGGCATCATCGTGCAAGGCTTCGTCATGACCGGCCTATCCGGTCGTGTCGTCCAGATGATCGCCGACCTTCCGGGCGAATCGCTTCCTTTCGCGCTGATCGCGATCGCATTGGTCTCGCTGGTCTTCGGCATGGGCGTGCCGACGACAGGCAGCTACGTCATGGTGGCCGTCATCGGCGCGCCGGTGCTCACCGCCCTCGACGTGCCGCTGGTCGCCGCCCACCTCTTCATCCTGTACTTCGCGATGCTGTCGGGGCTGACACCTCCGGTCGGCGCGACCGTGCTCGTGGCGGCGCAGATCGCGAAAACGGGGTACTGGCCAGCGGCGCTGACGGCTGTCGGACTCGCCCTGCCGGGTTTCATCCTGCCTTTCCTTTTCGTGCTGGAGCCCGCTCTTCTGGGCTTTCGTTCCCTCGCCGAGACCGTGTGGGCCACGGGTTCGGTGGCGCTTGGGCTCGTGGCCTGGACCGCGGTCCTCACCAGTTTCCTGATGACCCGCAATGCGTGGTGGGAGAGCCTGGTGCTCGGCCTGTCGGCGCTGATGCTGTTCGCCGCCCCGGCGGTGGGTGTCTGGCTGTCAATCGTCGGGTTGCTGCCCTTGCTGGGGGTGCTCGCCATCCAGAACCTGGGCAAGGGCCGCAGCATCGGAGCCGGCACAGGCTGAACGAGCGCCGCGCCCACCGCTCAACCGCGGATCGCGGAATGCGTAGCCGGGCCGGATTCGGTCAGCCCCCGCACGATGCCGTTGACGACAGACATGGATGCGCAGCGGCTGGCCTGCTCCGACGAAGAACGGCAACTCCTCGCGGATGACCCCCGACGGCCCGATCGCCATCGGGTTCTTGACGTCAGGGATTGAACAGGAGACCTCCATTAACATGCAGCGACTGACCGTTGATATACCCAGCGTCGTCGCGACAGAGGAATGCAGCCATTGCCGCGATATCTTCGGGGTCGCCAAGACGCCGAGCGGGGATCGCCAACGCGCGATCGCGAATGAACGAGGCGGGAGCTAGCCCGTCGCGTTGTTCTATCTTGGGCGCCAGTTCGCGCATCATGTCCGTTAGAATGTTACCAGGACAAATCGTGTTGACGGTTACACCGTAACGGGCGATCTCCGCGGCTGCGGATCTGGTCAGGCCCACGAGCGCGGTTTTACTCACGACATAGCCCAAATCACTCCCAAACGCGGTCGCGCTCAGTAGCGATCCCATGTTGATTATCCGTCCCCAACCGCCCTTGACCATCGCACCACCGAAAACCTGGATGCAATGGATTGCTCCAAAGAGATTGACCTCAAGCGACTTGCGCCAGACATGTTCCGGGCAATCGATCAGATTTGTTTCAGCATAGATACCTGCATTGTTGATCAGGATATTGACGGCCCCGATCTTCGCGCTGAGCATCTCCACGCTCGCGCGATCGGCGACATCAACCGGAGCGCCCCTTGCAGCGTAGCCGTGTTCACGAAGCTCCGCCGCCTGTTCCTCGGCCTTGGCCTCGTTGAGATCGGCGATGATGACACTGGCTCCGTCCGCCGCGAGTCGGGTAGCGATGGCCAGACCTATACCTTGAGCTGCTCCCGTGATCAGCGCGATACGGCCAGCCAGAACCTTGTCCAGAGACATCATTGGCTCCTACATCCGGGTAACAGTTTTCGTGAGCAGATGATCGTGCAGACCGTAGTGGGAACCTTCGCGTCCAAGACCGCTGTCCTTCACGCCGCCGAATGGCACCATCGGACCAGCGATGTTGACCGTGTTGATGCCCACCAAACCCGCCTCGAGTTCAGTGGCTATGGTCCGCGTCTGCGCAGTGCTGCCGCCGAAGACATAGGCGCAAAGCCCATAGGGTAGGCCGTTGGCGATACCTATCGCCGCCGCCGGTTCGTCGAAACTGGCGATGGCGGCGATGGGCCCGTACGGCTCGATGTTCATCACCCTGGCTTCACGAGGGACATCCGCCAGGACAGTAGGGGCAAAAAACGCGCCCCGACTGGTCAACCGTTTGCCTCCTGCCGTCACGCGGGCACCGCAAGCCACGGCGTCCTCAACAAGGTCACCCATCGAGGTGACGGCGTCCTCGTTGATCATCGCTCCCATGACATTGGCCTCATCCATGCCATCACCTACGGTGATCTTGGCGGCGGCGGACGAGAGGGCGTCTGTGAAGTCACGGGCAATCGAGCGATGCACCAGGAATCGGGTCGGGGCCATGCACGATTGTCCGGCATTCAGATACTTGCTGGGCACGAGCGCATCGACGGCATGGTCGACATCCGCATCAGCGCAGACAATCACCGGGGCGTGGCCGCCAAGCTCAGCGGTGAACTTCTTTATGTAGTGCCCACAAAGCGCGCCCAGTATGCGTCCGACGTCCGTGGAACCAGTGAAGGAAACCTTTCTGACCTCGGGAGCGGCGATCAGGTGCTTGGCGATGACACTGGAATTGCCGTGAATCACGGATATTGCTTGGGGCGGCAACCCGGCTTCGATCAGGATGCGAGCCAGTTCCATGACGATGGCCGGTGTGTCGCTGGCTGGCTTGACGATGACCGAACAGCCTGTCGACAAGGCATGCGCGATCTTGCGTCCGGCCATCATGGCCGGCATGTTCCAGGGGGTGATCGCGAGCACCGGTCCGATCGGTTCATGGTGTATGACCTGTTCCATCCCGGGGATCCGCGAAGTCAGTACTTCGTCCGAGATCCGACAGCTTTCTTCAGCTAGCCAGTCGAAGATGGCGGCGGTTCCGATGATCTCGGCGCGCGACTCCCGAAGCGGCTTTCCCTGTTCCAGGGTGATCGTCCGAGCCAGTGCGCCGATCTGCTCCCGCATCAAGGCCGCGCCGTTCTTCAGGATATGGGCCCGATCACATGCGGCGGTCCGACGCCATTGACGATGGCCGTCATGCGCGAGCTTGGCGACTCGATCCAGGAGCCCGACCTCGGCCTCAGGGATGGCCCCAAGCTCTTCGCGGGTCGCCGGGTTCAGGACGGGCCGACCCAACGCTCCATCGACGTAGTCTCCCCCGATGAGATGTTGAATCCGAGGGTACGGCCGTGACGCCTCGTCCATTGACTTCCCCGCACGAGATCTCGGTGTCGCTGCTTCAATCACCGGCGCGTCCTTCACAGGCGAGATGGTCGTTTCCTTCCAGCGCAGCTGAAACGATCGCGTCGCCGAAAATCGCTTGTATCACAAACTGTGATCAAGTAAAGTGACTAAGAAATGTGATCACGATATGGACGACCGTGGGATCGCCAGTGGCGGATAGATGAGGGATCAAGATGGATCAGCCATGCATCACCATGCGCGAGGTGACGAAGTCCTTCGGAAACGTCGTGGCTCTGAAGGATCTCAATCTGGAGATCGATCGCGGGGAGTTCGTCGCTTTCCTGGGTGCGTCCGGCTGCGGCAAGAGCACGGCGCTGCGCCTTATCGCAGGACTCAGCGAGCCGACGGCGGGCAGCGTGGGGTTGCATGGCATCTCGCGAGGCAACAGCGAGATTGCCTACGTCTTCCAGGAGCCGACGCTGATGCCGTGGGCGACGGTCTACGACAACGTCTATCTGCCGCTTCGGCTTCGGGGTGAGCCGCGCAAGGCGGCTGATGAACGTGTGCGCGCGGCGCTGGCTACCGTCAACCTGACGGATTTCGCCGACGTCTACCCACGCCAGCTGTCGGGCGGCATGAAGATGCGCTGTTCGATCGCCCGTGCGATGGTTACGGAACCCAAGCTGGTGCTGATGGACGAGCCTTTCGCGGCGCTCGATGAGTTGACGCGGTTTCGTCTCAATGACGAACTTCTCGAGCTTTGGGACCGCTTCAAATGGACGGTGATCTTCGTCACCCACAGCGTGTTCGAGGCGACCTACCTGTCGTCGCGTACGCTTGTTTTCTCGCCGCGCACCAGTCGGGTCTTCGGGGAAGTTGTTATCGACACTCCGTATCCCCGGCATCAGGGTCTCAGGACCGACCTGGGTTTCCAGACGGTCGCCAGGCGGGCTTCCGACTTGCTCGCCGCCGCTCAGGACATGTGAGTGCGACGGCTCCATGCGAACCCTAGGCGGCACATCAGCCCCGACCCCAAGACAAACCGAGTGACCGCGATGGACAACATCTGCTTCAATCAGATTACGAACTATCGGCTCGCCCTGCCCGACGCGCTGGCCCTCTACGACCGGTTTGACGTTCGCTGGGCGTCTCTCTGGCATGAGAAGATCGAGCAGGTGGGGGTCGCCGAGACGAAGAGTTTGCTGCGCGACCACGGCGTGAAGCTGAGAAGCATCTGCGGTTGGTATCGCCGCAAGCGAACGGACGTGACGTTCGAGGACCGCTGCAGGACGATCGAGGTGGCCGCCGAACTCGAAGCGCAGATGGTCACGGTTCTGCCTCCGGGGATGGAGTCGTTTGGCCTTTCGCTCGAGGAAACGCGCAAACGTGCTTTCGACTACACTGCGAAGCTGCTGGACGTAGGCCGTCGCCACGGCATCGCCCTGTCCCTTGAGCCGATTCACCCCAAGCTGGCTTTCCCCCTTTCGTCCCTCAACACCATTTCTCAGGCGATAGAGTGGTGCGAACGACTGGGGCCGGGCACGGGTATCGAACTCGACGTCAACAACATCTGGTGGGACCCTGATCTCGAACGTCAGGTCCTGCGGGCTGGGCAGAAGAACCTGATTTTCGGGGTCCAGCTCTGCGACGTGCCTGTCGGCGATCCGGTGATCGAACGCGCGGCGCTGGGCGAGGGCATTGCCGATCTCAGGGCATTTACCGCATTGATCAGGAGAGCGGGCCATAGGGGCCTCTATGAGATCGAGTTGATCAGTCCCGCGCTCTGGGAGCGCGACGACGAGAACTACATGCGAGATACACTCGCAGCCTGTCGCGATCTTCTCGCTTGACCGCGACCGCGCCATCCAGGAAAGCGCTACGCATCCAGCGGGAAGATGAGGTGCTTCGGCAAGCTTATGATCTCGTTGTAGGTTTCATTGATATCACTCCTTATTGCTGCAACGGCGGCATCGAGGTTCTTCATCTTCAGTGAGCTGATCAGCGCCTCATGCTGCGAGGCGCGCCAGCGGATACTGTCCGAGCGAAGTGTGGCGTGCATGAATGCTCCGGCGCGGAGCCATAGATTGAAGATCAGCGAGAAGGTCAGCGGCCGTTCTGCGATGAGGTAGAAACTCATGTGAAAACGCTGATTGTACTCGATGCACTTCTGTGTCTGCTTCTGCTCGATCGCTGCGAGAAGTTCGGAGTTGATTCCCTCCAGCATCTTGACATCGGTGCGAGTCGCGCGCCGGTAGGCGTCGGCTGAGATGTCCGTCTCCAGCAATGTTCGCACACGGGTAAGTTCATCGAACTGACTGCGATTGAGCGTCGGAACCCTGTGCTTGCGGTTGGGGAGGAGTTCGATCGCGGACTCGGCCGTCAACCTGTTCAGGGCATTCCGCACCGGCATCTCGGAAACCCGCAACGCCGACGAAAGCTGCCGGAGCGAGACCGTCTCGCCGGGGCTGAAGCAACCCGACATGAGCATGAACGAAATGTGCCGATAGACCCGGTCCTGCACCGTCGGGCTGGAGTCCGATGGGTTCAAGCTGAAAGCGCTATCGTCCGGCAAGGCAGATACGTGCATGGATAACGAAGTCTCGGAACAGAGGGCTCATCTTCGGCGCCCGCGAAGACATCCTTCGACGGATCTTCATTCGTGCCTGGCGATGAACTCCGTCAGGAGCCTGTTGAAGTCATGGCTTTCGATGTGAGGCATGTGACCAACGCCGGCGATCAGATGTTTTTCGGCGGAATCGGGGATGCGCTCCATATGACTGGGCGGGAATATCTTGTCCTTCTCGCCCCAGATCACCAGGGTGCGTTCGGAAATGCTTTCAGGCAATCTTCCGAATTTTCCCGAGCGCGTCGCAAGATCTGCCGCGATCTTCTCCAAAGTGCCTTGCACGCCCTCGATCCAGCGGTAGTTCAGCGTATCGTCGATCATCGATCTCGACACCCGCCTGGTGTCCTCGAACAGCAGGCCCATGACGTCCCTGAGCGACCTTCGATCCATGGCCCGGACGAAGCGTCCCACATAGTCTTCGCCGATTTGCGAATCCAAGCCGGCCACGTCGACAAGCGTGAGCGAGGCGATCAGGTCCGGGTTTCCGGAGGACAAGATCGCCGAGACGAGCCCTCCATAAGAGTGGCCGGCCAGATGGCAGCGGCCCACATCAAGCGCCTTCAGGGCCCTCGCCACTATCTTGGCGTAGAGTTCCGGCCGCGGGTCGCTGACTAGTTTCGTCGACTTGCCATGACCGGGCAGGTCTATCGCGATGACTGGCCGGCCCTGCGACATTGCCGACACGGTCAATGCCCAATTGTCGGCGCTGCCACCGAAGCCGTGGACCAGGACCAACGGAAGGGCGCTGCTCTTGACGGGGTCGGCCCGAAGAACGTTGACCTGGTAGCCATCGATCTCGATGCGTTCCTCGCTATGCCCCGAGCCGGCGACGCCCTCGTCTTCGGCGACCGTGAAGGTCGCAACGAAATCGTCGATTTCCGAATCGGTATCACTCGCATCGGAAATGACGCCCAGAAGGGCGCCGACGTCACGCACGGTGCCGTTTTCAGCGACGATCCGTCGGAGCGTTCCACCGCCTTCGTGGGCTTCACAGACGCCTGTCAGCTTGGTGGTCTCGATCTCTACAAGTTCGTCGCCGGCCGATATTTCCCTCCCTACCGGAACCAGCCAACCTGCGACCTTGCCCTCGGACATCGACATGCCCCATCGGGGCATCGTGATCGCTTTGATCGTCATCCGTAGGCCCTCACTTGCCGGATGGCCGCGGCGATGCGATCGACGCTCGGAAGGTACGCGTCCTCAAGGATGGGAGCGAAGGGGACGGGTGTATGGGGAGCCGTGACTTTCAATATCGGGGCGCGCAAATCTCCGAACGCCTTCTCGCAGATGATGGAGGCAACATCCGCGGCGACCCCGCAACGCGGATTTGCCTCGTCGACGATTACTACGCGTCCCGTTTCAGCCGACATTTCGAGGATCAGGCCCTCGTCGAGTGGGGAAATCGTCCTCGGGTCGACCAATGAACAGCGAACACCTTCACCTTGCACCACATGGATCGCCTTCTGGGCGACCTGGACCATACGGCCGAATGCGATGATGGTGACGTCCTCGCCCTCCTGGAGAACCCTGCCTTCGCCAAAGGGAATGGCGTAGGCCTCGTCGGGAACCTCGCCGATGTCGTCGTACATCGCCTTGTGCTCCATGAAGATCACCGGATCGTCATCGCGGATCGCAGCCATCAGCAGGCCTTTGGCATCGTACGGATTGGAAGGAGCGACGACCTTCAGACCCGGTATGTGCGCGAAAATCGAGTAGAGAGTCTGACTGTGCTGGGCGGCAGCACGCAGGCCCGCTCCGTATTGCGTGCGGACGACGAGAGGCGTCGAGACCCGGCCACCGAACATGTATCGGAACTTCGCTGCCTGGTTCATCAACTGATCAAGGCAGACACCGAGGAAGTCGTTGAACATCAGTTCGGCAACCGGGCGGAGACCCGTTGCGGCCGCTCCTGCGCTGGCTCCGATAAGCGCCAGCTCGGAAATAGGCGTGTCCAGAACACGTTCGGCGCCGTACTTGCCGATCAGGCCTTTGGTGACGCCCATGACGCCGCCCCAGGCGTCACGGACTCCCGAAGCACCGGTGCCGCCGGCGATGTCCTCGCCGATCAGAACGATGCGCTCATCCCTTGCCATCTCCTGATCGAGAGCTTCGTTGATGGCTTCGCGGTAGGTCTTCTTGGGCATGCGATCTTCCCTGGTTCAGTAGGATGCGTAGACGTCTCTGGTCAAAGAACCGGGGTCCGGCTCGACGTCGGCCGAGGCGCTCTTCACTGAGTTTTCGATCAGTTCCGCGATCTCGGCCTCGATGCTGGTGAGTTCGGCTTCCGACATCGAGCCGTTCTCGATGACCCTGGCCTTGAACGCATCCAGACAATCGCGCGTCTCAATCAGCCGTTCGACCTCGCCCTTGGCGCGATAGGTCGCTGCATCGCCTTCGAAATGCCCGTAGTATCGCGTGCAGGTAAGGTAGATGAGAGACGGACCTTCTCCCTTGCGAGCCCTCGCAACCGCCTTGCTGGCAACCTCGTTGACGGCGAAATAGTCGAAGCCGTCGGCGGCAAGGCCGGGCATCCCGAAACCTTCCGCGCGCTTTATCAGATCTCCACCGCCTATCGACCAGCTGCTCGGAGTGGCCTCCGCATAACCGTTGTCCTCCACCACGAAGATGACGGGCAAGTTCCAGACGGTTGCCAGATTGAGGGATTCGAGCGTCGCTGCCTGATTGGAGGCGCCGTCGCCCATGAAGCTCACTGCGACTCCGCCGGTCTTGAGCGTCTTGGCGGTGAGGGCTGCGCCGCAGACCAGCGGATTGCCGGCGCCGACTATGCCGTTGGCGCCCATCATGCCGACGGCAAAGTCGGCCATGTGCATTGAACCCGCCTTCCCGCCACAGATACCACCTTGCCGGGCGTGAAGTTCGTGCATCATGGCGGTGATGTCGCAACCCTTGGCGATGGCGTGGCCGTGGCCTCGATGGGTTGAGGAGATGTAGTCCTTTTCGGTCAACTCCATGCATACGCCCACCGCACAGGCTTCCTGGCCGGCATAGAGGTGGATGAAGCCGGGGATTCTTCCCTTCTCGTTCTCCAGATGGGTCCGCTCCTCGAACTTGCGGATAGCGGTCATCTTCCAGAACGCGTCTCTGAGTCGATTGTCGCCTCGGGACATCAGGTCCTCTCATTTTCAATGGACAGCCGCGCCAACTTACGAGCCGTTCAGCCCGACATCATGGCTCAGTCGTGATCACAAATTTGAAGAAATTGCTCGGATTTTGCAATACGCCTGCCTGAGAATTCCTTGAACTTTCTCACATCCTGCGTGTTAAGAATCCATATAATCATTTAAAAACAATATGTTAGCGAACAGATCGGCCGCTCAAACGAAGCCGCCCGTGCTGCGGGAGCGAATCTGACGAGAAGATTTGACTAAAGCGTCAGGTTCATCTAGATTGAGGACATGCGGTTCGATGCGGTGCTGGATTAAACTGGCTGTGTCGAACCCGCGCCTAAGGCATCGGCAGCAGCGTCACATCGCAGGACGCAGGACTGGACGCAGAACTGGGGCCGGGTATGGGTTCACTCGCCCGAAGTTCTCATGGCGGGTGGCAACGGCGGCTCTAAGGGGGGTGAGCATGACGATCGAACAGGACCGTCAGGTGCCAACGCGGCGTGCACGCGAGAGGCTCGCGACCTTCTCGGCACATTACCTGGCGCCGACATTGACCATGATATGCGCGTTGCTGGCCTGGGAAGCGATCGTCTATTTCAAGAACATTCCGGCCTATCTCATTCCGGCTCCAAGCCTGATCGTAAGGACGCTTGTGGCCGACTTCACTTCGCTCCTTCCATCCCTGATGTTCACCATCCGGTTGACGGTGCTCTCGCTCTGCTTGGCGATAGCAGGCGGTGTACTCATCGGTACGCTGTTCGCTCTGTCGAGAACTCTGGAACGGAGCCTGTTCCCGTTCGCGGTTATCCTTCAAGTAACGCCGATCATAGCCATAGCGCCGCTCATACTGATCTATGTGGAATCGACCTTCTCCGCGCTGTTGATTTGCGCATGGATCGTCGCCTTCTTTCCAATCCTGTCCGGGACGGTGATCGGCATCAGGAGCGCGGATCACAACTTGCGCGATCTTTTCACGCTCTATGGGGCGCGGCCGTGGCAGCGGCTCTATCTGCTCCTCGCGCCTTCCGCGCTGCCCTACTTCATGTCTTCGATCAAGGTCGCGGGCGGGCTTTCGCTGATCGGCGCGGTAGTCGCGGAATTCGTCGCCGGCACGGCCGGGGCGAATACCGGGTTGGCCTCGCGCATCCTTGAGTCGAGCTTCCGGAATGAGATTCCACGCATGTTCGCCGCGCTTGTTCTGGTGTCGCTTCTGGGAATCGCCATCTTTTTCCTGACAGCCTGGGCGTCACGTCGGGTCCTCGGCCATTGGCACGAAAGCGAAGTCCTTCGCGAGGGTTAGCAATGGCCCGCGCCGCGACCTTTCGCGGCGCTCAAGAGCACCGCTTCGCCCACATCGGGCGAGGTGCGCGGTAGGGGAATGGGGAAATCCCGCCTCTTCTGCAACGAGACTTTTCTCAGTCAAGCAAAAAAAGGGGAGAATCATAGCATGACCATGCGACTTCTTATCGGCGCTGCAATGGGAGCAATCCTGGCGCTAGGATCGGCGACGCTTGCAAGCGCCAATGACAAGGTGCGCCTTGGAACCAACTGGGCCGCTCAGGGCGCCCAGGGCGGGTACTTTCAGGCGCAGGCGGATGGAACATACGCCAAATACGGGCTTGACGTGGAGATCATACCTGGGGGCCCCCAGATCAACAACCGGCCAACGCTTCCGGCTGGCCGGCTTGATTTTCTCATCGCAGGCAATCTGCTGCTTCCGTTCGACAATGTGCGCAACGGCATTCCGACGAAAGCAGTCGCCGCGTTCTTCCAGAAGGATCCGCAGGCGTTGATGGCCCACAAGGGAGCCTACAAGGACTTCGCCGACCTCACCAACGCGGAACAGGTATTGCTCGCGAGGGACGGGCAGTTCAGCTACTGGCTGTGGCTTGTCGCGAGCCACGGGTTTCGTGACGAGCAGGTTCGTCCCTACACCTACAATCTTTCCGTGTTTCTCGAGAACAAGAAGATAGTCCAGCAGACTTACGCCCTGGGAGAGCCGGCCTACGCCGAAGCTGCGGGCGCGGACCCTGAAGTCTATCTGCTCGCCGACTACGGTTGGAACACCTACTCGGGCTTGCTCGAAACCAGGACCGACCTCATCGAGTCGAATCCGGATCTTGTCCAGCGATTCATCGACGCATCCGCGATCGGATGGACAAACTTCCTCCATGGGGACAATTCGGCCGGCATCGGCGCGATCTTGGCCGCAAATCCGGACCTGACCGCAGCGAAGATCGACATCGAACTCGAGCAGATCAGGAAGCTTGGGATCATCGATTCAGGTGATGCACTGACGCTGGGACTAGGGGCAATGACCGAAGAGCGCGTGACGTCATTCTACGATTTGTCCGTCAACTCTAAGATATTCAAGGCAAGTGAGGTTGATCTGTCCAAGGTCGCGGACTTCCGCTTCGTCAACAAGGGGGTCGGATTGGACCTCCGCAAGCAGCTCGTCTCCGAGTAGTTGAACGCGTCGGGCGGTCGCCATCCCGCGCGCCATGCGCGTCCGGCAAGATCGTCCTAGCTGCGGATATCGACGTTTGAGGCGCGGGATACCGCGCCTCAAAGATGTGCGGGTGTGCGAAGCCTGCATGATCGCGATGCCGTTTCCAGGGTACGCGCAACCTTGCCGCGTTGCTGGATCAGGATGTACAATCCCGATGGAATCGGCATCGTAATGGCAAGAGTTGATGATGAAGGATACTGCGGCTGGTAAACGCGAACGTATAAAGGAAGCCATCCTGGATGCTGCTGTGAATGAGTTTGCTAGGCATGGTATTCGGGGAGCCTCCATGCAAGCCATAGCTGACTGCATAGGCATCTCCAAGGCGAAGCTTTATTACTATATAACAAGTAAAGAAGACTTATACGAGCAGGCAATTGTACACATTCTTCATATTTGGTACGATCTTTTTTCGATCGACAAGAATAGCAATAACCCGGAAGAATTCATACGAAAGTATGTGACTCGTCAGGTGCGAGTCTGTTTGGAACACCCCGAGATATCTCAGTTGTACTCAAGCGAAATTCTTCGAGGTGCGCCGGTGCTTCGGAAATATTGGCATGAGTCAAAGGACGTTATCGAGCAGGGGGCAAGGAAGATCGAGGAGTGGGTAGCGAAGGGAGAGATGCGCGCGGTCGATCCAATCCTGCTCCAGATGAACATTTGGGCCGTGTCTGACAAATATGCTTTGCATCGATCCCAGATCGCTTACCTCACAGGTTCCGAAAGCCCGGAGAAGCTCGACGACGATAGAATTCTGCGAGAGGCCATTGATCTCTTCCTGGTCGGCTGCGGGATCAAGTCTTCGAAGGCGGACACGCCGGTTCTCCAGACATACCGGTGATCCCAAATGAGATTGGCGATCTCCCGGCCTTGAATGCTTCGCGAAGGCCGGGATTGGGCGAGGACCGACTGGACTTGCGCCGCTTCTCAATCCGCGGCCGGGCTTCCTCGCAGTGATGATCGCGGACGTCGCCCGACACCACGAGTGGCCGCGCATGCGCGGCGGCTGATCGTGGCGATCCTCCGTCGCCGCCGGTCGCAACAACGGGAGCGCAAGATCAACTGCATTCGTGAAATGACTGTCGACATCGGCGCGACCGGGCAGTACGAAGCGACCCTTCCCGCATCCGCTATGGGGGAGCGTGCGTCGACGGTCGACACCGGACGGTCGCGCTTGCGCCCGGCCGCCGCGGCAGAAAGCATGGTTTGATGGTCCGAGAGGCCGGTCCGCGACGGAGCCGGCGAACATCCGGAAGGGGCGAATGGTCGCGATTGCACATATCGGCTATGGCTACTGGGGCCGCAACATCGCGAGGAACCTCGCCGAACTGGGGGTCCTGCGGCTGATCGCGGATGCCGATGCCGCGAGCGCGCAAAAGGGCGCCGCGGAGCTTGGCGTCGGAGCGGCGACCCTCGATCAGGTTCTGGAAAGCCGCGACATCGACGCGGTGACGATCGCCTCGCCCGCAGAATTGCACTTCGATCATGCGCGTGCCGCGCTTCATGCCGGCAAGAGCGTTTTTGTCGAGAAGCCGCTTTCTCTGAAGGTCGGGGATGCGGAGGTGCTTTGCGCGATGGCCGATGAGCGGGGGTTGACCCTGATGGTCGGGCACCTCCTGCAATACCACCCTGTCTACGTCCGCCTGCGTGAGATGGTTCGCGGGGGTGGGCTCGGACGCCTTCTCTACGTCTACTCGAACCGCCTGTCGCTGGGGAAGTTCCGGCGCGAGGAGAACGTGATGTGGTCGTTCGCGCCGCACGATATCTCGATGATCCTCGCACTTTTCGGCTCGGAGCCCTCGTCGGTCAGCGCGCAGGGAAATGTGGCCTACACGGCCGGCGTGGCTGACGTCGCGACGGTGCAGATGCGGTTCGGGGACGGCGGCGGGGCGCATGTCTTCGCGTCCTGGATGCACCCGTTCAAGGAACACCGGCTGGTGGTCGTCGGAGACAGGGCGATGGCCGTGTTCGAGGACAGTGCGCTCGAATGGGAATCGAAGCTGAAGCTTTACCGGCACGTGATCGATACGTCGGGAGCGGTGCCGAACCCTACGAAGGGCGATGCGGAAACGATCGTCGTGGAGCGCGCAGAGCCGCTGAAGGAAGAGTGCAGGCACTTTGTCGACTGTCTCGAGCGTGGCCTTGTTCCGCGTACCGATGGGCGCGAAGGCGTTCGCGTGCTCCGTGTCCTCGACGCGGCGGAAACGGCGCTTCGGGACGACATAGGCTCCTCGCTTGGACGAAGGGTTTCGGCATGATCACGGAAGCGTTCGTTCACGAGAGCTCTTACGTCGACGATGGTGTCGTGCTGGGCGACGGCACCAAGGTCTGGCATTTCAGCCATATCCTCAAGGGCAGCAGGATAGGCGCCAACTGCTCCATCGGGCAGAATGTGATGATCGGGCCCGACGTCGCGATCGGCGACAACTGCAAGGTCCAGAACAACGTCTCGCTCTACAAGGGCGTCGAACTCGAGCAGGGCGTCTTCTGCGGGCCGTCCAGCGTATTCACCAATGTGTTCAACCCTCGCGCCGAGGTCGAGCGCAAGGACGAGTTCCGGCGGACGCTCGTGCGGCGAGGGGCGACCATCGGCGCCAATGCGACGATTGTCTGCGGCAACGAACTGGGCGAATTCTGCCTGATCGCCGCAGGCGCCGTGGTGACCAAGCCCGTCCCGGCGCACGCGCTGATGGCCGGCGTGCCGGCCAGGCGCATCGGCTGGGTGTCGCGCGCGGGCGAGATCCTCGATGCGGGGCTGACGTGTCCCCGCACCGGCGAGCGCTACGAGGAGATCCATGGCGAACTGCGCCTGGCCGAAGGCGCCAGGTAGCCGATTGTTCACCCCGCTTCGCGCAGGGCCTCGACTTGGTTCGCCAGTTCCTGCACGGCGCGGACCAGGATCGGGATGAACTGGTCGTAGCGCAGTCCCTGCTCGCTCTCGGGATCGGCCGCGTCGGCGAGTGTCCAGCCGGCGAAGTCGCCGACGCCGTGGCGCTCGAGCTGGCTCTTCACCTGCTGGGCGACCAGCCCGTAGTGTGTGCGGGTTCCCGGCCTGGGCGCCGGCACGTCGACGGCGCATTTGCCGACACCCGGCTTGCCCATCGGATCGTCGCGCCACTCCGTGACGACCTCGTGTCCGCCGATCTTCCAGCGATAGGCGACGGGTTCCAGATCCTTGACGAAGTCGAGGCCGAGCGGCACCGGACCGTCCACAGCCTTGAGCCGCGAGTCGGAGGTGTTGATCGTGCCGGTGTTCGCGTAGACGACCGACCACTTCAGCGCGCTGGTGCCGAGGCTGTAGGTGTTGTTCGCTTCCGGCACCGTGTTTCGATTGGCGCGGACGTCCACGGCGGTGATCCGCAGGGCGACGGTCGCGCTGTTGTTGACCGTCGGCTGATAGGTTCCGGCGTAGAACTGATGCTCGGTGGCGTCAGGGACGCCCCAGGCGCCGCCGCCGTAGTAGCAGGTATGCGCACTCGACGACGCCCAGGGACCGAACGCCATGAAGGGGCTGTTGGCGTTGGCATAGGGCGCTCCGGTCAAGACCGCGCCGCCCTTGTTCGTATTGTCGGCGTTGGTGTTGGTGACCGTGAAACAGAACCAGCCGTCGGAGTCGCCGGTCAGCGCCTTGCCCTTCAGGTTGAAGAGGGAGTGCGCGAAGAAGGGCTCGTTGACAGAGACGCGGCCGTCCGACGCGTCCACGGTCAGGGCCTCCCGGAACACGGCGCCATCCGAGGAAACCTTTACGGTCAGGTCGTCGTCGCCGAGAAGGCCGATCAGCGCACGCGTGGAGAAGTCGTCCTCGAGGACCAGCGCGGCATCGTCGCCGGCTGCCGCCTTGTTGAGGGTCAGGCGCACGTTCCCGGTGCCCGGCGTCTGGTCGTCGTGGGAAAACAGGACCGCGTCCGACTTGACGGAGAGCCGGCTGCCCGCATCCGGCGCCGTTAGCACGCCGATCGCCTCGAACTCGGCTTCGGCGCCTGTCGGACCGCCGCTTTCGATGGCCTGCCACGCCGCGCCGTCGAAGACGCATAGCGTCTCTTCGTCCTCGATCCAGGCGCGCCAGCCGATGCGGGGATCGAGCTTCATCCAGGCATCGTCGACATAGCAGGCGACGCTCGTGTCCCATTCGCCTTCCGCGTCCGCGGCGACGATGTAGCGGCCACCTTCCGACGGTTCCCCGGGCGGCGTCGTCGCGGTCCTGCTGGCGACGGAGAGCTGGACCAGCGCGTCGAGTATGCGAAGCGCCTCGTTGTGGGTGACGTGCTTCTGGGCCTGCGAGGGCAGGATGTAGGGGAGGCTGAGGTTGGCTGTCTCTTCCATGTCGGTGCTCCATCGTGGCCGGACGTCGGACCGGACCGGCGACGTTCGCGAACCGCAAGGCTGCACCCGAAAGGGGCGCCGGTGGACGGAATCGGTCATTGTCGGAGAGCGCGGCCCCGTTTCATCCAGCCGGCGTGTCGGACATGGAAGCGCCTGTCGCGGCGACGGGTCCTGATCGGCCCGGCGCTGAACCATTGGCGCAGAACCATCGCGACTGCGAACAGCGTCGATCCGCAAGGGGTCCCCGAGGCAGGCAGTCCCCCATCCATGTCGGATCGGCCTGGGCCGGAGCCCTGCTGACGACGCCTCCCGCCTTGCCGAGCCGGTGCCATATCGCCTTTGCCGATCGGCGCCCGTTCAGCCGGACATGGCTTGTCTATTCCACGGAATTTTGGTCCGTTGCGACCCGTAAGTCGGGTCCGATTCCGGGAGTGCTGGACAGACGTGCCGATCAACGACAGTCGATGCGTAAGGAATCCGCGTGAACGGTGATGCCAGCCTGCGTCAGCTGTTCGAGCGGCTGGCCGTCGATGCCGGTCGAATGGTGATGGAGATCTTCCGGTCGGATTTTTCCGTCGAGACCAAGGTCGACCGTTCCCCCGTCACGGTGGCTGACCGCGCCAGCGAGGCCGTGATCCTCGCGGGTCTTCGCGCCGCCTGTCCCGGGCTCCCCTGCGTTGCCGAAGAGGAAATTGGCGCGGGCGTGGCTCCGGGTTCCCTCGGCGACGCTTTCGTCCTCGTCGATCCGCTCGACGGGACCCGCGAGTTCGCCGACCGGCAGGAGGGGTTCACCGTGAACATCGCGCTGGTGCGGGGCGGCGCCCCGGTGATCGGCGTGGTGCATGCGCCGGCGACCGGACGGCTGTTCTCGTGCCAGCCCGGCGGGGCGGAAGCGGCCGACGTATCGAGCGACGGCCGGCTGCTCGGCCGCCGGCAGATCGTGACGCGGAAGCCTCACACCCCGCTGATGATCGTCGCCAGCCGCTCCCACCGCACGCCGGAGACCGACGCGTTCATCTCCCGCTTCCAGGGGGCGCAGGTGGTGACGGTGGGTTCGTCGTTGAAATTCTGTCTCATCGCGGCGGGCGAAGCAGACCTCTATCCGCGTTTCGGCACCACCATGGAGTGGGATACCGCTGCCGGCGACGCCATTCTGCGCACCGCGGGAGGGCGGACGGAGACGACGGACGGGCGCCTTCTGCGATACGGGAAACGCGGTGTCCGGGGCGTCGCCGATTTCACCAACACCGACTTCATCGCCTGCGGCAGCCCGGCCCCCTGACCCTGGAC
The DNA here is from genome assembly GCA_050184585.1 of Rhizobiaceae bacterium. Classification (GTDB taxonomy): domain Bacteria; phylum Pseudomonadota; class Alphaproteobacteria; order Rhizobiales; family Rhizobiaceae; genus JBFXAF01. The sequence continues at coordinate 78,403 of JBFXAF010000003.1, read as the reverse complement.
GCTATTCGGCCGCCTTCGCCTGCCGGATCATGAGCTCGAGGATCCGATCGTAGGCCTGCGAGCAGTCGGTGTCGCCTCCGTTCCCGCCTCCAAGCGTACCGACGCCCTGATGCAGGTCGGCGATGGCGTCCGCGAGGGCGGCCCCCGTCGGGAAGCCCAGCTCCGCGAGGGTCGTCGCGGACTCGCGCATCTCTGCGGCTCGCCGGACCCCGTGGGTCGCCACGCGGTCGAGCTGGTAGAGCGGAAACTCCGGCCAGCCGAGCTGGGGAAACGACCCCGACAGCGACGCATGGATCTCGTCGAACCGGCCGGCGGCTCGGGCGGCAAGCAGGGTCTGGACGGTTACCGCTTCCAGACCTTTCACGAAAAGGCTGCGCAGCATCTTGATGGAGGTCGCGGCGCCGATGTCGTCGCCTACGATCGCGAAGTCGAATCCGAGTCTCGAAAGCGTCGCTTCGACGCTGCTGCAATGCGGGCCGGCAATGAGCACGGGCGTGCGATGACCATGTGGATGGACCGGGGCCATGACCGCCATGTCGACATAGGCCGCACCGCGCGCACCGACGATCCGGGCGGTCTCCTGCTTTCGGCCGGCCGACACGGAATTGATGTCGAAGAATACCTGTCCCTCCATGATCTCCGAAGCGACCGATCGGCCAGCTTGCAGGCTGTCGGCCGCCGTCACTGCGGAAAAGACCCAGTCGGCGTCGACGACGGCGTCTTCCGGTGAGCCGGCGACCGTCACGCCAAGACGGCTCGCCGCGTCGCGCAGGTCTCCTTCGCGCCCGATCGCCGTCACGATATCGTATGTCGAAAACGTCGCTCCGCTTTCGCGCAACGTCGCCGTGAAGGCGCGCGCGGCCTCGCCGAAACCGATGAATGCGATCTTCATGCCGAAGGACCCTCCTGCACGCCGATGATCGCATGGCCGGACGTGCGATGCGAGGCCTGCCGGGGATCGGGTCGCGGGCCGCCTGGGACGCCGAAGAAACGGAGCGCGGCGAAGATCATGGCAAGGACGATCACCGGCTTCGCTTGCCGCGCAAGTCCTGTCGCTGGAAGCGGGACGACGCGATCGTCGTCACGGAGGGCTGCGTCATCGCCGCCATTGCTCTCGATTGGCCTTTTCGCTATGTGCCGGTCGACGATTGCGCGAGGGATTGACGATGGCTGAGCACCTTCCGAGCGGACCGGTCGAGACGGGCGCCGAGATGGACTATGGCGAGCACGAGAAAACCTACGGGATGTTCCTCGCCCTCGCGAAGTACGGCAGCGTCTTCTGCGTCGCCCTGCTGGTCGCGATGGCGTTCGGCTTCTTCACGGCCGCTGGGTTCTTTTCCGCGACCATCGTGTTCCTGCTTGTCGGCGCGATCGGGTCGTACATCCTGCGCTGAGACGTAGCACCACGCGGCCACGTTCGACGACGGCCGCGACCTGGCGAAACGGCCGGGCTGGGGAGGAGTGAGCGGTGGTTCAGACGATCTATGTGCCCAGGGAGGCAAGTGCCGCCGAGCCTCGCGTCGGCGCGTCGCCGGATACCGTCAAGCGGCTCGTGAGCCTCGGGTTCGAGGTCGTCATCGAAGCGGGCGCCGGTCTCGGCTCGCGCATTCCCGACGAGGAGTTCGCTAAGGCCGGGGCCAGGATCGGCGCCGCGAGGGACGCCGGCAAGGCGGATCTGGTGCTCAAGGTTCTCAGGCCGACCGAGGCGGAGTTCAAGGCTTACAAGCCCGGAACCGCCGTCTTTGCGATCATGGATCCATACGGAAACGAGGGCGCGCTCGCGGCGATGGCGCGCGCGGGCGTGACGGCCTTCGCCATGGAACTCATGCCGCGCATCACCCGTGCGCAGGTCATGGACGTCCTTTCCTCCCAGGCGAACCTCGCCGGCTACCAGGCCGTGATCGACGCCGCCGCCGAGTATGACCGCGCGCTGCCGATGATGATGACGGCGGCCGGTACGGTGCCGGCCGCCAAGGTGTTCGTCATGGGCGCGGGCGTCGCCGGCCTGCAGGCGATCGCCACGGCGCGCCGGCTCGGCGCGGTCGTGACCGCGACCGACGTGCGCCCTGCCGCCAAGGAGCAAGTCGCCTCGCTGGGCGCCAAATTCATCGCCGTGGAGGACGAGGAGTTCAAGGCGGCCGAGACGGCGGGCGGCTACGCCAAGGAAATGTCGAAGGAGTACCAGGCGAAGCAGGCCGCGCTGACCGCCGAGCACATCTCCAGGCAGGACATCGTGATCACGACCGCGCTGATCCCAGGCCGGCCGGCGCCGAGACTGATCGCGGGATCGGTCGTCGCGGCCATGAAGCCGGGCTCGGTGATCGTCGACCTTGCCGTCGAGCGCGGCGGCAATGTCGAGGGTGCGGTCGCCGGGAAGGTCGTCACCACGGCGAACGGCGTGAAGATCGTCGGGCACACCAACGTTGCGGGGCGGGTCGCGGCCTCGGCCTCGCTGCTCTACGCCAGGAACCTCTACGCCTTCGTCGAGACGATGGTCGACAAGGCGACGAAGACCTTCGCGATCAACCGCGAGGACGAACTGGTGAAAGCCACGATGCTGACCGACGCCGGCAAGGTGGTCCATGCGAACTTCCAGTCGGCGGCTCCGACGGCGAAGGTCGAGCCACCGGCGAAAGCGAAGAAGACGGCGGCGAAGAAGGCCGGAGGGAACGCGTGATGGAACAGGCGTTGGAACAGCTCGACCATGCGGTCGAGGCGGTGCGCAACGCGGCGGCGGGCCTTGCCGATGGCGGCGCCGACGCGGCCGGCGACCTCGCCCATGCGGCGACCGGCGGCGCGGTCGACCCGTTCGTCTTCCGCTTCGCAATCTTCGTGCTGGCGATCTTCGTCGGCTACTACGTCGTCTGGTCCGTTACGCCGGCGCTTCACACGCCGCTGATGGCCGTCACCAACGCCATCTCGTCGGTGATCGTGGTCGGCGCGCTGCTCGCGGTCGGCATCGCGGCGTCGGGACTGGCGACGGGTTTCGGCTTCGTCGCGCTGGTGCTGGCGTCCGTGAACATATTCGGCGGCTTCCTGGTCACCCAGCGCATGCTCGCCATGTACAAGAAGAAGGAGAAGTAAGCGGTGAACGCCAACTTCGCTTCCTTCCTCTACCTCGTCTCCGGCATCCTGTTCATCCTTGCGCTGCGAGGGCTGTCGCACCCGACGACCAGCCGGCAGGGCAACGTCTACGGCATGATCGGCATGGCGATCGCCATCGTCACGACGCTGGCGCTCGCCACACCGTCATGGGGCGGTTTCCTGCTGATCGCACTGGGCCTCGCCATCGGCGGCGGCGCGGGTGCGGTGACAGCGCGTCGCATCGCCATGACCTCCATGCCGCAGCTGGTGGCCGCATTCCACAGCCTCGTCGGCATGGCGGCGGTGATGGTGGCGGCTGCGGCTTTCTACGCGCCCGACAGTTTCGGCATCGGCTCGATCACCATGGTCGACGGGGTCGAGGTGCGCGACATCCATGGCCAGGCGCTGGTCGAGATGGCGCTCGGCATCGCCATCGGCGCGATCACCTTCACAGGCTCCGTCATCGCCTTCCTCAAGCTGGACGGCCGCATGTCGGGCAAGCCGATCCTGCTGCCGATGCGGCATGTCGTGAATGCCGGGCTCGGCATCGCGCTCGTCGTGCTGATCGGGCTTCTGGTCACGACCGAGAGCGCTCTCGTCTTCTGGCTGATCGTGGCGGCGTCGCTGCTGCTCGGCGTGCTGCTCATCGTGCCGATCGGCGGCGCCGACATGCCGGTGGTCGTGTCGATGCTGAACTCCTATTCGGGCTGGGCCGCCGCGGCTCTCGGCTTCACGCTCGGCAACCTCGCGCTGATCATCACCGGCGCGCTGGTGGGCTCCTCGGGCGCGATCCTGTCCTACATCATGTGCAAGGGCATGAACCGATCCTTCATCTCGGTCATCCTCGGCGGTTTCGGCGGCGAGACGGCGGCGGTTGCCGACGACGGGATCGAGCGCAACGTCAAGCTCGGTTCGGCCGACGACGCGGCATATCTCATGGCAAACGCGTCGAAGGTCATCATCGTGCCGGGCTACGGTATGGCGGTGGCGCAGGCGCAGCACGCGGTGCGCGAGATGGCCGACAAGCTGAAGGCCAAGGGCGTCGAGGTGAAGTACGCCATCCATCCGGTGGCGGGCCGCATGCCCGGCCACATGAACGTGCTGCTCGCCGAAGCGAACGTCCCCTATGACGAAGTGTTCGAACTGGAGGACATCAATTCCGAGTTCGCGCAGGCCGACGTCGCCTATGTGATCGGCGCCAACGACGTGACCAACCCGTCCGCACGCGACGACAAGAGCAGTCCGATCTACGGCATGCCGATCCTCGATGTGGACAAGGCGCGCACCTGCCTGTTCGTCAAGCGTTCGCTCGGCTCCGGCTACGCCGGCATCGACAACACGCTGTTCTACAAGGACGGCACGATGATGCTGCTCGGCGACGCCAAGAAGATGACCGAAGAGATCGTCAAGGCGCTGGATCACTGAGGGCCGGCACGGTCGTTCAAATTCTCCGCGTTCTCGCAACCGATCCCAAAGATTGGCGCGCTAGCATGCCCACAGGCATGTCGTCACCAGGCGGGCTGGAACGCTATGGAAGTTCGGTTCACGCGGCCGCTCGCGGCGATGACGGCCTCTTGGGCCGGCTGGCTAAAGCGCAGGTTCGGTCCGCGTGACCGGCGACGCAACGATTTCGGATCAAGATCCGCGACGGGACTCGGCGACGCCGCCGACCAGTTGCGGCATGTGATGGGCGCGTCCTTCTACAAGAAGAAGGTCATGAGCCGGTCCGAGTATCGGGTCTTTCGTATCGTCGAGGCGGAGATGCAGGCCATGCGGTCCGGCTGCCGGGTGCTGTCGCAGACCAGCCTTGGCGAGATCATCGGCTCCGACGATCGCAATGCCTTCTCGTCGATCAACAGCAAGCGCGTCGACATCCTGATCGTCGGACCGTTCGGCGATCCGGTTGCGGCCATCGAGTGCCAGGACGGTGGCCATCATCAGGGAAACGCCGCGGCTCGCGATGCCATCAAGCGCGAGGCGCTGCGGAAGGCTGGCGTCCACTTCATCGAAATCCGGGATCACACGTCAGCGGAGATCGCACAGCTTGTCAGGCGAATCTTTCCGCCGAGGCCTCTGCGCTCACATCCCTGGGCAGTGCAGCCACAGGGCGGGTGACACGGCAGGCACGGGCATCCGTCGATACATATCGCCACTTTCGCTAGTCGGGCGCCGCATCGCTCCCGGCATACGCATCCAGTCCGTCGCGCACCCGCATCAGCCGCGCGCGCAGTTCCTCCTGCGTCTCGAAGGTCTCGCCCGAGTTGACGGTCATGGCGATCGCCGCGTCGCAGCCGGCGCTGCGCAGCGCCATGCCCGCCTCGGTCGGGGCGATGTCGAGCACGCGCTCGTCCTCCTTGCTCCGCGCACGGGTGACGAGGCCACGCTGCTCGAGCTTCTTCACCAGCGGGGTCAGCGTGCTGGAATCGAGGCCGAGGCGGTCGCCGAGCGCCTTCATGGTCGTGCCCCTGGTTTCCCATAGCACCATCATCACCAGATATTGCGGATAGGTGAGCCCGGTATCCTCCAGCGCCTTGCGGTAGAAGCGCGTGACGGAGTTAGCGGCCGAATAGATGGCGAAGCACGGCATCACGTCCACCGTCAGCCGGTCCATCAGTTCCGGGTTGGCTTTGAAATCGATCTTCATGGCAGCGATTTCCCGACATCGGCATTTCATCCCCAAATAGATCGTGCACGATCAAATCGCAAGCTCTTCAACTTTTCGTGATATTGGTAATGATCGTTGACGATTAAATCGTACACGACTAAATAGCCGTCATCGAAAAGCGGCGGCGATGGGCCGCCCTTCCAGAGGAGAGACTTCGATGAATACGTCCCGCCTGACCCGCACGATCGTTCTTGTCCACGGCGCCTGGATGACGGCTGCCTCATGGGACAATTTCCGCAAGCCTTTCGAGGCCGCGGGCTACACCGTCCATACGCCGACCTGGCCGTTCCTCGGCACGGGCACCGCCGCCGAACTGCGCGCCAACCCGCCGGCCGGTCTCGGCTCGCTCAAGGCAGGTGAGATCGCCGACCACATCGGCAGGTTCATCGAGACGCTGCCGGAAAAGCCGATCATCATCGGCCATTCGATGGGCGGGTTGGTGACGCAGCTTCTGCTCGACCGGGGCTACGGCGCGGCCGGCGTGCTCCTCGATCCGGGTCCGGTCGCCGGCATTATCGCCGACCCGGTTTCGCTGCTCGCCGCGCTGCCCGTGCTCACCCGCTGGAACGCGTGGAACCGCACCTACACGCTTTCCAAGGCCCAGTTCGACGCGAAGTTCGCCAACACGGCCCCGGCCGCTCTGCGCGACGAGGCTTATGAGAAGTACATGGTGCCGACGTCGGGCCGCGTTTTCGCGCAGGCCGCGACCGGCCTAGGCATCCGCATCGACGTCAGGCGGCGAACGCAGCCGGTGCTGGTCACGGCAGCGTCGGAGGACAGGACCGTTGCGCCGGCCCTGTCGCGCAGGATCTACCGGAAGCACAAGAAGGCGCCCGGCCGCACCGACTTCGTCGAATTCGAAGGCCTGTCGCACTTCCTCATGACCGAGCCAGGTCACGAGAAGGTCGCCGCTTACATCATCGACTGGGCGAAGAGCCTTTGAGCGGCCCGCGTCATGCGACGCCGACGGGTCGCGAGACGCGAAAGGCGGCTGCGGCGCCGAGTACGCCCAGGGGGATGAAGGCAAGAAACAGCCAGGCGGCCACGCTGGCGGATGTCTCGACGGAGACGCCGCCGGCGTAGCCGCTCGAATTGGCGATGATGCCGCAGGTCACCGACCCGACCGCGTAGCCGATGCGCTGCATGGTGGGCACGGCGGACGAAGCCACGGTCCGCTGGTCGACCGGCGCGGCCGCGACGATCATGCGGGTGACGAAGGGCCAGGCGATGCCGAAGCCTCCGCCCTGGAGGACGGCGCAGGCAAGGATCAGCGGTATCGACCCCAACGGCACCGCCCAGGCGAAACCGCCGATGCCGGCCGCGATCATCACGGCGCCGCCGGTGATGATCAGGCGCTCGCGTTGCGGGGGCGCATTGGCGACGAGGATCGACAGGATGGACCAGGCGATGGATTCGGCCGCGATGATGTAGCCGGCCGTCATGAGCGGGATGCCGTGCAGGCTGGTCAGGATCAGCGGGCCGTAGACGGCGAACGAGCAGGTGGCGACCGAGAAGGCGGCGACCATCGTCATGCCGGAGCCGAGCGGCGTGCCCCAGTCGAAGAGCCGCGCCGGGAAGAGACGCGAAGCGGGGCGCGACGCATCGACCACGAAGAAGATGGCGAGACCGGCCAGACCGGCCACGAGCAATGCGGCGGAGCGCAGCGGCGAGACCCAGATCCCCGCGAAGGCGATGAGCGAGATGCCGGCCGCCAGGACAGCGAGCGCGAACCAGGGGAAGGGCGGTCGCGCGTCGCCGCCGGCCGGTCGCGTCGCGCGCGGTCCTCGCAAGACGACCAGCGTTGCAGCGGCCATGACGATGCCGCCGCCCGCGAAGGCGGCGAATGCCCAGCGCCAGGACAGGAACTCGGCGAACATGGCGCCGATCAGCGGACCGGCAAAGGCCGACACGCCCCAGACCGCCGACATGATGGCGAAGAGCTGCGGCCAGATTTTGGGCGGGAACAGCCGTTCGACCGAAACGAAGGCGAGCGCCACGAGCGCGCCGCCGCCGAGCCCTTCGAGCAGCCGGCCTGCGAGGAACCACGGCATCGAGGGGGCCAATGCGCACGCCGCCGCGCCGGCGGCGTAGAGCAGGGCGGCGCCAGCCATGTTCGAGCGGAGCGGCAGATAGCTCACCATGCGGCCCGCGGCCGCTCCCGCGCAGATCGAGCCCAGTTCGTAGATTGCGAGGGACCAACCGACGAGTTCAACGCCCGAAAGCTCGCCGACCATGGCCGGCATGACCGTCGCGATCATCGTCTCGTTGGTGGCGTGGAGGAGGATGCCGAGGCTGATGAAGCAGAAGCGGGCAAGGTCGCCGGAGCGCCATAGCTCCTGCCAGTCGACCCGCCTTTCGTCGGTCATGGTCATGGATGCCGTCCTGCCCGCAGGGCGACGCGGTAGGCACAGCGGCGGCTGCCCTGGAACATGTGCTCGGTCCGCTCGACCACAGCGTCTTCGCCCAGCGCCGCGCTGAAGACATCGAGTTCCGACCGGCAAAGGTTCTGGCAGGCGCGCGCAGCAACGCAGATCGGGCAGTGGTTCTCGACGAGCAGCAGCGCGCCATCGTCGAGGCGTGACCACTCGGCCATGTAGCCCTCCTCCGCGCGCATGCCCGCAAGGCGGGCGACGCGCTCATCGAGGCTCGCTACACCGGCCAGGGTCGCCCGGTAGCGAACCAGCGTCTGTCGCTCGCGCTCGGAGATCAGTCGATCGAGGCCGTCCGCGCCGAAGATGGTGCGGATCGACGCAATCATCTCCACGGTGAGGACGGCATGGACATCGGGAAAACGCGCCTGCGCCCTGTCGGTCAGGCTCCAGTATCGTTTGGGCCTGCCGACGGCGCCCGCCTCGTCGAAAAAGTCGAGCAGCGTCTCGCCGTGCATTGCCGCCAGATGCTTGCGCGCGCCGACGACGGAGATGTTCAGATGCCGGGACACTGCCTCGGCGGTCTGCGGCCCGCGAAACTTGAGAAAGCGAAGGATGCGCTCTTCGCTCGAGTGGGCAGAGGGCATGACCGCGCCATCCCAATATAGTAACCGGATAGTTTCTATATTAGGATGGCGCGGCAGCAAAGATCGTTGGATTGGTCCAGAAGGGGCGATCATTGCGCGATGTACGGCGCCATGATCGCCTGATCGGGAGCAAAGACGTTCGACCAGGCCCGGACCAGTCGCGGTGACGAGTCCGGCGGTTAACCGGTCAACCGGCCGGCTGCAGGTTGAAGTCGGTGACGCCGACAGCGACGTTGAGCCCCGTCTGGCCCTGGACGCTGAGCGGCTGGAGCATGATGGTGTCGGACGAACCGCCGATCAGGACGTTTGCGCCGACCCCGACCGCTGCCGTCGCTTCGGCGCTCGCGCCGACATAGTTGCCGGCCAGCGCGCCATCCGGCCACTGCCCCGACGTCGGCGCCAGCACCGACCACTTCATCACGCCGGCACCGGTGACGCCGACGTCGAGGCCAACCTTGTTGATGCTCCCGACATAGGCTTCCGGAGCCCGGGACGAATCGGCCGAGGTGAATATGCAGCTCACGTCCTTGGACGAACCTACGATGAAGCCCGCGCCACCTTCGACCTTGCAGTCGAGCAGGCCGACTTCGGTGCGATCCTGGGCGGAGGCGGGAATGACGGCGAAGGACGCGGCGACCAGCGCGGCGGCGAGGACGTGTTTCATGGTGGGAACTCCTTGTGCTTCCGACCGGGAAAACCCCTGGCCGGCGACAAGGTTCCGGTTCAGGCCCCGCGCGTGCGGGCGAGACCCTCGGTCGCCGGCGCGTATTGCGGGTCGAGCCTGACGGCGTAGCTGTAGGATTTGGCGGCGCGCGCCTTGTCCCCCTGGCGTTCGAAGACGAGCCCCTGGTTCGCCCAGCTCTCCGCAACGCCTTCGTTCAGTTTTATCGCCGTGTTGAAGTCGGCGAGCGCGTTGTCGTCGTCGTTCATGGCGATATAGGAGATGCCACGACCATTGTAGGGCTCAGGAGAATCCGGCGACAACGATATCGCAGTCGAGAAATCCTCGATGGCGAAACCATGCTGGCCCTGGCTCTGGTAGATCAGGCCGCGGCGGTGATAGGCGCGTCCGTCCGTCGTGTCGAGCTGGATGGCGCGCTGGAAGTCGTTGAAGGCCTCGTTCACCCGGCCTGCCTTCCGATAGAGGTCGCCGCGTCCGATGTAGGCGGCGTCGTAGCTCGCATTGATCTGGATGGAGCGGTTGTAGTCCTGGAGCGCCGCCTGCTGGTTGCCGAGGAAGCGGTGGATCAACGCGCGGTTGGAGTAGGCCTGGTAGAAAGACGGGTTCAGCTTGATCGCGGTATTGAAATCCTCGAGCGCCTCCTTGTAACGCCCGCCACGGCCATAGGCGGAGCCGCGAACGTTGTACGCTTCCGGGTCGCGGGGGCTTCGTTCGATCACCGCGGAAAGGGAGGCGATGTTCTCCTCGGAACCCTGCGCGACATCGATCGACGCGACCTCACCCATCGGCGCCGTCTGGCAGGCTGCGAGGGGGATTGCCGCCAGCATGACAATGAGCGGGGCGCCCGAGCGCCAGATCGAAGGCCGTCGGGCGACGGTCAGTTCCGGCATGCAGCTTTCCCTCTCAGCGCCCGTCCGCCACGGGCCAATGCAACAAGCAGGGCGCCGATTCATCATCGCGCCGCCTAGTCGGCTACAGCCGAAATAAGGACGAAAAGGGGCGGCTCAGCGCGCTGGCGCCGCCACGGGGGCGCGTCCGCCGGGGACGAGGCCCTCGCGCTGCGCACGCTTGCGGGCCAGCTTGCGGGCGCGGCGGACAGCCTCCGCCTTCTCGCGGGCTCGCTTCTCGGATGGCTTCTCGTAGTGTCCGCGCATCTTCATCTCGCGGAAGATGCCCTCGCGCTGCATCTTCTTCTTCAGCGCACGAAGGGCCTGGTCGACGTTGTTGTCGCGTACGAGTACCTGCACGTTCGATCCTATGTCACGATCAAGGAACGAGGCAGTAACGCATGTCGTACCGCCTCCGCGGCGGTCCCACCGCGAATTGCGGCGGCTGTTATCAGAATCAGGTCGCGATGTCCACAGGACGCGGGTCGCTCACGCCGCTGCGCTCGGCAGCAGTTCGTATCCTTCATGGAAGTCGGCGTAGTTGCAGGTGATCTCCTCGCCGGCGCCGATGTCGCGGAGTGCGAAAGCTCCGCCGAACTGGGTGAAGTCGGTATTCGGGGTTTCGGAGTGGTTCATGAAACGCCCGTTGTCGACCTCGTAGACGAGGAAGCCGGGCTTGTCGGGACTCGGGTAGGCGTAGCGGTCGAGGAAATCCTTCAGGAACGGCTCCGCGATCTCGTACTTTTCCGTCGCGATCAGCCGGTCGAAATCGGGGTTGAGCCGCCAGATGGGGGCGCCCTTGGCGATCGGCTCGGCCGCGAACACGCCGATGCCCTCGATCGCGCTCGGCGCGACATAGGAGCGGACCAGAAGCATGAGGTGAATCTCCGGATGGTAACGTCCATGCAATTGCAGGTTCGCGTCGGAACGCAAGACAAATCCGCATGTCTGGTCCCGCGAACACCGTGAACGCTGGAAGCAGGCCGGTGTTCCGGTGAAGATGGATGCTGCGCGTGCGCGAAGCGTCCGCACCCGTCGCAAATGGCACATTTGCCATGGACCCCGATTGGCTAGAAGTCGGACCTCTGGCACCGTGTCCGCGGCGTCAGTGAGAGAGGCTTGTCAGATGCGCAGATATTCCGTCTTCGCCATCGCCCGGGAGGCGATGCGCGGGCACAAGGGATGGGAGGAGCAATGGTCCTCGCCCGAACCGCGCAAGGAGTATGACGTCATCGTCGTCGGCGCGGGCGGCCACGGACTGGCGACGGCCTATTACCTCGCCAAGGAGCACGGCATCACCAATGTGGCGGTGCTGGAGAAGGGCTGGCTCGGGGGTGGAAACACCGGCCGCAACACCACCATCATCCGCTCGAACTACCTCTATGACGAGAGCGCCGGCATCTACGACCATGCCGTGAAACTCTGGGACGGGCTCAGCCAGGACCTCAACTACAACGTCATGTACTCGCCGCGCGGCGTGATGATGCTCGCCCACAACGTGCACGACATCCAGGTGCTCAAGCGCCACGTCCACGCCAACCGGCTGAACGGCATCGACAACGAATGGATGACGCCGGACCAGGCGAAGGACTACTGCCCGCCGCTCAATGTCTCCAGGGCGGCCCGCTATCCGGTCGTGGGCGCCACTCTCCAGCGGCGGGGCGGCACGGCCCGCCATGACGCCGTCGCGTGGGGTTACGCGAGGGCAGCCGCGGACCGTGGCGTCCACATCATCCAGAACTGCGAGGTGACCGGGGTCCGCCGCTCCTCCAACGGCCATGTGACCGGTGTCGAGACCAGCCGCGGCTTCATCGGCGCCAAGAAGGTCGGCGTGGTGGCCGCCGGCCATACTTCCGTGATCATGCAGATGGCCGACGTCAGGATGCCACTCGAATCCTATCCGCTCCAGGCGCTGGTCTCGGAGCCCGTGAAGCCCGTGTTCCCCTGCGTGGTGATGTCGAACACCGTGCACGCCTATATCTCGCAGTCCGACAAGGGGGAATTGGTGATCGGTGCGGGCACCGACCAGTACACATCCTACTCGCAGACGGGCGGGCTTCACATCCTGGAGCACACGCTGGAGGCGATCTGCGAGATGTTCCCGATCTTCGGGCGGATGAAGATGCTGCGGTCCTGGGGCGGCATCGTCGACGTGACGCCAGACCGCTCGCCGATCCTGGCCAAGACGCCGGTGCCCGGCCTCTACGTCAATTGCGGCTGGGGCACGGGCGGGTTCAAGGCGACGCCGGGCTCCGGCCACGTCTTCGCCCACACCATCGCAAACGACAATCCGCACCCGATCAACGCCGGCTTCACCCTCGAGCGTTTCCGCACCGGCCGGCTGATCGACGAAGCGGCGGCCGCCGCCGTGGCGCACTGATGACGCCGACCGCCATCGCCCTCGCCGTCGTGGCGCCGCTGATCCTCGCGGAGGATCGGCCAAGCGCTTTCGACGACATCATCGGCGAGATGGTCATCAGCCGCGCCGAGGCGACGACGGAGTGGCCGTTCTCGATCGACGTGGGCGAACTGTCCTGCATCACCCTGCAAGGACAGCGCCAGGTGTTCTTCGCCGAGATACTGACGTCGGAGGAGATGGGGGAGATCGGCAACATGACGCTGCCGCGCATGGTCGTGGTGACGACCAACCCGTTCGCGCTGTTCGCAACGATCGAGGATCGCGAACTCTACGCGCCTTATGACAGCCTCGAGGCCCTGATCACGCGGCTGGCGCCCTACGAGACGATGGGGTTCGCCATCTGCCCCGACGAGAAAGACGCCTGACCATGCTTCTCATCCGCTGCCCCTATTGCGAGGAAGAGCGCCCGGAACTCGAGTTCCGCCATGCCGGCGAGGCGCATGTCGCGCGCTCGACCAACATCGCCGGCGAGAGCGACGAGGCGTTCGAGGGTTTCTTCTTCATCCGCTCGAACCCGAAGGGCATGGCCTATGAGCGGTGGCGGCATGTGCATGGCTGCGCGCGCTTCTTCAATGCGGTGCGCGATACGGTGAGCGACAAGTTCGTCACGACCTACAAGGCCGGCGAGCCGAAGCCAACCCTGCCGAAGTCGGCGAACGACTCCGGGCCGGCCGCCTATGCGAACCGTCCGCCGGACCAGCTGAACGTGAAGAAGCAGGCGCGGCGCAAGAAGGGAGAAGCATAGTGGCCAATCTCCTTGGACCCCCCTCTGGCCTGCCGGCCATCTCCCCCTCAAGGGGGGAGATTATCCTTCATGTGCCTCGGCCTCTTTCCTTTGCTGTCGATGGCTGGCGAGACTGCCGGCGACGTCCGATCTCCCCCCTTGAGGGGGAGATGGCCGGCAGGCCAGAGGGGGGTCCCATCGGATCTAGCCCCTGCGGGAGGAGAGACCAATGACCGCCTCCTTCCGCATCCCCGGCGCGGGCAGGCTGACGCCCGCCAAGGCCGTGCGCTTTTCCTTTGACGGCGCCTCTTATTCCGGCATCGAGGGCGACACGGTCGCTTCCGCGCTGCTCGCCAACGGCGTCCACCTGATGGGCCGGTCCTTCAAGTACCACCGTCCGCGCGGTGCTCTTTCGGCCGGATCGGAGGAGCCGAACGCGCTGGTGACGGTCATGCGCGACGCGGCGCGCAAGACGCCGAACATCCGGGCGACCGTGCAGGAGATCTATGACGGGCTGACGGTGGAATCGCAGAACCGCTGGCCATCGCTCGCCTTCGACGCGGGGGCGGTCAACGACGTCGCCTCGCCGATGTTCTCGGCCGGCTTCTACTACAAGACCTTCATGTGGCCGAAGGCGGCCTGGAAGCATGTCTACGAGCCGAACATCCGTGCGGCGGCAGGCCTCGGCAGGTCGCCGGACCAGCCGGATCCGGACCACTACGCCTCGCGCTACGCGCATTGCGACGTGCTGGTGATCGGCGGCGGCGCGGCAGGCATCGCGGCGGCTGTCGCCGCTGCCGAGAGCGGCGTCCGCGTCATCCTCGCCGACGAGCGGGCGACGTTCGGCGGCGCGTTGCAATTCGAGAGCGGCGCGACCGTCGACGGACAGGACGGCTTCGCCTGGGCGCAGGCTTCCATCGCGAAGCTCGCGGCGATGGACAATGTGCGGCTGCTGCCGCGCACCACCGCCTTCGGCTACTACGCACAGAACCTGGTCGGCTTGGTGGAGCGTGTGAGCGACCACCTCGCCAACCCAGGAAGCAAGCTGGTACGCGAGCGGCTCTGGAAGGTGCGGGCGAAGCGAGTGATCCTCTCCACCGGCGCCATCGAGCGGCACATGGTGTTCGCCGACAACGACCGGCCGGGGATCATTCTGGCATCGGCAGCGCGGACCTATCTCAATCACTATGGCGTAGCGGTCGGACGCAATGTCGGCGTCTATGCCGCGAACGATTCCGCCTATGCGGCGGCGATCGACCTGCGGAAGGCTGGCGTCGGCATCGCGGCGATCGTCGACGTGCGCGACAACCCCACCGGACCCGCCGTCGACGAGGCGCGCGCGCTCGGCATCGAGGTCAATCACGGCCGTATGGTCGTGAAGACGGCGGGACGGCTGCGGGTGTCGTCCATGACGATCAGCCCGAAGGCCGGGGGTTCCGAGCGCACGATTTCCGTCGATGCGCTCCTCGTTTCGGCCGGCTGGACACCCTCCGTGCACCTGTTCTCGCAGTCACGCGGCAAGGTCGCCTTCGACGAGGCGACCCGGCGCTTCCTGCCCGGAGCCTATGCGCAGGACTGCGTGTCGGTCGGCGCCTGCGGCGGCACGGACGGGCTGCAGGCCTCGATCGACGAGGGGTTCGCATCGGGCGAGTCAGCGGCGAAGTCGGCCGGTGGCAAGGCGGTGAAGGGCGTGAAGATCACCGCGTCTTCGGCCGAGACCTTCGCCGGCGGCATCATCGGCGCGGCGCCGGGCGCCGACGCGGGTTCCACGGCCAAGGCGTTCGTGGACTTCCAGAACGACGTGACCGCCAAGGACATAAGGCTTGCCGTCCGCGAGGGCTTCCGCTCGATCGAGCACGTCAAGCGCTTCACCACCAACGGCATGGCGACCGACCAGGGCAAGACATCCAACATGCACGGCCTGGCGATCGCCGCCGAGGCGCTGGGCAAGGACGTGCCGGAGGTCGGACTGACGACGTTCCGTGCCCCGTTCACGCCGGTCACCTTCGGATCGATCGTCGGGCACGGGAAGGGCAGACTGTTCGACCCGACGCGCAAGACGCCGATCCATCCCTGGGCCGAGGCGCAGGGCGCGGTGTTCGAGGATGTCGGCCAGTGGAAGCGAGCATGGTACTTCCCCAGGCGCGGCGAGGACATGCATGCCGCTGTCAACCGCGAATGCGTGACCGTGCGCAACGCGGCCGGTCTCTTCGATGCCTCGACGCTCGGCAAGATCGAGGTGGTCGGGCCCGATGCAGCCAGGTTCATGGAGCTGCTCTACACCAACCCGTGGGAGAAGCTGGAACCGGGCCGCTGTCGCTATGGCATCATGCTGCGCGAGGACGGCTTCATCTATGACGACGGCGTGGTTGGCCGGCTGGCGCCCGACCGCTTCCATGTGACCACCACGACCGGCGGCGCGGCGCGGGTGATGAACCATATGGAGGACTATCTCCAGACCGAGTTCCCGCACCTCAAGGTCTGGCTCACCTCGATCAGCGAGCAGTGGGCGGTGATCGCCGTGCAGGGACCGAAGTCGCGCGACATCATCGCGCCGCTGGTCGAGGGCATCGACATGTCGGACGAGGCGCTGCCGCACATGTCGGTTCGAGAGGGCAGGATCTGCGGCGTGCCGACGCGGCTTTTCCGCATGTCGTTCACCGGAGATCGTGGCTTCGAGGTCAACGTGCCGGCGGATTACGGGCAGGCCGTGTGGGAGATGCTGTGGGCGGAAGGCCAGAAGCACGGCGCCTGCGCCTACGGGACCGAGGCGATGCATGTTCTGCGCGCCGAGAAGGGCTACATCATCGTCGGCCAGGACACGGACGGCACGGTGACGACCAACGATGCCGGGCTCGATTGGGCGGTCGGCAGGAAGAAGGCCGACTTCGTCGGCATCCGCGGCATGGCGCGGCCGGACCTCGTCGCCGGGGGCCGGAGGCAGCTCGTGGGGCTGAAGACCAGGGACCCGAAGGTCGTGCTTGAGGAGGGTGCGCAGATTGTCGCCGATCCGAAGCAGGCCGTGCCGATGGCCATGATCGGCCACGTTACCTCGAGCTATTGGTCGGAGAACTGCGGGCGCTCGATCGCGCTGGCGCTGGTCGCCGGCGGCCGCGATCGCATGGGCGAGACGCTCTACGTGCCGATGCCCGACAGGACCGTCGAGGTCGAGGTGACGGGCATGGTGTTCATCGACGAGAAGGGGGAACGCCTCCATGGCTAGGGCCGCGAAGAAAGTGGCAGCCCCGTCGGCCGAGCGCCGGCCGGCACATGCGGGTCGGGAGATCCGCAACGCCGCCGTGACCGTCGCTGTGCTGCCCCCGGCCGAGCGCATGTCGCTGCGTGCGCCGGCGGCATCGGTCGCGGCGCTGTCGAAGGCGCTGAAGGTGAAGCTGCCGGTCAGGCCGAAGAGTTCGGCCAGCGAGGGCAAGCGCCATGCGCTCTGGCTCGGGCCGGACGAATGGCTGGTCATCGACGATGCGAGCAAGCATCCGCTCGCCGACGTCGCCGGCGTCAAGGCGCTGCATTCGGCGGTCGGCATTTCGCACCGCAATATCGGCCTTTCGGTCAGCGGCGCGGGCGTGGAGGCCACGCTTTCGGCCGGCTGTCCGCAGGATCTCGCCCTGGCGGCGTTCCCGGTGGGAGCCGCGTCGCGGACCATCCTCGGCAAGGTGGAGATCGTTCTCTTCCGCACCGGGGCGGACGCGTTCAGGATCGAGTGCTGGCGCTCTTTCTCCGACTACGTGCTCGATTTCCTCGAGGAAGCGGCGGGCGACGCCGCCTGACGGACAAGATCCCGACGGCCGCCGCGGCCTTAAGGCCTCACCGCTCAAAACGCGAGCGAGCGCTGCGGCGGCTCGGCCGGAGCGACGCTGACGCCCTCCATCTCGAGCATCCTCACCTTGGCGTTGACGCCGCCTGGAGCCGAAAACCCTCCCGGCTTGCCGCCGGCTGCCAGAACGCGGTGGCATGGTATGATGAGGGGAACGGGGTTCTTCGCCATCGCCTGTCCGACGTCGCGGGCGACTTCCGGACCCCGGCCGAGCATTCTTGCCAGCGCGCCATATGTCGTCGTCTCGCCCCAACCCAACCCGCGCGTCGCGTCGTAGATGTCGACGTACAAGGCGTTCATGGCCGGCAGGTTCAGCCCGACGTCCTTGAAATCGACGGTCTCGCCATCGAAGTAGCGCCTGACCTCGGCGACGATCCTGGCGATGGCGGGCGGCGGGTCGCCGGGTTCCGCGCCGGCCGCCTTGCGGTGCATGGCGCGCTGCGCCGCCGCCGGATCGCGCTCGGGCAGATGGAAGCGCGTCACGCCTTTCGCGCTCCAGGCGATCCCGCAATGGCCCGCCGCCGTCTCGAAGATCGCAAAATGCCGGGTCGCGTCCATGGCTCGTCTCCTTGAACGCCATCGTGCGCCGTCCGGCGTGGACCGCAACCCGAATCTTGCGGCATCGACCATTCTGCTGACAGGAGCCTGTCAGGGTTTCGGCTCCCGCACCCTTCAGGGCCTGATGCGACGCTCGGCCGGGCCGACGCGGTGGTCGTGCGGGAGCGGTCGTTGTGTACAGGTTGAATGGACATGCGGGACATCCACCGGGATGATGCCTATATGTCTGGAACGCCTCGTGACCTCTCGACCTGACCGGATGGCCAGTGAATTCGCGAGAGATGCGGGGTAACATGGCGGCAGGCCGGTCTCGCGACCGGAGGAAAGGCGAGAGGATGTACATCGCACTCGAAGACCGCGTTCACTTCGGCGACGTCATCGATAGGGAGCCCGTCGAGGAGAGGCGCGGGCGGCCATCGAGAACGTCCGCCATCGTCGAGAAGGCGAGGTCGGCCCTCAGGGACGATGCGTCGGCCGAGCTTGTCGCCGCCGCGGCGCAACTGATGGCCGCGGGCTACCGTGTCGTCGCCGAACCCGTGACGGGCGGTGACCGGGCCGACCCGTCGGCGCGCTTCAGCCAGCGTGAGCGGCAGGTGCTCGAACTGCTTGGCGAGGGCGCGCCGAACAAGGTGATCGCGCGCAGGCTCGACATCTCGGCGCACACCGCGAAGTTCCATGTGGCTTCCATCCTGTCCAAGCTCGGCGCAGCGAACCGCACCGACGCCATCGCCATCGCGATGCGCGAGGGCCTGCTGGACATCTGACCGTCAGATGGCGGCGATGCCGCCGTCGACCGACAGCGTGTGGCCGGTCATGAAGGAGTTCTTCGGGTCGGCCGCGAAAAGGATCACCTCCACCACCTCGTCGACCTCGGCGACGCGCTTCATCGGGACGCCGCGGGTCAGTTCCTCTAGCGCCTCGTCCTGCTGACCGCCGTGGATCGTGACGAAATCGTCGACCATGCGGGTGCGGGCGAAGGACGGGCAGACCGCGTTGACCCGGACGCCGCGCTTCGCCGACTCCGCGGCCGCCGAGCGCGTGAGGCCGACCACCCCGTGCTTGGCGGCGGCATAGACCGAGAGCTTCTGGGCTCCGGCCAGCCCCGCGACGGAGGCGATGTTGACGATCGTCCCAGGACGCTGGCTCTCCTTGTACTGCCTCTCCATCAGCGGAATCTGATGCTTCATGGCGTAGAAGACGCCGAGCAGGTCGATCTCGACGATGCGTCGGGCCTCGTCTGACGGGACCTGCGGGAGGCGCAGGAAACTCTGGGCGATTCCGGCGTTGTTGATCGCGATGTCGAGCCCGCCGAAGCGGCTCGCTGCCAGCGCCACGAGATTGGCCGAGAGCGTCTCGTCGGAGATGTCCCCGGCGAGCGTCGCGACGTCGCTCCCCAGCGCGTCGGCGAGGGCTTCGAGCGCGCCGGCGTCCATGTCGGAGAGGACCACGCGCGCGCCTTCTGCGACAAGGCGTTCGGCGGTCCTTCGGCCGAACCCGCCCGTCGCGCCGGTGACCAGCGCGACCTTTCCCTCGAACCGGCTCATTCACCCCCTCCGATCGATCAGGTTGACGGCAAGCGCGGCAAGCAGGCGCACCGCTTCGCCATAGGTCCGCGCCTTTTCTGGATTGGACGCGTTGCCGTCGAGGGCGCGCCTGTAGACGCCCTGGCAGATTGCGCCGAGCCGGAAGAAGGAAAAGGCGAGGCAGAAGGTCCAGTTGTCGATGCGGCCGATACCCCGCCGCCGGCAGTAGGCATCGACATAGGCGTCCTCGGACGGCAGCCCGACCGCGGCGCGGTCGATGCCGCCGAGCCCGCGGAAGCCGGACGAGTGCGGCAGCCGCCATTGCATGCACTGGTAGGCGATGTCGGCGTAGGGATGGCCGAGCGTCGAGAGTTCCCAGTCGAGCACCGCCACCACCTCCGGCCGGTCGGGCGCGAAGATCATGTTGTCGATGCGGTAGTCGCCGTGGACGAGCGAGACGACCCCGTCATCAGGCGGAAGGCGGGCCTCGAGCCATTCGATGAGTCGGTCCATCTCGGCGACCGTGCCCGTCTCCGAGGCGCGGTACTGGCCCGTCCAGCGGCCGAGCTGGCGCTCGAAATAGCTGCCCGGCTTGCCGAAATCCTGCAATCCGACCGCGGCGACGTCGACATCGTGGAGCGCCGCCAGCGTGGCATTCATCGCATCGTAGATACGGCCGCGGCCGTCATTGTCAGGAACGTCGGGAAGCGCCGGATCCCAGAAGATGCGGCCCTCGACGAAGCGCATGACGTAGAACATGCGGCCGATCGGCGAATCGTCGCCGGAGAGATGCAGGACAGGGGGTACCGGCACGCGCGAGCCCGCAAGCGCCCTGATGACCCGGTACTCGCGGTCGACCTGGTGGGCCGACTTCAGCAGCTGGCCCGGCGGCTTGGCGCGGAGGACGTAGCGGCCGCTGGCGGCGGATACGGCATAGGTCGGGTTCGACTGGCCAGCCTTGAACTTTTCGATCGATGCCGGGCCGGCGAAGCCCTCGACGTGACGCTCCAGATAGGAGACCAGCGCGAGGGCGTCCAGCGCGTTCGGATCGCTCATGCCGCCTCTTCTCCCCGGTCCTTCATCGCCAGCGTCATCCAGCGCGCCGTGAGCGCCGGCTTGATCGAATTCTCGATCTCGATGGTGATGTCATGGGAGAGTTGAACGATGCCGGACGGACGCGCGTGGAAATCGGCGAGCACGAACTTCGTCCGCAGCCGCGCCCCGGACTTCACCGGGGTGACGAACTTCAGGTTCTCGAATCCGTGGTTGATTCCGATGCCGTAGCCCTCGATGCGCGGCAGCGTCTCGAAGGTCATCGCCGAAAGCAGGGAGATCACCAGGAAGCCATGAGCGATCGTGCCTCCATAGGGCGTCTCGCGCGCCGCCCGTTCCGGATCGACATGGATGAACTGGTGATCGTCGGTGGCGTCGGCGAACTGGTCGATGATCTCCTGCGACACCGTGCGCCAGGGCGACACGCCCAGCACGGTGCCCTTCGCGGCTTCGTAGTCTTCGAGGCTGATCGACCGCACGACGGCGCTCCCCCTGTCTGAGGCGCGTCACTCCTTGAACAGGCTCATGCCATGCTGGACCGACTGGCCGCCGTCAATGGGAATTATGGCGCCTGTCACGTAGCTTCCAGCCCTGCTGCACAGATAGATCGCGGTGCCCGCGATGTCGTCGGGCCGGCCTATGCGGCCGATCGGCACGCGCGAGCCGACGAGTTCGGCCTGTTCATCCGAGGCGGTGGCGAAGGCGGTCATCCGGCTCTGGAACGGGCCCGGAGCGAAGGCGTTCACGGTGATGCGTCGCTCCGCGAGTTCGATGGCCAGGGTCCGCGTCAGGTGATGCACGGCCGCCTTGGACGCCGTGTAGGAGTACGCCCCGTCGGCGATCGGCTGCGTTCCCATGACCGAACCGAGGTTGATGATGCGGGACGGGTCGGCGTCGCTCGCCGCCCTGTCCAGCGCCGGCAGCAGCAGCCGGGTCAGGTGGAACAGCCCCGTGACATTGACGTTCAGCACGCGCGCCCAGGCCGCGTAGGGGAAGGTCTCGAGCGGCTCGCCCCAGGAAAGGCCGGCATTGTTGACGAGAATGTGCAGGCTGTCGGTGCGCGCCGCGACCTCCGCGGCGAGCGCTTCGACGCCCTGTTCGCTTCCAACGTCGCCCCCGAAGCCTTCAACCTTGCCCGGCAGGCCCGCTCCGTTGATCTCGTCGGCGACCCGTCCGCAATCGGCCGCCTTGCGCGAGGCGATGAGCACGCGCGCGCCGGCGCTCGCGAAGCCGGTCGCCATCATGCGACCGATCCCGGTTGCGCCGCCGGTGACCAGCGCCGTCTTGCCGGCGACCGAAAACAGATCGTCCAGATAGCTCATCCGTTCCTCCCCTGGCGCGGACTGGTTCAGGCAAACGCCTCCGCCGCGTTGACAACATACCCGGTAGTATGTTCATCATTCCGTCATCCGTAAAGACCCGACGGTCGGCCGCTGGCCGGACGCAAGCGGGCGCCGGACAAGGGAGGAAGCAGCGCCCGATGACGCTCAGCGTCCGCGAGCATGTCGTTGACGATTCCCGCGCGGACATCCTTCGCGCGGCAGCTGAATGCTTCATGGAGCGCGGCTACAACGCCACGTCGATCGACGACGTGGCGCGCCGCCTCGGCGCGACCAAGGGCCGGATCTACCATCACTTCCATTCCAAGGCCGATCTCTTCGCCGAGGTGTACAGGACCGGCATGGAGATGAACTACGCCGCGATCGAACCGCTTCGTACCCAATCCCTGCCGACGATCGAGAAATGGCGGCGCATGGCCACCGCGCACACCTATCAGATGATCCGGACGCGTCCCTTCCAGCGGGCGGTGTGGGAAGGCGTCGAGCTGACGCTGAGGGGTGCGACCACCCCCGAGCAGCGCAAGGTGCTCGGCGAGCTGCTCGAATACCGGACCCAGTACGGAAACATGTTCCGCGAGGTCATCGCGCAGGGCGAGCGGGAAGGCAGGATGCGGTTTCCAAACCTCAGCATCGCCAACCAGATGGCGATGATGACGCTCAACTCGCCGATCTTCTGGTATTCGACGAGACCCGGCGAGACCGAGGACGATCTGGCGTCGATCGTCGCTCAGGTGGTGCAGTGTTCGCTCAGGGGATTGGGTTGCATGGAGGCGATGGCGGCATGAGTTCGATGGACCTTGGCATGTCGGAGAAGGTCCGGCCGCTTCATCAGCGCGTCGCCGAGATGGTGCGCGAGGAGATCATGCCGCTGGACGAGGAGTTCCTGGCGGAGGTCGGCAAGGACGGGGATCGCTGGAGCTACACGAGGCGGCAGACGGAGATCCTGGAGGGCCTGAAGAAGAAGGCGCGCGATCGTGGCCTGTGGAATTTCTGGCTCACGGGCTCGGACCGGGGCTACGGCCTGACCACGGTGGAGTATGCCTACCTCGCCGAGGAAATGGGCAAGGCGCATCTTGGCGCGGAGACGTTCAACTGTTCGGCCCCGGACACGGGCAACATGGAGGTGCTCGAACGCTACGGTTCCGACGAGCACAAGGAGCGGTGGCTCGGGCCGCTGCTCGACGGGAAGATCCGCTCGGCCTTTCTGATGACGGAACCCGACGTCGCGTCGTCGGACGCCACCAACATCTCGATGCGGTGCGAGCGGCAGGGCGAGGAGTACGTTCTCAACGGCGAGAAGTGGTGGTCGTCCGGCGCGGGAGACCCGCGCTGCGCGATCTACATCGTCATGGTCCGGACCGGTGGCGAGGATCGCCACCGCCAGCATTCGATGATCCTCGTCCCTTCCGACACCAGGGGCATCGAGAAGCTGCGTGCCATGAAGGTCTACGGTGACGACGATGCGCCGCACGGGCACCTGCATCTGCGCTTCACCAATGTCCGCGTGCCGGCCGCCAATCTCCTCGTCGGTGAAGGACGCGGCTTCGAGATATCGCAGGGCAGGCTGGGGCCCGGCCGCATCCACCACTGCATGCGCGCGATCGGACAGGCCGAGATGGCGCTGGAGATCATGTGCCGGCGTTCGATGCGGCGCGAGGCGTTCGGCAAGCCGCTCGCCCAGCTTGGCGCCAACTATGACATCATCGCGGAAGCGCGCATGGAGATCGAGATGGCCCGCCTTCTCTGCCTCAAGGCGGCGTGGATGATGGATCAGGGCGACCGGGTCGCGGCGGCCAGCTGGATCAGCCAGATCAAGGTCGTCGCGCCTCGCATGGCGCTGAAGGTCACCGATGAAGCGGTGCAGATGTTCGGCGCGCAGGGCATCAGTCAGGATACGCCGCTGGCGCGCTCGTGGACGCATCTGAGGACGCTGCGCCTCGCCGACGGACCTGACGCCGTGCACCGCCGGCAGGTGGCCCGCGCCGAGCTCCGCAAGTACACGCAGGAGAAGGTGTAGCGATGAAGGCGATCGTCGCCCGCGATTTCGCTCCGCTCGACCGGCTCGACTATGCCGAGTGGCCCGAGCCGCGGGCGGTTGGACGCACTGTCGTCATCCAGGCCGAGGCGATCGGCGTGAACTATCCCGACGGGCTGCTGGTGCAGGGGCTCTACCAGATGAAGCCGCCGACCCCCTTCGTGCCAGGCATGGAGGTTGCGGGTACGGTCACCGCCGTCGGACCCGACGTGAAGTTGGTGAAGCCTGGTGATCGCGTCGCCGCGCTCTCGTCGATCGGCGGCTATGCCGAAAAGGTCGGAGCCGACGAGGCGACGGTGATGAAGCTGCCCGACGGCATGAACGGCGCCGACGCCTGCGCGCTGATGTGCGGCTTCGGCACGTCGCATCACGCGCTGAAGCAGCGCGCCGCTCTCAAGCCCGGCGAGACGCTCTGCGTGCTCGGCGCGTCGGGCGCCACGGGCATAGCGGCCGTGCAGATCGGCAAGGCGATGGGCGCCTCGGTGATCGGCGTCGCCTCGACCGAGGACAAACGGTCGATCGCGAAGGAGGCCGGTGCCGACATCGTGCTGAGTTACGACAAGCTGAAGGACAGCCTCAAGGAAGCGACGGGCGGAAAGGGCGTCGACGTCGCCTACGATCCGGTCGGCGGCGACGGCTTCGACGCGCTCGCGCGATCGATGGCGTGGAACGGACGGCTTCTGGTCATAGGCTTCGCCTCGGGCAGGATCCCGCAGTTTCCGGTCAACCTCGCCCTGGTCAAGGGCTATAGCGTCGTCGGCGTGTTCTGGGGCAGCTTCACGCAGCGCGAGCCGAAGGTCTATGCTGAGAACATGGGCGAGCTCATCGGCTGGTACCTCTCCGGCAAGGTGAAGCCGGTCATCGAGGGCATCTATCCGCTGTCGGAAGCGGCCGGCGTGCTCGAACGCGTGCTCGGTCGCGGCGCGACCGGCAAGCTGATCCTGAAACCGTGAGGGCTGACACGATGGCGATACCCTCCGAGATGAACGCGTTGCTCCTCAAGGGCGACGGCTATGCGACCGAGCGCAGCGGCAGTGCGCTCGAGGCGATGGAGCCCTATGTCTCCCTCGGCCGCATAGCGGTGCCGGACCCGAGCGGCCGGCAGGTTCTGGTCAAAGTCGACCGGGCGGCGATCAATCCGTCCGACGTGATGTTCGTCAAGGGGCTCTATGGTCAGCCGCGCGCGAAAGGACAGCCGGCGGGTTTCGAGGGCGTCGGCACGGTGGTCGCCGCGGGCGACGATCCGGCGGCGAAGGTCCTCATCGGCAAACGGATCGCCTTCGCGACCGGGCTGAGCAACTGGGGCTCCTGGGCGGAGTACGCCATCGCCGACGCCCTCGCCTGCATCCCGCTGATTAATGGCGTGAAGGACGAGGACGGAGCCGCGCTGATCGTCAATCCGCTGACGGCGCTCGCCATGTTCGGCATCGTCCGCGACGAGGGGGAGCGCGCCTTCGTCGTCACCGCCGGCGGCAGCCAGCTCTGCAAGCTGATGATCGGCGTGGCGAAGGAGGAAGGCTTCCGGCCGATCGCCATCGTCAGGCGAGACGACCAGATCGAAGCGCTGAAGGCGCTCGGTGCGGCGCATGTGCTCAACGAGAAGTCCGCGAGCTTCAAGTCCGACCTGCGCGCCGTGATGAAGGCCGAGCAGCCGCGCGTCTTCCTCGACGCGGTGACCGGGCCCGTGGCGGCGCAGATCTTCCACGAGATGCCCAAGCGGGCGCGGTGGATCATCTATGGCCGCCTCGACGACACCGCGACCGAGATACGCGAACCGGGACAGTTCATCTTCCAGTCCAAGCACATCGAAGGATTCTGGCTGACCGAATGGATGCGCCGCAATCCGGAGAAGCGGCTCGCGGTGATCGCAGATGCGCAGAAGCGGTTCGCGGACGGGCGATGGAAGACGGACGTGACCGCCGTCGTGCCGCTCGCCGAGGCGATGGGGCGGGTTCCCGCGGAACTCGCGAGGCCGGACGGAAAGGTGTTCATAGCACCCTAGGAGACGACGACGGGCCGCCGACGGGAACCGGCGGCCGGACATTCGACGGAGATCGCGGCGTCAGACCGCGGCTGGATCGGGAGGAGAAGAGTTGGACATCCTGCAGCTCGTCGTGAGCGGACTGGCAAATGGCTGCGTCTACGGCCTGATCGCCCTGGGATTCGTGCTGATCTACAAGGCCACCGAGCAGGTGAACTTCGCCCAGGGCGACCTGATGATGCTGGGCGCGTTCCTGACGCTGGGGCTGACGAACCAGGAATTCTGGGGTCTGCCGTTCTGGATATCGGTGCCCATCGCCATCGTGGCGATGGGCTTCTTCGGCTATGCGCTCGACAAGTTCGTGCTGCGGCACATGCTCGGCCAGTCGCAGATCGCCGTGGTGATCCTCACCATCGCGATGGGTTTCGTGCTCCGGTTCTTCGCGGGCCTGATCTGGGGGCACGAGCCGAAATCGCTCGAATCTCCGATAGCCGGCGTCGACGTGCGGCTGGGTGGCCTTGTGCTCGGCATGGACGAGGTGATGGTGATCCTCGTCACCGTCGTGCTCACCGTGGGCCTCTACTTCTTCTTCAACCGGAGCAAGCTTGGCGTCGCCATGCAGGCGTCGTCCCAGAACCAGCTCGCGGCCTACTACATGGGAATACCCGTCAAGCGCGTGAATTCCCTGATCTGGGCGCTCGCAGGCTCGGTCGCCGCCGTCGCCGGGATCCTGTTCGCCTCGAAGGGATCGATCGACCCGACGACCGGGCTGCTCGGCATCAAGGCGTTCGCGGCAGCCGTCATCGGTGGGTTCGGCAGCCTGCCGGGCGCGCTTCTTGGCGGGCTGGTGGTGGGCCTCATCGAGCCGTTCGCCTCATACTACATCGCCGCCGGATACTCGCAGATCATGCCGTACCTGCTGCTGTTCCTGATTCTCGTATTCCGGCCGCACGGAATCCTCGCGCAGATCCACCGGAAGAAAGTGTGAGGCACGGGCGATGAGAACCGTCTTCAAGACCTCGTACGACGCCGACATCAACCTGTTCCGGCACCGCGCGCAGATGGGCTGGTACCTGGCGCTGCTCCTGCTCGCCCTGGTGCTGCCGTTCCTGCTCGGGACATTCTGGATCGGGGAGATGACGCATGTGCTCATCTGGGCGATAGCGGGCATGGGGCTGATGATCCTGGTCGGCCAGACCGGACAGGCCAGCCTCGGCCACGCCGCCTTCCTGGCCATCGGCTGCTACGCCAACGTGCTGCTGCAGAACGCGGGCGTACCGTTCATCCTGTCATTTCCCCTGGCGGGGCTCATCGCGGGGTTCGCCGGGGCGCTGATCGCCATGCCGATGACCAAGCTGCACGGCATCTACCTCGGCATCGGCACGCTGGCGATCTCCATCCTGACCGACGACCTGATCGTCATCGCCGAGCCGCTGACCAATGGCGTGGTGGGGCTGTTCGCCCCGACGATCGAACTCTTCGGCCTGCAGATCGACCGCTACCGGACACCCGACCGTTTCTACTGGCTCACCCTGGTCGTCGCGATCCTCGTCATCCTCGTCTATCGCAACCTCCTGCGCTCGCCGCTCGGGCGTTCCTTCTCGGCCGTCCGCGATTCGGAGGTGTCCGCGCGGGCGATGGGGGTCAACGTCGCGCGCACCAAGGCCGTGTCGTTCGGCATTTCCTCGGCGATCACCGGGCTGGCCGGGGCGCTGATGGGCCATTTCGCCGGCATCTTCAACAACGAGACGTTCAACCTCATCATCTCGATCCAGCTCCTGCTGATGATCGTCATCGGCGGGCTGGGCTCGATCCACGGCGCCTTCTTCGGCGCGGCCGTGGTGGCGCTGCTTCCCCAGGCGATCGCCATGACGCGCGACCTGGTGAGTTCCCTGATGGGCGGCAGCTCCGTAGCCGTACCCGGGCTCGAATCGGCGATTTTCGGCGCGATCCTGATCCTCTTCATCCTCTTCGAGCCGCTCGGCATCTACGGCCGTTGGGTCAAGATCAGGACCTATTTCGAACTCTTCCCCTTCTATCGGCGCGACATGTTCCGCCGCCAGAAGAGCTATCTCAAGACGGAGCGCATGCGATGACCGCGCTGCTCGAGATCGACAATGTCACGCTGCGCTTCGGCGGCGTCGTCGCCGTCAACAAGGTTTCGTTCTCCGTCGAGGAAGGAGAGGTGTTTGCCCTGGTGGGGCCCAACGGCGCCGGCAAGTCGACGCTGTTCAACCTCGTGTCGCGCTTCTACGACCCTGTCGAGGGGGACATCCGCTTCGAGGGCAAGTCGATCCTCGGTCGTCAGCCGCACGAAATCGCCGGGCTCGGCATCGCCCGGACCTTCCAGAACATCGAGTTGTTCGAGCATGCGACGGTGCTCGCCAACCTGCTGGTTGGCCGGCACCGGCACCGGAAGGGCAACCTCGTCAACGAACTCCTGTTCACCCCCTTCGCACGAAGCGAGGAGCGGCGTCACCGCGAGGCGGTCGAGAAGGTGATCGACTTCCTCGATCTCCAGGCCTACCGCGAGAAGTACATCGCCGGCCTGCCCTACGGCGTGCGCAAGGTTGTCGAGATGGGCCGCGCGCTGGCCATCGAGCCGAAGCTGCTGCTGCTCGACGAGCCGGCGTCCGGACTGTCGGTCGAGGAGACGCAGGACGTCGCCTACTGGATCGAGGACATCAAGAAGCAGATGGGCATCACCGTCCTGATGGTCGAGCACGACATGCACCTGGTCTCCGCCGTGTCGGATCGCGTCCTGGCGCTCGCGGATGGCAAGGCGCTGGCTCTGGGCACGGCCCATGAGGTGCAGAACCACCCCAAGGTGATCGAGGCCTATATCGGTACGACGGAACCGGTCGAGAAGGTTGCCGCGCAATGAGCAAGCCGATGCCGCTCAACCCCGTACGTTCCGAGGCGCCGGTCGTGCTCACGGTCAGGAACCTCGAGACATATTACGGTCCGATCATGGCGATCCGCGGCGTGAGCCTCGAGGTCAGGCGCGGCCAGATCGTCACCGTGCTGGGCGCCAACGGCGCCGGCAAGACGACGCTGCTGAAGACAGTCTCCGGCGTCATGAATCCGCAGAAGGGCGAGATCATCTACGGAGGCGAGAATATCGCCGGCGCCGAACCGGACAGGGTGGTCCGCGGCGGCATCGTTCACGTCCCGGAAGGACGCGAGGTGTTCCCGCTGCTCACGGTCGAGGAGAACCTGAGGATGGGCGCCTTCGTGCGCAACGACCTGGAGGGAATCCGTCGCGACCAGGAGATGGTGTACTCCTATTTCCCGATCCTCGCCGAACGACGCCGCCAGGCGGCGGGTACGCTTTCGGGAGGCCAGCAGCAGATGCTGGCCATCGGGCGTGGCCTCATGGCCGGTCCCAGGCTGATGCTGCTCGACGAGCCGAGTCTCGGCCTGTCGCCGATCCTCGTCAAGGAGATCTTCGGCATCATCCGCCGGCTGAACCGCGAGCAGGAGGTGACCATGATGCTGGTCGAGCAGAACGCGCGGGTGGCCCTCGAAGTTGCCGATTACGGTTACGTGATGGAGCTCGGGCGCGTCGTCATGGCGGACGCCGCGCCTCGCCTGCTAGAGTCGAAGGACGTCCAGGAGTTCTACCTCGGCGTCCAGGGGGAGACGCAGCGCGGACAGAAGCGCTGGAAACAACGGAAGACGTGGCGTTGACCGCGTCCGCGAACGGGAGGAGCTGATGACGATCGTCGCCAACATGCCGCCCCAACAGGTGGTGGACGGCCATTCGATCAATGCCGACGTCGGCAAGGGTCCGTATTTCTTCGACGGTTGCGATACGCTCGCCAAGCTGTTCCTGCAACGCTGCAAGGAACTCGGCCCGAAGGTCGCCCACCGCGAGAAGGACTACGGGATCTGGCTGTCCTACACCTGGGCGGACTTCCTCGAGCACGCGCGCCTCATCGGCCTAGGCCTGATCTCACTCGGGCTTAAACGCGGCGATGTGGTCTCGATCCTCTCCGAGGACAACAAGGAGTGGATCTACACCGATCTCGGCGTTCAGTCGGTCGGCGGCATCGCCTCGGGAGTCTACACGACCGACTCGGCGAGCCAGCTCGCCTATCTCGTCACGGACTCCGACAGCCGTTTCCTGTTCGTGGAGAACGACGAGCAGCTCGACAAGTATCTGTCCGTGCGTGACCGCATGCCGGGGCTGTCCAGGGTCATCGTTTATGATCGCGACGGATTGCACGGCTTCGAGGACGACAGGGTGATCTTCCTCGACGATCTCTACCGCATCGGGCGCGAGTTCCTGAAGGCGAACCCGAACCGCTTCGACGAGGAAGTGGCGAAGTCCGCTCCGAAGGACACGGCGATCCTCGTCTACACGTCGGGCACCACGGGACCGCCCAAGGGCGCGATGATCAGCAACGAGAACATCATGGCGTCGATCAGCGGAGCGCTGATCACGCTGCCGGTGAAGGAGGGCGACGAGCAGGTGTGTTTCCTGCCGCTCTGCCACATCCTCGAGAGGCTGATCACCGCGTTCATTCCGATCGCGCTGAAGTCGACGGTCAACTTCGCCGAGAGCCCCGAGACGGTGTTCGACAACGTGCGCGAGGTGAGCCCGCACGTCTTCACCGCGGTGCCGCGCGTCTGGGAGAAGGTCTACAGCCGCGTGGCGATCATGGCAGGCGAATCGACCTTCCTCGGTCGCTGGGCCTACAAGCGGGCGGTCGCGACCGGCATGAAGCGGGCGGAATGCCTCGAGGACGGCAAGCCTGTCCCGCTGCTCACCAGCGCGGCCTATGCGTTCTGGGACTTCATGGTGCTCAACAACCTGCGCCGGATGCTCGGCTTCGACCGCCTGCGACGCGGCACGACGGGCGCCGCGCCGATCTCGCCGGACCTTCTTCGCTGGTACAAGGCGATCGGCGTAACGGTGCTGGAAGGCTACGGCATGACCGAGAGTTCGGGGGTCATCTCGCTCAACCTGATCGACGGCTACAAGACCGGCTCGATCGGCAAGCCGGTCCCCGGCAGCGAAGTTCGCATCGCGCCGGACGGCGAGATCCAGTACCGCGGCGGCAATGTCTTCAAGGGCTACTGGAACAAGCCCGAGAAGACCGCGGAGACAATCGTGGACGGTTGGCTCAGGACCGGCGACATGGGCCGCATCGACAACCAGGGTTTCCTGCATATCACCGGCAGGCTGAAGGACATCATCATCACGGCGGGCGGCAAGAACATCACACCGGCCGAAATCGAGAACCGGCTGAAGTTCTCGCCCTACATCTCCGACGCCGTGCTGATCGGCGACAAGCGAAAGTACCTGACCTGCCTTATCATGATCGACCAGGAGAACGTCGAGAAGTTCGCGCAGGATCGGCGGGTGCCGTTCGGCGACTTCAAGTCGCTCTGCGCGGCGGAGGAGGTGCGCGAGCTGATCGCCGGCGTGGTGGAGGAAACCAACCGCGAATATGCGCGGGTGGAGCAGATCAAGGATTTCAGGCTGATCGACGTGCTGCTCACGGCGGAGGACGACGAGCTGACAGCGACGATGAAACTGAAACGCAGCTTCGTGGAGCAGAAGCACAAGAAGCTGATCGACGAGATGTACGCCTGACCGGTCCGGGGTCGACGTCCCGGCAGCCGGCCAGCGTGCTGAGAACCGAGAGTCCAAAGTGGAGGAAATGAAATGAAAGGCATTCTGACGAAATCGCTCGTCGCGCTCGGCCTCGTGGCCGGCATGGCGAGCACAGCGATGGCGCAGCAGGGCGTCAGCGACACCGAGATCGTGATCGGCTCCAACGGCGACCTGTCGGGCGTCTTTGCGCCTTTCAACGTCCAGGCGATCAAGGCGCTGCAGCAGACCTTCGACGAGGTTAACGCGGCCGGCGGCATCCACGGCCGCAAGATCCGGTTCATCGTCGAGGATCACGGCTACCAGGTCCCGAAGGCGGTCCAGAACTTCAACAAGCTCGTCAACTCCGACCGCGTCTTCGTGATGGTCTCGAACCTCGGAACGCCGCACAACCTCGCCGGCTTCCCGATCATGGAGGCGGCCAAGGTGGCGAATGTGTCGCCGCTGTCGGCGGCCCGTCAGATGATCGAGGGCGACACGACGTACAAGTACACCGGCGGCTCGTCCTACTATGACCAGCTCAAGGCGGCGATCGAGTATCTTTCGAAGGAGACCGGCGCCAAGGAGATCTGCTCCATGTACTTCCCTTCCGACTTCGGCCTCGAAGTCTACGAGGGCACCAAGGAGAAGGCGGAGGAACTCGGCCTGTCCTATGCGGCCGAGACCACCCACAAGCCGGACGACCAGGATTTCGTCGGCTCGCTCACCAAGCTGCGCGAAGCGGGCTGCGACATCGTCTCGACCGCGGTCGGCGTGCGCCAGACGATCGTCATCCTCGGAACGGCCAAGAAGCTCGGCTGGAACGACGTCGCATTCGTCGGCTCGTCGGCAGGCTTCAACACGGCGGTGGCCAAGGTGCCGGGCGGCGTGACGGAAGGCTACTACGCGGCGGCGAGCTGGTCTGACCTGGAGAACAGGCTGGCCACCAACGAGGAGCTGCGCAAGTGGGCCGAGGGCTTCAAGGCGGCCACCGGCGAAGATCCCGGCACCGCCGCCCAGCTCGGACGCTCGGCGGGCGTCACGCTCGTGAAGGCTCTCGAAGCCGCCGGCAAGGACCTGACGCCGGAGAGCTTCCAGAAGGGCATGGAGTCCCTCGCCTTCCACGATCCGATCGCCGATGGCGACATCAAGTACGGCCCCGGAGACCATCAGGGCGGTGACGTGATCGTGATCAACAAGATCGAAGGCGGCGTCTGGAAGGAAGTCGGCCGCGTCGATCCCACCAAGTCGCAGTAATATCAGTCCGACTGAACGAAAGCGCCGCGCGGAGCGATCCGTGCGGCGCTTTTTCGTTCGTGGCTGGGCGGTTACTCGGCCGGTTCGATGTTGGCGTAGGCCGCTTCCTCGAGCTCGCGCTTCAGTCGCGCCTCTTCCTCGATCTTGGGCGTCACGAAGCGGCCGAGCAGCAGGTAGACGACCGGCGTCAGGAAGAGCGTGGATGCCGTCGCGAGGCCGAGGCCGCCGACGATGACCCAGCCGAGCGCGATGCGAGCCTCGGCGCCGGCGCCACTCGCCAGAACCAGGGGCAGGCCTCCGAGGATCGTGCAGATCATGGTCATGAGCACCGGCCTCAGGCGGATGGTGGCCGCCTGCTCGATGGCCTCGCGCACGCCAAGTCCCCGGTCGCGAAGCTGATTGGCGAACTCCACGATGAGGATGCCGTTCTTGGCCATGACGCCGACCAGCAGCACCAATCCGATCTGACTGTAGGCATTGAGGCTGGTGCCCGTAAGCAGCATCGCGAAGACGGCGCAAGCGAGCCCGAGCGGGACGGTCGCCATGATGATGATCGCCGAGACGAAGCTCTCGAACTGCGCCGACAGGACGAGCAGGATGATGACCAGCGCGAAGCCGAAGATGATCAGCATGGAACTGGACTGTTCGCCCAGCGTCGCCGCCTCTGCGAGCGGTATCGTGCGGGCGCCGGCCGGCAGCAGCGGCTCGGCGATCTCCTGCGCCACCTCCCATGCCGTTCCCAGCGCGAAATCCCCCCGCAGGCCCGCGGTGATGGCGACGGAGCGAAGCTGCTGTTCGCGCGCCAGCTGCGGCGGGACCGCCCGCTCGGTGAGGTTGGCGATCGTCGACATCGGCACGTAGCGTCCGTCGCCGGTCTTGAGGAAGATGTTCTCCAGGTCGGTCGGGTCGTTGATCGGGTTCGTCGTGGACACCAGCTTCACGGCGTAGCTGCGGTCGGCGATGAACACGTCGCCGATGTCGCGGCCGTCGAGCATGGCCTGGATGGTGTCGGCGAGTCCGGCAACGTCGATGCCCAGGTCCGAAGCACGCTCACGATTGATCTCGACCGAGAGCTGCGGTTGTGTCGATTCGGTCGACAGGCGCGCCTGCTGGAAGCGCGGATCCTTCTCCATCTCCTCGACGATACGCCCGGCCGCCTCGCCGAGTTCGCCGTAATCGTCGCCGATCAGGGCGAACTGGAGCCCGCTTCCCGCGCCGCGAATGCCGAGGCTGTTGGGCTGCATGACGAACACCCGGACCCCGGGGATCTGCTTCGCGAGCTCCGAGGCCTCGGCGGCGATCTCCTGCTGCGTGCGCAGTCTTTCCGACCATGGCGCAAGGGTCAGCACCACGAATCCGGAATTGTTCACGCCGCCCCAGCCGGCGCTCGCGAACGTGTTGATGACCTCGCCACTCTCCACCATGGGCTGGACGAGTTGCTCGAGGCTGCGCATCTGCTGCCGTGTGTAGTC
This sequence comes from Rhizobiaceae bacterium, assembly GCA_050184585.1. Taxonomy (GTDB): domain Bacteria; phylum Pseudomonadota; class Alphaproteobacteria; order Rhizobiales; family Rhizobiaceae; genus JBFXAF01. Next base: position 44,276 of record JBFXAF010000003.1, on the reverse strand, counting down.
GAGGCTCACGCCCTGCGGGGCCTGGACGCGCAGGATCACCACCGAACGGTCCTCGATCGGCGTCAGTTCCTGACGGATCAGACCGAAGGCGCCGAAGGCGCTCGCGGCGAACAGCGCCGATACCAGCACCACGATGAGCGGTGCGCCGAGGCAGGCCCGCAGGCAGCGCCCGTACAGGCCGACGAGCGCGCCGCCGACACGCGCACCGAGGCCTTTTCGGTTCTCTGCATGGCCTCCCGCCTTCAGCATTCGCGAGGCGAGCATCGGGCAGAGCGAAAGCGCCACGATCGACGACAGCAGCACCGACATGGCGAGCACGAAGCCGAACTCGCGGAACAGCCCGCCGGTCTGGCCGGGCAGGAAGGACAGCGGAACGAAGACCGCGCAAAGCGTGGCCGTCGTGGCGATGACGGCGAAGAAGACCTCCTGCGTACCGAGAACGGCGGCCGCGCGGGGCCCCATGCCCTCATTGCGGCGTCGCACGATGTTCTCCAGCACCACGATTGCATCGTCGACGACGAGACCCGTCGCCAGAACGAGCGCGAGCAGGGTCAGGATGTTGATCGAGAAGCCGGCCAGATAGATCGCCGCGATCGATCCGATGAGGGCGACCGGCATGGCGAGGCCGGGAATCAGGGTGGCGCGCCAGTCCAGCAGGAACAGGTAGATGACCAGCAGCACCAGCGACACTGCGATGACGAGCGCGATCTCGACTTCGTGGATCGCGCCCTCGACGAAGACGGCGTCATCGCTGGTCACCCGGATGTCCATGCCCTCCGGCAGGTTTGGCCGAATGCGGTCGGTCGCCTCGTAGACGCCGTCGGAAATGTCGAGCGTGTTGGACTGGGCTGCCCGTATGATGCCCATCCCGATGCCCGTGCGTCCGTTGGCGCGCAACGCGGTCTGTCCGATGTCCGGGCCAAGCGTGACGGTCGCCACGTCGCGCATGCGTGTCTGGCCCGAGATCACGATGTCCTCGAACTGCTCGGGCGTCGTGACGGCTGCGGTCGCGCGTACGATGATGTCCTGGTCCGTCGTGGTGATCGAGCCGGCGGGCGCATCGAAAGCCACCGACGCCAGCGCGCTTCGGAGGTCGGCGACGGTGAGGCCGAGGCTGGCGAGCTTGGCCTGGTCGATGTCGATCCGGAATATCTTCTCGCGATCCCCGTAGACCTGCAGGTCCGCGACTCCCGGGACGGCGGAAAGTGTGTCGAGGATCTCGTCTTCGATGAAGATGGTCATGTCCTCGACCGACATGCGATCGGAGGTGACCGCGAGGCGCATCACCGCGCTGGCGTTGGCGTCGGCCTTGATGATGCGCGTCGGCTCGATGTCCTCGGGAAGCTGGTTGACCACGCGGGCCATCGCGTCGCGCATGTCGGACGCCGCGACATCGAGGTTCACGTCGTCGCCGAACTCGACGGTGATGCGGCTGCGTCCGAACGAGGACGTGGACGAGATCGACTTGACGCCGGACACGCGCGATACCGCGCTTTCCAGCACGGCGGTCACCTCACGGTCGATTGTCTCGGCCGCCGCGCCGACGAAATCGGTCGCCACGGTGACGACCGGGCGATCCACGTCTGGGAGTTCGCGGATCTCGACGCCATAGAACGCCGCAAGTCCGGCGACCGCGATCAGGGTGTTGATGACGAAGGCGAGCACCGGCCGTCGTACGAAGAGGGCAGTGATGCCTGTCTCGGGGTGGCCGTTCGAAGGGTCGCTCATCGGCTTCGGCCGCTCACGACCCGCTGGGCGAGGCTTCGGCCCTGCGGCCGTTCGCGCCCTCGGCGATCAGGATCTCGACGCCTTCGCGAACCGCGTGCACACCCTCGGTTACGACGAGGTCGCCGGGCGCGATCGGCGCTTCCACGAGCACGCTCTCGGTGTTCCGCTGGACGATGCGCACCATGGTGCGTTGGGCGCGTCCATCGACAACCGACCAGACGAACGAACCGTCCGTGCCCCACTGTATGGCGAGGGGACTGACCGCGGGGTAGGTGTCTCCGGGGAATCGCATGCTGACCTTGAACGACATGCCCGCGCGAAGCGTGTCGCGACTGTTTTCGATGCGGGCGCGCACGAGCAGGGTCCGCGTCGCGGCGTCGAGCCGGTTGTCCACGGCGCTGACGGAACCGTCGAACTCGTCGCTCGGACGGCCGATCGGAAACGCCGTGAGCGGCATGCCGACCTCGACCGCGCTGGCGTAGCGCTCGGGCACCCAGAAGTCGACGATGATGCTGGACCGGTCGTCGATGGTGACGATGGCCGTGTCGGAGGTGACGCGACCACCGATCTCGACGGGGAGGATGCCGACGATGCCGGCGATTGGCGCGACGATCGAACGACGCTCCAACGCCAGTTCGGCGTCACGCAGGGCAAGCTTTGCGTTTCCGAGCGCCACTTCCGCGTCTGTCACCTGCACGGCGGTGGCGGTGTTGGTCGTGCGCAGCGCATTGATGCGGTCGAGTCGGGCCTGCGCGTCATCGACGGCGATGCGCGCGCGGTCCACGACGATCTCTTCGGCGTCCGAATCGAGCCTAACCAGGACCTCGCCCGAGGCGATCCGATCGCCGGAAGCGACGAGGATCTCGGTGATGCGGCCCGACGAGTAGGGCGTCACCGTCACCGAGCTGTTCGCTCGGCCCGTTCCAATGGCGGACAGGTTGTCGTTGATGGTGGCGACGCTCACCGCCTCGGTGACGACGCCGGAGACCGGCCCGCCGCCGCCCGATCCGCCGTGACCGCTCCCGCCATCCGGCCGCGCAGCAATCTCCTGCGGTGCGCCGATCGCCTCGGCGACCCATTCGACGCCCCAGCGCGACAGAAGCTCGCCCGAGCCGGGGAAGAACCTGACCCAGGCGACGCAGGCGACCGCTACGACGACAAGCGCAAAGACGATCTGTTTCCAGGCGGACATTCAGTGCTCCGTGAGCGACGATCGTTCCGGGAGCGGGGTTTTGCCGCGCAGCCGGAGCGTGCGCGGGGGCTGCACACGAACCATCGGATATCCCTTCGCGGTCTTTATGGCCTTTCTCCGACCGCAGTGCAGCAGCTTTATCATGAAATTTCGGTAACCTGACAGGGAAGTGATCGGCTGGGTAAACAGCCATTCAGCGCAGGTCCTCCAGGTCGCGGATGCGTCTCGCCCCGGCATCGCCCGCGCGCCGCGTCGCCTCCCCGACGAGCGTCTCGACGACCACGAAGAGCGACGCCGAAGAATCCCAGGGAGAAGGCACCGCCGTGCGGCAGGCGATCACCTGCGTGGCCACCCGCGCGATCGGCGAGAGCCACTGATCGGTGATGAGCACGATCCTCGCGCCGCGGGCGCGGGCCTTTTCGGCGAAGTTCAGGAGACTTTCCTGATACCGCCTGATGTCGAGGACGATCAGAACGTCGTGTCTTGCGATGTCGAGCAGCCGGTCGCGCCAGTTGCTCTCCTGGCCAGCGAGATGGAATACTTTCGGCCGCACGATGGTGAGGTGTGCGGCCATGTAGCGCGCCACCGGATCGGTAAAGCGGCCGCCCAGGAGATGCAGTGCGTGGCGCGGGTCCGCCAGCAATCCGCCGATGTCGGCGATCTGGCGATCGGATATGTGGCTGAAGGTCTCGCGGATGTTGTCGAGCGTGGCATCGACGGCCGGATGCGCGCCAGCCGCCGGAGACGTGACCGATCGCAGCATCGGCGATTGAAGGCGCGCTGCGAGTTCTTCCTTTAGCGCCGCCTGGAACTCGGCATAGCCCTGGAAGCCGAGCCGCGAGACGAAACGCAGGATCGTCGGGCCGCTCACGCCTGCGCGACCGGAGAATTCCGCGACGGTCCGCAGCCCCGCCATCGGGTAGTCGGCCATCAGGGCGTGCGCGGCGCGTCGTTCTCCCGACGGCATCGCGTCGATGCGCTCGCCGATCCTCTCCACCATGCTCGTCGCCATGGTCGCCCCGCCGTCTCGCCGTCATCGCCGCCGGCCCGGTGACCCACGCGATTGTGCGGTGCACACAGGGACGTTGACAATGGTCGGCGAAGTGTATGAAATCGTCCGAACGCGCGCAATTGGCGAAACCACGTAACAAAAGTTACAGCGCGGCAGGGGAAGGCGAATGGGTGGTGCTCGTCCCGCTTCCGCGGGCTCCGAAGCAGTGCGCGTCACCAACGAGGCGGGGCTCTCGCCCTATGTCATCGTCTGCGATCACGCCTCCAACTTCATCCCGCCGCAATTGGGGACGCTCGGTCTCCCGGACGAAGCACTCCTGCGGCACATCGCCTGGGATCCGGGAGCGCTCGGCGTCTCGGAAGGCCTGTCGGCGCATCTCGACGCCGCGCTCGTCCAGTCATGCGTGTCCCGTCTGGTCATCGACTGCAATCGCCCGCTCGAGGCGCACGACCTGATCGCGGAGACGAGCGAGACGACCGGCATTCCCGGAAACCGCGCTCTCACGCACGCCCAGCGCGCCGAGCGTATCCGGCTATCCTACGACCCCTTTCACGCGGCGGTGGCGGGCGTCGTCGATCGACGGCTGCATGCGGGCCGGGAGACGAGACTGGTGTCGATCCACTCTTTCACCCCGGTCTATCGCGGCATTGCGCGCCCCTGGCAGGTTGGCGTCATCCATGACGATGACCGGCGCATCGCCGACCCGCTGATTGCGGCTCTCGAGGCGCTGGGTGACCTGGAGGTCGGTCGCAACGAGCCCTATTCGCCGGCGGACCGGGTCTATTTCACGCTCACCCGCCATGCGCGCTCCCGTGGCCTTCCATGCGCGATGGTCGAGATACGCAACGATCAGATTGCCGTCGCCGAGAGACAGGCCGAATGGGCCAGGCTGCTCGGGGTAGCGCTTTCCGGGATCGGGATATCGTGGGACGATACGCGTTCCCGTCCCGGCAATGGTTCGGTCCATCGGGCCGGGACCGCGGGCTAGGAGGAGATCAGGTGCCACCGGCCGTGATCGCGTTCGTCCGATATGTCGATGCGGGGAACCGCGCCGTCGGTCGTTTCGCGATGTACCTGCTGTTCGTCATGGGCGCGATCCTTCTCTATTCCACGATGTCCCGTGTCTTCTTCGGCGTGCCTATCAACTGGGTCCTGGAAATGTCGCAGTTCATGCTGTCGGCATACTACCTGCTAGGCGGCGCCTACGTGCTCCAGCTTGGGGGGCATGTACGGATGGATCTGTTCTACGACCGGCTCTCCGCTCGCAAGCGCGCCGTCACCGACGCGTTCACGATCCTGTTCGTCATCTTCTATCTGGTCATCCTTCTCGGCGGCGGGATCTCGAGCACCCGCTACGCCATCACCTATGGCCAGGTGAACTACTCGGCCTGGTCGCCGGTGCTCTGGCCGATCAAGAGCATCATGACCTTCGGCGTGTTCCTGATGCTCCTCCAGTGCATCGCCACCTTCTTCAGGGACCTCGCGATCGCGCGCGGCAAGCCGATCGAATGAGCTCGGAACTCATCACGCTCTTCATGTTCGGCACCATGATGGTCCTGCTGTTCACGGGGCAGCGGGTGTTCGGCGTGATCGGCTTCGTCGGATCGGCCGCGGCGCTCTGGCTTTGGGGGCAGGGCTCGTTCGAGATGCCGTTCAACGCCTCCTTCCAGGTGCTGAACTGGTACCCCCTGATCACCGTGCCCTTCTTCGTCTTCATGGGCTTCATGCTCTCGGAATCCGGCATCGCCAACAACCTCTATCGTCTGTTCCACGTCTGGTTCGGACCGGTTCGCGGCGGGCTGGCTCTTGGCACGATCGGACTGATGGTGCTGATCGCGGCGCTGAACGGACTCTCCGTCGCCGGCATGGCGATCGGGGCGACCATCGCGTTGCCGCAGCTGCTGCGGCACGGCTACGACAAGGTCATGGTGACGGGCGTCGTCCAGGCAGGCTCGTCGCTGGGCATCCTCATCCCGCCGTCCGTCGTGCTGGTCCTGTACGCGATGATCGCCAGGCAACCGGTGATCGACCTCTGGCTCGCCGGCATCGGTCCGGGCCTGCTGATGGCGGTGCTCTTCGCGGTCTATGTCTTCGTCCGCTGCCTCGTCCAGCCCGAAATCGGCCCGGCATTGCCGGAGGAGGAGCGCCGGCAGATCACATGGAGCGAGAAGTTCGACCTGCTGCGCGCGGGCCTTCTGCCGCTCGCGATCTTCGCGGTGATGATGACCCTGTTCCTGACGGGCACCACCAGCCTCGTCGAAAGCTCGGCTGTGGGCGCCGGACTGGCGACGCTCGCCGCCTGGTGGGGCGGCAACTTCAACAGGAAGGTGCTGGAGGATTCTACGCGCAACACGCTGGCGATCAGCGCCATGTTCCTGTGGATCATCCTCGGCGCGCTCTGCTTCAGTTCGGTCTATGACGGGCTGGGCGCGGTCAAGGCGGTGAGGACCCTGATGCTCGACACCTGGGACTTCAGCCCCTGGACCATCCTGATCCTGATGCTGCTCTCCTTTGTCGTCATGGGCATGTTCCTCGACGATACCGCCATGCTGGTGATCGTCGCACCCCTCTACATTCCGCTGGTCATGAGCCTCGGCTTCAATCCGATCTGGTTCGGCATCCTCTACACGATCACCTGCCAGATCGCGTACATCACGCCGCCCTTCGGCTATAACCTGTTCCTGATGCGCGCCATGGCGCCGCCCGAGATCACGCTGGTGGACATCTATCGGTCGATCGTGCCGTTCTTCCTGCTCATGGTGCTGACGATCGTAATCCTGATGATCTACCCGCAGGTCGCGCTCTGGCTGCCCGACCTCTATCGGGGGAGATAGGGGCCGCCTGCCGAACGAACCCGAACGAGAGGAAGGACAACTTCCCTGTACCGAACCGAACGTCTCAAGTTGGGAAAGAGGAGAACCGGAACGATGACTGAGAGCAAACTGATCAGCAAACGCGCATTCTTGCGCAAGGCCGGCCTGACCACCGCGGGCGCCGTCGGCGCCACGACACTGGCGATGCCATACGTGAAGGCCCAGAGCCCGATCAAATGGCGGCTCCAGACCTATGCCGGTCCGGCGCTGGCCGACCATGTCGTGAAGAACGCCATCGACTGGTTCAACGTCGCGGCCAACGGCCAGATGGAGATCGAGCTCTACACCGCCGACCAGCTCGTGCCGCATGGCGAACTCTTCCGCGCGGTGCAGTCCGGCACGATCGACGCCGCGCAGAGCGACGACGATTCCGCGGCGGCGCCCGTCGACGTCAAGGTGTTCGGCGCCTACTTCCCGCTGGCGTCGCGCTACTCGCTCGACGTGCCGGCGCTCTGGCACTGGCACGGCCTCAAGGAGATCTGGGAGGAGGCCTATGCCGAGATCCCCGAAGTGACATGGCTGTCGACCGGCGCCTGGGACCCCTGCAATTTCGGCACGACCAAGCCGATCAAGTCGCTCGCCGACCTGCAGGGCCTGCGCGTCTACACCTTCCCGACGGCAGGGCAGTTCCTGTCGAAGTGGGGCGTGGTTCCCGTGTCCCTGCCCTACGAGGACGTCCAGCCGGCCCTGCAGACCGGCGAACTCGACGGCATCTGCTGGTGCGGCATCACCGAGTTGCATACGGTGGGCTGGGCGGACGCGCTCAAGTTCTACCTGACCAACCCGCTGTCGGGCGCGTGGGCGGGCTCCTACTTCGTCAACACGTCGAAGTGGAACGAGGTCCCGCCGCACCTGCAGCAGCTCTACCGGATGATGATCGACACCTCGCACTACTATCGCCAGCACTGGTACTGGGCGGGCGAGGCCAATTTCCGCAACACCGGCAAGCTCGAACTGACCACCATTCCGGACGCCGAGTGGAAGCAGGTCGAGGACGAGGCGGTGGTTTTCTGGGACCAGATCGCGGGCCGGAGCCCGCGCAGCGCCAAGGTCGTCGAGATCATCAAGAAGTACAACACGGACATGGTGAAGGCCGGGCGGCCCTACCGCTACGGCTGACGCGCAGGATGGCAAGGCGGTCCGGCTGCCCGACAGCCGGACCGCGATCTGACGGCAACGAGGAAGTCCGGCCCAGCCGGCGGAGACCTACATGGCGGGTAACCTCACATTCGAACAGCTGAAGAAGGCGGTCGCGGCGGGCGAAATCGACACGGTGCTCGCCTGCGCGGCCGACATGCAGGGACGGCTGGTCGGCAAGCGCTTCCTGGCGAAGTACTTCGTCGAATCCGGCTACGCCGAGACCCATGGCTGCAACTACCTGCTGACGGTCGACGTCGATATGGAGGTCGTGCCCGGCTACAAGGCGGCCAACTGGGAGAAGGGCTACGGCGATTTCGTCTTCAGGCCCGATCTGACGACGCTCCGCCACATCCCCTGGCTCGAGAAGACCGCGCTGGTGCTGTGCGATCTCCTCGACCATCACAGCCACGAGGACGTGCCGCATTCGCCCCGGGCGATCCTGAAGCGCCAGACCGAGCGGCTCAGGGAGCGGGGCTGGATGGCCTACATGGCCTCCGAACTGGAATTCTACCTGTTCGACGAGCCCTACGCCGCAGCGCGCGCCAAGGGTTGGAAGGGCATCGCGACCGCGTCGCCTTATGTCGGAGACTACCTCATCGGCATCACCACGCAGGAAGAGACGGTGATGCGGGCGATCCGCAACGGCGCGGAAGGGGCCGGCATCCCGGTCGAGAACTCCAAGGGAGAGGCGGGACCGGGGCAGGAGGAGATCAACGTCCGATATGCCGAGGCGCTGGAGATGGCGGACCGGCATGTGATCCTCAAGAACGGCTGCAAGGAGATCGCGGCCGGTCTCGGCAAGTCGCTGACCTTCATGTCGAAGTACAATTATTCGCTCGCCGGCAATTCGAGCCACGTCCACAATTCGCTGTGGAGCGCCGACGGCAAGACGCCGCTCTTCTTCGACAGGAAGGCCGAGCACTCCATGACCCCGCTGATGCGCTCGTGGGTGGCGGGACAGCTCAAATATGCCAGCCAGTTCACGCTGACGCTGGCGCCCTACATCAACTCCTACAAACGCTTCCAGGTGGCGACCTGGGCGCCGACCCGCATCGCCTGGAGCCGCGACAATCGAACCGCGAGCTTCCGCCTCTGCGGCGAGGGCACCAAGGGCATCCGCATCGAGTGCCGGATCGGCGGCGCCGATCTCAACCCCTACCTTGCCTTCGCGTCGCTGATCGCCGCCGGACTCGCCGGCATCGACGAGAAGCTGGAACTGGCCAAGCCCTTCGAGGGCGATGTCTATCATGCGCGGAAGCTGCCGGAGATCCCGAAGACCCTGCGCGACGCGACGGACCTCTTCACGAAGTCGAAGATGATGAAGGAGGCTTTCGGAGAAGAGGTGGTCGAGCACTACGCGCATACCGCGCGCTGGGAGCAGTTCGAATACGACCGCCGCATCACTGACTGGGAACTGCATCGCGGCTTCGAGCGGTACTGACAAGAAACGACGAGGAAAACCCATGGCCGAAACGGTCAAACTGAAATCTCCCGTGGACGGCTCGGTCTATGCCGAGCGTCCGGTGGCCAGCGACCAGGAGGTCAACGCGGCAGTCGAGCGCGCGCGCGGCGCGCAGCCGGGCTGGGCGGCGCTGCCGATCGCCGAACGCTGCCGCTATATGCTGGCCATGCTCGAGGCGCTGGTCGGAATGGCCGACGAGATCGTGCCCGAACTCGCCTGGCAGATGGGTCGCCCGGTGCGCTATGGCGGCGAGTTCGGCGGCGTGAAGGAACGCACACAGTACATGGTCGAGATCGCGGAGCGCGCGCTCGCACCGGTGCCGGCGTCCAATCCGAAGGACGGCTTCCGCCGCTACGTGAAGAAGGACCCGCTCGGCGTGGTCATGGTGATCGCGCCGTGGAACTATCCCTATCTCACCGCGGTCAACACCATCGTGCCGGCGCTCATCGCCGGGTCGACGGTCATCCTCAAGCATGCCGCCCAGACGCTGCTGGTCGGCGAGCGTTTCGCAAAGGCCTTCGAGAAGGCGGGCCTGCCGAAACACGTCTTCCAGAACCTCGTCCTGAACCATGGCCAGACCGAGCGGCTGCTCGGCTCCGGCAAGATCGACCATGTCAACTTCACCGGTTCGGTCGCCGGCGGCCGCGCCATCGAGAAGGCGGCGGCCGGCACCTTCATGACGCTCGGGCTGGAGCTTGGCGGCAAGGACCCGGCGTATGTCCTGCCCGACGCCAAGATGGACCACGCCATCGTCAACCTGGTCGAGGGCGCCTTCTTCAATTCGGGCCAATGCTGCTGCGGCATCGAGCGCGTCTACGTCCATGAGAAGATCTACGACCAGTTCGTCGAGGGCTTCGTGGCCGAGACGAAGAACTACGCGCTCGGCAATCCGCTGGAGCAGGCCACGACCATGGGGCCGATGGCGCAGTCGCGTTTCGCCGACTTCATCCGCGAGCAGAAGGCCGAGGCGCTGCGCAAGGGAGCGGTCGCTCACATGAACACCACCGATACGCGCGACCGCGAGGCGTCGCCCTACCTGCCGGCCGAGGTCCTCACCAACGTCGATCACCAGATGAGCGTCATGCGCGAGGAGAGTTTCGGCCCGGTCGTCGGCATCATGAAGGTCAGGAACGACGAGGAGGCCATCGCGCTGATGAACGACAGCCCCTATGGCCTGACCGCGTCGATCTGGACCCGCGATACCGAACACGCGGTCAGGATCGGCGACCGCGTCGAGACGGGCACCGTCTTCATGAACCGCTGCGACTATCTCGATCCGGCGCTGGTGTGGACCGGCGTCAAGGATACCGGCAAGGGCGCGGCTCTCTCGTCGATCGGCTACGACAATCTGACCCGGCCGAAATCATATCATCTGCGCGAAACCATCTGAGCCCTGCTTCCATGACCAAGCTCGTTTCCAAATGGAACTACCCGACCACCGTGCGCTTCGGCGCGGGGCGCATCGCCGAACTGGCCGACGCGCTCGCCGCCGCCGGCATCTCGAAGCCGCTCTTCGTCACCGACCCCGGACTGGCGAAGCTGCCCGTGGTCGCCTCGACGCTGAAGCTGCTCGAATCCGCCAAGGTTCCCCATTCCGTTTTCTCCGACGTAAAGCCCAATCCGGTGGAATCGAACCTCACCGCCGGCATCGAGGTCTTCAAGAAGGGCAGGCATGACGGGGTCATCGCCTTCGGCGGTGGCTCGGCGCTCGACCTCGGCAAGCTGATCGCCTTCCAGGCGGGACAGACGCGGCCTGTCTGGGACTTCGAGGACGTCGGCGACTGGTGGACCCGCGCGGATTCTTCGAAGATCGCGCCGATCGTGGCCGTGCCCACCACGGCCGGCACCGGCTCGGAGGTGGGTCGCGCCGCGGTCATCACGCATGAGGCGAGCCACACCAAGAAGGTGATCTTCCACCCCAGGATGCTCCCTGCGATCGTCATCGCCGATCCGCAACTGACGGTCGGCATGCCGCCCTTCATCACCGCCGGCACCGGCATGGACGCCTTGGCGCACTGCCTCGAGGCCTATTGCGCGCCGGGCTACCACCCGATGGCGGACGGCATCGCGGTCGAGGGCGTCAGGCTCGTGTTCGAGAACCTTCCGAAGGCTTTCGCCAATCCGAAGGACCTGACGGCCCGCGCCCACATGATGAGTGCGGCCGCCATGGGCGCAACCGCGTTCCAGAAGGGGCTGGGCGCCATCCACTCCCTGTCGCATCCGATCGGCGCGCTCTACGACACCCATCACGGCATGACCAACGCGGTCTTCATGCCCTACGTGCTCGCCTTCAACCGCGACGCGGTCGAAGAACGCATCGTCCGGCTCGCCGCCTATTGCGGGATCAGGGGCGGCTTCGGCGGCTTCGCCAGGGCCGTGCTGAAGCTCAGGAAGGAGCTCAAGGCGCCGGACACGTTGCCGGGCCTGATCAAGGGCCTTTCGATGGACGGCAAGCGCAAGGCGCTGATCGCCGACATGGCGATCGTCGATCCGACGGCCGGCGGCAATCCGGTCAAGCTGACGAGGAAAGCGGCGCTTGGTCTGCTCGAAGCCGCGCTCGCCGGAAACGCATAGGGGAGCAACAGGGAGGGACAAATTGGCAGGAATTGATCTGCCTGGATTGATAAGGCCAGATAAACGTAGTTAGCTTTTCACGCCTCGGGAGTTGCCGCGCACGGCGTTCATCCGTTTGTCACGGAAGGCCGCTAGCCCGCTCAGCAGACGTCTTCAGGCGTCGTTCCAATGGAGAGAACCCATGTTCCGTTTTACGGGAAAGCTGCTTTCCCTCACTGCCGCGTCGCTGATGGTGACGACGGCGTTTTCTTCCGCGCAGGATATGGCCGCACTCGAAGCCGCCGCGAAGGCCGAAGGCATGCTCAGCACCATCGCCTTGTCGGACAGCTGGTGCGGCTATGGCGACGTGATCGCCACCTTCAAGGCGAAGTATCCTGAGATCAAGTACAACGGCCTCAATCCGGACGCGGGCTCGGCGGACGAACTCGAGGCGATCCGGGCCAACAAGGACAACAAGGGTCCGCAGGCTCCGGACGTCATCGACGTCGGCCTGTCCTTCGGGCCGGCCGCGAAGGCCGAAGGCCTCATTCAGCCCTACAAGGTCGCGACATGGGACACCATCCCGGCTGACGCCAAGGACGCCGATGGGAGCTGGTACGGCGACTACTACGGCGTGATGTCCTTCGTGGTGAACAAGGACTTGGTGCCGAACGTGCCGACGTCCTTCGCCGACCTCTTGAAGCCCGAATATGCCGGGCAGGTGGCGTTCGCGGGCGATCCGCGCGCCTCGAACCAGGCGATCCTCGCCGTGCTCGCCGCCGGCATGGCGCAGGGCGCCGAGCCGGGCGCCGCGGCCGCGCAGGCCGGTCTCGAGTTCTTCAAGAAGCTGAACGACGCCGGCAACTTCGTGCCCGTCATCGGCAAGGCCGGCACGCTCGCCCAGGGCACCACGCCGATCATCATCGCGTGGGACTACAACGGGCTGTCGTGGCGCGACTCGCTGAAGGACAACCCGCCGGTCGATGTCGTGGTGCCGTCCGACGCATCGCTCGCCGGCGTCTATGTCCAGGCGATCAGCGCCTACGCGCCGCAGCCGAATGCGGCGAAGCTCTGGATGGAGTATCTCTACAGCGACGAGGGCCAGCTCGGCTGGCTCAAGGGCTATTGCCACCCGATCCGCTTCAACGATCTCGTAGCCGCGGGCAAGGTGCCGCAGGAGATGCTCGACAAGCTGCCGCCGGCGGAAGGCTACGCCAAGGCGGTGTTCCCGAGCCTCGACGCGGTGAACGCCAACTCGGCCGCCGTCAAGGAAGGCTGGGACAAGGTCGTCGGCGCCAACGTGGTGCAGTAACGAACGACGGACGGACGCGGGCCAGGCGCCCGCGTCCGTCCGCATATCTGCCGGACCCAGGAGCGCATGTCGCAAGCCTCGTCAATACTGCGCCGCCTGCCGACCCACTGGCTGGGCGTGGCCCCGTTCTTCCTGTTTGCCGTCATGTTCCTGATCCTGCCCGCGATCACCATCGTGATCGGCGCGTTCCGTGGGCCGGATGGCGGGTTCACCTTCGCCAATATCGCCGGGTTGAACACCACCACCATCCGCAACGCATACTGGGTTTCGATCCAGGTCAGCTTCTGGTCGGCGCTGCTCGGCTGCTCGATCGGCTTCGCGATGGCGGCCGCGACGGTTCTCGGCGGCCTGCCGCGCTTCATCCGCGGACCGCTGCTCACCTTCTCGGGCGTGGCGTCCAATTTCGCCGGCTTGCCGCTGGCTTTCGCCTTCATCGCCACCATCGGCCCGGCCGGTCTCATCACCGTCTGGCTGCGCACCGAGTTCGGCATCAACCTGCGCGCCGCGACCGGCTTCAACCTGTTCAGCACCACCGGCCTGATCGTCACCTATCTGTTCTTCCAGGTGCCGCTGATGATCCTGATCATCACGCCGGCGCTGGATGCGCTGCGGCGCGAATGGCGCGAGGCAGCCGAAATCCTGGGCGCCACCAGCGCTCAGTACTGGCGCATGGTCGCCTTCCCGATCCTGCTGCCTGCGCTGCTGGGCACGTTCGCGCTGCTCTTCGCCAATTCGTTCGGCGCCGTCGCCACGGCCTTCGCGCTGGCCGGGCCGCAGCTCAACATCGCGCCGATCCTGCTGTTCTCGCAGATACGCGGCGACGTGCTCGGCAGTCCCGGCCTCGGCTACGCGCTGGCCTTCGGCATGATCGTCATAACCGGACTGGCCAACACGCTCTATCTGTGGCTGCGCGCCCGCACCGAGAGGTGGCAGAAATGATGCGTGTCGTCGCCTGGCTGGCGCTGCTCGTCGGATCGCTGATCTTCGTCCTGCCGCTGCTCGGCATGACCGAGTTCTCGCTGTCCATGCGGCGCGGGGAGTATTCGTTCGACGCCTATGCGTCAGTGCTCGCCGACCCGCAGTTCCGCGAGACCTTCACCTACTCCGTCGTCATGGCGCTGTTCACCATCGCCTTCGGCGTGCTGCTGGTGGTGCCCACGGCCTATTGGGTGCGGCTCAAGCTGCCGGGCCTGCGGCCGGTGATCGAATTCATCACGCTGATGCCGCTGGTGATCCCGGCCATCGTCATCGTGTTCGGCTACATCCGGCTGTACAATACGTCGTCATGGCTGCCGCTCACCGGCTCGGCGACGGGCACCAACGTGCTCTTGATGTTCGGCTACGCGTCGCTCGCGCTGCCCTATATGTACCGCGCCGTCGACACCGGCCTGCGCAGCATCGACATCGCCACGCTCACCGAAGCCGCGCAGTCGCTGGGCGCCGGGTGGACCACGATCTTCGGCCGGGTCATCCTGCCCAACGTGCTCGTTTCGGTGCTGTCCGGCGCGTTCCTGACCTTCGCGATCGTCATCGGCGAGTTCACGCTGGCCGCGCTGCTCAACCGTCCCGCCTTCGGTCCCTACCTGCAACTGGTCGGCGCCAACAAGGCCTACGAGCCATCGGCGCTGGCCGTCATATCCTTTGGCATCACCTGGCTCTGCATGGGCCTCATCCAGATCGTATCGCGGCTGGCGCCGAAGCCGCCCAGCCAGCCCCGGTGAAACGAGCAAGCCGATGACCGATCCCTTCCTGTCCATCAAGAGCGTCCGCAAGTCGTTCGGAGCGACGACCGTCGTGCAGGATTTCGACCTCGATATCGGCCGGGGCGAGTTCGTGTCCTTCCTCGGCCCTTCGGGCTGCGGCAAGACGACGGTGCTGCGAATGGTGGCGGGCTTCGAGCAGCCGAGTTCCGGAGCCATCTCCATCGACGGGCAGGACGTCACGCGGCTCAAGCCCAACCAGCGCAGGATCGGCATGGTGTTCCAGGCCTACGCGCTGTTTCCCAACCTCACGGTGGCGCAGAACATCGGCTTCGGGCTGAAGGTCGCCGGCGTCAACCGGGCCGACGCCGACAGGCGCGTCGCGGAGATGCTTTCGCTGATCAAGCTGCCGGATTTCGGCGACCGTTATCCGTACCAGCTCTCCGGCGGCCAGCAGCAGCGCGTCGCGCTGGCGCGCGCCCTTGCTCCGAAACCACGGGTGCTGCTGCTCGACGAGCCGCTGTCTGCGCTCGACGCCAAGGTCCGGGTGTCGCTGCGCGAGGAGATCCGCATGATCCAGAAGGATCTCGGCATCACCACGATCTTCGTCACCCACGATCAGGAGGAGGCGCTGTCGATCTCCGACCGCATCGCGGTCATGTACAATGGCCGCGCCGAGCAGGTGGGTGCGCCGTTCGAGATCTACAACCGGCCGGCGACGCGCTTCGTGGCGAACTTCGTCGGCACGCTCAACGTGCTCGACGGGATCGTTACCGACGTGGCGACGGGCAAGGTGCGGGTGTCCGACAGCGACGTGCTGCTCAAGCAGTCGCTCAACGGCGCGAAGGTAGGCGATGCCGTGACCCTCGCGCTGCGGCCCGAGGCGATCGGCCTCGGCAGCCATCCGGGCCGCTCGGCGCGTCTCGCCGGCAGGATCGCGGACGTGCATTTCCTCGGCTCGGTCATCCGCGTGAAGGTCGGCCTCGGCGGCGGCACGGTCTCGCTGGATACCTTCAACAACCCGGCCTCGCCTCCGCCGGTGGTGGGCGAGGCGACGGAGATCAGCTTTTCGCCGGACGACGTGCACGTCCTCCATGGCTGAGAGCCGATCCCGTCGACCCTTGACGGGGTGGCGAACCCCTGCGGTTGCTTGACGCAGAATTTCGACAACCCTAAGCTTCGGCCACCAGCGGATGCATTGATCCTGGCGCGGGTGGGCGAAGGTGGCGGCAAGCCCTATTCAGATTTTTGTTTCCTACGCGCACGCCGATGACGCGGTGCCGCAGGACGGCGAATCCGCACGGGGTTTCGTCGCCACCCTGTGCGACGAGCTCAAATTCTCGTTCGGGATATTCGGCGAACCGCGCGTGAGGCTTTGGCGCGATACGCGCCGTCTCGACAGTGCGGACCAGTTCGACCAGATCATCTCGGAGGCGATTTCGGCGTCCGATCTTTTCGTCGTCATCCTGTCGTCGAACTGGATGAACAGCGAGTATTGCCGGAAGGAGCTCAAGGCGTTCAGCGCGCGCTGGGCGGCCGAGGGCGCCAACGTCAAGCAGCGGATCATCGTGGTCGGCAAGCGCGACGTGGAGAAGGAGCGCCGGCCCTCGCTGTTGCAGGACCAGACCGGCTGCCTGTTCTACGCCCGCAATGATCCCGACGAGATCGGCCTTGAACGCGAATTCTTCGCGCGCGGCGCGGTCCGCGACAACCGCTTCCACGAACGCGTCGAGGAACTCGCCGGGATCATGTGGCGTCGGGCGAGGAAGTACGCCGCCGCGGGTGACGATGGCCAGCAGGCGCAGGCCCCGGAGACGCGAAAACGGGGCGCGGTCTACGTCGCGAGGCCGGCCGCCGATATGCGGGACGCCTATTCGAGGCTCGTTTCGGAACTGACCAGTTCGGGCTACTCCGTGGTTCCGGACCAGTCGGTCGACCTGCCGACGGACGCGTCGATCATTCAGGTCGTGGACGAGGCTCTCGCGAGCGTCGATGTATCGATCCACCTGTTGGGCGAGAAGCAGGGCTTCGCGCCTGACGACGCCGACCCCATCGTCAAGCTCCAGCTCGCGCGCGCCCGGCATCTGGCGACGGCGGGAGGCAAGGCCGGCTTCCGGCGGCTGATCTGGGCGCCGAAGTTCCTGCCCGCCGACCACGCGGACGACACCGCCGCCACGGCGCGCAATCCCAGCGCCGTGCTAGCCCGTTTCGACGAGTATCTCGAGAACGACACGATCGATGGCGACACGCTGAGCAAGTTCGTCGAACTGGTCGCGCACAGGCTGGCGCCACGGCGCGCGCCACAGCAGGCGACCGAATCGGTCAAAGCGGGGTCGAAGGTCTACGTCTATCATCGCGACGACGATATCGACTACGCTCTGGAGGTCGTCCGTGCGCTGAGGGCCCGTGATGTCTTCGCCAGGTTCCCTGCCTATGAAGGGTCCGATGCGGAGAAGGTGCAGCACCACTTCCAGCACCTTCGCGACTGCGACTCCGTCCTGCTGTGCTGGGCCAACGCGCCTGACGTGTGGATCAAGAGCCAGGCCAACGGGCTCGCCGATTGGAAGGTTCTGGGCAGAAGCCGGGAGTTCGACAGGCGAGCGCTGGTTGCCGGGCCGCCGCCCGGCAGGCCGAAGAAGACCTTTGTCGAACTGTTCCCCAAGGACGAGATCGACATGGTCCTCGATCTGACTGCCCGGCCCCAGCCCCAGCCCGACGACTTCAGTCCGCTGCTCGCAGCGCAATAAGCGCAATGCTTTCCGCCACGGGTAACGCGCTTTCCGCTGAACGGCCGTTTCCGGGCCTGAGGCCGTTTGGCCCGCAGGATCGGGCCTTCTTCTTCGGGCGTAGCGCCCAATATTTCGCGCTCTACCGTCTGCTCAATCTCAGTCGCTTCCTCGCGGTCGTCGGCAATTCGGGCAGCGGCAAGTCCTCGCTGGTGCGCGCCGGCCTGCTCCCGCTCCTGGCGGAGGAGAGCATGGAATCGTCGGGCCGCCGGTGGGAGTGGGTCGAGATGCGTCCGGGCGACGCGCCGCTCGATTCACTCGCCGCCACGCTGTCGCGGCTGGCGCGAGCGATCTCGCCCGACGACGATCCGGGCATGGCCGCGACGCGCGACGCGAGGATCGAACGGCAGTTGCGCGGATCGAGCCACGGCGTCGCGAAAGCGGTCAGCGAGATGCAGGGCGCGGCGGCGCGCACGGTCGTACTCTTGGTCGATCAGTTCGAGGAACTGTTCCGTTTCGCCGTCCCGGCTTCCGGCACGCCGCCGCAGGAGGCCGCCCGCCTGCGCGAGGAGGCGGCGCATTTCGTGCATCTGCTGCTCGAGGCCAGTCGGAGCGCGACGGCGAACATCCATGTCGTCATCACGCTGCGCTCGGACTTCATCGGCGACTGCGCCCGGTTCCAGGGCTTGCCGGAGGCGGTTAGCGGTACACAGTTCCTCGTTCCTTCGCTGACGCGCGACCAGCGGGAGGAGGTGATCCGCAAGCCGTTCGAGGCCGCCGGCTCGAAGATCGAGCCCGCCCTTGTCGAGCAGTTGCTCAACGACAGCGGCGACGAGATGGACCAGCTTCCGGTGCTGCAGCACTGTCTGCTGCGGCTGTGGGAGCGCGCCGGGCAGCGCCGCGGCCCGACCGAAGGCGAGGGAGGCGCCGCGGCCCGCCATGTGCTCGAGAGCGACTACCAGGCCATCGGCGGCATGTCGCGCGCGCTGTCGGTCCATGCCGATGAAATCCTCGGCTCCGACCTGAAGGGCAAGGACGAACTTGTCGGGCGTGTGTTCATGGCGCTGTCGGATCTCGACCGCGACGGGCGGGCGACGCGACGGGCCCTGCCTTTCGATCGTCTGGCCCGGGAGACGGCCATCGGCGAACAGGAACTCGCTGTCATCGTCAACCGCTTCCGCGCCGACGACTGTTCCTTCCTCACGCCCTCGGTTGCATCGGCGCTGGCACTGTCGCCCTCGGCAAGGGTCGACGTCGGCCACGAGGCCCTGCTCAGGCGATGGGAGCGGGTGAGCGGCGTGCCGGGCGCGACGGGCGAGAGAGGAGACCGGCGGGCGATCGGCTGGCTCGCCGAGGAACACGCGGACGGGCAGCGATACCATGCCCTGCTCGCCATGGCCGGCAGCGACGATGGGCCTGTCGCGCGGCTTTCGAGCGAGCAGGCGGCGCGCTACTGGACCTGGTGGAACGAACGGCCGCGTACGAGCGAATGGGCCGAACGATATGGCGGCGGCCATCACCGGGTCTTGCGGCTGCTGAAAACCAGCCGCGCGGCGAGAAACCGCTCCCGGATCTTCGTCGGCGCACTGACGGCCCTCACCGTGTTCGTGACAGGCGGCGGCCTCCTCGCCTATGCGCAGTATCGACAGGCCCAGACGCGCGCGGACGTCGCCGCCCAGACGTCCGAACTGGCCGTGGAAACCATTCGCGGGGCCATCGATGCGGTGCGCGACGCACAGAATCACAGCAGGATTTCAGTGAGCGCCGAGCGCGACCTGCTGGCGGCGATCGCCGAACCGACGCTGTCCATCACCGGCGAGGCTCCGGAGCTGATGTCCCTGGCCGCCAACATGCAGATCGCCTTCGCCGACGCGCTGACCGGCGCCGGCGCCACCAGCGAGGCGCTGAAGCGGGCGGAGAACGCCGCGGCCCTGGCCGATCGCCTGGTGGCGATCGACTCGAGCCGCAAGGAGTGGCGCCGGCTCGTCTTCTCGAGCGCATTCCGCATCGGCGATGCGATGCTGTCGACCCGGCCGAGCGAGCAGCAGAAGGACGAGGCAATCGCGCAGTACCAGAAGGCGCAGGCTTATGCCCAGGGTCTCGCGGCGGAACAGCCCGAACGCGCCGACCGGCAGTTCGATCTGGCCTTCGCACACAACAAGATCGGCGAGGGCCGTCAGATCCAGAACCGCTATCCGGCATCGCTGGACGAATTCAGGATCGCGCTCGGGATCGCCCGTCTTGCGGCCTCGCTCGACGAAAGCGATCCCGGGTACCAGGCCTATGTCGCGGCGACCTATGTGAAGATCGGCAATTCGCTGCAGTGGCAGAGGCCGTCGAACCTCGACGGGGCGCTGGAGAACTATTCGACGGCCGTCGAGATCCTCGATGCGCTGCATGAAAAGGTCCCGAACAACGCGGTCGTCGCATCGAACCTCGCCAGCGCGCGGCGCGGGCGGGGTGACATCCTCATCCGGCGCTGGGAGGCCGGGGGTTTCTTTCCCGAGGAGGATTTCCACGCCGCGGTCGAGGCGTACACGGAGGCCGTCGCCATGGTCGCGGCGCTGCGTGCCACCGATCCGACGAACACGAGCTGGCTGGTGTTTCTCGGGCCTTGCTACAGCCGGCTGGGCAGCGCCTACGAGAAGGCCGGCGATTTCGCCGCGGCGTTGACCGAGTACAGGAACGAGGTCTCCGTCCGCGCGCAACTCTCTCAGACCGACCCGACGAACGAACGCTGGCTCGACAATCTGCGGGCTGCGGAAGAGAGGGTCGCGAAGGTCCTTGCCCTGATTGCCGCGGGCGCGCCGCCGTCCAACGATGTGCCGCCGGTCGAAGAGCAGGAGGAGGACGCGCCTCCCCCTCGGCCTTGACCCCTTGTGGCCGGCATCCGCGGCGGATGTCGAAGAACTGCCGGAAGGTGAGGGGTATCGGAACGAATGCCGCCCAATGCCTGCCGGCGGGGCGGGGACAGGCGCGGACCGGACGGCGCTCATGGCGGCCTGGCCGAGGCGACAAGCCAGGCCATCGCCCTATCGCGACCCGAAGATCGCGCTGCCCACCCTCACGCTGGTCGCGCCGAAGGCGACCGCGATCTCGTAGTCTCCGGACATGCCCATCGAGAGCTTCGTCACGCCGGCCTCCTTGGCCAGCCTGGCCAGCAGCGCGAAATGCGGGCCGGGATTGTCGTCGAAGGGCGGGATCGCCATCAGTCCCTCGATCGCCAGCCCGTGCACGCGGCGGCACCGCTCGACGAACGCAACCGCCTCCGTTGGCTCGATGCCTGCCTTCTGCGGCTCGGAACCGGTGTTGACCTGGACATAGAGCCGCGGCCCGTGGCCCTGCCGCGTGATCTCCTTCGCCAGTTCGGCGGCGATCTTCTCGCGGTCGACCGTCTCGATGACGTCGAAGAGCGCCACCGCGCTCCTCGCCTTGTTGGATTGCAGCGGGCCGATCAGGCGAAGCTCCAGGTCGGGAAAGTCCGCCGTCAGCGCCGGCCACTTCGCTTCGGCTTCCTGAACGCGGTTCTCGCCGAAGACGCGGTGGCCGGCGTCGAGCACCGGTCGAACGTCCTCGGCATCGAAGGTCTTGGTGACCGCGACGAGCGTCACCGAGCCGGCGTCGCGGCCCGCATTGGCCTCCGCGCGGGCGATCCTCGCCTTCACCTCCGCCAGCCCGTCGATCGCCTGCGCCATGCCTGTTTCCGCGTCGCCCGCAGTTGACGCCTCCGTCGCCTTGTGATGAACACCCGGCAGTTTCCGTCCCGGCTTCTGAAACGAAATCACGGTCATGGCAACCGAACGATACAATCCGCGCGCCGCAGAGCCCCGCTGGCAGAAGGCGTGGGACGCCGCAAGGCTCTTCGAGACGCGGAACGACGATGCGCGTCCGAAATACTATGTGCTTGAGATGTTCCCCTATCCGTCTGGGCGCATCCACATGGGCCATGTGCGCAACTACACGATGGGCGACGTCGTCGCCCGCTGGCGCCGCGCCATGGGCCACAACGTCCTGCATCCGATGGGGTGGGACGCGTTCGGCCTTCCCGCCGAGAACGCCGCGCGCGACAATCGCGTCAACCCGCGCTCGTGGACCTACCAGAACATCGAGGCGATGAAGGCCCAGCTGAAGACGATGGGCCTGTCGCTCGACTGGGCGCGCGAGATCGCGACCTGCGACCCCTCCTACTACAAGCACCAGCAGAAGATGTTCCTCGACTTCTGGCGCGCCGGTCTGGCGGAGCGCCGCTCCGCCAAGGTCAACTGGGACCCGGTCGACATGACCGTGCTCGCCAACGAGCAGGTGATCGACGGCAAGGGCTGGCGCTCGGGCGCGCCGGTCGAGCAGCGCGACCTGACGCAGTGGTTCTTCAAGATCACCTCGATGAGTCAGGAACTCCTCGACGGGCTCGATACGCTCGACCGCTGGCCCGACAAGGTCAAGCTGATGCAGTCGAACTGGATTGGCCGGTCCGAGGGCATGATGGTCCGCTTCGCGATCGAGCCTTCGCCCGCCACCGCCGGCGAGACCGAGCTGACATGCTTCTCGACGCGCATCGACACGCTTTTCGGCGCGAGCTTCATGGCGATCGCGCCGGACCATCCGCTGGCGTCGAGACTGGCGCAGTCCGATCCGGCGCTTGCCGACTTCATCGAGGAGTGCCGCCATTCAGGCACGTCCGAGGCCGCGATCGAGGCTGGCGAGAAGAAGGGCTACGATACCGGCGTTCGGGTCCGCCATGTGCTCGACCCCGACCGCACCCTGCGTGTCTTCGTCGCCAACTTCGTTCTGATGGGATACGGGACCGGAGCCATCTTCGGCTGTCCGGGCCACGACCAGCGCGATCTCGACTTTGCCAACAAATACGGCCTTCCGGTGACGCCCGTCGTGCTGCCGCCGGACACGGACCCGGCGGCGTTCCAGATCACCGAGTCGGCCTATGTCGGACCCGGCACGATGGTCAACTCGCAGTTCCTCGACGGCATGCCGTGGGAGGATGCGTGGGAAGCCGTGGCTGTTCGGCTCGAAGGGACGATGCTTGATGGCCGGCCGCAGGGCGAGCGCAAGGTGCAGTTCCGTCTGCGCGACTGGCTGATCTCGCGCCAGCGCTACTGGGGTTGCCCGATCCCGGTCATCCACTGCGACGATTGCGGCGCCGTGCCGGTGCCGGACGCGTCCCTCCCGGTCGAGCTGCCGATCGACGTCAGCTTCGACAGGCCCGGCAACCCGCTCGACCATCACCCGACCTGGAAGCACGCCGACTGTCCGCGATGCGGCAAGGCGGCGCGGCGCGACACCGACACGATGGACACGTTCGTGGACTCGTCCTGGTATTTCGCGCGCTTCACCGATCCGTGGAACGAGGCCGCGCCGACCACGCTGAAGGACGTCGACGGCCCGGCGGGTTGGCTGCCGGTTCACCAGTATATCGGCGGCATCGAGCATGCGATCCTGCACCTGCTCTATTCGCGCTTCTTTGCCCGCGCGATGAAGCGGACCGGGCACTTGAACGCCGTCGAGGAGCCGTTCGAGGGCCTGTTCACGCAGGGCATGGTGGTCCACGAGACCTATCGCGGGCCAGCGGGGTTCGTCACGCCGGCCGAGGTGAAGATCGAGGAGGTCGACGGCGGACGCCGCGCCAGCCTCGCCTTCGACGGCACGCCGGTCGAGATCGGCCCGATCGAGAAGATGTCGAAGTCGAAGAAGAACGTGGTCGACCCCGACGACATCATCGCCAGCTACGGCGCCGATACGGCGCGCTGGTTCATGCTGTCGGATTCGCCGCCCGACCGCGACGTGATCTGGACCGAGGCCGGCGTCGAAGGCGCGCATCGCTTCGTGCAGCGCATCTGGCGGCTGGTGTCCGAGATGGCGCCGGAGCTGAAGGGCGTATCGGGCGCGGCCGCGCGGGAGGGTGACGCCGCGGCGCTGTCCAAGGTGGCGCACCGATCCGTGAAGTCGGTCGGCGAGGATATCGGCAGGCTGTCCTTCAACAAGGCGGTGGCGCGCGTCTACGAACTGGTCAACGCGATCCAGCCCCACGCCATTCCCGTGGCCGAGGGCAGGGCCGACCTCGTCACCAGGGGCGCGGTGCGCGAGGCGCTGCAGTTCGTCGTCCAGATGATCGGGCCGATGATGCCGCATCTTGCCGAGGAATGCTGGGTCGCGCTCGGCGGCAATGGGCTGGTCGCCGAGCAGCCCTGGCCGACCTTCGACGCGGCTCTCACCGTCGACAACGACGTCGTCTATCCGGTCCAGGTGAACGGCAAGAAGCGCGGCGACTTGACGATTGCCCGCGACGCGGACCAAGCTGCCGTCGAGAAGGCGGCGCTCGCCCTCGAATCGGTGCAGAAGGCGCTCGATGGCAAGAGCCCGAAAAAGGTCATCGTCGTTCCGCAGAGGATCGTGAATGTCGTTGCCTGAAACGAGGGTCCGGCCCGGGAACCGCGCTGCGCTGGTCGCGACGCTGCTCGTCGCGGCCTCCGTCGTGCTGCCGGCCTGCACGGTTCGGCCGCTCTATTCGAGCGCCCCGCTGGCCGCCGGCGGTGTCTCGACGCCCGAGGCGCTCTCGTCCATCGCCATCAAGCCGGTCGCCACGCGCTACGCCCAGCAGGTTCGCAACCACCTGATCTTCCTGTTCGGCGGCGGGCGCGGCGAGCCGGCCTCGGCCCGCTATTCCATGACCCTCACCGTCAGCGCCGGCGTCGGCACCGCCGCCCGGCTGCAGGTCGCGGACGAGTACGAGCCGTCGGCCGCCACCGTGACGATGCGGGCGCGATACGTCGTCACCGACCTGAAGACCGACGCGAAGGTGTCCGAGGGGACCAGGGAAATCACATCCTCCTACGACGTTCCGCGCCAGGAATTCGCCGCGCTGCGCGCCCAGATCGACGCGGAGGACCGCGCCGCCCGGGAGCTGGCGGAACTCATCCGGCTTTCCGTCGCGCAGGAACTTTCGGCGGCCGGGACGCTTTAGGGACAGTCACCGCAACCGGCAGCCGTGCCATGCCCTGTCCAGCAGACGATCCGCGCTTGTCGGCCGGCATATCGGACCCGGAAGGGTCCTTGCTCGCGTGAGTTCGCCTGTCGCCGCATCGGCGCCATCCTCCCGGTACGGGCTCGCACGCAAGGCGCGGCCAGCCAGGGAACTCGTCGACATCCTGATCGACGAACGCTCGGTGGGGCTCTCCTCACACGCATGGTGGCCGCTTGCGCGTCCCCTGCTGATGGCGCTTCTGCACTATCGCTCGGCGATCAGGATGGCCGAGGCGATAGCCCCGCTGCCGGGGGCCGATGCGATGTCCTGCCTCAGCCGCATGCTTGATCTCAAACTGACCGTCGAGGGCCTCGACTACGTCCCGGCGAGCGGTGGTTTCATCCTGACGCCCAGTCATCCGACCGGCATCGCCGACGGCGTAGCCGTGTTCGACGCGCTCAAGACCGTTCGGCCGGATATGGCCATCTTCGCCAACCGCGACGCGATCCGCGCGGCCCCCGGCCTCGGCGATCTGCTCATCCCGGTCGAGTGGCGCTCGGGCGAGAAATCATACGCCAAGAGCCGCGCCACGCTCGAAGCCACCGCCCGCGCGTTCGATGCCGGCCGCGCCGTCGTGCTTTTCCCGTCCGGCCGCATCGCCTTTCGCCAAAATGGCGTGCTCACGGAACGGCCCTGGCAGGTTTCCGCCGTGACGCTCGCCCGGCGCTACGGCGTGCCGATCGTTCCGATGGACATCCGGGCCCGCAACTCGTCGCTGTTCTACCTGCTGTCCCGCGTTTCGACGGATCTGCGCGACATCACGGTCTTCCACGAGTTCCTCAACAAGAAACGCGCCCCATTCGCCATCAGGGTCGGCCGGCCAATTCCGCCCGAGGCGCTGGAAGGTGATCCGGCGGTCGTCACCGTGCGTCTCCAGCGGCACACCGTGGAGAGTTTGCGCGCAGACCCCGATGCGGTCTTCGGCTGAAGCCTTCAGGCCAGCGTCACATCGAGACCGGCCAGAGGCAGCCCGTCGATCTCCGTCGACCAGCGCTCGCCGGCGAACACCGGGAAAGCGCGGGTCAGCGTCCCCGTCGTCACCATCTCGCCTGCCTTCACCGGCGGATTGTCGGCGTCGCCGGCAAGCACCTCGACGAGATGGCCGAGCGCCTGCGGCGGCCCGTCGAGCACGTTGGCGCCCACGCCGCGATCGACGACTTCGCCGTTCCGCGACAGCGCGATCGAGAGCACGGGCAGCGCGGCGAACATCTCCCGCCGAAGCGATCGGTCGAGCTCGATCCTCGGTCCGACGGCGAGGCGGCCGTGCAGCCCGCCACCGGCGATGCAGTCCGCCACGGCGAACCGCCAGCTGGGAAAGATCGACTGCACGATCTCGAAGCCGTGCGCGACCCAGTCTATCCGCTCCAGCAGTTCCTCGATCGAAAGGCCCGGCACGAGATCTTCGGCGGTGCCGAACACGATCTCGGGTTCGATGCGCGGTTCGGACAAATGCGACACCTTGAAGGTGGCGCCGGGCGCGACATCGGCCACCGTCGTGTCGTACATGTCGCCCCAGATCGGCTCGTAGACGCCGTACTCGGCCCAGATGCCGCGATTGGTGAAACCGATCTTGCGGCCGGCGGGTCGCTCGCCGCGCGCCGAACGAAGGCGCCGGAGTTCGGCGGTCACCCGGTAGGCGTCGGCCTTGGACAGATCCGGCAGCCGCGCCGTGAACGGTTCGACCTGCCTCGCGCCATCGAGGCAGGCCAGCACCTCCGCCGCGAGGCCGGCGGCGTCGACGGGCATCGCGCTCAGCCGATCTTCTGGCCGGTCTTCGCCCAGTCGGCGAGGAAAGACTCGAGCCCCTTGTCGGTCAGCGGGTGCTTCACCAGGGCTCTCAGGGTCGCCGGCGGAGCGGTGATGACGTGCGCCCCTATAAGGGCGGCCTGCTTGACGTGGTTCACCGTACGGACCGAGGCGGTCAGGATTTCGGTCGGGAAGCCGTAATTGTCGTAGATCTGCTTGATCTCGGCGATCAGTTCCATGCCATCGGCGCCGGTGTCGTCGATACGACCGACGAAGGGAGAGATGAAGGTCGCCCCGGCCTTGGCGGCCAACAGCGCCTGGTTGGCGGAGAAGCACAGGGTCACGTTCACCTGCCGACCGTCCGAGCGGATCGCCTTGCAGGCCTTCAGTCCGTCGAGCGTCAGGGGAACCTTGATGCAGACGTTGTCGGCGATCTTCGCCAGCACCTTCGCCTCGCGCATCATCTCCTTGTACTCCGTCGCGACGACCTCGGCGGAAACGGGACCGTCGACGATCGAGCAGATCTCCTTCGTCACATCGGCGATGTTGCCGCCGGACTTGAGGATCAGCGAAGGATTGGTGGTGACGCCGTCCACAAGGCCGAGATCGTTGAGTTCGCGGATTTCCTTCACATCGGCGGTGTCGACGAAGAATTTCATCGGGGCGTCTCCCAGACTGGTCTCACGGCGGCACTTGGGCGACCGTCGTTTTCGTGGCCTTTGCTCTAGACCAAGTTGGGAGATAGGTCACGGGGGATGCCGCGCGAATCGTCCTATCCCGAAGCCGTGCCGGTGCTCGTGCCGATGCCGGCCGAGCGCGCCTACAGCTACGCGGTGCCGGAAGGCATGCGGCTGGCGCCGGGCTCGATCGTGCGCGTGCCGCTCGGCCCGCGCGAGGTGGCCGGAATTGTCTGGGATGGCGCGGCGGACGCGATCGATCCGCGGAAACTCCGGCCGGTCAGCCAGGTCTTCGACTGCCCGCCCATCGGGGCCGAGACGCGTCGTTTCGTCGACTGGGTCGCGGCCTATACGCTGGCCGCACCCGGCATTGTCGCCCGCATGCTTTTGCGAGCGCCGGAAGCCTTCGATCCCGAGCCGCCGGTCGCCGGACTGCGCTGGGCAGGCGGTCAGCCGGACCGCCTGACCGACGCCCGGCGCAAGGTGCTGGAGCTGACCGCCGACGGCATGGCCTGGACGCGCAGCGGGCTCGCGCACGCCGCCGGCGTCTCATCGACAGTCATCGACGGTCTGTCCGCGCAGGGCGTGTTCGAGCCGACGCTGATCCCACGCCGCCCGGTCGTGGCCCCGCCCGATCCGACCTATGCCGAGACCGAACTCACCGGCGACCAGGCCGTCGCCGCCGCGGAACTGCGGAAGGCAGTCGGGCAAGGAGGATTTGGGGTCACGCTGATCGACGGCGTCACCGGTTCGGGCAAGACCGAGGTCTATTTCGAGGCCGTCGCCGAGGCGGTCCGGCAGGGCAGGCAGGTGCTGATCCTGCTGCCGGAGATCGCTCTGACCCAAGCCTTCCTCGAACGCTTCCAAGACCGTTTCGGCGCGAAACCGGCCGAATGGCATTCCGACCTCCCCCCCAGGATGCGGGAACGTGTCTGGCGACAGGTGGCGGAGGGTCAGGTGCGCGTCGTCGCCGGAGCGCGCTCGGCCCTCTTCCTGCCGTTTCGCGAACTCGGCCTCATCGTCATCGACGAGGAGCACGACCCGGCGTTCAAGCAGGAAGACCGCGTCTTTTACTCCGCGCGCGACATGGCCGTGGTTCGCGGCTCGATCGGGAAGTTTCCCGTCGTCCTCGCCTCGGCGACGCCGTCGATCGAGAGCCGCGTCAACGCCGAACAGGGCCGCTACGGGCGCATCCGCCTGCATGCGCGGTTCGCCGAGGCGGCCCTGCCGACACTGAAGGCCGTCGACATGCGCCGCAGTCCGCCGGTGCGCGGCGGTTTCCTCTCGCCGGTGACCCTGGAGGCGATCGCGGGGACGGTCGCGAAAGGCGAGCAGGCGCTGCTCTTCCTCAACCGTCGCGGCTACGCGCCGCTGACGCTCTGCCGTGTCTGCGGCCATCGTTTCGAATGCCCCGACTGTTCGAGTTGGCTGGTGGAGCACCGTTTCCGCGGGCAGCTTCTCTGCCATCATTGTGGCCACCATGAACCGCGCCCGGAAGCGTGCCCCTCCTGTGGCGCGCTGGATCATCTGGTCGCCTGCGGACCGGGAATCGAGCGCATCGCCGAGGAGGTCGTGCACCACTTCCCCGACGCGCGCACGATCATGCTTTCCTCCGATCTGCTCGGCGGGGTGAAGCGGCTGAGACTGGAGCTGGAGGCGATCGCCAAGGGCGAGGCCGACATCGTCATCGGCACCCAGCTCGTCGCCAAGGGCCACAATTTCCCGGGCATCACGCTTGTCGGCGTCGTCGATGCGGACCTCGGGCTGGCCAATGGCGATCCGCGCGCCGCCGAACGCACCTTCCAGCTCCTGTCGCAGGTGACCGGCCGGGCAGGCCGCACGGGCCGCAAGAGCCTCGGCCTTATCCAGACCTATCAGCCTGACCATCCCGTCATGCGGGCGATCGTTTCGGGTGACGCGGATAGCTTCTACGAACGCGAGACAGCGGAAAGGGAGCGCACGCACCTGCCGCCATTCGGCCGACTCGCCGGCATCGTGGTCAGCGCGGCCACGCGTGCGGAGGCCGAGGGCCACGCCCGTGAACTGCGCCGCGCCGCCCCACAGGCGACCGACATCCATGTGCTGGGGCCGGCCGAGGCCCCGCTGGCGCTGGTCGCCGGCCGCCACCGCTTCCGCCTGCTGGTCCATGGCGAGCGCAAGTCCGACATCCAGGGCTTTGTCCGCGCGCTGCTCGCCGACGGGCCGAAGCCGCGCGGCTCGGTCAGGGTTCAGGTCGACATCGACCCTCAGAGTTTTCTGTAGCCGTCGGCGCGGCGGGGCCAGGCGACAGGACCGCAGCGATTCGATAGCGTGGCGCAGCGAAGATTCGATCCGGTGGCAACGATGGAATTCTCCTTTCCTTGGCCGTTCACGCAGGGCGAGTGGCTGGCCTGGGGCTCGGCAGCCGCGACAGTGCTGTTCGGCCTCGTTTTCCTGTTCCTGCCGCGCGTCGCGCTCCGCATCCTGAGATTGCAGCCCACGGAGGCGCATCCCGAGGCCGTGGCCGAGGCCCGCTCCACCATGTCCGGCTTCTATCTCGGCGTCGGGCTCACATGCATCTTGTTCGCCCAGCCTTTCCTCTACATGGCGCTCGGCTTCTCATGGCTGTTCACCGCGTTCGGCCGGCTCGTCTCGATGCTCTCGGATCGGGGCAACACGGTCTACAACTGGGTCTCGCTGGTGCTGGAACTTGTGCTCGCCGGACTGCCGCTGGCGTTTGCCTTCGGCTTCATCGCCTAGCCCCTCGCGCAACCCTCGGCGCGGTCGGGAGGGGCTGCGACAAATGTGTATGAAAGGCTTGTCCGCCAACGTGTTGCGGTGCCCGCAAGCCTGTGCTAGACGGCAGGCGACTTCTGGCCGGGGGAGGCCGCTACTGTTTTCCCCGGCGTCGAAATTTTCAATCAGGTCAGAGATTTAGCCAGGGTCGCCCTGACCCGCGCCGACAGTCTCGATACCTGCCCGAGACGAGAGAGACGACGGCCCTTGGCACAGTCCGCACCGCCCATCTCCGCCGTTGCCGAGCGCTATGCTGGCTCGCTGTTCGAGCTGGCCCGGGACGCCAAGTCGCTTGACTCGGTCGAGAAGGATCTGGGGCGTTTCGAGGCGCTTCTGGCCGGCAGCGACGATCTCAAGCGGCTGATCTCCAGTCCGGTGTTCTCCGCCGATGATCAGCTCAAGGCCATTTCGGCCGTCGCCGACAAGGCCAGGATCGGCGGCCTCGTGGGCAACCTCCTGCGGGTCGTCGCCAGGAACCGGCGCCTGTTCGCGGTTCCGGGCATCATCGCCGTGTTCCGCCGGCTGGCCGCCGGGCACCGCGGCGAGACCGCCGCCGAGGTCGTTTCCGCCCATGCGCTGACCGCGGCGCAGCAGTCCGAGCTCAAGACCGCCCTCAAGGGCGTCGCCGGCAAGGACGTCTCGATCCAGCTTACCGTCGATCCCTCGCTCCTCGGCGGTCTCGTCGTGAAGATGGGCTCGCGCCAGATAGACACTTCGCTCAAAACCAAACTCGATTCGCTCAAGCTCGCATTGAAAGAGGTCGGCTGATGGACATCCGCGCCGCAGAGATTTCCGCGATCCTCAAGGATCAGATCAAGAATTTCGGCAAGGAGGCCCAGGTTTCCGAAGTCGGCCAGGTTCTGTCGGTCGGCGACGGCATCGCGCGCGTCTACGGCCTTGACAACGTCCAGGCCGGCGAGATGGTCGAGTTCCCCGGCGGCATCCGCGGCATGGCGTTGAACCTTGAGACCGACAATGTCGGCATCGTCATCTTCGGCAACGACCGCGACATCAAGGAAGGCGACACGGTCAAGCGCACCGGCGCGATCGTCGACGTGCCGGTCGGCCCCGGCCTGCTCGGACGCGTCGTCGACGCGCTCGGCAACCCGATCGACGGCAAGGGCCCGATCAAGGCGGTCGAGCGCAAGCAGGTCGACGTCAAGGCGCCGGGCATCATCCCGCGAAAGTCCGTGCACGAGCCGATGTCGACCGGCCTCAAGGCGATCGACGCGCTGATCCCGATCGGCCGCGGCCAGCGCGAGCTGGTCATCGGCGACCGCCAGACCGGCAAGACCGCCGTCATTCTCGACACCATCCTCAACCAGAAGGCGATCCACCAGAGCGGCCCCGAAAAGGAGAAGCTCTATTGCGTCTACGTGGCCGTCGGGCAGAAGCGCTCGACCGTGGCGCAGTTCGTCAAGGTGCTGGAAGAGCGCGGCGCGCTCGAATACTCGATCATCGTCGCCGCCACCGCGTCCGACCCGGCGCCGATGCAGTTCCTCGCGCCGTTCGCCGGCTGCACGATGGGCGAGTATTTCCGCGACAACGGTATGCACGCCCTCATCTCCTATGACGACCTTTCGAAGCAGGCCGTCGCCTACCGGCAGATGTCGCTGCTGCTGCGCCGCCCGCCGGGCCGCGAAGCCTATCCGGGCGACGTCTTCTACCTGCATTCGCGCCTGCTCGAGCGCGCAGCCAAGATGAACGACGACATGGGCGCCGGCTCGCTGACCGCCCTGCCGATCATCGAGACGCAGGCGAACGACGTGTCGGCCTACATTCCGACCAACGTGATCTCGATCACGGACGGCCAGATATTCCTGGAGACGAACCTGTTCTTCCAGGGCATCCGGCCGGCCGTGAACGTCGGCCTGTCGGTGTCGCGCGTCGGTTCGGCCGCCCAGGTCAAGGCGATGAAGCAGGTCGCAGGCTCGATCAAGGGCGAGCTCGCCCAGTACCGCGAGATGGCCGCCTTCGCCCAGTTCGGCTCCGATCTCGACGCATCGACGCAGCGCCTGCTCAATCGCGGTGCGCGCCTGACGGAACTCCTGAAGCAGCAGCAGTTCTCGCCGCTCAAGACGGAAGAGCAGGTCGCCGTCATCTTCGCCGGCGTCAACGGCTATCTCGACAAGCTGACCGTCCCGCAGGTTTCCAAGTTCGAGCAGGGGCTGCTCGCCCACATGCGCTCGGAAGGCAAGGCCGTGCTCGACGCGATCCGCGCCGAGAAGGCGTTGTCGGACGATCTGCGCGGCAAGCTGAGGGCCGAGATCGACGCCTTCGCCAAGACCTTCGCCTGAAGCTGACGGAAGCGGCGGATGCCTTCGCTCAAGGACCTCAGGAACCGCATCGCCTCGGTTAAGGCGACACAGAAGATCACCAAGGCGATGCAGATGGTCGCCGCGGCGAAGCTGCGTCGCGCGCAGGAGGCCGCCGAGGCCGCGCGTCCCTATTCGGAGCGCATGGGTTCGGTTCTGGCCAATATCAGCCAGGCGGTCGGCGGTGGCGGCGATGCGCCGGCGCTGATGACGGGAACGGGCCGCGACCAGACGCACCTCATCGTCGTGTGCACGGCGGAACGTGGTCTTTGCGGCGGCTTCAACAGCCAGATCGCGCGGCTCGCGCGCGAGCACATCCGTGGCCTGCTCGCTGCCGGCAAGACGGTGAAGATCATCTGCGTCGGCAAGAAGGGGTTCGATATCCTTCGCCGTGACTTCGGCTCGATGATCATCGACAGGGTCGACCTGCGCGAGGTCAAGCAGCTCGGCTTCGTCAACGCCGACGCCATCGCCAGAAAGGTCATCGCGCTCTTCAACGACGGCCAGTTCGACGTGGCGACGCTGTTCTACTCGCGCTTCAAGTCGGTGATCTCGCAGATCCCGACGGCGCAGCAGATCATCCCGGCGGCGGCGGCGGCGACGGAGGCGGCGTCGAATGGCGGCGCGACGGCGGTGTACGAGTACGAGCCGGAGCCCGGCGAAATCCTGTCCGACCTGATCCCGCGCAACATCGCTGTCCAGGTGTTCCGTGCGTTGCTCGAGAACGCGGCTGGCGAGATGGGCGCCAAGATGACGGCGATGGACAATGCGACGCGCAACGCAGGCGACATGATCAACCGGCTGTCGATCACGTACAACCGGCAGCGGCAGGCGCAGATCACCAAGGAACTGATCGAGATCATTTCGGGCGCCGAGGCGCTCTGACCGCGCGCTCCCCCGAAGGGATGCGGAAGCGGCAAACGGACGACAGGAAGGTAGAGACGATGGCGAAAGCAGCGACCCCGAAGAGTGCGGCCCCAGCGAAGGCGGCGGCTCCCGCGAAGAAGGCAGCGGCGGCAAAGCCCGCGGCGAAGTCCGCAGCCGCCCCGAAGGCGCCGGCCCCGTTCAAGCTGGCCAAGGGTGCGGCCGGCAAGGTCCGGCAGGTCATCGGCGCCGTCGTCGACGTGCAGTTCGACGGTCATCTGCCGGCGATCCTGAACGCGCTGGAGACCGATAACCGCGGCAACCGGCTGGTGCTCGAGGTCGCCCAGCACCTTGGCGAGAACACGGTGCGCACCATCGCCATGGACTCGACCGAGGGTCTGGTTCGCGGCCAGGGCGTGGTCGACACCGGCCAGCCGATCCTGGTGCCGGTCGGGCCGCAGATGCTGGGCCGCATCATCAACGTCATCGGCGATCCCGTCGACGAGGCGGGCCCGGTTAAGGCCACCGAGATGCGCCCGATCCACGCCCCGGCGCCCTCCTATGTCGACCAGTCCACCGAGGCGCAGATCCTCATCACCGGCATCAAGGTCATCGATCTGCTGGCCCCCTACGCCAAGGGCGGCAAGATCGGCCTGTTCGGCGGCGCGGGCGTCGGCAAGACGGTGCTCATCCAGGAGTTGATCAACAACATCGCCAAGGCCCACGGCGGCTATTCCGTGTTCGCAGGTGTCGGCGAGCGCACGCGCGAGGGCAACGATCTCTATCACGAGTTCATCGAATCCGGCGTCAACAAGAAGGGCGGCGGCGAGGGCTCCAAGGCCGCGCTCGTCTACGGCCAGATGAACGAGCCGCCGGGCGCGCGCGCCCGCGTCGGCCTCACCGGCCTGACCGTCGCCGAGTATTTCCGCGATCAGGGCCAGGACGTGCTGTTCTTCGTCGACAACATCTTCCGCTTCACCCAGGCGGGCTCGGAAGTGTCGGCGCTGCTCGGCCGCATTCCCTCGGCCGTGGGCTACCAGCCGACGCTCGCCACCGACATGGGCGCGCTGCAGGAGCGCATCACCACCACGACCAAGGGCTCGATCACCTCGGTGCAGGCCATCTACGTGCCGGCCGACGATCTGACCGACCCGGCGCCCGCCACGTCCTTCGCCCACCTCGACGCGACCACGACGCTGTCGCGATCGATCGCCGAGAAGGGCATCTATCCGGCCGTAGATCCGCTCGATTCCACGTCGCGCATGCTCGACCCGCAGGTCGTCGGCGAGGAGCACTACCAGGTGGCGCGCCAGGTGCAGCAGACGCTGCAGCGCTACAAGTCGCTGCAGGACATCATCGCCATCCTGGGCATGGACGAGCTGTCGGAAGAGGACAAGCTCACCGTCGCCCGCGCCCGCAAGGTTGAGCGCTTCCTGTCGCAGCCCTTCTTCGTGGCCGAAGTCTTCACCGGCGCGCCGGGCAAGCTGGTCGACCTCGCCGACACCATCAAGGGCTTCAAGGGGCTCGTCGGCGGCGAGTACGACCACCTCCCGGAAGCCGCCTTCTACATGGTCGGCACCATCGAGGAAGCGGTCGAGAAGGCGCAGCGCCTCGCCGCGGAAGCCGCCTGAGACAAAGGCAGTAGGGCAATAAGGCAGTAAGGCAATAGGGAGAGCGGTCTAGGGAGCACGGCAGCCGAGCGCGACGGGGAACCTTCCCCTACTGCCTTACTGCCTTAATGCCCTACTGCCCTGAGCACATGGCATCCTTCAAATTCGAACTCGTCTCGCCCGAGCGCCTCCTCGTCTCCGAGGAGGTCGAGTCCGTCGTCATCCCCGGCGCCGAAGGCGAGATGACGGTGATGGCCAACCATGCTCCGGTGATGACGACCATCAAGCCGGGCGTCGTCACCGTGAAGCCGGCATCGGGCGCCGAGCAGCGCTATGTGGTGTTCGGCGGCTTCGCCGACATCCTGCCGTCCGGCTGCACGCTGCTGGCGGAGTCCGCCACCAGCGTCGCCGACATCGACCGCGCCGATCTGGCCAAACGCATCCAGGATGCGAAGGAAGACGTGGCCGACGCCAAGGACGACGCCACCCGCACCAAGGCCGAGACGCACCTCGCGCACCTTTCGACGCTCGAAGCCGCGCTCTGAAGGCCGGCCCGTTACTCCGCCGCGATCGGCTCCAGCTTCGCAATTTCCGCGCGCAGCATGCCGGGAATCCACGCGTCGGAGGGCGCGAGGATGCCGTTGCGCTCCATTGCGAGCGTGATCGCCAGCGCCTTGCCGAGATGCGTCCGCGCGTCCGCGCCCGCCTGCGCCAGCTTGAAGTGCGAGACGATCAGGTCGCGCTGCCATTCGGCATTGCCGGGGTCGCGCGCGGCCAGGCGCCGGGCGATCGCGAGGCCGGTCTCGTAGGCGGCGAGCGCTCCAGCCAGGTTGCCCAGCGTTCGGCGCATGCGCCTGAGATCACGGTCGGCCTCGGAGAAGACTTCGAAACCGAGCGCGTCCAGCGCCTGCTCGATCGCACGGGCGTCGTTGACGGCGTTCTCAAGCGGGCGGATCGCGCGATAGTCGTCCGCGCCGAAGACGAGTGCCACCCGCCGCTCGGCCAGCGCGGCCGTCGACAGGATCGCCCAGACAATCGCGGCGAGAACCAGCCGCAGCATTTGTTGGCCCAGCCCGACCTTTGAAACCGGACTGATCATCGCAACCGAAGCGGGCGCGAGCAAGGCGCGGGCGTGTCGTTGGGATGCCCGCGTCTTGACTGCTTTGTGATCGCCCGCCGGCGCTGCTCCAGCGGGGAATCGGCTTCGAGGAGCAACCGATGCGTCCGAAGGGGGTTAGTCTCGAACACAGGAGGCATACCCATGAGGACGTTGCTCATCCCGGCCCTTGCCGCCACCATGCTGACGTTTTCGTTCGGCCTTGCCGCCGACGCGCAGGAGCCGGCGCAGACTGCCAGCGCCTTCGCCGCCATGAAGGATCGCGACGGACAGGATCGCGGCACGGTCACCTTCACCGAGACGAAGTCCGGCGTGTTGCACGTTCTGGTCGAGATGACCGGCCTCCCGCCCGGTCCTCACGGCTTCCACGTCCATGCGACGGGTGCGTGCGACGCCGCTGGCGGATTCGAGTCGGCCGGGCCGCACTATGGCGACGGCGAGCACGGCATCGCCCAGCCGGACGGGCCGCATGCCGGCGACTTTCCCAACGTCCATGTCGGTCAGGACGGGCTGCTCAAGGTCGAGTTTTTCACCGAGCGCCTGTCGATCGGCGAGGGCGAGACGCCGCTGATGGACGCCGACGGTTCTGCGGTGATGATCCATGCCGGTCCGGACGACCATACGGCTCAACCGGGCGGCGACGCCGGTGACCGCATCGCCTGCGGGATCGTCCAGCAACCGGCCTGACCGTGGAACGCCTGCCGATCTTGGGCCTGGTGCTCGTGGTCGCTTTCGCCGGGGTGATGATTTGCCTTGCCGCCGTCGCTCAGGACGGCGCGCTCGAACGCGGCCGGTCCTGGCGAATGCCTCCTTAGAGAACGACGCCAGGCCGTGTTCGACGCAACGACCTCCGCGTCGGCGGATTTGCCGCCTTCCGGGCCGAATCCGATCGCCAGCTAGGCGCCGAACAGGCGGTCGTCGGCGATAAGGTCGAAAGCCGGGACGGTCTGGACGTCTATCTGCGTACTTTGCATTGGTCCGCCATCGCCGCGGGCTGACGGGAAGCCTATCGCGAGCGAGTTGATCACGGGCCAGACGGTGGAGCCGCTCGGCGAGGACTGAGCGCGATTGGGCAGTCGCGTCCCGTATTCACCTATGCTGGCGCGCGCACTTCGCGTCGATCGACGATGCAATATGCAAATCCCGCGGCGAGCATAACGTGGAGCGCCACGGGGAACCATCCGAATGCATTCATCGTGCCCGCGAGCACCGCGTTCAACACGACGACGATGTCCACGAGGTTATAGAGCAAGCCGGTAATCAGCACCGAGATCAGCACCTCCCGTGTTGCGCCGCGATAGAGCCAGAACATCAAAGCGAGCGAGGTGAGTGCAGCGCCGAGGATGCGCGCCATCATCTGTCCGCCCCCGTCCAGCGAGACCCCGTACTGGCTCATGAAGGCCGCAGGGACGAGCAGGAGTCCGAGGCCGAAGATGGCGTAGAGGGTAGCAGCGATTGCGAGCCAGGTACTGCGGGTCATGGTGTCCTCCGGGTGGAGCAGGCTAGGCGTCGAACATCCGGTATCTTCCCGAAGCGATGAGGTCGCGGATGCCCTTTTCGAGTTTGTCCGGGGCCGCGTAGCTAGGATGCGTGCGGAAGATCGCGGCCGCGTTCTCGATCTCGTGGGCTTCACGCAACCGCGCGCGTGGCGCAGCGATCGGGCTCGATCGCGCCGGATGCGTCGCGAACAGGAGGTGCGCGGGGTCGATGACCCCGTGGGCGAGGTTGACGCCGATCTGGCGCCTGCACCGGCAGGGCCGGTCGGGATTGGCTAGGCCGCATACCGAGTCGAGGAAACCGGTCAGGCGGTCGCGCGCGCGTTGCAGCCGCTTGCGGAAGGTCGCGGGGCTGATCGACAGGATGCGCGCCGCTTCCGAGCCTGGCAGGTCGAAGATCTCTGCGAGCACATAGGCGATGCGATGCTCGCGATCGAGCGCGACCAGCATGGCGCCGGTGCACCCGATCTTCACTTCCTCGGCCAGGATTGCCGCTTCGGCATCATCATGCGTATCGGGACCGGCATCGTCGCCGGCCCGGATCATGTTCTCTATGAGGTCGAAGCTGACGAAGGACTCGCGGCTGCCCTTGCGGAAGTTCATCAGGTGCCGCGTGGCGATCGACCAGGCCCAGGTCCTGAATGAGCTTTCGCCACGGAACTGGCTGAGGTGCGTGATGACCTTGATCAGTATGTCCTGCGTGGCGTCCTCGGCGTCGGCGGGATAGGACAGCATCCTCATCGCAAGTCCGTAGATATCGTCCTTGAGTTCGGCGGCCAGCCGTTCGAGCGAGCGCCTGTCGCCGGCCACGGCGAGCTGTGCGAGTTCGTCGAGCCTGTTCGCGGCCATGGTCCCTCTCCCGCAGCCATCTGGACCCGCTCCGGCAGGAGCGGCGTCCCATCAAGCACCCGGTGCCGTCGTCCGGCAATCCGCGCAGAGCGGCTTCTGATAGGCAACTTTTAGTCGTTCAGGGCAGCCACGGGCATCAGATGTGAAATGAATAGAGCGGGCGGAGCGCGCCTTTGTGACCGACTTCGCGGAAAATCTTTCGAGGGGAGCCTTGCTCCGACCGCTGCGATCAATCCACCAGATGCCGGAACGCCGCCACGACCTCGACATAGACCTTCTTTTTGAAGGGCACGATCAACTCCGGCAGGTCCGCCATCGGCTTCCAGGCCCAGCGGTCGAACTCCGGCTCGTTCCCTCCCGGAGGGGGGTTGATCGCGATCTCGCTCTCCTCGCCCTGGAAGCGGAAGGCGAACCACTTCTGCGTTTGGCCGCGGAATTTTCCCTTGAAGGCGATGCCGACCTTTTCGGGCGGCAGGTCGTAGTCGATCCACCCGGGCGCCTCGGCGAGCAGCGACACGGTCTTCATGCCCGTCTCCTCGAACAGTTCCCGCCGCGCCGCGGGCAGCGGGTCCTCGCCCTTGTCGATGCCGCCCTGGGGCATCTGCCAGAGCTTGTCCGTGCCGGCCATCTCGCTATCCGTCTCGGCGATGCGACGGCCGGCCCAGACGAGGCCGTCGCGGTTCAGCACCATGATGCCGACGCAGGGCCTGTAGGGCAGCGTCCGCGGGTCGACGGCGTTCCTCGGCACCCTATCTGCGCTCCGGGTCCTGGACGAGGGCCGAGACCGGCACCACCTCGATGCCGCGCTTCTTCGCCTCCGCGATCCAGCCCGACACGGCGTCGACGGTGACGTCGAAGGCCGAGGCGGTGCCGATCGCCGTACCCTTGGCGCGAGCGATGCGCTCCAGCTCGTCGAGCTTCTTGAGGATCGCCCCGCGCTCTCGTGTGCCGTCGATGGCGAGGTCGGCGATCGCGTGGGCGCCGCCGTTCCTCGCCGCCAGTTCCGGCGCGAGGCTGCGCGCCGACGATCCGTCGTCGAGGTAGAGAAGCCCGCGCCGGGCGAGTTCGGCCATCACCGGGTCGAGCGTCCGTTCGTCGGCCGTGAGGCGTGCGCCCATGTAGTTGAGCACGCCGGTGTAGTTGGTGATCCGCGCCAGGGACTGGTGCAGTCGGTCGACATTCTCCTCGGCGTCGGCATCGACCGTCAGCGTGCCGCGGCCGGGGTCGACATTCGGGTAGTCGAAGGGTTCCAGCGGCACCTGCATCAGGATCTCGTGGCCGCGCTGGCGGGCGCTCTGCATCCAGCGGCCCAGGCTGTTTCCGCCGGAGGCGAAGGCGAGCGTAACTTCGGCCGGCAGGGCCTCGACGGCATATTGCGAGCCGGTCTGCGAGACGCCGATGCCACCGACCACGATGGCGACACGCGCGCCCCGCGCGCCGGACCACGGTCGGGCGTAGACATCCATCGGCCGCCGGCCGTCGGCGGCGCGCACGGGCAGCGGCCCGTAGGGCGAATCCTCGACCAGGCCGCTCTCGGGCAGGTGCGCGACGCGCAGGTTCTGGCCGACGGCGGAAGGGTCGCTGATGACGATGCCATCCGACGGCGGGTTTTCGCCGCGCTCCACCTTGATGATCGCCGGGCCGCCGGCGCCGGCGGGCTGTGACCGGACGACCTGCGGGCCTCGCGCATCCGACGCGTCCGGCGTGTCGGCCGCCGCGACTTCCTCTACTACGGAGGTCACCGGCACCCGGAAGGGTCGCTCGCGCATCGCCACCGCGGTCGAGACGGCGACGATCGCCAGCGCGGGCAGAGCCCCCAGCGCGGCGCGAAGAACGGCTTTCGTCCGCCCGCCGGCCGAAGCCCGCGTCGGGGCGCGGTCGCGTCCGAGCGGCCGGTCGAGTTCGCGTCCTCGCGCGAGGTAATCGGATGTCGTCACGTCCCCTCCGGAATCGAAACTGCCGGGACTGGTCGATCCCGGCAGCAACGCATGGACACGGGCGGCGGGCACGGGAGCCCGCCGCGAAAACGCTACTGGTTGAGAACCGCCTTTTCCG
Organism: Rhizobiaceae bacterium; assembly: GCA_050184585.1. GTDB lineage: Bacteria > Pseudomonadota > Alphaproteobacteria > Rhizobiales > Rhizobiaceae > JBFXAF01. The sequence goes on along the minus strand of JBFXAF010000003.1, from coordinate 4,038 downwards.
GGCTCGGCGGGAAGGCCGGATCGGTCTTCACGCCGCGCAGCAGATCGAGGGCGAGACCGAGCTGCACGTCGTCCTTCGGATCCGGCGGCACGTAGGCCGCGGAGCCGGAGCCCTCGTCGCTCTCGTCGGCGCCCTTGATGTGGCCGCGCAGGTCGGACTCGCCGCGCGACACGTCCTTGCCCTGGAGTTCCTCAGGCAGCGGCTGGTCGATCTTGATGTCGGGCGTGATGCCCTTGCCCTGGATCGATTTGCCGGCCGGCGTGTAGTAGAGCGCCGTGGTCAGCCGGAGCGCGCCGTTCTCGGCCAGCGGGATGATGGTCTGCACGGAGCCCTTGCCGAAGGACTGGGTGCCGATGACGGTGGCCCGCCGGTGGTCCTGCAGGGCGCCCGCGACGATTTCCGAGGCGCTCGCCGAACCGCCATTGACCAGCACGATCAGCGGCTTGCCGTCGATCATGTCGCCAGGGCGCGAGTCGAAGCGCGAGATGTCCTTCGGGTCGCGGCCGCGCGTCGAGACGATCTCGCCGCGGTCGAGGAAGGTGTCGGAGACGCTCACCGCCTGGTCGAGCAGGCCGCCGGGGTTGAGGCGCAGGTCGAGCACGTAGCCCTTAAGCTTGTCGGTGGGCACCTGGGCCTTGATCGAGTCGATCGCGTTCTCGAGGTCGTCGAAGGTCTTCTCCGTGAAGGAGGTGATCTTCATGTAGCCGACGTCCTCCTCGACGCGGAACTTCACCGCCTTCACCTTGATGACGTCGCGGATGATGGTGATCTTGATCGGATCGGCGGTGCCTTCGCGCAGGATCGTCAGGTCGATCGGCGTGTTGACGAGACCGCGCATCTTCTCGACGGCGTCGTTCAGCGTCATGCCGCGCACTTCCGTTCCGTCGATCTGCGCGATGAAGTCGCCGGCGCGGACACCGGCCCGTGCGGCCGGGGTGTCGTCGATCGGGGTGATGACCTTGACCAACTCGTTTTCCATCGTGACCTCGATTCCGAGGCCGCCGAACTCGCCCTTGGTCTGCACGCGCATGTCCTGCGCCGCCTCGGGGTTGAGATAGGAGGAATGCGGGTCGAGCGAGGTGAGCATGCCGTTGATGGCGTTCTCGACCAGGTCCTTCTCTTCCGGCGGCGTCACATACTGGGCGCGCACGCGCTCGAAGATGTCGCCGAAGATCGCCAGTTGCCGGTAGGTCTCGGAACCGGCCGCGTTCGCCGTGGAGCCCGGCGAGCCATAGACGAGGCTCATCGCCGAGGCTCCCATCAGGGCGCCCGCGAAAAGAAGCGAAATCTTGCGTACCATTTCAGGTCCTTCCCGAGATGCGACCCGCCCACCAGGGATCGGGGTCGACGGGTTTTCCGTCCTTGCGGAACTCTATGTAGAGCTCCGGGCCTGGGTTGCCATCCTCGAAGGCCTCGGTGCTCGCCACCCTGGCCTCCCCCATCGCCCCCACCGGTTCGCCCGCCATCACGGACTGGCCCAGCGAGACGCTGATTCTCCCCATCCCGGCCAGCACGACATGATAGCCATCGCCTGCGTCCAGTATCAAGAGTTGCCCGTAGGATCGGAAAGGTCCGGCATAGAGCACGCTCCCGTCGGAGGGAGCCGTGACGATCGCGCCCGATTGTGTCGCCACGGTGTCGCCGTGCATCACGCCGCCGTTATCGTCGGAACGCCCGAACCGGCCGGCGAACTTGCCGGCGACGGGCAGGGAAAGCCGACCCTTCATGGCCGGGAACGGCGCGACGACGAGGCTGTTCTGCTCGGGCACGGGCATGGCGCGCAGCGCCGCCTCGCGGCGGATTCTCGCTTCCTCCTCGCGGCGCGCCTTCTCCTCCTGGCTTCGGATCGCCGCCAGTTCGGTCTCCAGCGACGAGATCAGATCCTTGAGATTGCCGGCCTTGGAGGCGAGTTCCTCGGACCTCGCCTGCTCGGCTTCGTAGGCCGCGACGGACTGCGCCTGCAGCGCCTTCTTCTCCTCGAGCAGCAGGGTCAGGCGCTGTTTCTCGGCGAGCTGGAGGTCGACGGTGGCGGTGAGCTTGGCGCGCTCGGCCTCGATCGCCTCGGCGACCCGGTCGAGCTCGGCGAGGTCGGCGACGAGGATTTCGGTCTCCTCGCGTAGTTCCGGCACCACAGCGCCGAGCAGGATGGCGCTGCGCACGGAGGCCAGCGCATCCTCCGGCGTGACCAGGATCGCCGGTGGCGGGTTCAGACCCATGCGCTGCAACGCGCCGAGCACTTCGGCCAGCACGTCGCGGCGCGCGGCGAGCGAGCGTCGGATTTCCTCTTGCTCCTGCCTGAGCGCATCGAGCCGGTCGGTGATGTCCTCGACGTCCTGGGCGAGCTTCTTCTCGGTCTTGGCGGCCTGGATCAGCGAGGCGGTGATCGTCGCATGGTCCTTCTTCACCGCGGCGATCTCGGCGGCGAGCTGGCCCAGCCTTTCGGCCGAAAGCGAGACCTCGCGGGCGATGCGGTCGAATTCCTCGCGGCTCTGCGCCTGCCGCGCCTCGACGGCGGCCATCTCCACCGCGGGGACCGGCACGGTCGATGCAAAGAGAAGCAACGCCAGCCCGAAAGCCCGCGTGCTCACCACTCCCCATCCGGTCCGGTCGCTGCGCGTCATCCCAGCCAGTCGCGTTCCGGCCGACCTTAGGGACCGCTTCGTTAAGGAATGATCAACCATACCGCCCGCCAGCCGCGATGCGACACTGGCCAGCGAATCCGGCGGGAGCGGGGCGGGGTCAGGCTGACGGCGACGCTGCTTTCCCTCGCCTTGCGTCGGTACTTTGTCGCGCCCGTGCTGTCAGCCTACCAACTGAACCCGACCTTGGCCTGCGCGCCGAAGCTGGTCACGTTCCTCGAGAACTCGCCGGTTGCCGTGAGTTTGGCCGTGACGTTGCCGAAGGCGGCCTCGACGCCGGCCTCGAGCAGCGCGGCATGCCTTGCCGGCTGCGCCCCGTTGATGGTGAAGCTGGCGCCGGGCAGCGCCTGGAAGGCCGCGGTGACGGTGCGGGCGCTGTCGGCGTTCCACACCCAGGCGGCCCGGCCGGTCAGCCTGGCGTTGGAGCCGAGCGTGATGGCCGTGCGCGCGCCGAGTTCGGTGCGGATCGCCGTCTCGGTCTGCGAGGCGTAGGCGAGCGCGAAGGGACCGCCCAGCGCCGAGGTTTCCGTGTAGCCCGGCAGGCGATAGGCGGTGGCTTCGGCGGCCGCGAACGGGGTCAGCGCCACGCCGCCGAGGTTCAACCGGTAGCCGGCTTCGAGCCGGCCCCCGAAAGTCTGCGCGCCGAAGCGTGCCGAGAGCGTGTCGCCGGGCACGGCGCGGCTGGTGCGCGTGGCGTGATAGCCATAGGCGAGCGCGGCCGAGACGTAGCCGTCGCCGAAATATCCGGTGCCGTGGAGGCCCGCATTGAAGCTGGTGGCGTTGCCCGAGCCCAGCCCGCCGGCGAGCGAGAAGGATGTTCCCGCCCCGCCGAGCGCGAGGCCGATCCTGCCGCCGTCGAAGTTGCGTGTGATGCCCGAGGCAAGGCCCCAGGTGCGGGCCGACAAATCGGCCGAGCCGACGACCGTCGCGTCGCCCTCGACCCGCTCGCCGCCGCCATAGGCCGAACCCCACAGATGCCAGCGCGTGGCGAACGCGTTGTCCACCGCATGCGACGAGGATAGCGCCAGCGTCTCGGCCGCCTTCGCCGCCGCGTCTTCCGCTTCGCCCGACAGGGCAGCGAGAGCCTTGAGCGACGACAACGGTCCCGTCTTCCACCGCGCCATGTCGGCACGCACAGCTTCCTGAGCGGTGTACTCCAGCGGATCGCCACCAGTGCCGCCCGCGCCGCCAGAGCCCGCATCGCCGATGAGGTTCAGGAACTGGCTGGTGGCGCCCATGCCGCCGCCCATCGCCCCGGTCGCAACCTCGCCGGTGAGCTGGTTGATCTGGCCCGGCAGCAGCCCGACGAACGCGCCGGGTATCCCGCCATTGGCGTTGAAGAAGCCGTTGATCGCGCCGGCCACCGCGTTCTGGTTGCCGTTCAGGCCGAGCAGCGGCG